>JANNGS010000036.1:0-258477 GCA_031403995.1 Thermoanaerobaculia bacterium
AGCTCGGCTTGTCGGCGCCCGGGGGGGGCGCGGGCTCGGTGATTCCTCGCGTCAGCGCTTCGATGTCCTTGCGGTCGCGCTCGGCCCGGGAGGCCGCCGAATCCTGCTTGCGCACGGTATGGGCTGCGTGCGCCTTGCGCTCCTTCACCTTGTGCAGCGCCCAGCGGACCAAGAAGATGAGCACGCCGAGTGCGGCGAGCTCGAGAATCCAGATATATACCTTCATGGGCGGGAACTCTCGGTCAACTGGTGGATGTAAGCAAACTTCTTCACTCGGACAGTATAGCCCAAACGCGCGCCGCGCGCCCGAAACGGTGCTGCGATGTGGCGAGAGCGGCCGCTCTCGCCGACGCATGCAGCCCTAAAGACGTACACTAAAGGGAGGCCTCGCGTTTCCCCGACTGAGCGCCGTCAGTGAGGCCTCGCGGAAGCCGATCGGAGATGCCCCTATGAGTTCTTGGCTGCTTTCACCGGCACGCACTCTCTCGCTGCTGTGCATGCTCGCCGGACTGTCGCAGCCGGGGCTCGGCGCCGAGCCCATTGCGCTCTTTCCGCTCGACGAACAGGCCGGGGACTTCAAGTTGGCGATCGGCGACGAGGGGCACATCTCTGCACTCTGGCTCGGGGGGCTGCCTCCTGGCAGACACGTCGTGTATCAGAGATTCGCGCCGGATGGTACGCCTCTGACGCCACCCGTCGACGCCGAGAGTGGTCTGGATGAATGGCACTCGATCGTCGAATTCGAGGTCTCCAGAGGGTATGACGGAAACGACCTGGTGATTCTGCGAACGACTGAAGGGTTCATTTACGGAACGTCGGAAAGCTTGTGGGCGACGGCCTTCGCGCCCGATGGCGTCCAGCTCTTTCCTCTGACATGGATCGCTACGAGCAGCGGGTTCAGTCAGATCCTCGATTTCGCTGTCCAGCCTCGTTCATCGACCGGCTGGCTCATCGCCTGGCCGATTTCCAGCAGGATCTATTCGCAAAGGGTATCCGCCGCCTCAGGCCCGGAAGGCGAGGCGCAACTGATCGGCGAGTCCGCACCGGTATCGATCTACTGGGTCGCACTGGGTGTCTCCGATACCTCTGCCTTCGCTGTCTGGTCCATCCCCGGCTCCGGACCTGTCGGACCGCTTCCGGATGCACTGGTGGGTCGCGCCCTCGACGCAGCCGGCCAGCCATCCGGGCCTCAGCTCGATCTCGGAACGCTCCAAAGCCCGCAGGACAGCATTTCGGGCCTGGCGCTCGACGGCTTCTCTGGCGATCGTTTCGCGCTCGCGGGGCTGCTGAGTCTTGGATTTGGCAGCCCCGACCACAGGTCCGAGATTCGCGGCGGGAGCTTTCGCTCCGACGCATCGAGCATCGACTTTCATCCGCTCGTCGCAGGGACGCCTCAGGTCCGATTCGGTTCGCCGTTCGGCTATGCGAGCGACGCCAAGGGTCGGGCATTGCTGAGCTGGACTCGGCTCGTCCCGACGGTGGGCTTTGTCGGGCAGTGGCAGGCGTTCTCTCCCGAAGGTCTGCCCCTCAGCCCGATCTCTGAAGTCCTCGGCGGGGGAGATTCCATCGTCACCTCGGTGGCGCCCGGAGGGCGCTGGGTCATCGGCTGGCAGAGCCTGTCTGTCCCCGGCTCGGGACGTTTCGCCATGGTCGAGCTGGGGTCCTTTCAGGACGGCTGCATCTCGTCCGGCGACGCGCTGTGCCTCACGGGCAATCGCTTTCGCGCCACCGCGACCTTCCACGACCACCTCGGCCGCGACGGCGTCGGGCAGGCGGTGGCGCTCACGCCGGAAAGCGGGACGTTCTGGTTCTTCACCGCGGCGAATGTCGAGCTCATCCTCAAGGTCGTTGACGCCTGCGGGCATCCCGACTTCCGCGACTTCTGGGTCTACGCTTCGGGCCTGACCGACGTCGCGGTGACGCTCACCGTCGTCGACACCTGGACCGGCGAGACCTGGGAACGCGAGACCGTCCTCGGCGAGCCGTTTCCGCCGGTCCTCGACTCGCAGGCCTTTCACACCTGCGATGCGGCGCCGATCGTCGGCCCGACTGTACAGCCGGATATCGGGCATTGACCGCGAATTGTGACGAGAAGCTGCAAATCCAATAGGAGAGATTCGATGTCCATCGCCAACCTTCGCGCCGCTGTTCGGAGCCTTCTCGTCCTCGCACCGCTGCTTGCGTTTTTCGCTCCAGGAGCCGGATGGACTTCGGCTGTCTCGCTCCTGTCGACCGAAGAGGTCCTCTGGAGCTGGTCGATCGAGCAGCGACCGGATGGGCGCTTCACGTTGGCGTGGAGCGAGGGTGTGGACGCGAACGGCGCGATCCAGGTCTGGATACGTCGGTTCAACGCCGTCGGGGTGCCTCTGGCGCCGGCCATCCTGGTCGCGCAAACCGTTGGGATCCCGGGGATCCCGGGCGCGAAGGTGAGCGTGGACGCGCTCGGCAACGAGCTGGTCGTCGTCCTCTGGCCCCAGGGCGAGGGCGAAACCCGGCGCTACGAGCTTCGCGCTGTCGCTCTCTCCGCCAGCGGCGCGGAGCTCTGGCCCAGCCGGTTGCTCGCCGAAATCTCGGAGTCGAACGACTTCATCGCCTCCGTGGACGCCGTCGCTGCGCCGGGAGGCGGTTGGATCGTCGTCTGGGAGGAGTACCACCAGAGCGCCACGGTGCGTCCCGAGTCGCTCTCGACGCATCTGGCGCTGGCAGACGGAGCGGCCACGCCCCCGATCTCCCTGGGTTCGGTCAGGCAGAGCGTCTACTCCCTCGCCGTCGCCAGCGATGGTGCGCAGCCCGTCGTGGTCTGGCGCGAGGAGCCCGTGGCCGACGAATTCCGGTGGGTCGCCCGGAGCCTAGACGGGGTCGGCGTGCCGACCGGACCCGTGGTCGCTCTCGCGCACGCGAGCGGCTCCTCGCTCTCGATCAATGGAACCACCATCAGCGCTCTGGATGTGGGGACCTATTTCGTTTCCTGGTCGCAAGTCGACTACGGGGCTCCGGGCGACACCCGCGGCCTGACGTATTCTCCTGGCGCCCCGGTGTCGCCTCCCGTCGATCTCGTTCACCAGGTTGGAACCGAGTGGACGCTCAGCGCGTCGGTCGCCGTCGATCGACAGGGGAGGGCGATGATCGCCTGGGTCGAGTCGCCGCCCGGTTCGCCCTACCCGACGACCGTCGTTCGGCAGGGGCGTTCCACTACCGGAGCGGCGCTGTCCGAGATCGTCACTGTCGCCGCTTTCGCTGGGATGACCGCTCCCCTCGTGTCGATGACCGAGACCGGCTCGTGGATGGTCGCCTGGACGAGGCCGTGGAATCCGGGGATCCCTCAGCTCGCCGGTGTCAACGCCGAATTCGGCGCCTTCCCGACGGATTGCGAGCCGAACGCGACGACGCTCTGTCTGACCGGCGGACGATTCAGCGCTACGGCGACCTTCCACGACCACCTCGGCCGCGACGGCGTCGGGCAGGCGGTGGCGCTCACGCCGGAGAGCGGGACGTTCTGGTTCTTCACCGCGGCGAATGTCGAGCTCATCCTCAAAGTCGTCGACGCCTGCGGGCATCCCGACTTTCAGGACTTCTGGGTCTATGCGTCGGGGTTGACCGATGTCGAGGTGACGCTCACCGTCGTCGACACCTGGACCGGCGAGGTCTGGGAGCGCGAGACCGACCTCGGCGAGCCCTTCCCGCCGGTCCTCGACTCGGGGGCGTTTCACACCTGCGAAGCGGTGCCGATCGTCGGCCCAACGGAGCGCTGAGAGCGCCGAAGTCGTTCGGCTCAGTAGTGGTACCTGGCCTGCAGGAAGTGGATGCGCACCGGGGTGACGAGGTAGACGAGACGGTGTTCCTGGGTCAAGCGGCGGGACCAGGCGCCGGCGAGTTGGTACTTCAGCGGTTCAGGCTGGCCGATGCCGGCGAACGGGTCGCGCAGCACCGCTTCGACCAGGCGCAGCAGCCGCAGGGCCGTGGCCCGGTCGGTCTCGACCCACCAGGCGAGGTCGGCCAGGAAGTCCCGGTCGAAGAGCGCTTCGCGCTCCGCGCCGGTGCTACTTTGCCGACTCAATTCCGGCGCGCTTCCTGAGCTGCGGCGGGGTCAACCGGTTGCCTGCGCCCTTGCGGGCGCGAGCGACCGCCGCGAGAAGCCGCTTGGCGTTGGCGGGGGAGCGCAAGAGGTGCGCAGTCTCTTCGAGCCCCCGCAGCTCGGAGGCGGCGATGAGAGCGACGGTCGGCGCTCCGCGCCGGGTGATGTAGATCGGCTCCGCGCCCTCTGCCACCTCATCGCAAAGCGACGCCAGCCGGGCGCGGGCGGCGGAATAGCTGGTCTCTCTGGCCATGCTCCAATTGTACAACAACCCTGTACGTGCCGTTCGACGTAGGAGGAAAAGAATGTTGCGCGCTCGCGTCAGGCTTCGCCCTCGGGTACGTCGAGGCGGAACCGGCGGCCGCGGGAGCCGGCGTTCCAGCCGCACGAGATGGCGTAGGCGATCGATTTCTGGAGGGCCTCCTCGAGCCTCTCGGGCTCCGGCGTCTTCTGTCCGAAGAGGGCGTAAGGCAGATCGAGGATGAGCTCGCGGGTCTGATGGCGCAGCAGCCAGACGGAGTAGGAGGGCCCGCGATTCTCGCCTTCCGCGGTCACCCCCCAGACGTGGCGGAGCTCCCACTGAAAGATCTCTTCGCCGACCGCGACCGAGTTGCGGGCCGGATCCGGAGGCAGGCGCCGCAGATGCGTTCCGCGCGAGCGCTTTCCGCGCGGGGGCCGGCCCCCGGGGTCGGTCGTGTCAGTCGCCATTCCCCGAAGTCTACGGGAATCCCGGATTGCCGGGTGCGCGGACTACCTCGCCGGGAGCACGAGCTCCCAGCCGATGTCGATCAGGTTGGGGTCGGCGATGCGGTTGCGGTTGGCCTCCCAGATCTCGGGCCAGCGCCGCATGTTCCCCAGCTGGTCGCGGGCGATACCGGAGAGCGTGTCGCCGGGACGCACCTTGTAGACGCTCTGGCCGGCGGCGACCTTGGTCACCGGCGCCGGGCCGGTGCCGCCGAGGTACTTGCGCACGATCTGGCGATACTCGTCCGAAGCCTTGAGGCTGCGGACGGCCGAGTTGACCATCTTCAGCAGCGTCGCCGCACCGCGGCGCACCCCGACGTTGTAAGTCGACTTCGAGAGGTTGAACTCGACGATCTCCAGCCGGCCGTCGAAGTCCTTGATCTCCTCCTGGGCGTAGGGGAAGTCGTAGATGAAGCCGTCGATCTTGCCCTGGTCGAGGAGGTCGAAGTAGCCGTCTTCGTACTTCTCGATTCGCGACTGCCCGAGACTCATTCCCTTGACCTCGTCCTCGGCCGCCGGATCATTGAAGATGCCGATCACCTTGCCGCGCAGATCGCCGGTCGACCGGATGCCGCGGCCTTTCTTGACCACCAGGCAGAGGCCGTAGTCGAGATAGGCATCGGACCAGTCGACGCCGGTGATCGAGTCGTCGGCGGTGTAGCCCGAGATGATGACGTCGGCCTTGCCGGCGATGAGGCGGGCCGGCAGCTCCGAATACTTGCCGGCGACGATGACTACGTCGTCCACGCCGATCCGCTTGGCGACCGCTTTGGCGATCGCGTAGTCGAAGCCGTCGTAGCGGTTGCCCTCCTTGAAGAGCATCGGCGGCGTGCCGGGCTCCGCGGCGACGCGGAGCACGCCGGCGTCGATCACCTTCTGCAACGAATCGTCATCGGCGGCGATGGCGGCACCGGAAAGAAAAAGAAAAGCACAAGCTCCAGTAAAGGAAAAAACCACTGCGGCTCTCTTGGTCATGACGTTCGATCTCCTCTACTTTCAGTAGGCCTATTGCTGCGACTTCGCGCAGCGGAAGCCGAGGCTCGAGCTGCGGTCGGTGGGGGATTTCGGAATCCGGTTGTAGGTCCGGCCGTCGGAGAGCTCCCAGGAGTCCCAGGAGCCGCCGGCCACCAGACGCAGGTCGGGCTCTTCCTCGCTCGCCGAGGCGGTCCATTCGCTGACGTTGCCGGCCATGGCGAGGACGCCGTAGGGACTGCGGTCGCGGCTGTACCGGCTGTCGGTGACCGGCCAGGTCGGAATCTGCTTCGCGGCAGAGGTTTTCTCGTCGTGGCGGTCGGCGCCGAGGATGTTGGCGGTCGCCGGATCGAGGACGTTGCCCGTCGGGAAGGAGCGGCCGTCGGTGCCGCGGGCCGTCTTCTCCCACTCGATCGCGGTCGGCAGCCGGCCTCCCGACCAGCGGCAGAAGCTCGCCGCCTCGCTCCAGGCGACGAAGACCACCGGATTGTCGCGATGGCTGGCGAGGTAGGCGCGATCTTCCCAGTAGGAGGGGAGCTCTCGCGGTCCGCAGGCGCTGCCGCGGGGGCAGGCGGCGAGGAACTCCTCGTAGCGTCCGTTGGTGACCTCGGTGCGCTCGATCGAAAACGCCGGCACGTCGATCTCGGCCTGGTCGGCGCCGGAAGCGAAGAGCCCGGCCCGAACGGCGATCCAGGGAAGGTTCGACGCCGGCGGCTCGGGCGCCGGGCGAGCCTTCTCGGCCGGCTTCGACTCTGACTGGTTCTGCGGCCGGATCTCCGTCCCGGGGACCGCTTTTGGACGGTTCCAGGGCAACTGCTCGGGCGGGACGAAGCGGTAGACCGCGGTTCCCACCAGCCCGAGACCGATCAGGAAGAGGAGGAGCTTACCGAGCGGCGTCAACTTCATCGTGGGTCTCCTGATTCTCCGGCAGTTGCGACGACAGCGACAACGAGGACGGCTTCCCTGGGGTCATGCGCGATGCTAGATCAGTTCCGCCGCGTCGGGAAATATCTTGCCCGGGTTGAGAATTCCCCGCGGGTCGAGCGCCGCCTTGATGGCCCGCATCGCCGCGATCTCGGCGGGCGGCAGCGCGAGCGGCAGGAAGCGCCGCTGCACCCAGCCGATGCCGTGCTCGCCGGAGATCTTGCCACCGAGGTCGACCACGGCGCGGAAGAGCTCCTCCTCGGCGCGATCGCGGCGTTCGCGCCAGAGCTCGTCGGAGAGCTCGCCGCGCAGCAGGTTCACGTGCAGGTTGCCGTCGCCGGCGTGGCCGTAGCAGATCGCTGTGAGTCCCTGGCGGGCGGCGGCGGCGCGCGCCGCCAGCACCAGGTCGGCGAGCGCCGCGCGCGGCACGACGGTATCGGCCTCTTTGTAGACCGAGAGCTGCTTGACCGCCTCGCCGATCCGGCGCCGGATCTGCCACAGCCGGCGCTGCCCGGGGGCGTCGTCCGCCACCAGCGCCGGTCCGGCGCCGAGCGACTGCGCGAGTCGATCGATGCCGGCCGCTGCCGTGAGCAGGGTGTCGGCGTCGGGACCATCGAGCTCGACGAGCAGCATCGCCTCCGAGCCCGCCAGCTCGCGCGGCAGCGCCTCGACTCTGGCCACCGCCGCGAGGGCGGCGCGCTCGGCGATCTCGCAGGCAGCGGGATCGAAGCCGGCGCCGAAGATCCTCTCGACCGCTCCGGCCGCGCCTTCGAGGGTCGGGAAGGGGAGGATCATGGTGAGCGTCGCCGCAGGCTTCGCGAGCAGCCGGAGGGTCGCGGCGGTGACCACCGCGAGGGTGCCTTCGGAGCCGACGAGCAGTTGTACCAGGTTGTAGCCGGTGGCGTCCTTGCGGTTCTTGCCTCCCGGCGTGATCCTCGAACCGTCGGCGAGGATCGCCTCGAGACCGAGGACGAAGCGCCGCGTCGTGCCGTATTTGGCGCTGCGCGGGCCGGCGGCGTCCTCGGCGATGTTGCCGCCCAGCTGACAGCTTTCCCGGCTCGAAGGGTCGGGGGGATAGAACAGCCCGACCGCCTCGACGGCGCTCTGCAGGTCGGCGGTCACGACGCCGGCCTCGGCGATCGCGACGAGGTTGCGGCGGTCGATCTCGCGGATCCGGTTCATCCGCTCGAGACTCAGAACGATGCCACCGGCCACCGCCAGAGCCCCGCCCGAAAGCCCGGTACCGGCGCCGCGCGGCGTCACTGCGATGCGGTGCTCGAAGGCGAAGCGCAGGACGGCCTGCACCTCCTCGGTAGTGGCCGGAAGCGCGACCGCGGCCGGCAAGAACCGGAGATCCTCCGTCTCGTCGCGGGCGTAGCTCTCGAGAGCCTCGGCTGCCTGGAGGAGATTTTCCGGGCCGAGCTGTACCGCGAGACCGGCGAGATCGGTCCCGGGAGTCCGGCGGACGCTCTCCCGCGGGCTCACGGGTGAAGCCGCGAGAGCAGGAGCGTCGCCGTGCCGAGGAAGGCGAGGAAGCCGGAGACGTCGGTGGCGGTGGTGACGAAGATCGAGCTGCCGAGGGCCGGGTCGAGGTTGAGTCGTCGCAGAACGAGCGGCACGCCGGCGCCGAAGAAGCCGGCGATGGTCAGGTTGACCGTTTCGGAGAAGAACAGGATACCGGCGAGGACCGCGTTGCGTTCCCACGCCAGCGCGACGAGCCCCAGCACGACACCGGTCGCGGCGCCGTTCATCAGCCCGACCAATGTCTGGCGGAGCAGGACTCCGCCAGCGCGCCGCATGTCCATCTCGCCGAGCGCCAGGGCGCGCACCATGACGGTGAGTGTCTGCGTCCCGGCGTTGCCACCCATGCCGGCGACAATCGGCATGAAGACCGCCAGCACGACGTATTTCGAGATCGTCGCTTCGAACTGGCTGACGACAGCGGCAGCCAGGAAGGCGGTGGCGAGGTTGACCAGCAGCCACGGAAGCCGCAGTCGCACCGAGCGCACGGCCGGCGTCGCGACTCCTTCCTGCACGCTCAGGTTGGCCAGCCGGTAGAGGTCCTCCGTGGCCTGCGCCTCGACCACATCGAGCACGTCGTCGACGGTGATCGCGCCGGTGAAGCGCCCTTCGCTGTCGACGACCGGAATCATCAGCAGGTCGTAGCGCGAGAAGACCTGCGCGACCTCCTCCTCCGGGGTGTCGACCCGCACGGTGACGACCTCGGTCGACATGATCTCGCGCAGCGGCCGATCGGCGGAAGCGGTGACCAGTTGCCAGAGTGAAACGATGCCCAGGAGGTGAAACCGCTCGTCGGTGATGTAGAGATAGAAGAGCCGGCGGCCCTCGGCGAGATGCCGCACCTGTTTGAGGGTAAGGTCGACCGTCTGTTCGGCTGAGAAGTGCGGGGCTTCCGGATCCATCAGACCGCCGGCGGTCGCGGCGCCGTAGTGCATGAGGTTGGCGAGCTGGCCGGCCGCCGGCCGGTCCATGAGCGCCAAAACCGCCTGCGCCCGTTCGGGTTCGAGGCGCTCGAGCACGTCCACCGCGTCGTTGGGGGAGATCTGGCGGAGGAGACCGGAGAGCGCGTCGTCGTCGAGCTTCGCCAGGACGGTTGCCTGGGTCTCCGGTCCGAGCTCCGCCAGAGTGCGGCCGGCGAGCTTGAGCTCGACCAACGTCTCCATGAGCCTGTCCTGCTCGACGGGTGTCAGCAGCGGAACGAGACGTGCGAGATCGGCCGGGTGGAGCCGGGCGAGAAGGCGCCGCGCCGGCCGCTGCTCCGGATGCCGCAAGAGGCGCAGGATCAGGCGCTGCCGATGACTCCCGGCGGCGCTGCGGCGAGCGCTCGCGATGGCCTCGTTCTGCACGAGGTGGATGTTAGAGTAAATCGCGATGATCCAAGAGCTTTTTCATATCGGCCCGATCGTGATCAGTCCATTCGGCGTGCTTCTGGTACTGGCGTTTTTCTCCGGCTACCTGCAGTTGAAGCGCGGCATGAAGCTCCTGGGCCTCGGCAATGAAGAGGACGCCAGCACCATCCTCTTCGCCGCCGGAGTGGGGGGAATCGCCGGCGCCAAGGCCTACTACGCGATCCTCTACGGCGACTGGCACCTTCTGTTCGACCGCTCCGGGCTCGTCTGGTACGGCGGTTTCATCGTCGCGACGGCGGCTGTCCTGTGGGTGATCCGGCGGCGGCAGCTGCCGTTCTGGCCGCTTCTGGACGCCGCGACTCCGGCGCTCGCGCTCGGCTACGGCGTGGGGCGAATCGGCTGCTTCCTGGTCGGCGACGACTATGGGCGTCCGAGCGAGCTGCCCTGGGCGATCGCCTTTCCGAACGGCCTCCCCCCGACGACCGCCGGCTACCTGCGCTCGGAGTTCGCGCTGGCGATACCGCCCGGCGTTGCGGACGACCAGCTGCTGCGCGTTCATCCGACGCAGCTCTACGAGACGGCACTCGCCTTCGTCATCGCGTGGATCGGCTGGCGGATGCTGCGCGGTCCACAGGGGAAGCAGGCCGGCCGGACGGCGCTCGCCGTTTTCGCCGCGCTTGCCGTCGAGCGCTTTCTGGTCGAGTTCGTGCGCGTCAAGGACGACCGTCTCCTCGCCGGATTGACCGTCGCGCAGGCGATCAGCCTCGGGATGCTCGTGCTGCTCCTGGCGCTCTGGGCGGGGCGCCGCAAGGTCTGGATACGCGATGCGTCACCAGCGCGCGCGGAACGGGTTTGACCGCCTTGAGCCCTCGCGCTTCCGGCCCGGCCGACCTGCCGCGCCTGCTCTCGATCGCCGGCTCGGACTCGAGCGGCGGAGCGGGAATCCAGGCCGACCTCAAGACCTTCTGTGCCCACGGCGGCTACGCCATGACGGCGATCACCGCCATCACCGCCCAGAACACGCTGGGGGTGACGGCGGTGCAGGCCCTTCAGCCGGCGCTTGTCGCGGCCCAGATCGATGCCGTCTTCGCCGATCCGGGAGTCGATGCCGTGAAGATCGGCATGCTCGCCGAAGTCGGCATCATCGCCGCGGTCGCCGGCAGTCTCCGCAGGTTCGCCACCGGTCAGAGTCTGCCGATCGTGCTCGATCCGGTCATGATCGCCAAGAGCGGCGATCCGCTGCTCGATGCCGATGCGGTCGACCATCTGCAGCGCCTTTTCCCGCTGGTGACCCTGGTGACCCCCAACCTGCCCGAAGCCGAACGGATCGAGCGCCCTGCGGGCCGGTCGACGGCGGCCGCGAGCGCTTCGACGGTCGAGGCCCGCGAGCGCCTGGTGAGACGGCTCGGCGACCGCTGCGCGGCGGTCCTCCTCAAAGGAGGGCACGCGGCAGGGGCGGCTGGGGAGGACTTGGTGGACCTGCTCTGGGACGGTTCGAAAGTTCACGCTTTCGTCCATCCCCGGATCGCGAGCCGCTCGACCCACGGCACCGGCTGCAGCCTCTCCTCGGCGATCGCGGCCCGGCTCGGACGGGGAGAGAACCTCGTCCAGGCGGTCTCGGGAGCGATTGACTGGCTGCACGAAGCGATCGCCCGCGCGATTCCGATCGGCGCCGGCGTGGGGCCGGTCGACCACTTCTGGCGCCAGCGCCCGGAGGCGGCTGGCGTCGCGGCGGGCGTCGAGGCCGGTAGCCAGCAGGGCGGATGTCTGGCGTGAAGCTCGACGCGTCGGTCGACCTGCTGGTCGTCGGAGCCGGGCCGACGGGAATCGGCCTGGGGGCCGAGGCGAGGCGGGCCGGCCTCTCGACCCTACTGGTCGATCGCGGGCCGTTGGTCGCTTCGCTGGTCGACTATCCGGCCGAGATGCTCTTTTTCACCACCCGCGAGCGCCTGGAGATCGCTGGAGTGCCCTTCGCCATTCCGGAGGACAAGCCGAATCGGCGCCAGGCGGTGGCCTACTATCAGGCCGTGGCGGCGAAGTACGAACTGCCGCTGGCGCTGCACGAGGATGTCGAGGCGATCCGGCCCGAAGCGGGGGAGTTTGTCGTCTCCTCCCGAGGACGGTCCGGCCCGGTCGAGCGGCGAGCCCGAGCGGTGGCGGTCGCCTCCGGTTACTTCTGCAATCCGACCCGCCTGGGAGTTCCCGGCGAGAGCTCGCCCTGGGTGCACACCCGCTACCGCGAGGCGCTGGCCCATTTCGGCGACTCGGTGGTCGTCGTCGGGGGCGGGAATTCGGGCGTCGAAGCGGCGCTCGATCTCTTCCGGCACGGGGCGCGGGTGACGCTGGTCCACCACGGAGCGGCGATCAAGGAGACGGTCAAGTACTGGGTCAAACCCGACATCGAGAACCGCATCGCCGAAGGTGCCATCCAGGCGCTGATGGGGGCCGAGGTGGTCGGTTTCGTCGCTGGTGCGGTGCTGGTTCGGCCGCACCCCGGGTCGGAAGCCATCGCGGTTCCGGCGGGCGCGGCTTATGTCCTGATCGGATACGCTCCGGAGACCGGGTTGCTGGAAGAGGCCGGCGTACGCGTCGACCCGGCTACCGGGGCGCCCGAGTTTGACGCGGAAAGCTGCGAGACTCGAGTCCCCGGTCTCTATGCGGCAGGGACGGTCCAGGCGGGTCGCGAGACCCACCGGGTCTTCATCGAGAATTCCCGCGACCACGGGGTCCGGATCGCCTCCCATCTGGCCTCCCGGCTCCGTGGTACACCGATTGCAGCTTCTCCGAGATCTGCTCGCTCGCCGATGGCCGATGAGACCGTTTCCTGAAGGAGACAGCACCATGGACAGCGCACCCACCCGACGGCTTCCCGCACCTCTCGCCGCTATCGCTCTCCCCGCCCTCCTTCTCGTGGCCTCCGGTCTCGGGGCGCAGACGGCGGAAACGCCGGGGACCGTGCCGGGCACGCTCTTCGGGGAAACCGTCGAAGTCCGGGTGATCAACGTCGAGGTCGTGGTCACCGACAAGCAGGGGTTGCCGGTCACCGGTCTCCAGCCTGGCGACTTTTCGCTCAAGATCGACGGCTCCGAGATGCCGATCCACTACTTCACCGAGGTGCGGGGAGGCGATGCGATCGAGGGGCCGTCGGACGAGCCGGCCATCCCCGGCGTACCGCAACTCGCGCCGGGCACGCCGGTTGGAACCAGCTACCTGGTCTTCATCGACGACTTCTATCCCCTGGCGCGCGATCGGGATCATGTCATCGAGAAGGTCTCCGCTGACCTCGGGCGCCTCCGTCCCGAGGACCGTATGGCGGTCGTCGCCTACGACGGGCGGCGGCTGGAGATGCTCTCCTCCTGGTCGCAGTCGAGCGCCGAGCTCGAGCGCGTCTTGCGCAAGGCGATGACCCGGCCGGCGGGAGGTGTCCAGCGCGAGGCCGACGACCGCAGGTTCTCGAACAGCAACCGCGGCGACCGGTTCTACGGCCGCCGTTCGCGCCTGCTCGACTCGACCCAGATGCGCCTCGACGTGGACGAGCGTGCCTACGCCGAGACGCTGCAGGCGCAGGTCCAGGGGATCGTCGCCGCGGCCTCCTCGGCGCTGCGTGGGTTCGCCAACCCGCCGGGACGGAAGGTCCTGGTTCTGCTCGCCGGCGGCTGGCCGTACGATCCGGTGGAATACGCCCTCAACGACTTCAACCGGACGGTGCTCGAGTCGCAGTTGAAGCGCGGCGACGAGCTCCTGGCGCCGCTCACCGACACCGCGAACCAGCTCGGCTACACGATTTACGCGGTCGACATCCCCGGCCTGACCGAGGACTCGACCACCAGCGCCGAGTATTCCGCGGGCTCGAACTTTAACGATCGCCAGACGCAATTCCAGCGCGAGAGCAACGTGCAGTATTCGCTGCAGTACGTCGCCCAGGAGACCGGCGGCGAAGCGCTGCTGAACTCCGCCCGTGATGAGGTTCTCGCCAGAGTCACCGAGGACACTCACAGCTACTATTGGATCGGCTTCACCCCCACCTGGCAGGGGGACGACGGCAAGCACAAGGTGGCGCTGTCCACCCGGGTCGAGGACCTGAAGATCCGCAACCGGGCCGGCTACGTCGACTTCTCGCAGAAGCGGGAGACCACCATGGCGGTCGAGAGCATCCTCCTGTTCGGAGAGGGCCCCAACTCCGCGGCGCTGCCGGTCGAAGTCGGAACGGCGAGGAAGGTCTCGGGAACCAAGATGAACGTGCCGGTCACGATCCGCATACCGCTCGAACGTCTCACCGCCCTGGTCACCGACAAGGGGATGAGCGCGGAGGTCGAATTGCGGATCGCGGCGCTCGACGAGCGCGGTGGCCGCTCGGATATTCCCGTCATTCCGATCCGACTCGACATGCCGGGGAAGGCCCCCGCGGGCGCTTATGCGACGTACACGACGATCATCCAGCTCCGTCGGGCCCGCAACGAATTGGTGCTGGCAATTTCGGATGTGGCGGGCGGCGCGATCTACTCCGCCCGGGCCGAAGTCAACCCCTGATGGCCCAGACCCGGCCGCTGATCTCGACGACCTCGATGGGCTCTCATCGGTATCTCTGAGGAACTGGAATTCATGAAGAGAATGTCGCTCTACCGTTGGATGCTGCTCTGTGTGGCGGGTCTCGCCGCACCCGGTCTGACTGCGCACCTCGTCGCCCAGAGCGCGGAATCCGCCCAGCCGGCCCCGGCGGCCGCTGCGCCCGCGGCAACCGTCCCGGCGCCAACCGTCGGGAGTCTTCCGGCCCAGGGGAGTGGAGAGTTCTTCGAGTCGATCGACGTCAGCGTCGTCAACGTCGACGTCTACGTGACCGACAAGAAGGGGAATCGCGTCAACGGGCTGACCCGCGACGATTTCGAGATTCTCGAAGACAAGCGACCGATGGCGATCACCAATTTCTACGCCGTCCAGGAGGGCCGTCCGGTGCTGACCGCCGAAGAGCTCGCGGCGCCCGTGGCAGCGCCTCTGCCAGGAGCGGTGCCGGGAATGCCTGCGGAGGCCCCGGAGGATCAGCGTCTCCACCTGGTGGTCTACATCGACAATTTCAACCTGCACCCGTTCAGCCGCAACAGAGTCTTCGGCGCCTTGCGCGAGTTCCTGCGCTCGGACCTGACGCCGGGAGACCGCGTCATGCTCATGACCTACGATCGCGAGCCCCATGTGCGGCGGCCGTTCACTTCCGATCCGCAGACCATCGCGTCGGCGCTGTTCGAGATCGAAAAGATGAATGCCTTCGCGACCCAGGCCGACTCGGATCGCCGCGAGCTCCTGTCCGAGATCGATGACATGAAGGATCCGAATCAGGCGATCACCCGCGCGCGTAGCTATGCCGAGTCGCTGTTCAACGACCTGCAATTCTCGATCGACTCACTGAAGAACACGGTGAGCTCGCTCGCCGGCCTGCCCGGACGCAAGGCGGTGCTCTATGTGAGTGACGGGTTGCCGATGGTCGCCGGCCAGGATGTCTTCCACTACATCCAGGAGAAGTTCTCGTCGGGGGCCTCGACAGCGATCATGGAGAGCCTCACCTACGACGCCTCGCGACGTATCCAGGAGCTGGTGGCGCAAGCCAACGCCAACCGCATCTCGTTCTACACCATCGATGCTGCGGGGCTGCGGACCTCATCAACGGTTTCGGCGGAGAATCGCACGGCGAATACGAGCGGAATGGTCGAGTCGATCCACACCAGCAACCTCCAGTCGTCGCTGCAGATGATGGCGGAGGACACCGGCGGCAAGGCGATCTACAACACCAACGACCCGACCAAGGGCCTGCTCACCGTGGCCGGCGACTTCAAGACCTACTACTCGCTCGGTTACAGCCCGGTGCACAGCGGCGACGGCCGGTACCACAAGATCGACGTGCGTACGAAGCGGAAGGACCTCGTGGTCCGGCACCGCGAGGGCTACCGCGACAAGACGACGGAAGCCAAGATGTCCGACGGCGTGATCTCCGCGCTCTTCTACGACGCGGAAAGCAACAGTCTGGACATCGGCGTGAAGCGCCTCCCTGAGAGCCGGCGCGACGACGGGCTCTTCACCGTGCCGATCGAGATCCGCATCCCGATCGGGAATCTTGTTCTCGTCCCGGCGGAGGGCGTGCGCCAGGCGCGGGTGCGCATCTTCTTCGCTGCGATGGACGATGGCGGAGGGATGTCCGAGGTGCAGAGCTCGATCGTCCCGATCACCATCCCCGAGGCGGAGGTGGCGACAGCGGTGAAGCAGGTGTATGTCTACGGCATCTCGCTTATGATGCGCAAAGGGCCGCAGAAGCTCGCCGTCGGAGTGCGTGACGAGGTCGGAGCTGCGCAGGCCTTCACGGTGCGCACGATGAATATCGGCAACAGCTGATGGTGAATCCGTCGGCCTGGATCTCGCGGGCGCAGAATCTGGGATCGGCCTACTTCGCGGTGCTGCGGGCCGAGATCTCGGCTGCCCTGCAGGACCTCGCCGAGTCGGGCCGGGGTCTGCTGCGCGCCGCCGTGTTCTTCACGGTGACCGTCGCGCTCGGCTTCTGGACGGTCGGACTCCTGGTCTATTTTCTGATCGAGATGCTGGCGCTCTGGCTGCCCCGATGGGGGGCCGTCGGCATCGTCTTCGGGATCTTCGTTGTCGCCACGGTGATCTTCGCCGTCACCAGCGTCGCGCGCGCCCGCCGGATCGAAACGCCGACCGCCATGCTCGATCGGCGCTTCCGTGACCACGCCGCCTGGTGGCAGGAGCGGATCGGACGCGAGAGTGGTGGTCCCGGGGCTGCGGGAGATTCCGCGAAGCACGGGGTGGAGCCATGACCATTGATTCCGACGAGCTAGAGCGGACGCGGGAGCGCTTCGCGACCGATCTGGACGACCTGCGCGGTGCGCTTCACGAGGAGGTGGGCTGGGCGCCGCGCGGCTTGCGATGGATCGTTCCGATCGTCGCTCTGGCGGCGGGGCTCGTCGCCGGCGTCGCCGTGCGCCGGAACCTGCCGCGCCTGGGTGGGGAAGCGTCGGTCCCGAAGCGCCAACGGCGCTGAGCCGGCTCCCGGCTCCCGGCGCCGATGCGGGCCGGCAAGGGTGCGGCGGTAGAATCGCGCAGTGAGGAACCTCGAAGGCAAGAAGGCCGTCGACACCGTCCTGCTGTTCACCAAGCCGTCGGTCGCCGGGCGCGTCAAGACCCGCCTGGTCGGGGCTCTGACGGCCCGGCAGGCGGCTGATCTGCATGCCGCCTTCCTCGCCGACCTGGTCGAGAGGATCTCCGGACAGAGCTTCGCCCTCGTTCCCGTCTGGGCGCTTTCGTCCGGCGAGGCGCCGCCGCAGGAGCCACAAGGTGGCAGGCGCCAGGTCGAAGGCGACCTCGGCACCCGCTTGCGACACTCCTTTACCGAGCTTTTTCTCGCCTCCGGCAATGAGGAAGACGCAGGATTCGCGCTGGCCATCGGCAGCGACTTGCCGCAGCTCGAACCGCAGCGAATCGAGGAGGCCTTTCAAGCGCTCGCCAGTGGCGCCGACGTGGTCCTCGGCCCGGCGCGGGATGGCGGCTACTACCTGATCGGACTGCGCGCCGGTGCGCTGCGTGTGCCACTCTTCGAAGCGGTCGCCTGGAGCACCGACGCGGTGCTCACTCAGACGCTGGCAAGCTGCCGTAGGGCCGGCATCTCGGCAGCGCTCCTGCCGGAGGAAGAAGACATCGACACCGCCGACGCTCTCGAACGTTTCGCCGGCCGCCTCGCCGCTGGGGAGTGCGCGGCCTGCCCACGCACGTCGGCGCTCCTGGCGCTGTGGGGCCGCTCGACCGGCGAAGAGCGCCGCGAAGCACAACAGGAGGATGCATGCGTGTCCTGACTGCGGCGGAGGCGCGCGCCTTCGACCGCTGGGCGATCGACCAGCTCGGCGTCCCGGCGCTCGTCCTGATGGAGAACGCCGCCCTGGCGGTGGCCGAGGCGATCGCCGAGGGCTTCGGCGAAGCGCGGCGGGTAGCGATCTTCTGCGGGCCGGGAAACAACGGTGGCGACGGGCTGGCGCTCGCGCGCCAGCTCCTCACCCGCGGCTACGAGGTCGGCCTGTACCTCGCCACTTTTGGCCACGCTTTGAGCAACGACTGCTCGCGGCAACTCGAGATCTGCCAGGCGATGGAGCTCGCAATCGTCGAGCTGGGGAAGGACTGGCAGGAGAGCGCTGCGTCTGCCGCAGGCGCAGACCTGGTCGTCGACGCGCTCTTCGGTACCGGCCTCGAACGGCCGCTCGCCTCGCCATACGCCGAGCTCGTGGAGTGGATGAACGCGCTCCCGGCGCCGCGCCTCGCGATCGACATCCCGAGCGGACTGGACGCCGGCCGGGCGCATCCGATCGGCCCGGCGATTCGCGCCGAGGCGACCGTGACCTTCGGTGCGCCGAAGATCGCGCATCTGCTGTTGCCGGCCGCAGAGTGGGTCGGGGAGCTCTCGGTCGCCGACCTGGGAGTTCCGTTCGATCTCAGCCCGTGCGCCGCGGGAGATCTCGAGGTGCTGGTCGCCGAGGAGCTCGCGCAGCTCTTGACGGAACGGTCGATGGCCGCCCACAAGGGCGATTTCGGGCATGTTCTCCTGGTCGCCGGCTCGCGGGGCAAGGCGGGAGCGGCGATTCTCGCGGCGCGCGGCGCCATCCGCGGCGGCGCCGGGCTGGTCACTGTCGCGACGGTCGAATCGGCCTGGACGGCGATCGCGAGCGGCGTCCCGGAGGCGATGAGCCTGCCGTCGGCCGAGGATTCCGGCGGCGGGCTGGCGTTCGCAGCCCTGGCCGCGCTCCTGGCGGCGGCCGGGGATCGGGATGTTCTCGCCATCGGGCCGGGACTCGGTGAATCGGCCGGCACCTGGCGGTTGGTGCGCAGTCTCGCTCTCGAAGCCGCGGACATGCCTCTGGTCCTCGATGCCGATGGCTTGAACGCGTTCGCCGGGGCTGCCGCGGCCAGGGGTGGCAAGGGAGCCCGCGGGGGGCAGAGTGGCCTCCGCCTGCTTTCGAAGCGACGCGGAAGCACCGTCCTGACTCCGCACCCCGGCGAGCTCGCCCGGCTCCTGGGTTGCTCCACCTCCGAGATCGAAGCCGACCGTCTAGCGAGCGTGCGGCGGGCGGCGGAGCTCTCGGGCGCCGTCGTCGTGCTCAAGGGTGGGCGGTCGCTCATCGGCCTGCCTTCGGGGGAGGTCGCGATCAACACGTCGGGCAACCCAGCCATGGCCTCCGGCGGCAGCGGCGACGTGTTGACCGGCCTGATCGCTGCGCGCCTGGCGCAGGGGGACGATCCCGCCCGGGCGGCACAGCTCGCGGTACACTTGCATGGCTTGGCCGGAGATCTGGCCGTGGCCGCCGGCGTAACGCCGGCAGTGCCGGCGGGAACCCTGGTGGAGTACCTGTCGCAGGCCTACGGGAAGCTCGGCAAGGCATGAGGGTCTGGCGCTCGGCGAGCGTCGCCGAAACGCGCTCCGTCGGCGCCGGCTTGGCGCGTGAGCTCCAGCCGCGAGGCTGCCTGCTGCTCTATGGCGCTCTCGGTGCCGGCAAGACAGTCCTCGCCCAAGGGGTCGCGGAGGGACTGGGCATCGACCCGCGCGAGGTGCAGTCGCCGACCTTCGCCCTCCTGCGCGAGCACGAGCTGCCGGGAGGCAAAGGGACCCGGCTGGCCCACCTCGACCTCTACCGGCTTTCGCCGGGCGAGGCGGCGGCCTGCGGCTTCGAGGAGGTTCTCCTCGGGCCGGGAGTGAAGATCGTGGAATGGGCCGAGCGCCTGCCCTTCGCCGTCCCCGGAGCTCTCGCCCTGACGCTCCGCGAAGGGGAGGGCGGGCGGCGCGAGATCGCGGAGCTCGAAAATCCGCCGGAGCCCGCGCCGGAGTGAGACCCGCGCCGGAATGAGATTGAAGACCCGAAATCTGCTGCCTGAGATCATCTACCTGAGAGGAAGTGACGAGATGGCCATTCGCAAAGTCGGAGTTCTGGGCTGCGGCCTGATGGGATCGGGAATCGCCGAGATCGCGGCGAAGGCGGGATTCGACACGGTCGTCCGGGAGGTCTCGGACGCCCTGCTCGAGAAGGGCATGGGCCGTATCCGCGGCTCGCTCGCCAAGGCGGTCGAAAAGGGCAAGATGACCGCCGACGAGCGCGACGTCGTGCTCGGCCGGATCCACGGCACGAGCGGAGCCAGCGGCTTCGAAGCGATGGCGGACTGCGACCTCGTGGTCGAGGCGATCGTCGAAAACCTGGAAGAGAAGAAGGCGACCTACGCGGCGCTCGACAAGGTGGTTCAGCCGGGGGCGATCTTCGCCTCCAACACCTCTTCCTTGACCGTGACCCAGCTCGCCATGGCGACCTCGCGCCCGTCGCGCTTCGTCGGTCTCCACTTCTTCAATCCGGTACCGGTCATGAAGCTGGTCGAAGTCGTGCGCACGCTGCTCACCGACGACACCGTTCTCGCCGAAGTCGATGTCTTCTGCCGCGCTCTGGGCAAGACGCCGGTGGCCTGCAAAGACAACTCTGGCTTCATCGTCAACCGCCTGCTGGTGCCGTATCTCCTCGACGCCATTCGCGCGCTCGAAGAGGGTGTCGGCTCGGTGGCCGACATCGACGAGGGGATGAAGCTCGGCTGCGGGTACCCGATGGGACCGTTCCAGCTGCTCGACTTCGTCGGACTCGACACGACCTATTTCATCGCCAACATCATGTTCGAGGAGTACCGCGAGAAGCGCTTCGCGCCGCCGCCGCTGCTCAAGCAGATGGTCCAGGCCGGTCGGCTCGGCAGGAAGAGCGGCCGCGGTTTCTACGACTACGCCAAGTGACCGTTCCGGGACCCCCGGGAGAGGCTGATAAGATTGAGCTCCAAGCGATGATCCGCCCGCCTGCCGCATGCCAGAATTGAACCTCGCCGAGGAGGGGCTTGAGCTCCTGTTCGGCACCCGCGACGAGCATCTGCGGCGAATCGAGACGGCCTTCGGGGTGGAGCTCTCCGCTCGCGGAAGTCATGTCTCGGTCGAGGGGGCGCCGGCGGCGGTGCAAGCCGTCTCGCGCCTCCTGGAGCAACTCTCCCGGCTGATCGAAAAGGGCTTCCAGCTGCGTTCCGAGGACGTCTCGACGGCGATCCGGGTCATCCGTGAGGCTCCGGAATCGTCCCTGGTCGAGTTCTTCTCCGGCGAGGCCGCGGTGCCGGGGGGGGGGAGCGCGGAGGCGCGCCGGATGATCTCGCCCCGCAGCCTCAATCAGAAGGCCTATGTCAAGGCGATGGCCGATCACGACATGGTGATTTCGGTCGGGCCGGCGGGGACGGGCAAGACCTACCTCGCGGTGGCGATGGCGGCCACGGCGCTCCTCGAAAAGCGGGTCAAACGGCTCGTGCTGGCGCGGCCGGCGGTCGAGGCGGGGGAGAAGCTCGGCTTCCTGCCGGGCGATCTCGCGGAGAAGGTGAATCCCTACCTCCGGCCGCTGTATGACGCGCTCTACGACATGCTGGGCTACGAAAAAGTCGGACGGATGCTGGAACGGGGCATGATCGAGGTCGCTCCGCTCGCCTTCATGCGCGGCCGGACGTTGAACGACGCCTTCGTCATCCTCGACGAGGCGCAGAACACAACGCCCGAGCAGATGAAGATGTTCCTCACTCGCATCGGTTCCAACTCGCAGGCGGTCATCACCGGCGACATCACGCAGACCGACCTGCCGAAATCGATGGTCTCCGGTCTGCGGGAGGCGATCGACGTCCTCTCGGGCGTCGAGGGGATCTGCTTCATCCACTTCGACGAGCGCGACGTGGTGCGTCACCCTCTGGTGCAGAAGATCGTCGCCGCCTACGACCGCTACGCACGCCAGGCAGGAGCTCCCAAGTGAGCCTCGAAGTGGCGTTGTCGGGTGCTTCGAGGTGGAAGGCGCTGCAGGCGTCGGGACTTTCGATCTGGATGGAGGAACTGGTCGCCGAGCTGGCGCCGGAGTTCGACAGCGTCGGCGTCCGTTTCGCCGGGGATCAAACCGTCCGTCGCCTGAATCGCGACTTTCGCGGCAAGGACAAGACGACCGACGTGCTCTCCTTTCCTGGCGAGGAGTCGCCGGAGGGCCGGCATCTGGGCGACATCGTGATCTCAGTCCCGACCGCCGGGCGCCAGGCCGCGAGCCGCGGTGCGGCTCTCGAGCAGGAGATCAAGCTCCTGCTGCTCCACGGTGTCCTGCACTGCCTCGGACACGATCACGAGACCGACAAGGGTGAGATGGAGAGGCTCGAGGGGCGACTGCGTCGCCGCTGGTTGAAACGCTGATGGCCGATTCTCCCGCGCCCTATCTCTGGCTGGCCGCGATCCTCCTCGGACTGCTGCCGTTGCTGTCGCTCGCCACCGCGCTTCTCGAGCGCTCCGGACCGATACGCATGCGCCATTGGGTGGAGGAGACCGGCGGGAACTTGCGCCAGCTCTGGGAGGACCCGGCCCGATTCGGCCTCTACCGGGTCCTGCTCAATCTCTCCGCCAAGCTCGTTCCACTCGGGCTCTGCCTAGCCCTCGGCAGGGCCGGAGAGCGCTTCGGATTGGCTCGCCCTTTCATCTACGGCGTCACGGCGGTCGCCGTGGTCGTTACGCTTTCCGAGATTGCCGGGCGGCGGATGTTGCGCCGCGGCCCGGAGAGCGCGCTCGCTGGACTGACCTGGATCTACCGCTCGGCCTACTTCGTCTTCCTGCCGGTGATCGCGCTCCTCGGTCCTCTCCTTGGCGCGCCGCGCGACCTGCTCGATGACCGGGCCGAGGACGACGAGGCGTCGGAAGAGGAGGTCGAGGCGTTCATCGCGGTCGGGACGCAGGAAGGGATCCTCGAACCGGAGGATCGCGACCTGGTCTGGGGGATCGTCGATTTCGGCGACACCCAGGCGCGCAGCGTGATGACACCGCGGGTCGACATGGTCTGCGGGAGGATGTCGGACTCGCTCGACCGGCTGGCCGAGATTTTCACCGAGTCGGAGTACTCGCGCCTGCCGCTCTACCGCGACTCGGTCGACCAGATCGTCGCCATCCTGCACCTGCGCGACCTGTTCCATGCCCTGCGCTCGGAGCCGCATCCGGACCTCGAGAGCATCGTGCAGACGCCCTACTTCATTCCCGGAACGAAACACCTGGGCGAGCTCCTGAAGGAGTTGCAGGCGCGGCGCCAGCAGATCGCGATCGTGCTCAACGAGTTCGGCGGCACCGAGGGCCTGGTGACGATCGAGGACGTCGTCGAAGAGATCGTCGGGGAGATCGCCGACGAGCACGACGACGAGCCGCCGGAGAACCGCCTGCTCGAAGACGGCAGCCTCATTCTCGACGGCCGCGCGGCGCTCGATACGCTGGACGATTTCTTCGGCGTGACGCCTCTCGAGGACGGCTACGAAACGGTCGGCGGCCTGCTCTCCGGCATCTCGGGGCAGGTTCCGGCGGCAGGGACGACGCTCTTCCACTCCGGCCTGCAGTTCGACGTCGAAAAGGCCGACGATCGCCGCGTGCTCGCGGTGCGCGTGCGGCGTCCCGGCATCCAGGAGATACCCATTGGCTAAGGCAGGCACCGTCGCGCTGGTCGGGCGGCCGAACGCAGGCAAGTCGACGCTCTCGAACCGCCTGTTGGGCGAGCGCCTTTCGATCGTTTCGGACAAGCCGCAGACGACCCGCCACCGGATCGTCGGAATCCTCACCCGGGAAGAGGGGCAGATCGTCTTCTACGACACCCCCGGCATCCATCGTCCGATGCACCGGATGAACCGCGAGATGGTGCGCGAGGCGGCGGACGCGCTCGGCGAGGCCGACATCGTCTGCCTGCTGACCGACATCTCGCAGCCGTTCGGCAAGGGCGAGGCGTTCCTGCTCGACCTGGTCGCGAAAGCGAAGCAGCCGAAGATAGCTCTCCTCAACAAGATCGACCTGGTGAAGAAGAACAAGCTCCTGCCGATCCTCGAACGCTACGGCAAGGAGGGGATTTTCGACGCCGTCATCCCGATCTCGGCGGAGACCGGCGACGGCTGCGAGAGCCTGCTCAAAGAGCTCTGGAAGATGCTCCCGGAGGGCGAGCCGCTCTACGACAAGGAGCTGCTGACGATCCACCCCGAGCGCTTCCTGGTCGCCGAGCGCATCCGCGAGAAGATCCTCCGCGAGACGCGGAACGAGCTACCGTTCTCGACCGCCGTGCTGCTCGAGCGCTGGGAGGACCCGGGTCCGGGTAAGGCCTTGCGCATCCACGCCGCCCTCCTCGTCGAGCGCGAGTCGCAGAAGAAGATCCTCATCGGCCACCGCGGCGACATGGTGAAGACCATCGGCACGGCGGCCCGCCACGACCTCGAGGAGTTCCTCGGCCGCAAAGTCTTCCTCGACCTGCGCGTTCGCACCGAGGAAGACTGGCGCGAAAATCCCCGCATCATCGCCGACATCAAGCGCGACCTCCACGCCGGCACCACCCTCGACGTCGACGACCTGAACGACGCGGCAGACGACGCCGACGAGGCCGACAGTCTCGAACAGATGCTCGGCGACCTCGACAAGAACGACTGAGCTAGCCGGAGTCGAGCGCTGCGGCGAGGATCGGCTTCGCCCAAGTCGGCACGTTGCCGAGGGGCGCATGCCGCGATACTTTTCCGTGTTGGCTGTGCAGCAGGAGGAGCGGTGCGGGCCGCGCGCCTTGCGCTGGGTCGGCTTCGAGGCTGTTGTCGTAGACGTAGAGCGCCGCGAGGTGGGGAAGCAGGCGGACAAGGTTCGCGCGGCTGGTGGTGAAGCGCTGGCGGATCTTCGCTTCGGGGATGTCGTGACCGCCGGCCGCGACGCGACGTCGAACGCGCTCCATGTGGAGCTCTGGCGAAGCGAGCCCGACGAAGGAGAGATGAATCCCGGCGCCCTGCGCGGCGCCGGCCAAGAGCAGCTCGCAGATCGTCCTTCCTCCCAGGGTTGTTTCGAAGGCGAAGAACTCCCCTCGCAGGAGAGCGCGCTCGAGGCGGCTACGGCCGATTTCCCAGGCCAGAGCGTTGGCTTCGACGGCGGCGAGGCCAGGGTTGGCGGCGAGGAGCTGGCGTGCGGCGGCGTCGGGATCGAAGAACTCGCCGCCCTCTGCGCGAATCGCGGCGCCCGCGACGCTGCTCTTGCCGGCCCCGTTGACCCCGGCGAGGACGACGATGCTTGCTGGCATTACCCGCGGCGGCGCGAATGTGCTTTGGCCGGCCGAGGGCTTGGAGTGGCGGACCGCTGAAGGTCCAGCGCGGCGATGGTCCTGTCCGCGACTCCGGGCGCCTGTATGCGGGCGTAGAGATCGTCGAAGCGAGCGGTCAGGAGGTCGAGGTTGGGAGTGCCCGCCCGCTCCAGCTCCAGGTAGCGCTCGATCGACATCAGCACCATCACCGGCTCGTCGTGTTTGGTGATCACCACCGCGCCGCGCTGCATCACCTCGCGCGTGACGGCACCGACAGAGGTCGCGAGCTCGGTCGAGGAGAACGGCGGCAATCCGCTGACCGCTGTCCGGGCCGTTTCGGACTGTCGAACTTCAGTCTCTGGGCGCATGGGTATCCTCCTGATCCGGAAGGAGAATAGACTAAATACATAAAGTCTGCAAAATACAGAACGTCAGCGACCGCTGCCTGCTCAGGGCACCCGGTTCTCCGCCACGAGCTTGCGGACCATGGCAATGTTGTCGCGGTGGCCGGTGAGGTGGGCGCGGACGCGGCCGCGGAGGGGGTAGCCCAGGAGATAGAGGTCGCCGATGATGTCGAGGATCTTGTGGCGGACGAACTCGTCGGGGAAGCGCAGTTCGGTGTTCACCACGTGGTCTTCGCCGACCAGGATGAAGTTGTCGAGCCTACCGCCTGAGCCCAGTCCCAGCTCGTTCATCATCTTGAGGTCGCGCAGGAAGCCGAAGGTCCGCGCCGGAGCGATCGCCTGCTTGTACGCCGCGAAGCTGGTGAGCTCGAAGTCGAAGAACTGCTCGCCGATCGGCGGCGGGTAGCGCAGGAGATAGGAGACCGCGAAGCCGTCGAACGGCTCGATGGTCAGCATCTTCTCGCCTGAGCCGACCTCGTATTTCCTGTCGACGACGAACTCGAGGCGCGTCTCGCCCTGCTCCTCGACGCCGATCTCTTCGATGGTGCGGCAGAACTCGGCGGCCGAGCCGTCGAGCACCGGCACCTCGCCATGCACCTTGACCAGCAGATTCGTGATTCCAGAGGCGTGGAGGGCCGAGAGCAGATGTTCCACCGTCTTGATCGTCGAGCCGTTCAGCCCCAGCGTCGTGGCGTAGTCGGTATCGCCGACCGCCGAGACGTGCGCCGGGATCGACTCCCCGGAAGGCATCGAGTGGAAATGGATGCCCGAACCTGCCGGCAGCGGCTGCAGCACCATGCCGGTGCGCCCGCCGGAGTGGAGCCCCAGGCCATAGAGCACCGTGTTCTGGCGCAGCGTCCGCTGCGGCGTCCGGCTGCGCTCGAGGTGGAGCAGGGGAGGAATCGTCGTGCGCCGGGGCTCCGGATGGACGGAGAATCCGCCAGACTCCTCGGGCATGGCTCCGGCGACGCCCGCGGTGCCTGCAGAGCGGGCCGTGTGATGGGCGAGCCCGGCGCGGGCCGCGGCCATCACCTGCTCGTACGAGAGCGGCTTCTCGAGGTAGTCGAACGCCCCCATCTTGATCGCCCGCACCGCGGTCACCGCCGTGCCATGTCCGGAGATCATGATGATCGTCGCTCGCGGATCGAACTCGCGCAGGGTCTGCAGGGTCTCGAGACCGTCGCGGTCCGGGAGCCAGACGTCGAGGAAGACGATCTCGGGCTTGCGAGTGGCGTAGAGATCGAGCGCTTCGGTGCCGCTCGGGGTGGTGGCGACCTCGAATCCGTTGTCGGCGAGGATGCCGCCCAGGGTCGCGAGGATGCCGGCTTCGTCGTCGACGATGAGGACCAATGGACGAGTCATCGGAGGGCAGTTTACCGCGCCTGGCGGCCGCAAGTCGCTGTGCTACATTCGCGGCCGTGGACGTCGCCGCTTCCCATGAACCGCCCCGGCGCCAGCTTCTCGCGGATACGCTGAGGAAGTTCCAGGAGCGCGGCGCCGAGGTCAACATCTCGCGGCTCCTCGGCCGGGTGCGGCCGGAGGATGTCGCGCTGCTTCTCGTCGACCTGGAGAGCGCCAAGCGCCGCCAGGTCTTCGACATCCTGAGCGCCGACTTTCCCGAGGCGGCCGGCGACGTCCTCACCGAAATGGCGCCGGCGCAGCGCCTCGAGTTGCTGGAGAACCTGCCGCCTGAGCGCACCGCCCGTTTGCTCGAGAGGCTGCCGGTCGATGACGCCGTCTTCGTCCTCGAGGCGCTGCCCACTGACCTTCATGACCGCCTGCTCGAGCTGGTCGATCTCTCCGGCCGGTCGGAGATGCAGACCCATCTCGCCTACCGCGAGGGCAGCGCGGGCCGGATCATGGATCCCGAGTTTTTCGCCCAGGCCGAGGGCGAGACCGTCCAGGCGGCCATCGCCGCGATCCAGCAGAAGCGCGACCTCGAGATGATCTTCTACCTCTATGTCGTCGATCGCGACGCCCATCTCGTCGGAGTGACGTCGCTGCGCCAGCTGCTGCTCTCGCGACCGGCGCAGACGCTGGGCGAGATCATGCAGAAGTCGCTGATCAAGGTCCACGTCGACACCGACCAGGAAGAGGTCGCGGCCCAGGCCGCGCGCTACGACCTGCTGGCGGTGCCGGTGGTCGACGATCAGAACCGGCTGGTCGGCATCATCACGGTTGACGACATCATCGATGTCGTCAAAGAGGAGGCCAACGAAGACCTCTTCAAGCTGGCGGGCTCCTCCGACGACGAGTTGCTTTACGAGCAGCGTTCATTGCGAATCGCCGGCCTTCGCCTGCCCTCCCTGATGCTGAGCCTCGTCGGCCTGCTCGCGGTGGGGCTGGTGTTGCAGTATTTCCAGCTCCAGTTTCCCGACGCCCTGATCCTGCTCGCTTTCGCGCCGGTTATCATGGGATTGAGCGGATCGATCGGGAGTCAGACCTCTACCGTCGCCGTACGCGGGCTCTCGACCGGCCGGCTCGAGGCCGGAGATGGAAGGCTCGTGGCGTTCTTCATCCGCCAGCTCCGCGTGGCGGTCCTCCTCGGGCTCGCCTGCGGAATCCTCGTCGGCGGGGCCGGGCTGCTGCTGCGCCAGAGCGCGCTTTTCGGCCTGATTGTCGGCCTCTCGCTCTTCCTGGCGATCCTGGTCGCGGCCGCCATGGGCGTGCTCCTCCCGCTGGCTCTCGAGCGTCTGGGGTTCGACCCGGCGGTCGCCTCCGGTCCGGTGCTCTCGACCGCCAACGACATGACCGGCATCCTGATCTATTTCGGCGTTGCCGCCGCGCTCCTGCGCCACCTCACGCCCTGACCGGGGCACCCCGCGATAAGCTGGGCCGGTGAAGATCCACCAGGCCGAGGCGCTGATTCTCGAGGTTTCGGACCTTGCCGAAGCCGACCGGATCGTGGCCTTCCTCACTCGCGAGGAGGGAAAGCTCCGCGGCGTGGCGCGCGGCGCGAAACGCCGTTTCAGCCGCTTCGCTGGTGAGTTGCAGCCCCTCGCCAAGGCGCGCATCGGCTGGGTCGAGAAGGAGGGTCGCGATCTCGTGCGCATCAGCGCGGTCGAGCTCGTTCGCCCGGTGAAAGTTCTGCACCTGGATCTCGAAGGGATCCTCCTCGGAGCGACCATCGCCGAGCAGGTGGCGCTCTTCGCGCAGGAAGGGGAGCCGGCGGAGGTTCTGTACCGGCTGCTCGACGCTACGGTCGAGGCGCTCGAGGCGGGCCGCGACCGCGATCTCGTCGCGCGCTATTTCGAGAGCTGGTTGCTGCGCACGGCAGGAATCTTTCCGTCGCCGGTGGAGTGTCCGTCGTGCGGCCGCGAGCTCGAAGGCGGGGCGGCGATCCTCGCCAGCGGGGAGGGGCTGATCTGCCGCGACTGCGCGCGTGCCGCGCAGGGCGGCGCCCCGGTCTCCGCTGCTGCGGTCGCCTTCTGGCGCCGGATCGGCCGCGAGAACATCGAGGCGATGGCAGCCAACCCTCCGTCGCCGGCCGTACTGGCGGAGGTTGCCTCGACGATCGGGCGCATCCGCCGTCATTTTCTGCAGCATGAAGTCCGCAGTCTCACGGTCATGGAACGTACGCTCGCCGGGCTCGAGCGCTAGGCAAGAGTGAGTCAGAGAGAGGAATCGTCTGGATGAAGAGCTTTCAGGAGTTGATACTTGCGCTGTCGGACTACTGGGCCGGGCAAGGATGCGTCCTGCAACAGCCCTACGATCTCGAGGTCGGTGCCGGAACGATGCATCCGGACACTTTTCTGCGCGTGCTGGGGCCGGAGCCCTGGCGGGTAGCCTACGTGCAACCGTCGCGCCGCCCGGCCGACGGCCGCTACGGCGACAATCCGTTCCGGCTCTACAAGCACAATCAGTTCCAGGTCATTCTCAAGCCGTCGCCGCTCGACGTGCAGCAGCTCTACGTCAAGAGCCTCGAGGCGATGGGCGTCGATCTCGCGGTCCACGACCTGCGCTTCGAGGAGGACAACTGGGAGGCGCCGACGCTCGGCGCCTGGGGGGTCGGCTGGCAGGTAATGCTCGACGGCATGGAGATCTCGCAGTTCACCTACTTCCAGCAGGCGGGGGGAATCGAGCTCGCGCCGATCTCCTGCGAGCTCACCTACGGCCTGGAGCGCATCACGATGTTCCTCGGCCTCGAGAAGTCGATCTACGACATCCGCTGGGTTCCGGACGGGGTCACCTACGGCCAGGTGCGCTGGCAGGACGAGCACGAGTTCTCGAAGTACAACTTCGAGATCGCCGACGTCGACTTCCTGCGCCGCCAGTTCGACGGCTACGAGAACGAGTCGCGGCGCTGCCTCGCGGCGGGAATCGTGCTTCCGGCCTACGAGTGCGCGCTCAAATGCTCGCACCTGTTCAATCTTCTGGATGCGCGGGGCGCAGTTTCGGTGACTGAGCGCGTCGGCGTCATGAAGCGGGTGCGCGACCTCGCAATCGCCTGCGCCAAGGAGTACCTGGCGAGCCGCGAGCGCTTGGGCTTCCCGCTGTTACCCAAGGGACCGGGCGGCGCGGCATCGGCGGGTGCCGCGGCGGCAGAGGTGGCCCGTGGATAGCGCGATGAAAGGAGAACTCCTTCTAGAGGTCCGGGCCGAAGAGATCCCGGCGCGCATGCTGCCGGGGGCGATGCAGGAACTCGGAACGCGCCTGTTCGAGGAGCTCATGGCGCGCGGCCTTTCGCCCACATCTCTGGACACGGCTTTCACTCCCAGGCGCCTCGTTCTCATCCTCCGCGGCCTGCCGAACAAGGAAAAAGACCGGCTAGAGGAAGTCCTCGGACCGCCGGTGAAGAACGCGTTCGACGCCGAGGGCAAGCCGACGGCCGCGGTCGGCGCCTTCGCCAAGAAGTGCGAAGTCGCCGAATCCGACCTGCGCATCGTCGAAGCGGCCAAAGGCAAGATCGGCCGCACCGTCCGCACCTTCGCCGAGCAGCTCACACAGCTCTCCGCAGCCAACGCGTCCGGCGGCGGCGAGTATCTCGCGGCGACGAAGTCGATCATCGGGCGCGAGACTGTCGCCCTCTTGTCCGAGCTTTTGCCCAAGATCCTGATCGCGCTCACGTGGCAGAAGACCATGCGCTGGGGCGCGGGGACGGGGCCTTGGGTCAGGCCGGTGCATGGAGTCGTCGCCTTGTTCCAAGGGCGAGTCGTGCCTTTCGAACTCTTCGGGATTCAGTCTGGTGGCGAGTCTGCGGGGCACTCGACACTTTCGCCGAAAAGCTTTCCGGTAGAGGGGGTCGAGGACTATCTGGCGGCCTTGGGTCGGCTGGGCATCGTCGTCTTCCCGGCGGAGCGCAAGCGGCTGCTGTTGGAGCGGATGACCGCGCGCGCCGCGGCGCTCGGCGGTGTCCTGGTCGAGGACTCTGCGCTGCTCGAAAAGCTGGCGGCGATCTGCGAGATCCCGGGGGTGATGGAGGGGGCCTTCTCTCACGAGCTTTGCGCCTTGCCGCGGGAGGTGCTGGCGGCGTCGCTGCGCGATCACCAGAGCGCGTTGACGGTGGAGAAGGACGGCGCGTTGCTGCCGGTCTTCCTGACCGTCATGGACCGGCCGGACGACCCGGCGGGCCGGGTGCGCGCCGGCAACGAATGGGTCGTGGCGGCACGGCTCGCGGATGCCAAGTTCTTCTTCGAAAAGGACCGCGCCGTGGCGCTCGCCGACCGCCGGGAGGGGCTGGCGAAGCTCACTTTCCAGGAGAAGCTGGGCAGCTACGCCGAGAAGAGCACTCGGCTGGTGGCGCTTTCGGAGGCGATCGCGTCGGCGGCGGGTGTCGCTGATGTCGCTGCAGTGCGTTCTGCCGCCGAGCTGCTGAAGGTCGATCTTGCGACCGACATGGTGAAGGAGTTCACCGACCTCCAGGGCGTCGTTGGCGGGCTCTACGCCCAAGCCGAAGGTTCTGCGGAATCGGTCTGGCAGGCGATCTACGATCAGTACCGCCCGGCGGGCGCGAAGGACGCGCTGCCGCGGGGCGCGGTGGGTCAGGTGACGGCTCTCGCCGATCGACTCGACACGCTGGCCGGTTTCTTCGCCCTGGGTCTGATCCCGACGGGCTCGAAGGACCCGTTCGGCCTGCGTCGCGCGGCGCTCGGGGTCGTCCGCATCTCGCTCGAGGGTGCGCTCGACCTCGATTTGCTCGCTGCGCTCGGCGCCGCCTTCGACCTGCTCGACGAGAAGATTCGAACAAGGGTGGACGTGGCTGCGGGGGCGCCGGCGGTTCCGTCGAAGCAGCCTTCGCGCGCGAAGGCTCTCGAGATGCTCATCGAGTTCCTGCGCGACCGGTTGACGCACGTGCTCGGCGAGCGCGGTTTCGCCTACGACGAGATCTCCGCAGCCATGGGCGCCGAAGGGGGTGCACTCGATTTCCGCGGCATCGCGGCGCGGGCAGCGGCGTTGCAGAGTCTCCGCAAGGACGTCTCTTTTGCCTCCGTCGCCCAGGCGGCGAAGCGGATCGCCAACATCACCAAGGGCAGCGCCGCTTTCTCGTTCGCACCAGCGCTGGCGACGATAGAGGCCGAAGTCCTTCTCGCGACGGCGGCGACAGAGCTACGCGCCAGGATTCAGTCGGCGCGGGGCGACCGCGACTTCACCGCCGGACTCGCCAGCGTTCGGGAGCTCGCTGTCCCTTTGGAGCGCTTCTTTTCTGATGTGATGGTCATGGACCCCGACGAGCGCCTGAGGCAGAATCGCATCGCCCTCCTGCAGTCGATCCAGGCAGAGATCCTTTGGCTCGCCGATCTGTCCCAGGTGGTCGTCGAGAAGAGCTGAGTTCGATCCGGATGCAAGTTTCCCTTCGGAGCCACCTCTTCGGATGGCCCCGAATGTCGCTCCGCATTGTCAGAGATTCGGGCCAGGTCGGCGATAGGATTCGCGGCAGCGCTTCGGAGATGCCGGTTGAGACGGTTCGTGGAGGGAATCGCGTGATGGGCAACAAGTGGGTCTACGGCTTCGACCAGCTGGCGAGCGCCGAAAGCGCGGCGGGGAGTTGGGACGCGGTCCGCGGCCTGCTCGGAGGCAAGGGCGCGAACCTGGCCGACATGACGCGACTCGGCCTGCCGGTGCCGCCCGGATTCACCGTCACCACCGCCGCCTGCAACGCCTATCTCGCCGCCGGCGAACAGATGCCGGAAGGCCTCTGGGAGGAGGCGCGCGCGGCGCTCAGTCGGCTCGAGGCGATGACCGGCAAGCGTTTCGGCGACGCTGCGAACCCGCTGCTCGTCTCCTGCCGCTCCGGAGCGCGCTTCTCGATGCCGGGCATGATGGACACGGTGCTCAACATCGGCCTCAACGACGAGGTCGCGGGAGGTCTCGAGCGCCTCAGCGGCGACGCGCGATTCGCCTTCGACAGCTATCGCCGGCTGGTGCAGATGTTCGGTTCGGTGGTGATGGAGGTCGCCGACGAGCCGTTCGAAGAGGTGCTGACGGAGGCCCGCAATCGGGCCGGGGTCGCGCGCGACTCCGACCTCGGCGCCGACGATTGGCGGCGGGTGACCGGGGAGTTCAAGGCGATCATCGAGCGCCAGACGGGCCGGCCGTTCCCGCAGGACCCGCGGGAGCAAATCCGGCTCGCCACGGAAGCAGTTTTCCGCAGCTGGAACGGTCGCCGCGCCGTCGACTACAGGAACGCCGCCAAGATTGCCCACGACCTGGGCACGGCGGTCAACATCTGTGCCATGGTCTTCGGCAATCTCGGCGACGACTCGGCAACCGGCGTCGCGATGACCCGCAGCGGGGCGACCGGCGCGCCGGGGATCGAAGGCGACTACCTCACCAACGCCCAGGGCGAGGATGTGGTCGCCGGCGTCCGGATGACGAAACCGATCGAGCAACTGCGGAGCGAGATGCCGGCAGCCTATGCCGAGTTCGAGGCAATCGCCGGAAAGCTCGAGCGCCACTATCGCGACATGCAGGATGTCGAGTTCACCATCGAGCGCCGCAAGCTCTGGATGCTGCAGACCCGCGACGCCAAGCGCACCGCCCAGGCCGCCGTGCGCATCGCCGTCGACATGGTGAACGAGGGGTTGATCACCCGCGAACAGGCGGTGCTCCGCGTATCGCCCGACCAGGTCGACTTTTTTCTTCACCCACAGTTTGAAAGAAGCTCGGTAAAGAGGGCGATCGAGGCCCACGCTCGATTGGCGGTCGGATTGAACGTCTCCCCAGGCGCAGCGGTGGGCGTCATCGCGTTCGACGCCGATGTCGCTGAGCGCTGGGCGAAAGACTCCCATCGACCGGTCATCATGGTTCGACCGGAGACCAAGCCGGACGACGTGCACGGCATGCTCGCTGCGAAGGGCCTTCTGACGAGCCGCGGAGGTCGCACCAGCCACGCGGCACTCGTCGCCCGCCAGTTCGGCAAGCCCGCGGTGGTCGGAGTGGCGGAGCTCGAGATCGACCTCGAGTCACGCACGATGCGGGTCGCGTCGCGGACCTTTGCCGAAGGCGACTGGATCTCGATCGACGGCACCTCGGGAGAGGTTTTTGCCGGCGAGCTCACCACCATCGTCCCCGATCTCAAGGATCCTTATTTGCTGAAGCTTCTGTCTTGGGCCGACACCGAACGTCGCCTTCAGGTCTGGGCGAATGCCGACTATCCCGCCGACGCCGAGCGGGCGCGCGAATACGGCGCGCAGGGCATCGGCCTCTGCCGCACGGAGCACATGTTCTTCGAGACGGAGAGGATGCCGGTGGTGCAGCGGATGATCCTCGCCAAAGACGAACCGAAAGTCGTGGCCGAGTGCCTCGAAGTCCTGCTGTCGCATCAACGGAAGGACTTCTACGGTCTTTTCAAGGCGATGGACGGGCTGCCGGTGATCGTGCGACTGATCGACCCGCCGCTGCACGAGTTTCTTCCCGGCCATCTCGAGGTCGCGATGGAGGTCGAGAGGCTCGAGGAGTCCGGTGCGGATCCGGCGGCGCTCGCCGAGCGTCGGCACGTTCTGACGGCTGTGCAGCGACTGAGCGAGTCGAACCCGATGCTCGGCCTGCGCGGGGTGCGCCTCGGAATTCACATGGCGGCTCTCACCCGCATGCAGGTGCGGGCGATCTTCGAGGCCGCTTGCCAGGCGGCGAGCGAAGGGATCGACGTTCATCCCGAGGTGATGATTCCGCTGGTCGGGCACTGGCGCGAGCTCGAGGTCCAGCAGCAAGCGCTCGAACAGGAGGCGGTGAAGGTGATGGCCGAGCAGGGCCGGCGGGTGAGCTACAAATTCGGCACGATGATCGAGATCCCGCGCGCCGCCCTGACCGCCGATGAGCTCGCGCGGTTCGCCCAGTTCTTCTCCTTCGGCACCAACGACCTGACGCAGATGACCTTCGGGATCTCGCGCGACGACGCCGAGAAGGGATTTCTGCTCGAGTACCTGGCGAAATCGATCCTGCCCGAGAACCCGTTCGCCTCGATCGACGAGGCGGGCGTCGGCAAGCTCATGAGGATGGCGGTCGAGTTGGGGAGACAGACCCGCCCCGGCATGGAGATCGGCATTTGCGGCGAGCACGGCGGCGATCCGAAGTCGGTCGCCTTCTGCCACACGATCGGCCTCGACTATGTCTCCTGCTCCCCCTTCCGCATTCCCATCGCCCGCCTTGCGGCGGCCCACGCCGCGCTCAGAGAGCGTGGCATGACGGCGAAATAGGGGAGCGCGGCGGCTTGCCACCGGAGGGGAAACTCCCGAGTCCCACGCGCTCCGGGACAGGCCTGCCTGCGCCACCCACGGGCCTCCTCACCGGCTGCTGGCGGGACTTCCGCCGCCTCGACTGGAAGTGGCATTTCCTGGCACTGGCGACGCTCATCGGCGTCCTCGCGGTCCATGCGGCGGCGGTCCTGCGGTCGGACTCGCCGACCATCGACGAGGCGACCTACGAGCGCGCGTTCGCTGCCGTCGCCGAAGGGCGTTCTCCCTACCAGAGTCCCGGCTACTACTACCCGGCCGCCTTCGCTTACTTCGGAGCGTTCCTCGTCGAAGGGCTCGGCGTCAACGGGGCACGGACTCTCTTCCGCTGGCTCAACCTGGGCGGCTCAGCCCTGACCTGCTGGCTTGCTGCCGCCTGGTGGTGGAGCACCGGCCGCAGCGTGCGCACGCGCTTCACCGAGCGCCTTCTGGTCGCGTTGGTGCTCATGCTGGTCGCGCCCGGGGTCGGCGCCGGCCTCGCCACCGGGAACTTCTCGCTGACGGCTTCCTCCTGGATCAACTTGGCGCTCCACACGGCGGGCTCCTGGCCAATCCTCGCCGGCGCCATTCTGGGAGCCAGTCTGATCACCAAGCCGCTCGCGGCGATCGTCCTGCCGGTCTTCGCCGGCGCCGCGCTCTCGCCCCGCGCCGGGCGCATGATCTCTCCGGTCACCGTCGTCGTCGCCTCCGTCCTCGCGAGTGGCGGCTTTCTGCTGCTGCCCTATTTCAGCGAGATGCTGGCCCTCGAGGTCATGGAGGGGACGCTCGGAGGGACGATATCGCTGCTCAGGGTCGCGCACCTCTTCGACTTCGAACTCCACCAGGTGCTCCTGCTCGTCCTGCTGTCGCCGCTCGCCTTCCTGGCGGGCCGGCGGTACGCGACCGACCGCGTCGCGCTGATCTGTAGCTCTCTGGCGTTGGTGATGGTCACCTCGCCGGCGATCTGGCCCTACACCGCGACGGTCTTCTTCCCCGTTCCGGTGATGGCGCTCTCGGTGGCGCGCTCGCGCTACGAGGCGCGCTACCTCGGTCCGGTCCCGGCGCGCCAGGCAGGGCTCGAGGTCATCCTGGTCGCGGCGCTCGCGATCGCGGTCCTCTTCCTCAACGGCGGTGCTTTCGATCGCCTGCCGCGGGGACCGCAGATCGTGCTCCTCCTGGCGCAGCTCGCAGCTCCGGTGCTGCTCGCCGGATACGTCCTGCGGTCGGCCGCGTCCCGGCAGTCGGGGGAGTTCTCGGCGGCCGCCGAAACGCCCGATAGACTGTCGGCATGACCCGCATCCGCATCCTCGACGACCGCCTCGTCTCGCAGATCGCTGCCGGGGAGGTCGTAGAACGGCCGTCTTCGGTCGTCAAGGAGCTGGTCGAGAACGCCCTCGACGCCGGGGCGACGCGGATCGAGATCGATCTCGAGGGGGGAGGACGGCAGCGCATGCGGATCGCCGACGACGGCACCGGGATGGACCGCGACGACGCGCTCCTCGCCTTCGACCGCCACGCGACGAGCAAGATCGCCTCGATGGCCGACCTCGAGCAGGTGGCGACGCTCGGCTTCCGCGGCGAGGCGCTGGCGACGATCGCCGCCGTCGCCAAGGTCGAGCTCACCACCGCGACCGCGCCGGGAGAGGGGACCCGCGTGCTCCTCGAGGGCGGCCGGATCCTCGCGGTCGAGCCCACCGCCCGCACCCGCGGCACGACGATCGACGTCGCCTCGCTGTTCTTCAACGTCCCGGCGCGGCGCAAGTTCTTGAAGTCCCGCGAGACCGAGCTGCGCCGCTGCGTCGAGGTAGTCGAGGGGTACGTCCTTGCCAGGCCTGACGTTTCTTTTCGTTTGAGAAGCGAAGGCCGCGTCTTGCTGGAGACTTCGGCGCAGGTTTCCGGCGACGACGCCCAATCGGAGGGATTGCGCCGGCGCATCGGCGAAGTGTTCGGCGAGGCGTTTGAAAAGCTGCTGGTAAAGGTGGGTGAGTCCGACTCTTCGCTGGCGGGTGCGGGGCGCGTCTTTCACGGTTTCGTCGGTTCTCCGGCGACCGCTCGAGGGGCGCGCCGTAGCTTCGTGTTCGTGAATCGCCGGCTGGTGCGCGACCGGGCGGTGCTCGCGACCTTCTACCGCGCGGTGCGGGATGAGTGGCGCAGCGACGACTTTCCCCCTCTTTTTCTATTTATCGAGCTTTTGCCTTTCGACGTCGACGTCAACGTCCACCCGCAGAAGGCGGAAGTGCGATTCCGGGATCCGCGGCTGATGGACCGGCTCGGAGAGCAGCTGCGGCTGGCGCTCGCTCGCGCCCGGGGGGAAGAGGTGGCGCCGCTGCGCACGGCCTCTGGTTTGCCTGACGCTCCGTTCGCCTGGGAGGGATTTGGCGGGCGGAGCTTTCCGGGTGAGTCCGACTTTCCGAGCGAAGTTCGTGAGGCTCCTTCGTCGGCCGAAGTCGGACGGGCCGTGCACCTCGCCGAGCTCTCGCTGGCGCCGCTCGACCGGGCACCTGTGCCGCTGTCGGGGCGCGGCGGTGAGACCCGGCGCTTCCGGCTGCTGGGACAGTACAAAGGCGCGCTCATCCTCCTCGAGGGCCCGGACGGGCTCTACCTCATCGATCAGCACGTCGCCCACGAGCGCGTTCTGTACGAGCGCTTCCGTCGTTCGCTCGGCGAGTCGCGGGCCGAGTCGCAGCGTCTCGTCGCGCCGTTGGTGTTGGAGCTCTCGCGCGGCGAACGGATGCGGCTCGTCGAGCTCGCCCCGGCGCTCGAACCGGCCGGTTTCGAGATCTCGGAGCTTTCGGGCGGGTCGCTGGCGGTCGTCGCGACGCCGGCGGTGCTCTCGCCGGCCGAAGGAGAGGCGCTGCTCCTGCTCCTCGCGGCGGACGGCGAGGCTTCGCCCGAGAACCTCGGGCAGCGGATCCTCGACGACTTCGCCGCCAGTCTCGCCTGCAAGGCGGCGGTCAAGATGCACCATGCCCTGTCGGCGGAGAAGCTCGAGGCGCTGGTCTCCGAGCTCTTCGCCGCCGAGAACCCCTACGCCTGCCCGCACGGCCGGCCCGTCGTGCTGCACCTGACCGATGCCGATCTCGAGCGGCGGTTCGGGCGGCGATGAGCGCGACCCCTTCCGATAACGCCTAGAATCTCTGCCGTGGCCGATCGCAGCGAACTCCTGGCAGGGCTCGAGTCCCGTCTCGGGTACACGTTCCGCAATCGCGAGCTGGTCGACGACGCCCTGACCCACCGTTCCTGGGCGAACGAGGCGGGCGGCGTCTCCCACTACGAGCGGATCGAGTTCCTGGGCGATGCCGTGCTCGGTCTGGTCACCGCGGATTGGCTTTTCGAGCTCCATGCGAACCGCGCCGAGGGCGAGCTCTCGCTGCGCAAGTCGATGCTGGTGAGCGAGGGCTCATTGGCGAGTTACGCCGAAAAGATCGCGCTGGGTGAGGGCCTGCGGTTGGGGGCCGGAGAAGAGCGTTCGGGGGGACGCCTCAAGGTGTCGCTTCTCGCCGACGTGCTCGAAGCGCTCTTCGGTGCGGTCTATCTCGACGCTGGATTCGATGCGGCGCGCCGGGTCGTGCGCCTGTATCTCGAGAGCGCGAGCGAGCGGCCGCTCGAACAGCGTGCGGTCGACCCCAAGACGACTCTCCAGGAACAGGTCCAGGCGCGCGGCTGGCCGTTGCCGGCCTACAGCGTGGTGGAGGAGGGCGGCCCCGACCACGACAAGATCTTCACCGTCGAGGTGCGGATTCGCGGTGACCTCGCCGGCCGGGGCATCGGGCGAACCAAGAAGGGCGCCGAGCAGGCGGCGGCTGGCGGCGCCCTGGCGGTGCTCGACGAACTGGAGAAGGGCGCCGGACCGGTTGCCGACAGTCCTCCGGGTTGACCGTTTCGCCTCCCGGTTTCTACAATGGCCGGTTCCATGACTACTCTCGCGCCCACCATCCAGCGTCTGAAGAACCATATCGGCGACAGCGTCTCCCTGCGCGGCTGGCTCGTGCAGAAGCGCTCGAGCGGCAAAATCGGCTTTCTGCAGGTTCGCGACGGCAGCGGCGTCGTGCAGGCAGTGGCGAGCCGGGCCGACATCTCCGAGGCGGCCTGGGCCGACGTCGAGCGGGTGACGCAGGAGTCGACGATCCACCTCTCGGGCGTCGTCAAAGAGGACAAGCGCTCACCCTCGGGAGTCGAGATCCAGCTCAACGACTTCGGGGTCGACCACCTGACCCACGACTTTCCGATCACTCCCAAGGATCACGGTACCGCCTTCCTGATGGAGAACCGCCACCTCTGGCTGCGCTCCAGCCGGCAGCGCGCGGCGCTCAAGGTGCGCAGCGAAGTCGAGCAGGGGATCCACGACTTCTTCCACAGCCGGGATTTCGTCCGGATCGATTCGCCGATCCTGACCCCGGCGGCCTGCGAGGGCACCTCGACCCTCTTCGAGACCGACTATTTCGGTGACAAGGCGTTCCTGACCCAGTCCGGGCAGCTCTACCTCGAGCCGGCGATCTCGGCCTTCGGCCGGGTCTACTGCTTCGGCCCGACCTTTCGGGCGGAGAAGTCAAAGACCCGCCGGCACCTGATGGAGTTCTGGATGGTCGAGCCCGAGGTCGCCTTCCTCGAGTTCGACGGCCTGTGCAACCTGGCCGAGGAGTTCGTCTCTGCGCTGGTCGCGCGGGTTCTCGACCGCTGCGCCGAGGACCTGAAGGTGCTCGAGCGCGACACCAGACTCCTCGAGGGAGTCGTGCCGCCGTTCCCGCGAATCACCTACACCGACGCCATCGAGCGCCTGAACGCCAAGGGCAATCCGATCGCCTGGGGAGACGACTTCGGCGCCGACGAAGAGACTCTGGTCGCCGCCGAGTTCGACAAGCCGCTGATGGTGAGCCGCTTCCCGACCGCCTTCAAGGCGTTCTACATGCAGCCCGATCCCGAGAATCCCAAGGTAGTCCTGGGACTCGACATCCTGGCGCCCGAGGGCTACGGCGAGATCATCGGCGGCAGCCAGCGCATCCACGACCACGACTTCCTGCTGCAGCGGATCCGCGAGCACAACCTGCCGATCGAGGCCTTCCAGTGGTACCTCGACGTGCGGAAGTACGGCTCCTGCCCGCACTCCGGCTTCGGCATGGGCCTCGAGCGCTTCGTCGCCTGGATGTGCAAGCTCGACCACGTCCGCGAGACCATCCCCTACCCGCGGATGCTCTACAAGATCTATCCCTGAGGGGAAGAAGCCAACTCCTTCGAGTAAAGCCGCTTGGCCGTCTCGGAGAGCAAGGTTAGCTGGAATTCTGGCCCCTCTCGAAGGAGGTCGATGAGGTCCCTGGGAGACTTGGCACTTCGGGGTGGCCTTGAAGATCGAGTTTCCTTGAGAACAAGCTCATCACCCACCAAGTCGAGGACACGTAGCCGCTGCTTTAGGCGGCTCCCAGAATACTGAGATAGATCCAGCAGATAAACCTCGGAACGCTTCCCAGCTGCGTGCTTCGCCGAGAGACTCGAACTCACAATATGAAGCATTCGGAGGTCCGTTAGACCTTGAACGAGACTGTACTCGTAGCGGTTGATTTCTTTGTCGTGGAAATCGACCCCCAGGAAAGTGATGTGTTGAGACTCAAGTAGGAATGTACGCACGATTCCAAGTGCCGCGACCAACGCCTCTGATCTACCCTTCTGCGCCGCCGCGTCCTCTTCGAGCTCCTGCAGCTTCGTCTTCGCAGCCTGGCCGGCGGCATTGTTAACGTCTTGCACGCCCGCGGAACGGGCCTTGGGCCTTCTTCGCGCTACTTGGATTGCATCAGCACATAGCGTTAGGAAGTCCCTAGGTACTCCGCCAGAGGCGAGCACTAGGCGATCGATTGCCGGTGAGGAAAGAAAATCGCTTACTCGGTGCATTCCGGCTTCAGTCGCGTATCCCTGAAGCACATCTCGCAGGAAGGACTTAGCCTTCTTCGGCTCTTCAAGCGTGACATCCAAGTCCACAAGTACCGCATCGTGACCGGTTTGAAGTCCGAGTGGCGGGTTCGGAGAGAACCATCGCATTTGATGTTTGATGCCAGCTGCCTTGATCCAGATTTGGTTGTCCCTACATATTCCGTGAAGAAGGTCCAGAAAACCGGGTACTTCGTCCACCGACAGGTAATGGAGGTCGTCTAGAAAGATGAAGATGGAGCGACCTGAATGGCTCGTAAAATGCGCGAGCAGCTGCTGCAGGTCTCCGCCGAGAATGCGTACCTTCGTTGAGTCGGATGTGACGTAGAGGAGTTCGTCCACTCGCCTCAGACACTGCTGTATTTCGCTATCCAAGAGCGATCTTTGGGAATTTTGCTTGAAATTTGCCAGAGCGATACGACAGATTCGCTGGGCCACAGATAGGAATGCCTTTGTCCTGCTGAGGCCCCGAATGGACTGCATGTTGAGCCAAACGGCAAGGTCGCCGCGTTCCTCAACTCGTCGCCTCGCTTCGAGCATGAGCGCCGTCTTTCCAACTCCGCGACGTCCGAAGATCAGCGTATTGCGCGGGGCGAGGGCAAGCTTGATGCGCTCTGCGACATCTGGGACGTATTGAATACTGGGTTGAGCTTCAGAAGCTCTGGAGCGTGCGAAAATGATCTCAATCAACCGAGTAACCTCTCCGGAGTTCACAGTGAGAGGCGACGATCGCACGTTGGACAAGCTGCCTGATTCAGCGAGCCGAACTACAACGAAGCCATTCTCAATGTGCGGGTCAATTTCCGAGGCAACTCGCTGCGCATGGTCTTCGCCCGAGCCCACCTCCACGATAACGATAGTCTCGCTAGGGAAGGCACGAACGTGAACGCCGCGGGGCTCGATTCCTCTTCTGCGGAATTCATCGAGAACGAAGTCGTGGAGCGAACTCTCTGACTGTTGTTTCATAAGCATCCCTCGGATCTGAGGAAACCCTTGCAAATTGGGATCAGCTCAGCTGACCAGGCGACGATTTCCCCTGCAGTCTCTCGAAAACTCGCCTCGGACTTTGGGTACGGATCATAGTCGGCACGATTCCTTTCCAGCCGAGCATCTTTGAGCCTTCGAGCCCAAAGGTCGCGCGAGGGGAACGCGTCGGGAACAGCTCCTGGAAGGGACTCGTGTCGCTGGTTGTCGTCGCCCGCGAATGTGAAGAATGCTGCGGCCCTGAGGCAATGGTAGAGAGAGTAGTAGCCCCGACTAGTAGCTGAACGAAACTGTGGAGGTTGAGACTTCAGCAATGCCTTCGCTTGCCTCGAGAGGCGCGATGCAAATTCGAGGCGAGCAAGAGCAGCTTTGGTGCGCAGCACATCGGTGGAGACCCCGGATCTCGCGTGAAGGTCGCAACCTTCCTTCCAAAGTGCCAGTTCACTTTTCGTGACTTTCGAGACCCTCACCAGTCGGTCGATGGGCAATCGTGCCATTTGAAGGAAAACTCTACACTGAACTGTTCTTCAGCCCCCGGCGCAGCAGGACGAGATTGCGCGCGTAGAGGAAGGGCAGGAACGAGAACGAGAGCAGGATCGGTAGCTTGTCGATGTGCAGCGCGTAGACCAGCGATAGCGTGCTTCCCCAGAAAGAAAGGTGCCAGAAAATCGGCGGCACCAGGAGTTCCTTGCGCTTCTCCGAGTGCAGCCACTGGATGATGAAACGGCTGCTGAAGAGAGCGTTACCCAGCAGGCCGAAAGCCGTCCACCACCGTGAGTCGGTGTAGAGCCAGGGCAGGGCGTGGCCGAGAAGAGGTTGCAGGAATCCGGAGCTGTCATTCATCCGCCTATTCTGTCGCCGTTTCGCTCCCGGGGGGCGGGGGAGAGGTAGCATGCCCGCCATGCGCGTGACCGGGCGGGAAATCGGCGTCTTCGCCCTACTCACCGTCATCTGGGGTACGACTTGGGCGGCGATCCGGATCAGCCTCGAAGCAATTCCTCCGGTGACCGGGGTGGCGATCCGTTTCGCCCTCGCCGGATTCGTCCTGGTGGTCATCGGGCACCTGCGCGGGGTGCGCTTCGGGCGGCGTCCCGGCGAGGCGCGGCTTTGGGTGGTGAACGCCCTGACCACTTTCGCCGGCTCCTACGGCATCGTCTACTGGGGAGAGCAGTGGGTGCCTTCCGGACTCGCCGCGGTCCTCTTCGCGACGTTGCCGCTCTGGATTGTGAGCCTCGGCCACTTTCTGCTGCCCGGCGAACGCGGTGGCGGGCGGCGGTTCGCCGGTGTCCTCTTCGGTTTCGCCGGGGTGGCGATCATCTTCTCCGAGGATTTTGCCAAGCTCGGCGGACCGCAAGTCTTTTTCGCCGCGATGGTCTTTCTACTGGCGCCGTTCGTCTCGGCCCTGGGCAGCCTCTCGGTCAAGCGATGGGGGAGCGCAATCTCACCTTTCTCGATCGCCGGCGTGCCGATGCTCATGACCGGCGGGGCGATGGGTTTGCTGGCTCTCCTGGTCGAGCGCGACCGGCCGATCGCTCCGCTGATCGGAGCGGGCGCTGCGGTCGGCCCCTGGCTGGCGACGCTCTATCTCGCCCTCTTCGGCTCCGCCTTGACCTTCACGCTCTACTTCTGGCTGCTGGCCCGGCGCTCGGCGGTGGCGGCTTCGCTGATCTCCTACACGGTGCCGATCTGCGCCGTCCTGGTCGGTTGGCTGCTGTTCGACGAGCCGGTCACCTGGCGGTTGATCGCCGGCGGCGGCGTGGTTCTGCTCGGCGTGGCCGCGACGCTCTGGCCGGGCTCGCGGCAGTCGGCGCCGCGGGAGTCCGGAGTTGCGCCGCAGCGCGACAAGAATGCCGCTTTGCGGTAAAATCTAGCCGCGCTGCGGCATGGGCCGCCACCTTCCGAGGGAGACCCGCGATGGCTAAGAACCCCACCTCCGCCCCCCAACCCCCTGCGAATGTCAGCGAGCAGGACGCGCGCAAGGTTGCCGAGGCCGCGCGCGAGAGCGAGTGGAAGAGCCCGAGCTTCATGAAGGAGCTCTTCCTCGGCAACTTCCGCCCGGATCTGATTCATCCCTATCCGTTGATCGACCGCGAGCGCCCGGAGTTCGACGCCTTCTACGACGCCTTTCGCGAGTTCCTGCTCACCGAGGTCGATCCAGAGGCGATCGACGCCACTGGCGACTACCCGCCGCACGTCCTCGACGGCCTGCGCAAGCTCGGCGCTTTCGGGCTCAAGATCCCGCAGGAGTACGGCGGGCTCGGCTTCAGCATGCTCGAATACTCGAAGCTGATGGAGCTCCTGGGGAGCGTCGACGGCAACGTCGAAGCGCTGCTTTCGGCGCACCAATCGATCGGCGTGCCGACGCCGCTGCTCTACTTCGGCACCGAGGAGCAGAAGCGCCGCTTCCTGCCGCGCTGCGCCGCCGGGGAGATCTCGGGCTTCGCGCTCACCGAGGCCGACGTCGGCTCCGATCCGGCCCGTCTCGCGACCACCGCCGAGCTCTCGGCAGACGGTTCGCACTATGTCCTCAACGGCAGCAAACTCTGGTGCACCAACGGCACCATTGCCCAGCTCCTCGTGGTGATGGCCCGCGATGCCCACGGCAAGAAGATCACCGCCTTCGTGGTCGAGATGAATTCGCCCGGAGTGAAGGTCGAGCATCGCTGCCACTTCATGGGACTGCGCGCGCTCGCCAATGCGGAGTTGTCGTTCACCAACGTCAAGGTCCCGGTGGAGAACCGGATCGGCGGCGAAGGCAAGGGCCTCAAGATCGCCCTCACGACGCTCAACACAGGGCGCCTGGCGATCCCCGCCGGGTCGCTCGGCTGCGCCAAGCTGTGCCTCGAGATCTGCCGCACCTGGGCCGCCGGACGGGTGCAGTGGGGCCGGCCGGTCGGCAAGCACGAGGCGATCACCCACAAACTGGCCGACATGGCCGCGGTCACCTTCGCGATCGAGGCGATGACCGAGCTCGCCTGTCAGATGGCCGACCGCGGGGGCTATGACATCCGCCTCGAAGCGGCGGCGGCGAAGCTGTGGAGCACCGAACGCACCTGGGAGATCGTCGACGACACCATGCAGATCCGCGGTGGCCGCGGCTACGAAACCGCGCAGTCGCTCCTGGCGCGCGGCGAGAAGCCGATCGCCGTCGAGCAGATCTTCCGCGACTTCCGGATCAACCGGATCTTCGAGGGCTCGTCCGAGATCATGCATCTCTTCATGGCGCGCGAGGCGGTCGACAAGCATCTCCAGGTCGCCGGCGACCTGATCGACCCGGAAAAGCCGCTGGGCGCCAAGGTCAAGGCGTTCCTCCGGGCTGCCGGCTTCTACGCCTGGTGGTATCCGAGCCGCTGGCTCGGCTGGGGGCGGTTCCCGCGTTACGCCGAATTCGGCGCGCTCGCCACGCACATGCGGTACATCGACCGGAATTCGCGCAAGCTTGCGCGCCAGGTCTTCCACGGCATGAACGTCCACCAGGCGAAGCTGCAGCACAAGCAGGGCTTCCTCTTCCGGCTGGTGGATGTCGCCGACGAGCTCTTCGCCATGGCGGCCGCCGTGTCGCGAGCCGAGGCGCTGCGCCGCAAGGGGGCCGCCTCCGCCGCGGAAGCGGCGAACCTCGCCGACCTCTTCTGCCGCGGCAGCCGGCGAAAGGTGAAGCAGCTCTTCCACAACCTCTGGCACAACGACGACGACCGCAAGTACAAGGCGGGTATCGCCGTGCTCGACGGCCGGCACGAATGGCTGCACGACGGCACGTTGTCGATCGACGAGCACCATCGTGAAGGCTCGGTCCCGGGATCCGGCGCCGCGCCCCCCACCGTACCGGCTGCTGCGGCGGCGGTGGCCGCCATGGACACCGAGCGACCGCCGGTCAGCGTAGGCTGACGCGGACATGCTGGCGGTTCTTCCCTGGCGTCTCGAGATCTCCGGCGCGATCGCCGTCGGAGAGGTGCCTGCGCCGGCGCCCGGTGCCGGTCAAGTGCTGATTCGGGTAGCGGCGGCCGGTCTCAACCGCGCTGATCTCCTGCAGGTGCGCGGGCAGTATCCGCCGCCGCCCGGGGCGAGCTCGATTCCGGGGCTCGAATGTTCCGGCGTCGTCGATCGCCTCGGCGAAGGCGTGCAAGGGGTTCGCGTGGGCGACCGCGTGATGGCGCTCCTCGCCGGCGGTGGACAGGCCGAGTGGGTCTCGGTGCCGGCGGGGCAGCTCATGCCGGTGCCGGCGAATCTCACCCTCGAAGAGGCCGCGGCGATTCCCGAGGCCGCCTTGACCGCCTGGACGAATCTCGTCGTCGAGGGGGGATTGCGCGCCGGCGAGACGGTTCTGGTCACTGGCGCGACCTCGGGCATCGGCACCTTCGCGGTGCAGTTGATCCGTGAGCTCGGCGGCCAGGTGATCGCCGCCGCCCGCTCACGCGAACGTCTCGAGCGCTTGCGCGAGCTCGGCGTCGAGCAGCTGGTGGTTTTCGACACCGACTACCCGAAGCGCGTGCGCGACTTCACCGGCGGCAAAGGCGTCGATCTGGTGCTCGACCTGGTGGCGGGGGAGTGGTTCCCGCCGACGCTCGAGTGCATGGCCGAGCGCGGCCGCCTGGTTCTCGTCGGACTCACCGCCGGGCGCAAAGTCGAGCTCGACCTCACCGTCATTCTGAAGCGGCGGCTGCGCCTCGTCGGCTCCGTGCTGCGCGCGCGGCCGATGGCGGAGAAGTCCGAGCTGGTGCGCGGCTTCGCCGAGTTCGGTCTGCCCCGCCTCACCGACGGCCGCCTGCGCCCGGTAGTCGATCGGCTCTTTCCCCTCGCCGAAGCGGCGCAAGCCTATGCCTACCTCGAGGACCAGCGTCCGCTGGGCAAGGTTGTGCTGCGCTGCAGCGAGCCCCCTCTGCCTCTGACCTGAAGGCTGGGCTGGCCTCAGGGCTGGAGGGGAGTCGCCCAGGCCGAGCTGTCTCCCATTTCGAAGCTGTCGACGAAGATCGCCAGGTCGTCCTCGAGGATGCAGGGGCCGAACTCGGAGCTGCTGCCGCCGGCGGTGATGGCGACTCCGGTGACCGTCGCGCCGTTCGCCACCCCGACCGGCAGCGAGATGAGGAACGCGGCCGCCCCCGAGGCGTCGGCCAGGATCGTGGTCGAGCCGAGGTAGGTCGAGCCCTCTCCGTGCCCGGAAGCGTCGCAGCCGGCAGAGGCGTAGAGCTCGACGGTGAACGTCGCGTTGGCGGTGCTCGAAACCGACCCGGCGATCGAGGTCGTGGTGGCCCCGTCGCTCGAAACCGCGGCGAGATAGGGGTAGTTCTGCAGCAGATTCGCGCCGCTGTCGCCGTCGCCGACGTCCGCCGGCTGGACGCCGTCCGGGCCGAGGTCGATCGCCAGGCCGCCGTTGGCGAAATAGGAGTTGCCCGAGAGCCGGTCGTTGACCCCGGACTCGACCGTGATGCCGTCGTCGGTGTTGCCGGCGATGACGTTACCCTGACCCGGCGAAGGGCCGCCGATCCGGTTGCTGCTGGCGTTGAAGGCGATGGTCACGCCCGACAGGCCGTTGGGCAGCGGCGTCGTGGCGTCGCCCTGGGTGCCGATCAGATTGCCGTAGACGAAGTTGCCGGCGGCGCCGCTGAAGTTGAGCGAGACGCCGGAGAGCGTGTTGCCTGAGATCACGTTGCCGGCGCCGATCGCGCTGCCGCCGATGGTATTGCCGGGCGCGGCGAAGATCTGCACGCCGTCCGCGGCGTTGGCGATCGCGCCGGTGCCGGTCAGGTTGGTGCCGATCCAGTTACCCTGCACCTGGTTGGCGGTGGCGCCGGAGAACGAGATCGAGACGCCGATGCCGCCGTTGCCGGAGATGAGGTTGCCGGCTCCGGGCGCGGTGCCGCCGACGAGATTCGCCGGTGCCGAGGAGATGTCGACGCCGGAGGAGCCGTTGCCGAGCGCCGCGATCCCGAGGCCATCGGTGCCGATGAAATTCCCGCTGATGACGTTGCCGGTGGCGTTGCTGCCGTTGACGTAGATCCCGATCGAGCCGTTGCCCGAGATCAGGTTGCGCTGGCCGGCGCCGGTGCCGCCGATGAAGTTGCCCGGCGCGGCGTTGATCTCGATGCCGGCGCCGGAGTTCGGCACCGCCACCGTGCCGCTGAGATCGGTGCCGATGAGATTCCCCGTCACCAGCGTGCCGGTCGTGCCGCTGCCGGAGAGCACGACGCCACGCAGGTTGTTGCCGGAGATCAGATTCGACTCGCCGGCGCCGGCGCCGCCGATCTGCACGCCGCTGGTGTCCACGACCTCGATGCCGTCGGAGGCATTGCCGACGTCGAAGCTACCGCTCGCGTCGGTGCCGATGAAGTTGCCGCGCACGAGCGCGCCCGCCGAACCGCCGCCGGAGATCCGCACGCCGCGGCCGCCGTTGCCGGAGATCAGATTGCCCTGCCCGCCGGCTCCGACCTGGACGAGGGGGGCGTCGAGGATCTCGACACCGATGCCGGTGTTGCCCAGCGGCGCGTTGCCAGCCGCGTTGGTGCCGATGCGATTCCCGGTGAGGACGATCGCGTTGGAGGCGCTTTCGATCCGGACCCCGTTGGCGTTGCCGGAGATGATGTTGTCCATCAACTGGTGCAGGGAGGCGGCGCTTTCGAACCGAACGCCGGACTGGGCGTTGCCGAAGTCGAGGGTGCCCGAGGCGTCCAGGCCGATCCAGTTTCCCTGGATCGTCAGACCGCTGCCGCCGCTCACGAGAATGCCGTTGCCGCCGTTCCCGGAGACGAGGTTGCCGGCGCCGGGGAGCGGCCCGCCGAGGGTGCCTCCCGAGGCGAAAGTGCTAATTCCGCCGCCGACGTTGCCGAGCATCCCCGAACCGGTGGGGTTCGTGCCGATGAAATTTCCCTGCACCAGCGATGCCGACCCGTAGACCGTGACTCCGACGCCGCTGTTGCCGGAGACGACGTTGGCTTCGCCCGCGCCGGTGCCCCCGAGAGTGGCGTCCTGCACGCCGACGCCGCTGCCGTTGGGCAGTGGCGCAGCGCCGGTAGCGTTGAGGCCGATCCAGTTACCCCGGGCGAAGGAGCCAGAGTTGAGGACGAGGCCGGTGCCGTTGCCCGAGATCAGGTTGCGGTCGGCGGCGGTCGAGCCGCCGACGACGGTTCCGGCGCCGGTCGTGAGGAGTCCGGCGTTGTTGAACTGGGCGAGCATCCCCGTCACGTCGGTGCCGAGGAAGTTGCCCGCGATGGTGGCGTTGCCGGCGAAATCGTAGATTCCGATGCCCGGCCAGTTGCGCACCACGAAGCCCCGCACCGTGCTGCCGGTGGCGGCGAGACGCAGACCTTCGCAGCAGGTCGAGGCGCCGCTCAACTGGACGATCGGGCTGCCAGCGAACCCCGGCTGGGTGGTCGCGTTGAGGATCGTCGCGTCGCCGACGTCCGGCAGCGGACTCTGCGGCTGGATCACATGCGGCGGCACACCGGGAATGTTGAAGTGAATGCTGTCGATCGCCGGCAGGTTGGTGGTCGCGGCGTCGATCGCCTCGCGCAGGCTGCAGTGCGTCACGTCGCAGGCGCCGTCGTCGAGGTCGTTCGTCGTGTTGACGACGTAGATCTGCGGCGGTCCGGTCACGCCCCAGGTCGGCGAGAACTCGGAACTGTTGCCGGCCGCGTCGGTCGCCATGGCGACCAGGCGCGAGCCGACCGCGACGCCGAGGGCGACGGCGCTGCCGAGGTTGACGGTCTTCGCGCCGAGGGTGAAGTCGGCGGCGGAGTAGCTGTCGGCGGCGACGAAGGTCTTGCCCTCGAAGCTCGCCACCGAGTCCGGCTTGAAGAACTCGACCGCCAGCGGATAGGTGGCGTTCACCGGGTGGCTGTCGACGAGGTAGGTCACGATGAGGTTGCCACCGGTGATCGCCACGCTCTGGAACTGCGGGAAGTTCTGCAACTGGTTGGGGCCGAGGTCCGCGTCCAGCGGGTCGTTGGCGGTGAAGCCGTTCAAGTCGAGATCGATGCCCAGCCCGCCGTTTTGGAAGATGGAGTTGCGCCGGATGGCATGCTGCAGGCCGCCGTTGTAGACCCCGACGCCACTGGCGCCATTGCGGGCGATGATGTTGCGTTCGCCCGGGAGGGAGCCGCCGACCAGGACTCCCGACCCGCCGTTGAAGGCGACGCCCTGGTTGTTCGACAGAGGCGAGACGCCGTCCGCGGCGACGCCGATGAAGTTGCCTTGAATCGTCCCACCGGTGGCAAACGACCAGACCACGCCAGCGCCGCCGCCGCCGGCGATGACGTTGCCCTCACCCGGCAGAGCGCCGCCGAGCGTCATCCCCGCAGAGGCGTTGCTGTCGACGCCAACATAGCTGTTGCCGAGGAGACCCGTGCCGGCGGCATCGGTTCCGATGAGGTTGCCCCGAATCGTCGCGCCGGTGGTACTGATGAGATAGAGCCCGCGAATGTTGCCGGAAATCAGGTTGCCTTGACCCGTCCCGGCTCCGCCCACGACCAGCCCGCTCGTGCCCGAGGCCTCGATGCCGTTCGCAGCGCCCGAAAGTCCGAGCGTGCCGGCGGCGTTGGTGCCGATCCGGTTGCCCCGGATGACGACGTTGGCCGCCGACTGGACCACGATTGCGCCGTTGGCGTTGCCCGAGATCAGGTTGCGGTCGGCGACGGTCGCGCCGCCGACCAGCGTGTTGTCGCTCCCCGCCTCGATCGAGACGCCGTAGGTGCCGTTTCCCTGCGCGCCGGCTCCGGCGACGTCGGTGCCGATGTAGTTGCCGACGAGGATGGCCGAAGGGCTGTTGGCGATCTGGATGCCGCCGCTGTTGAACCGGTTGATGACCAGGCCGCGGATCGTCGTGTTCGCCGCCGAGAGCAGGCGCAGGCCGGGAGCGCCGCTCGCGCTCGTGCCGTTGAGCTCGACGATCGGCGTGCCGGCGAAGCCCGGTTGGGTGGCCGCGTTGACCGTCACCGGGTCGGTGATCGCCGGCAGGGGTGAGCCCGGAGCGATGCTGAACGGTGGCGAGCCGGGAATGTTGAAGGGGATCGTGTCGGCGAAACCGCTGTTCAGGTTTGCATACTGGAGGGCTTCGCGCAGGCTGCAGTGGACGATGTCGCAGAGCCCGTCGTCGCCGTCGTTGATGGTGTTGACGATGAAGGACGTCGCGCCACCGATGCCGACCAGGCGGGCGTCGGAGAACTCGGAGCTGTTGGCTCCGCTGTCGGTGGCGACGGCGACTAGCGGCTCGGGCTGGACGACGCCGAGCACTCCGGCGTTGCCGAGATTGACGATCTTGGCGCCGACGGTGAAATCGGCCGCGGTGTAGGTATTCGTACCGAGGTAGACCCGGCCCTGTCCGAGGAGGTCGGATTCGTAGAAGTCGACCGTCAGCGGATAGGCGGCGTTGCCGGGGTCGCTGTTGACGGAATAGGTCACGAAGAGGTTGCCGCCGCTGATCGTGGCGGCGATGAGGACGGGGAAGTTCTGCATCAGGTTGGGGCCGGCGTCGGAGTCGTTGAGGTCGTTCGGCGAGCGGCCGTTGTCGCTGAGGTCGATGCCGAGTCCGCCATTGCCGAAGATCGAGTTGCCCCGGACCGCACTGCCGACGCCACCGGCGACCGCGACGCCGTCGTTCGCATTGCGCGCCAGGATGTTGCCGGCTCCGGCGGCGACGCCGCCGACGGTGGCGGCCGTCTGCAGGTAGACCCCAAAGGCGTTGGGCAGGGCGGCCAGGCCGTCCGGCCGGGTGCCGATCCGGTTGCCCTGGATCGTCGTCGAGGGCGCGGAGGTTACCTGGACGCCGGAACCCTGGTTTCCGGAGATGAGATTTCCGGCCCCCGCGGCGGTGCCGCCGACGAGGGCACCGGTCGTGCCGACCACGTAGACGCCGGTGCTGTTCGGGACCGGACTGGTCCCCGTCCAGTCGGTGCCGATCCGGTTCCCCTGGACGAGCTCGGCCGCTCCGTTCAGGAGCAGGCCGGCGCCAGAGTTGGCTCCGGAGATGAGATTCCCTTCTCCGGCGCCGACGCCGCCGATCACTGGCGAGAGCGCTCCACTCGAATAGGCCGCGTAGCTGCCGTTGAAGCGATCGTTGGTTCCCGCTGCATCCGTGCCAATGTAGTTTCCACGGACGATGGCGCCGGATACGCCGTTGAGAAACAGTGCGTAGTTGTTGGTGCCCGAGATGATGTTCCGGGCGGCCGGCAAGGCGCCACCGACCGTGATGGAGTTGGACTGCACCAGGACTCCGGTGTTGTTGATCGTCGAGATCGCTGCACCCGCATAGTCGAGCCCGAAATAGCTGCCTTCGACGACGGATCCGCCGGAAGCGCCCTGGAGGTCGAGGCCGGTATTGCTCGCCCGGTTGATCACCACGCCGCGCACCAGGGAGCTGGGGGCGTTCGAGAGCGTGAGTCCAGTGGACACGGACGTGCCGTCGATCTCGATCCGGCCGTCGGGGTGGCTGGTGCCGTCGAGGAGGGTCGTCGCGGTGATCGTCGGCAGGTTGGTCGACGGGCTGATGGTGTGGAACCCGGCGCCCATGCCGGAGAACAGGATCGTATCGGGCCCGACTGCCGAGTTGGCGGCGTTGATCGCCTCGCGCAGACTGCAGTGCGCGCCGTTGCAGGTGCCGTCATTGGCATCGTTGGTCGAGTTGACGATGAAGGTGGCAGTGGGTGCCGAGGGGACGAGGAGCACGGTCTCGGCGCCACCGCGGGTCATGACGACGAGGTCGGAGAGGGCGTCCGAGTTCAGGCGCAGGGCGAGCGCCGCCACGGGCTCGCCGAGCCCGGCCTCGTCGGCCGCCGCGAGGAGCGACGGCGTAGGGTTGGAGTCGTCGCCGGAGTCGTCGCCGGAGTCCCCGGAGGCCAGCGGATCGAACCGTCGCAGGCGGCCGGCGGCGCGGTCGAGCAGGACGAGGACGTCCGCACTGCCGGTGCCGATCCGCGCCGGCAGCCAGGCGGCGCCGACGCCGGCGAGCTCCGCGGTCTCGCGCTCGAACGCTACTTCGTCGCCCTCAGGGGTGAGCTGCGCGAGAGCTGCGTGGGCGAGGAATCGCGCTCTGCCGTCGCTCCCGAGGATCGCGAGGTCGTGGAAGCCGCGGCTCCAGTCGCCGGCGACGAGCGCTGTGATGTCGGCCGGAGCTCCCAGCCGATCGACGCGGGCCGCCGGCACTGCCGCGCGCTCGGCGTCGTCCTGGGAGAGCCGGCGGTCGCGGCCGCGGACGATCCAGAGCTCCGCGCCGCTGCCGACCGCGATGTCGACCCAGGGGTCGTCGTCGAAATAGCCCGCCGCGATCGCCCGGGTCGGCGACGAGAGCAGGAAGCGTTCGCTCATCGGGCGGATCGCCCCCGCGGGTCCCTCGGCCACGAGCAGCGCCGGGCCGTCCTTGGTCTCGAGCCCGAGCAGGACGTCGGCCATGCCGTCGCGGCGGTTGACGTCGGCGGTAATCGCCGCGGTGACCCGTCCGGGCAGGCCGAGGACGGCCGCGGGCGCAAAGTCGCCGCGGCCGTCGCCGGCGAGGAACGCCGCCTGGTCGCCGCCGCGCGCGAACGCCAGGAGGTCCTGGTCGCCGTCGGCGTCGAAGTCGCCGCTGAGCAGGAAGTCGGGCGCCAGGGGAATCCACAGGGTGACGTGCGCGGGGTAGAAGGGGGCGGCGATCGCGCTGCCATCCTCGCGACGCGCCTTCGCCTCCGGGGTGTTGGGGTAGATCGCGTCGGGGTTGCCGGCCGCGACGACGATCGCGCCGCCGCCAGATGCGCCGGAGCCGCCGAACCCGGCGGCGAGGTCGGGGAGGCCGTCCGAGTCGAAATCCGCCGCCGTGAGCGCGCGCGGATCGTCGGCGCGGAGCAGGGCGCCTTCGCCGACGGCCTCGGCCAGCAGCGGGAGCGGCACCGCGCTCCGGCCACTGGCCTGCGCCGCGAGGTTCCCGGGCGAGGCGCCGGCGTGAGCCGGAGCGGGAGCGCCGAGCGCGGCGAAAGCAAGTGCGACGAACCCAATGCGACGCGCAGCCGATCCCACTCGTGCCCGGATGAACATACCGCCCCCTGTTCGAGAAACTTGCGGGAGCATACTCATTCCGGGAGGGAAAGAATCCCCCGAAAAGGTGAATGACCAAAAAAAACGGTGGAGCTATCCCTCTGCCTTCGCCGCCTCTTTCGGTTTCAGGAGCCCGTCGAGCGAGACCTGGGCGACCGGGTGGTAGCCGGGCCGCGCCTGGGCGTAGATGCGTTGCGCCAGGGCCAGACCCTCGGGAGTCCGGGCGAGCGCGCCGTAGAGCGGCATGAGGAATTTCCGCCGGCCGACGGAGACCAGAAAACGCTCCAGGGCGGGGTAGGCGGGCCGGTAGCTCGCCACGATCGCCCGCAGGAACCAGTCGGCGAGGATCTCCGCGTTGCCGGAAGCGGTGAAGTGGAACGCCGCGTCGACCTCCGCGAGGCGCGCCGGATCCGTCGTCGGCGGCAGGTTGCGCAGGAAGTGCTGCCACTGCTGCGTCACCCAGCGTGCCGTCACGAGGCTGGCGGCGGGCGTCCCGGCGGCGAGACGCGCCAGCTCGACGTCGACCCTGGCGAAGGCCGGCGATTGCGGGTTCGCGGCTCCTGCCGGGAGGCCCGGCCCGTAGACCCAGGCTAGGACGTCGACTTTCTGGGCCGCAGCCGGAGCGCCAGCGAGCAGGTTCTGCTGCAGGTAGGCAATGAAGCCGGCGGTCGTCATCGACCGGAAGGCGTGCTGCTCGAAGTAGCCGCGGAGGAAGCGGTCCCAGCTCTCGCGGCCGACCGCTTCCTCGAGCGCGCGCAGGAAGAAGTAGCCCTTGTCGTAGACGATCGCGCCCGGGGCGTCGTCCGGGTCGCGGCCGTCGAGGTTGGCGAACAGCCAGGTTTCGCGGCTGCCGGCTCCAGCCTCGCGCAGCGCCTCCTCGAGCTCGCGCTTTGACAGCTGCGCCTGCATCTCCGAGTAGTCGCGGCCGAAAAGCGCCTCCATGATCCGGCTCTCGAAATAGACCGTGAAGCCCTCGTTGAGCCAGAAGTCGTTCCAGGTTGCGCTGGTCACGAGATTTCCCGACCAGGAGTGGGCGAGCTCGTGCGCCACCAGCGCGACCAGCGAGCGGTCGCCGGCGAGAATCGTCGGGGTGGCGAAGGTCAGGCGGGGATTCTCCATCCCGCCGTAAGGAAAGCTGGGTGGCAGCACGAGCAGGTCGTAGCGCTCCCAACGGTAGGGGCCGTAGAGCTTCTCGGCGGCGCCGATCATCTTCTCTGTGTCGGCGAACTCCCAGGCGGCCTTCGCGAGCGTCGCGGGCTCCGCATAGACGCCCGCCCGCCCGCTGAACGGACGGAACTCGAGGTCACCGACGGCCAGGGCCAGCAGGTAGGACGGGATCGGCCTGTTCATCTCGAAGTGGTAGGCGCCGTCGGCGTTCTTCCGGGTCGGGTTCGCGGCCGACATCAGTGCCAGGAGCCCTGTGGGCACCCGGATCGTGGCGCCGTAGGTCATCCGCACGCCCGGGCTGTCCTGGCAGGGGACCCAGGTGCGCGCAAGAATCGCCTGCGACTGGGTGAAGAGGAAGGGAGTCTTGCCGCCGGCGGTCTGCTCGGGGGTAAGCCACTGCAGGGCGCCGGCCTCCGGACGGGTACGGTAGTCGATCCGCACCGTGCGTGTCTCCGGCGCGAGCGCGATGGCGAGCTCCTGCCCCAGGATGGGCACCGCCGGCGCCAGCGTGAAGGGCGCCGGGGTGGTGCTGCTGTCGAGATACACCGCGGCGATCTCGAGGTCGCGGCTATCGAGGCGCAAGGTCCCGGCGGCAGGCGCGCCGGTCCCGCTGGGCGCATTGAGATGACCGCGCTCGATCGTCAAAGTAGCGCTGCCGGAAAGGCGCCGGTTCGGGAAGTCGACGGTGAGATCGAGCTCGAGGTGGCGGACGGCGACCTCGTCCGGGCGGCTGAAGGAGTGCGGGTCCGGCGAGGCGGTGTCCGCCAGGGCGGCGAAAGGAGCGGCGGCCAGCATCAGGAAGGCAGCTGAAGGGAGGCGCTTCGGCATCGGTCTGGCTTCCTCTCGACGTTGCAGAACAAGGCCGGTCTGGCCGGTTTCGACGGCCGGAGATAAGCTCATCTACCGTGCCCAAGCGAATCATACCTGTCGCATCCGGCAAAGGCGGGGTAGGCAAGACGACGTTCGCGGTCAACTTCGCCCTGGCACTGTCGCGATTCGCGCCGACGATCCTGGTCGATCTCGATACCGGCACCTCCTCCGTGCGGAGCTCGCTGGCGGCTCCGGTGACCAAAGACCTGTACCACTTCCATCGCAAAGGCGCGCAGCTCCCGGAGTGCATCACCCGCCTCGACCCCTCATTCGATCGCACCGGGCAGTTCCGCAAATTCGGTTTCGTGGCCGGGCCGAAGCACTTCATCGAAGAGTTGGGAAACCCGAGCGTCGCGTTCCGGCGGCGCCTCTCGGAGGCGATCAACGCGTTGCCGGTCGACTATGTCGTGCTCGACCTGCGCGCCGGGCTCGATGCGAACGTGCTCGATTTCCTGCCCTACACCAACTCGGGAATGCTGGTGGTCACGCCCAATCTGCCACAGGCGACGCTCGCCGCCTCCGATATCGTCAAGGCGATCCTCTTCCGCACCCTGCGGATGATCTTCGCCCCCGGCTCCGAGGTCTACACCCTGCCAGGCCTGGCGGATGGGCGGGATCTCATCCACGATCTGCTCGATCAGGCCGAGGACGTCTACGACGACCGGGTGCAGAACCTCGACGGCGTGCTGCGCGAGCTCAAGGAGCTCTTCGGCGACCAGCCTCTGCTGCGCGTGGTCGAGTGGGTGATCCGCGACTTCCGCATTCACTACGTGCTCAACATGTTCAACGGCATCGAGGAGAGCGGGCGCTCGGCGATCGATCCGTTCGTGCGCAACATCGCCGAGAACGTCTCGACCGGGCTCGAAATGACCCAGCTCGGCTGGATCGTGCAGGATCCGCGGGTGCACCGCGCGAACTGTTCCGGCATGCCGCTGCTGCTCGACGGCGAGCCCGAACGATTGAAGCCCGCGACCGTCGATCCGGTGCTGGCGGAGCTCGAGTCGCTGCGCTCCTCGATGCTCGGTGTCGACCGGCGGGCGCCGGCGCGGTCTGCCGCTCCGCGGCGCGCGGCGAAGCCGGAGCTCGATGTCGCCGGCATCGAGTCGTTGCTGGGCGAGCAGCTCGAGTCCTTGCGGGCGATGTTCGCCGACCGCCGCCAGGACAGCGTGCATCAGAATTTCACCTATGCGGTATTTCGCGCCCTCAACCTCATGGAGCCGCCGCGCCTGCCGACCGAGTTCGGCATGAGCCGCCTGGCCCCGCCCGAGCGCCTGGTGACCTGGATCCTGAAACGCATGGCACTGACCTCCTCACCGTCGCCGCAGTACGTGCGCTGACGCCCGCTGGCGACGGCAAACGCCGGGGCTCTGCCCTCGCAGGCCCCCCCGCTGTCGCTGCCGGGACCGCTCCGCGTTTGCTAGACTCATTCGATTGTGGCGGCCTCCAAAACCCCCGGCAGCGTCGGTCTGATCAGTCTCGGCTGCGCCAAGAACCGCGTCGACAGCGAAATTCTGCTCGGCGAGCTGGCTCGACGCGGCCATGCGATCACCCCGGACATGGAAGGCGCCGAGACGGTGATCGTCAACACCTGCGCCTTCATCGACGAGGCCAAGCGCGAGTCGATCGACGCCATCCTCGAGGTGGCGGCGCGCAAGGGCAAGGGGGTCGCCAAGCTCCTGGTCGCCGGCTGCATGGTGAACCGCTTCGGCCAGGAGCTGGCGCACGACATCCCGGAGATCGATGGCTTCATCTCCCTCGACTCGCTGCTCGAGGTCGAGTCGATCGTCCATCTCGGCGGCGCGGCGCCACCGCCGTCGCCCTCGCACATGGTCTTCGACCACACCGCGCCGCGGATGCTGACGACACGCGGCTACGCCTACCTCAAGGTCGCCGAGGGCTGCAACAACCCGTGCACCTTCTGTGCGATCCCGCTCTGGCGTGGCCGCTTCCGCAGCCGCACCATCGCCAGCCTGGTGGACGAAGCTCGCCAGATCGAGGCGCAGGGGGTCGGCGAGCTCTGCCTCATCGCCCAGGACACGACGCGCTACGGCGAAGATCTCGACTACGGCAAACACGGCCTGACCCGCCTGGCGGAGGCGCTCCTGGCTTCGACCGGCTTCAAGTGGATCCGCTTCCTCTACGCCTATCCGACGACACTCGACGAGCAGTTGTTGAGGCTGATGGGCCAAGAGGAGCGTCTGGTCTCCTATGTCGACATCCCGCTGCAGCACAGCCATCCCGACATGCTCAAGGCGATGCGCCGTGGCGGCAGCGCCGAGCGCTACACGCAGCTGCTGGCGCGCGCCCGTGAGCTCGCCCCCGACATCTTCCTGCGCACCACCTTCATCGTCGGCTTTCCCGGCGAGACCGACGAGCATTTCGACCACCTGCTCGACTTCGTCCGCCGCAGCCAGTTCGACCATTTAGGCGCCTTCGTCTACAGCCCTGAGCCGGGGACGCCGGCGGCCGAGCTGTCCGATCCCGTCGCAACTGCGATCGCCCGCCGCCGGCATCGGCGCCTGCTCGCGGCGCAGAAGCCGATCGCCCTGGCACGGCGCAGGGCGCTCGTCGGCCGGACCTTCGATTGTCTCGTCGAAGGGGTGTCGCCGGAGACCGAGCATCTGCTCGAGGGACGCCACTACGGCATGGCGCCCGAGATCGACGGCCGCCTGTTGATCAACGACGGCGCGGCGCCGGCCGGGAGCTTCGCCCGGGTCGAAATCACCGATGCCTTCGCCAGCGACCTGGTCGGCCGGATCGTCGGTCCGGTGGACACCCCCGGAGTCGAGATCGCGGCCTCGGTAGCCTGAGCCCGATGCAGGTCGTCGTCGACGCGTTTCGTCCTTGCGATCTGCCCTGTCCGGCGGTGGTCACCGTCGGCAACTACGACGGCATTCACCGCGGGCAGCGCGCGGTACTCGATCGTGTCGTGGCCCGCGCCCGCGCCCTCGGCCTGCCGGCAGTGCTGGTGACCTTCGAGCCTCATCCCCTGGCGATTCTTGCGCCGCGGCTGGCTCCCGCGACCCTTCTCACCCGGGAGCAGAAGGTTCGGCTCCTGGCAGCGGCTGGAATCGACTTCATGGCGGTCATCCCGTTCACGACCGAATTCGCGGCGACGCGGGCAGAAGAGTTCGTGCGCGACTTCCTCGTCGCCCGGCTGGGTGTCCGCGAGCTCTACGTCGGCCGCCAGTTTGCTTTCGGCAAGAACCGCGAAGGAGACCTTGCCGTCCTCTCGCAGCTCGGCGCGGAGCTCGGTTTCGCCGTCGTCGGTCTGGAGGAGGAGCTGGCCGACGGCGACCCGGTCTCGTCCACCCGGATCCGGCGGGCACTCGACCTGGGGGATGTCGAGCTGGCGGCCGATCTTCTGGGGCGTCCCTACAGTGTCACCGGCCGGATCGTCGAAGGGGACCGGCTGGGCCGGCGCCTCGGCTGGCCCACGGTGAACCTTCGTCCCGACGGCGAACTCCTTCCATTGGAAGGGGTTTATGCGACGCGGGTGGGGTTCCTGGAGGGCGGAGGCCCGGCCGGGACCTTCGACTCGGTGACCAACGTGGGTCGCCGACCGACCGTCGACGGCAGCCGCCGACGGGTCGTCGAGAGCCATCTTCTGGACTTCGACCGCGACGTCTACGGCGCCGGGATCGAGCTCTTCTTCCACCAGCGGCTCCGGGATGAGATGCTCTTTCCATCGGTGGTCGAGCTTTCGGCCCAGATCGGGCGGGATGCCCGCAGCAGCCGAGAATACTTTGCCCTCCTTCGACGTTCTCATGGGAACACCGGACCGGGTGGCGCGACCTGAGGTCGTGGAAGTCGGCGCAGTTTCAGCGATTTTCTACAGAAAGGGACCTAAGCAATGGCCAGCAGCAAGATCGTGACGGTCGACCAACAGAACTTCCAGTCCGCCGTCATCCAGTCCGACAAGCCCGTTCTGATCGATTTCTGGGCCAGCTGGTGTGGTCCGTGCCGCATGGTCGCGCCGCTTCTCGACGAGCTCGCCGACGAGCTCGATGGCAAGCTCCGGATCGCCAAGGTCAACGTCGACGAGAACCAGGAGCTGGCGATGCAATTCCGGATCTCGAGCATTCCCGCCTTCCTGCTGTTCAAGAACGGGGAGGTCGTCGAGCGCGCCGCCGGCGCGATGCCCAAGGCGATGTTCAAGAACCTCGTCGCCGAGCACATCTGACCGCTTGACTTGACCGACGACCGGGATCGGCGCAACGCCGGCTTCGCGGAGCTCCTCGGAGCGCTCGAAGCCCGGGCGCTCGTGCTGCTCTCCGCGGCGGGCGACGACCCCGAGCGCTCCTTCTTCGTCCATCCGGCGAAGCTCGGGGAGGCCTTGGTCGTGGTCCGGCCGGGAGCGCCGCCGCGCCTCGGCTACTTCACGCCGATGGAGCGTGACGAAGCCGCCGCCACCGGCCTCGAGCTGCTCTCGCCTGAGGATCTCGACGTCGCGCGCTGGTCCCGTGACACGCCGCAGCCGAGCGCCTTTCACGCCAACGTTCTTGCCCAGGCGCTGTTGCGGTCGGCCGTCGCTCCGGGCCGGATCGCTCTCGCCGGGCGGCTGCCGTTCGGGCTGGCCCACGAGGTCCTCGAACGGCTCCGCGGCGAGGGCTGGAGCTTCGTCTCGGCGAGCGACGGTCTCCTCGTCCTGCGCAAGCACAAGACTGGCCCTGAGCTGGCGGAGATTCGGCGGGTTGCCGGTGTCACCTGCGAGGCCCTGCGGTGGGTCGCAGGTTGCCTCGCCACCGTGACGGTCCGCGAACGGGAGCTGTGGCGCGAGGGCGAGCCGCTGCGGGTCGCCAGGCTCAAGGCTGGAATCGCCCACATCTTCGCCGGTGCCGGACTCGAGCAGCCGCGCGGGAGCATCGTGGCGCCGGGCGGCGAGGGCGGCGTGCCGCACAGCTCGGGGACTCCGGAGCGGGTCCTCCGTGCCAGCGAGACGCTGGTCGTCGACCTCTTTCCGCGCGGCGGCCTGTTCGCCGACTGCACCCGCACCTTCTGCGTCGGCGAACCGCCGGAGCGCGTCTTGGCGGCCCACGCGGCGGTGCGCGAGGCCCTGCAGCTGGCCCATGCCGCCGCCCGTCCCGGCGCGCGCGGATGGGACCTCCAGGTGGCTGTCTGCGAGGCCTTCACCGCCAGGGGCTATCCCACCCCGCTCTCCGAGCCCGGGACCCTCCAGGGCTACGTGCACGGCCTGGGGCACGGCGTCGGCTTCGAGCTCCACGAGTTTCCGAGCTTCAAGCGCCACACCGAGAGCGAAGGTCTCCTCGCGGTCGGCGACGTTCTGACCCTCGAGCCTGGCCTGTACGATCCCGATCCGCTCACCGGCTTCGGGATGCGACTCGAGGATCTCGTCTACCTGGGCGAGGTGGGGCCGGAGAACCTCACTCGGCTGCCGTACACCATGGATCCGCGGACCTGGAGCTGATGCCGCCGGGTCTCCGTAAAGTAGTGCAGCGCTCGTGAAGCGGTAAGTTGAGTTCGGGGCAGTGCCTCGATCCCCGAGGCGAAAGGAGCTGTAAATGAAGGTGAGATTCATCCTTGGTGCCGCTGCCCTGGGGCTCCTGCCGGCAGCCGGCCTTGCTGAAGGAATCTACGTGGTGGACGAAGTCGGAAACCTGATCCGATTCGACAGTGCGACTCCGGGCGTCATCGAGAGCATGGTCCCGTTGACCGGACTCGGCCTCGATGATCCGTTCAGGACTGTCGGCGCGCTCGACTTTCGGCCGGCGACGGGGCGGCTCTACGCGTTGGTTGACCAGGATTACTTCACGGTCCCTCCGCCGGGAGCACTGCATGGCGACCTCTATCTGGTCGATCCCGGGACGGGAGCAGGCTCCCTGATCGGGATCGCTTACGAAGTGATCGGGATGCCCTGGGGCGGCTTCGATTTCAGCCCGGTCGACGACGACATTCGCATTTTCGGCGGCGATGCCTTGAATCTCCGGATGAATCCGAGCACCGCGGAGATCAGCGTTGAAACGCCGCTCGCCCCGGAGTACTACTTGGTAGGGCTCGCTTTCGATCACAACCAAGCCGGGGCGACGGCAAGCACGCTCTTCGGCCTCGACGTCCCTTCCCAGGATCTCGTTCGCATCGGCGGTGTCGACGGTGTTCCGCCGCCATCCGGCGGAGAGGTGACCGTCATCGGCCCGCTCGGCATCCCCTTCTCGGGTATCGCCAGTTTCGACATCTCCCCAAGTGGCACCGCCTACGCCGCCTTAAGCCCTCCGTTTCTCACGGAGGGAATACCCGAGCCGAGTCAGCTCTACACGGTGAATCTCGAGACGGGCGCGGCGACATTGGTGGGAGCGATCGGACCGCCACCCGGTCTACTTGTCTTCGCCATGGCGGTCGCACCGGAAGGCGGTGGACAAGGGGTGATCGAGATCCCGGCGCTCGGGCCTTGGGGCCTTTTCTTCCTTACCGCCGGTCTCGGTGTGGCGGGGATGTTGCGCTTGCGCCGCCGCCGTCCGGCCAGGCGTTAGTCCAGTCGAATTTCCTCAGGAGCACCCGTCCTTACCAGCATGATTGCAGGTCAAGCCGTCGAGTAGGATTCGTCCGTCTGGAGGAATCTGAATGCAGGACTTCGAAAAGCTCGGGCTGCTTTATCTCGGGCGGCCGGTGGATGCGAAGAGCGGGCAGACGGTCGACGAGCCGCTGCTCTACGATTCGCGCGATCTCGTGACCCATGCGGTCTGTCTGGGGATGACCGGGAGCGGCAAGACCGGGCTCTGCATCGCGCTCATCGAAGAGGCGGCGATCGACGGCGTGCCGGCGCTGGTGATCGATCCCAAAGGCGATCTCACCAATCTGCTGCTCACCTTTCCCGACCTGCGGCCGGCGGACTTCGAGCCCTGGGTGCAGGAAGAGGACGCGCGGAGGAAAGGCCTCGACGTTCCCGCCTACGCCGCGGCGGAGGCGGAGAAGTGGAAGAAGGGGCTCGCGAGCTGGGGCCAGGACGGCGAGCGCATCCGGCGACTCAAGGCGGCGGCGAATTTCCGCATCTTCACTCCCGGCAGCAACGCCGGCGAGCCGATCTCGATCCTCGCGACTTTTGCCGCACCGCCGCCCGGACTGGTCGACGACGCCGAGCTCTTCGGCGACCGGGTGCAGTCGACCGCCACCAGCCTCCTCGGCCTGGTCGGCATCGACGGCGACCCGCTGCGCAGCCGCGAGCACATCCTGGTCTCGTCGCTGCTCGACCGCGCCTGGCGCGCCGGTGCGGGCTACGATCTTCCGCAGCTGATCGCCGACGTGCAGAAGCCGCCGCTCGACAAGATCGGCGTGCTGCCACTCGAGAGCTTCTTCCCGGCGAAGGAGCGCTTCGAGCTGGCCATGACGATCAACGCGCTCCTCGCCGCGCCCGGCTTCGAAGTTTGGCTCAAAGGCACCGCGCTCGACGTTCAGCAACTGTTGTATACCGCCGACGGCCGGCCGCAGGTCGCGGTGCTGTCGATCGCCCACCTCTCGGATGCCGAGCGCATGTTCTTCGTCTCGCTGCTGCTCAACCAGACGCTCGCCTGGATGCGCACCCGGCAGGGAACGAGCAGCCTGCGCGCCCTGCTCTACATGGACGAGATCTTCGGCTACCTGCCGCCGACGGCGAATCCGCCGTCGAAGAAGCCGATGCTGACGCTCCTCAAACAGGCGCGCGCCTTCGGACTCGGAGTCGTTCTGGCGACCCAGAATCCGGTCGATCTCGACTACAAGGCGCTGTCGAACATCGGCACCTGGCTGCTCGGGCGCCTGCAGACCGAGCGCGACTTGGCGCGCGTCCTCGACGGGCTCGAGGGGGTCGCCGGGGGCATAGACCGTCAGGACCTCTCCCGGCTGCTCACAGGCCTCGCCTCGCGCCGCTTTCTGCTGCACAACGTCCACGAAGAGAAGCCGGTGCTCTTCGAGAGCCGCTGGGCGATGTCGTACCTCGCCGGACCGCTCACCCGCGATCAGATCCGCCGGCTCAAGGGGACGGGCGCCCAGGGCGCAGGCTCCGCAGCCGGTGCCGCACCTTCCGGTCTCTCGGCGGTCGCGCCGCCAGCTGGCTCGTCTCCTGCCGCCGCTGGGGCACTGCCGATTCTGCCGGCGGAGATTCCGGTGCTCTTCCGGCGGCCGGCCGGCAAGGTCTCGGGCTACGCTCCGGCGATCCTCGGCCAGGGAAGAGTCCACTTCCAGAGTGCCGACGCCGGTTGGAGCTTCACGCGCGAGGTGGCGCGAGCCCTGCCGATCGTGACCGGCGAAGCTCTCCTGGTCGACTGGGCCGGGTCCGCAGAGCTCGCGGCGGAGGAGCTTTCCGAAACGCCGGCTGCCGGCGCCAGCGGGTTCGCCGGCCTGCCGTCCGAGGCGACGCGAGCGAAGAGTTTCGACAACTGGGCGAAGTCGTTCAAGGACTTCCTGGCGCGCGCCGAAGAGCTGACGATCTACTCGAGCAAGGAGCTCGGTGAGCACTCGAAGCCGGGGGAGAGCGAGGGAGCGTTCCGCGCCCGGCTCGCCGATCTCGCCCGCGAGCGCCGCGATGGCGAGGTCGACAAGGTCAAGGCGCGCTTCGCCGCCAGGTTCACCGCCCTCGACGAGCGCATGCGGCGGGCGCAGGCCAAGGTCGCCGACCAGAAGTCGCAGGCGACGGCGCAGAAGATGTCCACTGCCGCCTCGGTCTTCGGGGCGGTCGCCGGGGCGCTCTTCGGCCGGCGGAAGCTGTCGTCGGCGACGCTCTCTCGCGCCGCCACCTCGGTGCGTTCGGCTTCGCGCTCGATGAAGGAATCGCGCGACGTCGGCCTCGCCGAGGAGGGCGTCGAGACCGTGCAGGCGCGCATCGCCGAGCTCGACGCCGAGCTCGCGGCGGTGGTAGCGGAGGTCGAGCAGCGCACCGATCCGCAGGCCCTGCCGCTGACTTCCAAGGCGCTCAAGCCGAGGAAGGCCGACGTCGAAGTGTTGCGGGTCGGCCTGGTCTGGTTGCCGCAGCCCGGCAGCTGACCGCCTGCGCGCACACGTTGCCGCCGGGGTCGGGAACCTAATCCGCCGTCGCGCGTTGGAACAGGTGATGAGCGTTCTCGAATCTGCGGCGATCGACGCCGATTCCGCGGCGATGGCGAGCAGCCGCGAAGGGGACTGGGAGGCCTTCGCCCAGCTCGTCGAACGCCACCGCGACCGGCTGGTGCGCTACCTGGCGCGACTCGTCGGCGATCCTTCCCGCGGCGAGGAGCTCGCGCAGGAGGCTTTCGTGCGGCTCTGGCTGGCCTCCCCGCGGTATCGCGAGGAGGGGCGCTTCGAGGCCTACCTTTACACCATCGGCACCCGCCTGGCGAGAAGCGACGAGCGCCGCCGCCGGGTGCGGCTCCGCGCGCTCTTCTCAGGCCGCCTCGGACGGTTCGGCTGGCTCGGGAACGCTCTCGGAGCGGAACCCTACGAGGAGGCCGAGGCCGGAGACCGCCTGCTGCGAGAGGAGGCTCAGGCGCAGCTCGCGCGAGCCGTTGCGGAGCTGCCGCTCGCCTTGCGCGCACCGCTCGTTCTCGCGGCGCTCGAGGAGCGTCCGCTGGAGGAGATCGCGCAGCTGCTCGACCTGCGCCCGGGGACGGTGAAGACCCGCCTCTTCCGCGCCCGCGAGCGCCTGCGTGCCCGCCTTCAGCCGTACTGGAAAGGAGTCCCATCGTGAGCTCACCGCAGGCTGACCACCGGTTGCCGGACGACCTGGCGCAGGCTCTTCGCGCGCTGCCGGAGGCGACTGCCGGGCCCGGTTTCGCCGCCGCCGTGCGGACGCGGGCAGCGTCCGCGACGGCGCGCCGGAAGCGCTTCGAGCGGCGGGGGCTCGCCGTCGCGACGGCGCTCTGTCTTGTCGCCCTCGGTCTCGGGCTCCATCGGGTCGAAACGGTCCGCGATCGCACCGCGCGCCGCGCCGCCCTGCTGGAAGAGCACCGGCAGCTACGCGGCGAGCTCGACGAGCTGCGCGCCCTTGCCGATCGGCGGTCGCTGATCCATCTGGGCGGCGATGCTTCGACCGACCTCTTTTTCGATCTCGCGACGGTCCCGGCCGCTTCGGCCGCTTCGTCGGGCGTGCGGTCCACCACCCTGACAAGGAGTCAAGGATGACCCAGAAGAACGCTTCCTTCCCGCAGCTCGCCGCGCTGCTGTTGCTCCTGCCGCTGGCCGTTCCCGCCCGGGCGGCGTGGGAGTCGACACCTGCGCCCGCCAGCGCTCCGACACCGGTCGCCCGTCCGTCGGCCGTTGCCGCGATGTCGCCGCGCTCGCCGCTCCCTTCGCCCGCACCGCCGCGGGCGCCCCGGGCGCCGCGTTTCACCGGCGGCTATCTCGGCATCGAGCTCGTCGACCTGACGCCCGAGCTGCGCGAGCACTTCGGCGCGCCGCGCGAGGTTGGGGTCATGGTCGGGCGCGTCGAGCCGGCGAGTCCGGCGGCCCGCGCCGGCCTCGAGGTGGGTGACGTCGTGACCGCGATCGGCGACGAACCGGTCCATGACAGCTGGGGGCTTTCGGGAGAGATCAGCTCACGCGAGGGGAGCGAGCGGGTGGAGATGACCCTCGTCCGCGCGGGCAAGACGCGTCAGATCGGGGCGACGCTCGAACGGCGCGAGCGCGAGGCAGTCGACGTCGGCCGCTGGATTTTCCCGCCGACGCCTTCGATTCCGCGCGTTCCACCGATCGCCGCCGCGCCCGGTGCGCCCGGTGCGCCGTCGCCGCCGCCCATGCCGCCGACGCCGCCAGTCGGACCGGCGCTGGAGCGGCTCGGGCGCCTTCTGGAGAGCGACGACTTCCAGGATCAGATCCGCGCTTACCAGCTGCGTGTCGACGCCGAGGTGGAGAAGCGGATGCGCGAGCTCGAGGTCAGGCTGAAAGAGCTCGAACGGCGGCTGCAGAACGGGGACCAGCGGCGCTGAGTTGCCGCCAGCGCGTGGGTCAGTCGGTCAACGGTCGACCCAGTAGTTCGGAGCCTCTTTGGTGATCACCACGTCGTGGGCATGGCTCTCCTTGAGGCCTGCCGCCGTCACGCGCAGGAACTTCGCGCGGGTACGGAGCTCGTCGACCGTAGCGCAACCCGCGAGTCCCATCCCGGCGCGCATGCCGCCGGTGAGCTGGGGCAGCATCGAATGGACGCTGCCCTTGTGCGGAACCATGCCCTCGATCCCCTCGGGGACGAGCTTCGAAAGGCTCGCCTCGCCCTCCTGGAAGTAGCGGTCGGCGCTGCCGCGCGCCATCGCGGAGAGCGAGCCCATGCCGCGGTACGCCTTGTAGGTGCGTCCCTGGTAGAGGATCGTCTCGCCGGGGCTCTCCTCGGTGCCGGCGAAGAGCGAGCCGATCATCAGCGCTCCCGATCCGGCGGCGATCGCCTTTGTGAGGTCGCCCGAGAACTTGATGCCGCCGTCAGCGATGATCGGGATGTCGCGCTCGGCCGCGGCCCGGGAGCACTCCTGGATGGCGGTGATCTGGGGAACGCCGGCGCCGGTGACGATGCGGGTGGTGCAGATCGATCCCGGACCGATGCCGATCTTGACGGCATCGGCGCCGCGCTCGATGGCGGCGCGCGTGCCCTCGGCGGTGGCGACGTTGCCCACCATCAGGGCGACATCGGGAAACCGCTGGCGCAGGATCGCCGCGGCGTCGAGCACGCCTTTGCTGTGGGCGTGAGAAGAGTCGAGCACCAGCAGGTCCACCTTCGCATCGATCAGCGCCGCGGCGCGCTCGAGGTACTCGCCCGAGGCACCGACGGCGGCGCCGACGCGCAGCCGGCCGAGCTCGTCCTTGCAGGCGCCCGGATACTGAATCATCTTCTGGATGTCCTTGACGGTGATGAGGCCCTTCAAACCGCCGGAGCGATCCACCACCAAAAGCTTCTCGATCTTGTGCTTGTGCAGCAGTGCTTTGGCTTCGTCGAGCGTCGTGCCTTCGGGCACCGTGACCAGGTTCTCGCGCGTCATCAAGTCCGAGATCCGCCGGTTCAGGTTGCTTTCGAAGCGCAGATCGCGGTTGGTCAGGATGCCTACCAGGCGGCCCTCGGCATCGGTGACCGGCACGCCGGAGATCTTGAAGTGCGCCATCAGCTCGAGCGCTTCGGAAATCCGCTGCTCGGGGCGCATGGTCACCGGGTCGACGATCATCCCGGCTTCGCTGCGCTTCACCTTGTCGACCTCGGCCGCCTGGAGATCGATCGACAGGTTCTTGTGGATGACGCCCAGACCGCCTTCCTGCGCGAGTGCAATCGCCAGGCGGGACTCGGTCACCGTGTCCATGGCGGCAGAGAGGATCGGAATGTTGAGGTAGATCTTCCGGCAGAGGCGGGTGCGCAGATCGACCTCGTTCGGATGCACGGTCGAGTACCCGGGCTCGATCAGGACGTCGTCGAAGGTCAGGGCGAGGGGCGGGGTGGTGTGGGTTTCGGTCATGTTTTCGGCGGCAGGAGAGGGGACTGAAGCCGCCTCGCCCGCCGCAGGTAAGATATCAAAGTCAGGCAGGCTCTAACAGATACCCCAAAGGAGCGAGACGATGAAAAGGCATGGCGGAATTGCGTGTGGGATGGCTGGAGTGGTGCTGCTGGTCGCCGTCGCGATGGCGGCTCCTTCTCTGGCCCAGGCGCCGGCCGAACCGCCGATGAGCCCGGAGCAGAAGGCGCAGATGGATGCCTGGATGAAGGCCATGACGCCAGGCAAGGCGCATCAGGACATGGCCGGGAAGGCGGGGACCTGGGAGGGAACCTCGACCATGTGGGAGTCGCCCTCCACGCCGCCTCAGGTCAGCCAGGTGCGCGCCGAGCGCAAGATGGGGCTGGGCGGTCGGGTGCTGCTCGAGAGCTGGAGTGGGGTCATGATGGGCATGCCGTTCGAGGGCATGGGGACGAGCGGTTTCAACAACGTGGACGGCAAGTGGTGGGGGACCTGGACCGACAACTTCAGCACCGGCGTGATGACCAGCACAGGCAACTGCGACGCCGACCCGAAGAGAGGCTGCACCTTTGCCGGCACCTACGTCGATCCGGTCAGCGGCAAGACCAGGCAGAACCGCCAGACCGTCAACTGGCCCTCGGCCGACGACGAGCGCATGGAAATGTGGGAGAAGGGCGGCGACGGCAAGGAGTGGAAGATGATGGAGATCGTCATCCACCGCCTCAAGAAGTAGTTGCTACTGCCCTTCGGCGAAGCGATCGGCGATCGGCGATCGCCGCGTCGCAGGGTGGCTGTCCTTCCTGTCAGGCCTCGCCGGTTACAGCCTGCGCGGCGCTACGTCGCGCCGCCGGCGCCCAGGCGCGGCCTAGGCCGCGCCGCTTGCGGTGGCCCCGTGGCACTTCTTGTATTTCTTGCCTGAGCCGCAGGGGCACGGATCGTTGCGGCCGGTCTTGTCCTCGACCCGGATGGGCTGTGGGGCCGGCGGCGGCCCGGGACGTCCCGAGGGTCCGCCGGCGGCGCCGGGGGCTCCCGGCGCCGAGGCAGCTCCCGCGAGACCCTGCGGCGCGGAGAAGACGAGCCGTTGCGGCGGGGCGGCACGCTCGCGCCGCTGGCGTTCCTCCTCGAGCTGCTGCTCGGAGACCGGCTCCATGCGGAACAGGGTCTTGATCACCGTGTCCTCGACCCGCTCTTTCAGCGCCTGGAAGAGCTCGTAGCTCTCCTTCTTGTACTCCTGCAGCGGATCGCGCTGGCCGTAGCCGCGCAGTCCGATGCCCTCTTTCAGGTGATCGAGCGCCAGGAGGTGATCCTTCCAGGCGAGATCGACGTAACGCAGCAGGACGTCGCGCTCGAGCATCCGCAGCAGCTCTGGCCCGAGGCGAGACTCTTTGTCGAGGTACTTGGCCTCCGCCATCGCCCAGACCTCTTCGGCGATCTCGCGGTCGGTCATCTCGTCGAGCTTGAGACCGCGGGCGTGGAGATCGATGTCGAAGTAGGAGAGGACGTCCTTGACGAGCTCGGAAAGCGTCCACTCCGAAGGATCGGTCTTCTCGGGACAGTGCGTCGCGACCAGGGTCTCGAGGATGTCCTTGCTCACGCCGAGGACGTAGTCCCGGCCTTCCTTGCCGTCGAAGATGTCGCGGCGCAGCGTGTAGATCGCCTCGCGCTGCTTGTTCATGACGTCGTCGTACTCGAGCAGGTGCTTGCGGGTCTCGAAGTTGCGGTTTTCGACCTGCTTCTGGGCGCGTTCGATCGCCTTCGAGACCATGTTGTGCTCGATCGCCTCGCCCTCTTCCATGCCGAGGCGTCCCATCAGCCCCTGGATGCGCTCGGAGCCGAACAGCCGCATCAGATCGTCCTCGAGCGACATGAAGAAGCGCGAGGAGCCCGGGTCGCCCTGACGACCGGCGCGGCCGCGCAGCTGGTTGTCGATGCGCCGCGACTCGTGGCGCTCGGTGCCGATGATGTGCAGGCCGCCCGCCGCGAGCACCTCCTCGCGCTCGCGCGCGCAGGTCACGAGATACTGCTCGTAGGCCTTCTGATAGGCCTCCGCCTCGGTTTCGGAGGTCGGATCGGCCTCGGAGCGCGCCAGTCCTTCGGGATTTCCGCCGAGGAGAATGTCGGTGCCGCGTCCGGCCATGTTGGTGGCGATCGTGACCGCCCCTTTGCGCCCGGCCTGCGCCACGATCGACGCCTCGCGCTCGTGATATTTGGCGTTCAGGACGACGTGCGGGATGCCTTTGCGCTTGAGCAGCGCCGAGAGCATCTCGCTCTTCTCGATCGACAAGGTGCCGACGAGGGTCGGCTGGCCGCGCTTGTGGCAATCCTCGATCTCCTCGACCGTGGCGTCCCATTTCTCGCGTACGCTGCGAAAGACGAGGTCGGGCCGGTCGGCCCGTACCATGTCGCGGTTGGTCGGGATGACGACTACGTCGAGCTTGTAGATGTGCTCGAACTCCGAGGCCTCGGTCACCGCCGTGCCGGTCATGCCGGAGAGCTTCTTGTACATGCGGAAGAAATTCTGGAAGGTGATCGTGGCGAGGGTCTGGTTCTCGCGCTCGATCTTGACCCCCTCCTTCGCTTCGACCGCCTGGTGCAGACCGTCCGACCAGCGGCGTCCGGGCATCATCCGGCCGGTGAACTCGTCAACGATGATCACCTGGCCGTCCTTGATCAGGTACTCGACGTCGCGCCGGTAGAGGTAATGCGCGCGCAGGCCCTGATTGACGCCATGGATGAGATCCATGTTCTCGATGTCGTACAGGTTGTCCACGTTCAGGAGCTTTTCGACCCGCCCGACGCCCTGGTCGGTGAGGGCGACGGTATGGGCCTTCTCGTCGATCAGGAAGTCGCCGGTCGAGCTCTTGTTACCGTCCTTGTCCGTGATCTCCTCGCCGCGTTCGAGCTTGGGGATGATCTTGTCGATCTGGTAGTACTTGTCGACCGACTCCTCGGACGGGCCGGAGATGATGAGCGGCGTGCGCGCTTCGTCGACGAGGATCGAGTCGACCTCGTCGACGACGGCGAAGAAGTGGCCGCGCTGCACCATCGCGGCGAGATCGAACTTCATGTTGTCGCGCAGGTAGTCGAAACCGAGCTCGTTGTTGGTGCAATAGGTGATGTCGCACTGATAGGCCCCCCGGCGGTTGACGTCGGAGATGTCGTGCTGGACGATGCCGACCGTGAGGCCGAGGAACTGATGGACGCGGCCCATCCACTCGGCATCGCGCCGCGCCAGATAATCGTTGACCGTCACGATGTGCACGCCCTTGCCGGCGAGGGCATTCAAGTAGCTGGGAAGGGTGGCGACGAGGGTCTTGCCTTCACCGGTCCGCATCTCGGCGATCTTGCCTTGATGCAGGACCATGCCGCCGATCAGCTGGACGTCGTAGTGCCGCATCCCGAGAACCCGGCGCGCCGCCTCCCGGACCACCGCGAAAGCCGGAACGAGGAGGTCGTCGAGGCTCTTGCCGCCGGCGAGCTCGCGGCGAAACTCCTCGGTCTTGGCGCGCAAAGCCTCGTCGGAGAGCGCCCGGATCGCTGGCTCGAGGGCGTTGACCGCAACGACCATCGGCTGCATGCGCTTGACGTCGCGCTCGTGCTTGTTGCCGAAAACCTTCGTGATGACCTGATTCAGCATGCGGTGTGTTTCATCCGGAGGAGGCGCCGCCGCGGAGCGCGAAGGCGAAAATTCATCCTAACAGAGCATCCGGCATGCGCCCGGCGCAACTCCCTTCTGCTTTGCTGGGACCCCTGCGATGACGCGGAACCCGAGGGCGGGCGCCGAAGACGTCAGAGAGCGCCGTCGGCGCGATCGAGAATGTACGCCAGCGGGTTCGTCGGCTGTCCGTTCACCTGGACCTCGTAGTGCAGGTGGTAGCCCGTGGCGCGACCGGTGTTGCCGACCAGACCGACGATGGCGCCACGCTCGATGCGCTGTCCCGGCGTGACGGTGATGCGCGAGAGGTGGCCGTAAACCGTGGTCACTCCGAAGCCGTGCGCCACGAACACCGCGCGGCCGAGGCCGCCGTACTGCTCGGTCTTGGTTACCACGCCCTCGGCGCTCGCCTTGACCGGCTTGCCCGGCGTAGCCGAGATGTCGACCCCCGAGTGATGGGCCCGCTGGCCGGTGATCGGATCACGGCGATAGCCGAAAGTGCTGGTGAGCAGGCCGCGTACCGGAGCGATCGAGGGGGTGGAGGAGATCAGGCGAAGGTTGTCGGAGAGGCGCGATTCGACCAGCTCGAGCGTCCTGTTCAGGGAACTCGAGCGTCCTTCGGCCTGCGAGAGCAGGACCGCCGGACCGGATTCCTGCGCGATATTGGCTGGCGCCGGGACGGCGCCTGGCGACTGACCGCCGACACCGGCCTCGGAGCTCGCTCCGAGGTTCTCCAGACCGGCGACAATAGCCAGCTTGCGCGTGCGGTCCTCGGAGTCGGTCAGGCGCGAGTGCAATCCGTCCAGCCGGTTCTCGAACGACTGATTGGTCAGGCGGAGGGTCTCGTTTTCCTCGTGCAGGCGGGCGAGCTCGCCGCGGTTGACGCGGGAAGAGAAGGCGGCCCAGGTGGAGTAAGCAGCGGCCAGAGTGAGGATTCCGATCGTCGCGGCCAGAGCGCCGACCTGCAGCTGACTCACCCGCCACTTGCGGAATCTCGAACCTTCGTTGCGGACCAGTATCAGCGTGTAGTGTTTGGAGTGCATGCCCTTCTCGTCTCGAAGAGATGGAGCCGAATTGGCGACCTGCCGCTGGCCGAGTGAATCCCTGAACTCGGTGAATTGTATCGGCTGAGTCTCACCTGTCAACCCTCGATTCAAAAAAATGGTTTGCGACCATGAATTTCCCGGCTACCTCGCCATCCGGCGATCGAGCGACCGGTACTGAATCGCCTCAGCGAGGTGGGCCGATTCGATGCGCTCGGAGGCGGCGAGATCGGCAATCGTCCGTGCCACTTTGAGCACCCGATGCAGCGCCCGCGCCGAGAGACCGAGGCGCTCGAAAGCGGCATCGAGGAGTGCCTGGCCGGCCGGGGCGACCGGACATTCGCGATAGATCGCCGCCGCCGTCAGACTGGCGTTGACCGGACTCGGGTGAGCGGCGTCGAATCGCTGGCGCTGGCGCTCGCGCGCGGCCTGGACGCGGGCGGCGAGATCGCCCGATGCCTGCTGCGGCCGCTCGTGGAGGTCCTGCAGCCGGATCGACGGCACGTCGATGTGGAGATCGATGCGGTCGAGGAGCGGGCCGGAAACCCGCGCGCGGTAGCGCTCGATCGCCGGCATTGGGCAGCGACAGGCGCGGCGCGTGTCGCCGAGATACCCGCAGGGGCAGGGGTTCATCGCCGCGAGCAGGGTGAAGCGGGCCGGGAACTGCAGCCAGGCGCGGGCCCGAACCACCGTCACCTGGCCCTCCTCGAGCGGCTGGCGCAGCGCCTCCAAGGCGTCGCGGTGAAACTCCGCCAGCTCGTCGAGGAAGAGCACTCCGCCGTGGGCGAGGCTGACTTCGCCCGGGCGGGGGATCGGCCCACCTCCGACCATGCCGGCGGCGCTGACTCCCGGGTGCGGCGCGCGAAAGGGGCGGCGACGCAGGAGGCCGGCAGGTGGCCGCTCGGCGACCAGCGAGTGGATCTTGGTGACCGCGACCGCTTCGGAGAGGGTGAGCGGCGGCAGGATCGAGGGCAGGGCGCGCGCCATCATCGTCTTGCCGGCGCCGGGAGGGCCGATGAGAAGCAGGTTGTGGCCTCCCGCTGCAGCTACCTCCAGGGCACGCTTGGCCGCCTCCTGGCCGCGGATGTCAGCGAAGTCGGCGGTGCCGGCGACCGCGACATCGAGCTCCCAGGCGGCGGAGCTCGGCGTTTCGGGGAGCGGTGAGCTGCCGAGGAGATGTCCGACCGCCTCGCCGATCGCCCAAACACCCCTCACCGGGAGCGCCCCGGTGGCGGCAGCTTCACCGGCGTTGGCGGCGGGCAGGAGGAGCTCCCGGCAATCGATGCGCCGAGCGAGATCGGCGATGGCGAGGCCGCCACGGACCGGCCGGACACTGCCGTCGAGGCCGAGCTCGCCGCAGAGCAGAGTGCCGGCGAGCGCTTCCGCCGGCAGCGCGCCATGGGCGGCGAGGAGGGCGATGGCAATCGCGAGGTCGAGATGGTTGCCCTCCTTGCGCAAGTCGGCCGGAGCGAGATTGATCGTGACGGCGCGGGGCGGCAGGTCGAAGCCGCAGTTGCGCAGGGCGCTGCGCACGCGTTCGCGACTCTCGCGCACGGCGGCGTCCGGCAGCCCGACGATCTGCATCTGCGGCAGGCCGTTCTGAACATCGACTTCGACCTGAACGGGACGGGCGTCGATCCCCCAGGGGGTGGCGGAGAGCGCACGGGCCAGCATCGAAGAGTAAAGACGGAAGGAGGGACCTGAATCTGGCGCTTGGCGGCGCCCGACTTGGATCCGTGTCGAAAAGATGGGGGTTCGCTAGACTACCCCTGCCTTGCGACCCTACCTCGACCTCCTTCGCCAGATCCTCGATCGCGGCGTCGAGAAGGCGGATCGGACCGGCACCGGGACGCTCTCCCTCTTCGGCCATCAGATGCGCTTCGACCTGCGCGAGAGCTTCCCGCTCATGACGACGAAGAAGCTGCACTTGAAGTCGATCGTGCATGAGCTCATCTGGTTTCTCTCGGGGAGCACCAACGTCGCTTATCTGCGCCAGAACGGAGTCACCATCTGGGACGAGTGGGCCGATGCCCAGGGCGAGCTGGGTCCGGTCTACGGTCACCAGTGGCGCTCCTGGCCGGCGCGCGACGGTGGCGAGATCGACCAGATCGCCCGTCTGGTGGACGGGATCCGCGCCAATCCCGACTCGCGGCGCCACATCGTCTCGGCGTGGAATCCGGCCGATCTCGAGCGCATGGCGTTGCCGCCCTGTCACGCGCTCTTCCAGTTCTATGTCGCGCGCGGCGAGCTCTCCTGTCAGCTCTATCAACGCAGCGCCGATGTGTTCCTCGGCGTGCCGTTCAACATCGCCTCCTACGCCCTGCTCTGCGCCATGGTCGCCCAGGTCACCGGACTCAAAGTCGGCGATTTCGTGCACACCTTCGGCGACGTGCACCTCTACCTGAACCACCTCGAGCAGGCGCGGGAGCAACTCGCGCGCGAGCCGCGGGCGCTGCCGCGCCTGGAGCTCAAGCGCGAGGTGCGTTCCATCTTCGACTTCCGTTTCGAGGACGTGACGATCAGCGGCTACGAGCCCCACCCGGCAATCCGGGCGCCGATCGCCGTATGAGCCAGCGAGGGAATCCGCCGGTCGCGCTCATCGCCGCTGTCGCCGAGAACGGCCTGCTGGGGCGCGATGGTGGCCTGCCCTGGCGCCTCCCGGCAGACCTCAGGCGTTTCAAGAAGCTGACCCTCGGGCACCACCTGATTCTCGGTCGGCGAACCTGGGAAACGCTGGACGCGCCGCTCCCGGGACGCATCCCGGTGGTCGTCACGCGCCGCGCCGGAGTGCCGGCGGAAGTACTCCAGGCGCGCACCGTCGGCGAGGCGTTGGCGAGCGCCGTCGAGGCCGGCGACACCGAGCCGTTCGTCGGCGGCGGGGCGGAGATCTTCCGCCTGGCGCTCGAAGAGGATCGGATCGACCGCCTGTATCTGACGCGGATCCACCAGGCGTTCGCGGGCGACACCTGGTTCCCGGCCTACGACGAGTCGCGCTTCCGGCTGGTCGCGCGCGAGGATCACACTGTCGCCGAAGGGCATCCCTACCCGTTCAGTTTTCTCGATTTCGAGCGGCGCCATTGACCGGCGGCGGACCACCGCCTGCCGGCGGGTGGCCGTTCGCGACGCCGGTTAGTGCTATCTTTTTTTCTGCGATCAGGAGGAAGTGATGACCAAGGCTCTCGGATGTGGAATTGCGATTGTCGGTCTGTTGGTGCTCGCGGGTTTCATGGGCGTTGGGCAGTACAACGGACTGGTCGGCAGCGAGCAGGCGGTTTCCGCCGCCTGGGCACAGGTAGAGAACACCTACCAGCGGCGCGCCGACCTGATCCCCAACCTGGTGGCGACCGTCAAGGGTTCGGCGGCGTTCGAACAGGAGACCCTGCAGGCGGTCGTCGAGGCGCGCAGCCGCGTCGGCCAGATCAGTGGACAGGCGACCCAGGAGATCCTCAGCAACCCCGAGAAGTTCGCCCAGTTCCAGCAGGCGCAGGACGGCCTCTCCTCGGCGCTCTCCCGGCTGTTGGTGGTGGTCGAGCGCTATCCGGACCTGAAGTCGACCGCCGCCTTCGCCGACCTCATGACGCAGCTCGAAGGGACCGAGAACCGGATCACCGTCGAGCGCATGCGCTTCAACGAAGTGGCGCGGGAGTACAACACTCGGCTCGCCAAGTTCCCGACCAACCTTTTCGACCGAATCCTCGGCTGGCACTTCGAGACCCGGCCCTACTTCGCTGCTCAGGCCGGCGCTGCGACCGCCCCCAAGGTCGAGTTCTAGAGCCGTTGGCGAAGTCCGGCGGCTTCCTGAAGTCCACGCTGAGTTCGCGGCGCCCGCGTTTCGCCGGTCCTCCGGCGGCGTGGGCGCTTGTCGTCTCGGCGGCGGCGCTCCTCGTCTGCGGGCTGGCGGTCGGTTTCTCTGCCGAACCCCTACCTGAGAAACCGGCGCGCTGGGTGACCGATCGGGCCGGCGTGCTCTCGCCCGGAGCCTCCTCTGCCATCGACGGCAAGCTCGAGGCCTTCGAGACTGCGCAAGGATCGCAGGTGCTGGTCGCGATCTTCCCCGCCCTGCCCGAAAACGAGGTGCTGGAGGAGTACACGCAGCGGGTTGCCGAGGCCTGGCGGGTCGGGCGTGCCAAACAGGACGACGGTGTCGTGCTCTTCCTCTTCGTCGCCGACCGGGCCTTGCGCCTCGAAGTTGGCTACGGCCTCGAAGGGGCACTGACCGATCTCGAATCGAAGCAGATCCTGCAGAACACCCTCATCCCTTTCCTCCGCAACGGCGACTACGACGGCGGATTCAGCGCCGCCGCCGACGCGATCCTCGTCGCCATTCAGGGCGAGTACACGGCGGACGCCAGAGGCGCGCCGGGCGGAGGAAAGAAGGGTGGCAGCTTCGTCTTCTTCATCTTCATCATCGTGCTGCTGATCCTGATCAACTCGGCCAAGAACCGCGGCAGCCGCGGCAGCCGCTGGACCGGCGGGAGTGGTGGCGGGTTCGGTGGCGGCGGGTTCGGCGGTGGCGGATTCGGCGGTGGGGGCTTCGGCGGCGGGGGATTCGGCGGCGGTGGCGGCTCGTTCGGCGGCGGCGGCGCCAGCGCCCGCTGGTAGCGGTCCGAAGACTCGAAACACAAGCGCATCAAGCGCAAGCGCACCAAGGGAGGAAACTCCTCAGGTCTATTGCAGCTCGCGCGCGACCTCGCCAAGGATTTCGACGGCGCGCTCGAGCTGGGCATCGCTCAAGTAGGGCGCCGGGCCCAGCCGCAGGGAGCGACCGCGAGCATCGCAAAGCACCCCCTTTACCAGCAGCTTCTCGCATAGGGCTTGCGCCGCAGGACTGTCGAGCGCCAGAAAGCCAGCGATCTGCGAGAGAGGAGTCGAGCGGTCACGGTGGAGAAGCGCCGCAGGCAGATCGAGCGCATCGAAGGCGTGCGCCAGCAGTCCGACCTGATGCTGCGAGACCTGGCGCAGGAATTCGGGCGTTAGACCTTGCTCGATGAAAAAATCGAAAACCCGCGCCGCCCGATAGTGACTCGTCGGATCGTAGGTCGCACCGGCGAGCGCGGCGGCGCCCGGCGGGTAGTCGACCTGCTGTGCACTCTTGCTGGCGGTCTTCGTCCAGAACTCTGCGAACCAGCCGGTCACCACCGGACGGAGGTCGAGTCCCCGAGGCAGCCGGAGGAATGCGTTGCCTTCGCCGAGCTGCAGATACTTGTAGCCGCCGCCGGTGACCAGGGCCGACTCGAGGCCCAGAGTGCGTAGTGAGAACGCAATCGCGCCGAGGGCGTGGTAGGAGTCCACGAGGAGGGGCGTCTCTCGCCGCTGGCATTCCGCGGCGAGCTCGCCCAACCGGGGCACGATCCGCGCGGTCTCGAAAAAGACCGCCGAGGTGAGCACGGCGGCGGTGCGCGTGTCGATTGCCGCCGCCAGCCGCTCGGCCAGCGACTCGACCGGATTCGCCGCCACTCGTACGACCTCGAGGCCTTTGTCCGTGAGCGGCGTGAGCCCTTCGAGCCGCGCCAACTGGCGGCGCAAGGCGTGGAATTCTCCGTCGGTCGTGACCAGGCGTGGCTTTGCCGCCAGCGGCAGGGCCGAGAGCCAGCGGACGATGAGCTCGTGGGTGCTCGCGCCGAGAGCGATCTCCCCGGCGGGGTCGTCGAGCAGGGCCCGGTAGCCCTCGCGGACCCGTTCGGCCCTGGCCTCGGCGAGCGCCCACTTGTCGTCGAGCGCCCGCGCGGCGTCGTCGAACGACTCGAGGATGCCTTTGCGCGCCACGTCCGGCCAGGCCTGATGCGAATGGCCGGAGAGCAGCAGCCGCTCGCCGACCCGGAATCGGCGGTAGTGCGCGGCGAGCGCGTTGGGGTTGGCGCGCAGATCCGCGAGCGCGGGAGCGCCGGTCACAGGGACGACCGGATCGCCCAGAGATCCGGGAACAGGGGCTGGAAGAGGGTGGCGCGCAAGTACTCTACGCCGCTCGATCCGCCGGTTCCGGCCTTGGTGCCGATCGTGCGCTCGACCATCTTCACGTGCCGGTAGCGCCACTCCTGGATCCCCTCGTCGAGGTCGACGAGGCGCTCGCAGATCTGCGCCAGGTCGGGTCGCGTACGGTAGATCTCGATGAGCTGTTCCTGAAGCGCCGGCGTCTCGGGATTCGGCAGGGACCGGTCGCGTTCGAGCAGCGTCTGCGGGACACTGTAACCGTGACGGACGAGGAACTGGATGAAGTGGTCCCAGAGGCTCGGCTCGGAGAGCATTCCGGCGAGCCGGTCGGCGGCCGGAGTCCCGGCATGGTGGGCGATCATCCGGACGCTCCGCCGTCCGAGCACGAACTCGAGCTCGCGGAACTGCGGCGACTGGAAGCCGGAGGCGGTGTCGAGTCTTGTCCGGAAGGACAGAAAGGAGACCGGAGACATGGTCTCGAGGATGTCGATCTGCGCCACCTGTACCTTGAGAATGGTGAGAAAACGCTTCAGGGTGGCGTAGACGCGCGGCAGGTCGTCCTGTTCGAGCGCGCTGCCCAGATATTCGGCCTCGTGCAGGAGCTGTTTGAACCAGAGCTCGTAGACCTGGTGAATGACGATGAAGAGCATCTCGTCGTGTTCGGGGCCGTCCGACAGCGGTTGCTGGGCGGCGAGAAGCTCGTCGAGATGCAGGTAGCTCGAGTAGGTGACGGTCAAGGCGGGCCTCGCTTTCCGCGGCAGGCTACAGGCTCGCGCCGCCAGCGGTCAACGCGAGCGCCGCCTCAGGCTCGGGCGAGGATTTCGATGCGATCGGCCGCCAGCAGCCAGAGCTCGAGGCGCGGCGGCTGGTCGAGCGCCAGAGCGTTCTGCACGGCGCGGGCGTAGAGCTCGAGCTGGGGGCGGTAGAGGGCGAACTTCGCGGCGACGGCTGCCGGCTCGGCTTCCGCTGGGATCTCGTCGGTTTTGAAGTCGGCGACCACAGTCTCGCCATCCGCCGGATCGCGATACAGCAGGTCGAGTGTCCCGACGATCCCGTCGAGCGCCATGGCTCCAGACACTCCGAACGCTCCAGACGCTCCAGGCGCTCCGGACGCTGCGGTGAGAAGCGGCAACTCGCGCGCCAGGACCGCGGGACGGAGGGCGCGCAACCTGGCGAAGAGCGGCGAGGCGGCCAGCCGCTCGAGCTCGGTCCCGAGCCGTCGCCGGTCGGCCGCGGACGCGGCGGGAAGCTCGCCGGTGAAGGCCGCCTCGATCGTTTGCCGCCATTCGACGCGATCGCGCTCGGCGAGCTCCTCGAGCTCGAGCGCGCGATGCAGGGCCACGCCGAGAGCCAGCGCGAGCGAGCGCGGCCCGCCCTCTCCCGGCGCGCCGGCTGCTTCGTACTGCGTCTCGCCGGTGAGCGCGAGCGCGGCGGCACGCTCGAGCCGGGGGCGCCCGGCGCGCCCGCGAGCGGCGTCGCGCTGGTCCAGCGGAACGGCGGCAGGCGCCTCGGTCGGGCCCGCCGCCGGCGCAGCGTCGCGCGGGCGATCCGACGACGAGGCCCGGGCGACCGCAGTCGACCGGCGCGCGGCGAAACGCCACGGCACACCCGACGCATCGACGACTTCGGAGCCGGTTCCGAGTTCCGCCAGGTTCCCCGGGTGGCGCTCCGCAAGCAGATCGAGAAAGGTCTTCGCGCGTGCGAGATCGAGAGGCTGCGGCGTCTCCTTCCAGTTACCGCAGACCACGAGTCGATGCCGGGCGCGAGTCATCGCGACATAGAGCAGACGCACGGCTTCGGCGTCGCGCAAGCGCCGGCGATGGCGGTCGGCCGCTAGATAGCCGGGCGAGGGGGCGCCGAACAGCCGAAGCTCGCGTCCGTGACCGGCGACGCCGTCGAGGATGTCGCTCGCCGCCGCATCGGTTTCACGGTTGCCGCGCTGGATCTGCGCCAGGTAGACCTGGTCGAACTCGAGACCCTTGGCGGCGTGGATCGTCATCACGGCGACGGCGTCGCCGCCGGCGTCGGGCGGCCGGGCATCCTCGGCCTCCTTCTCCTCCTCGACCGCTTGCCGCAGACGGGTGAGCGCACGGTGCGGATCGCTCTCCTCGTCGAGCTCGCGCTCGAGGCGGGTGAGCAGCCGCTCGACGTTGGCAAGGCCGAAGCGGCCGAGGAAGCGGGCTGCGGCGAGCGGCTCGGGAAGGAGCCAGGCACGCAGGCGTTCGACCCAGGCAGCGGCCGGCAGGCGGCGGAAGTCGGCGCGTAGCCGTGCGACGGCTCGCACCGCTTCGGCGAGCGCGACGGGCCAGTCGATCAGCGCGCTGAGGCCGGGGATGGCCGCCGGAAGCTCCGCAGAGGCAGTGGCGACCGTCCGGTCGACGGTGGCGACGCCCTCCGGCCCGGCGAGATCTGCCATCGCCGCTGCGAAGCCGGCCCGCCAGAGGGGGATCCAGGCAGCATCGGGGACGCCGACCAGGGGACTGCGCAGGAAGGCGACCAGTGCGAGCAGGTCGGCCGGATCGAGAATGGCGCGCACCGCGCAGGCGAGGTCGATGATCTCGCGCCGGCGGTAGTAAGAGCGGTCTTTCTGCACCGCGTACGGAACGCCGGCGCGGCGCAGCGCCTCGAGGTAGACCTCGAGGGCGCCACGCGCCTTGAGCAGGATGGCGAAGCTTCCCCAGGCGACCCCCTCGGCGTCGTGGAGGTCGCGGATGTCGACGGCGATAGCGGCGGCTTCGACCGCGTTGGCCGGATCCGCTTTCGTCGCCTCGGGGCGAGGGAGAGCGGTCGGGTCCCACGACAGCCAGTGCTCGACCGGATGGCGATCGCGGCGCCGGAAACCGGGACTCGCGGCGAGCGCGGGGCCGGCGGTGAGCGGCTCGAATCGCGGCTGGACGCCAAGCTCGGCGAGCATGACGGGTGCGACGGCGCGCTCGACCTCTTCCAGCACCGCCGGAACCGAGCGGAAGTTGACCGACAGGCGCGCGCTTTCGCCGCCGGCCGCCGCCATGCGCGCGAGGAAGTCCTCGTAGGCGGCGAGATCGGCCCGCCGCCAGGCGTAGATCGATTGCTTGGGGTCGCCGACGATGAAGAGCCCGGGGCGCGGGCCCTCGTCTTCGCCGAGAGCGAGCGCGGCGAGCAGGTCGCATTGGCGGCGGTCGGTGTCCTGGAACTCGTCGACGAGGAGCTGGCGGATCTCCCGCCGCAGCCGACGGCGCACCGGCGGGCTTCGCTGCAGCAGGCCGGTCGCCCGGTCGAGCAGATCGTCGAACGTCAGCACGCCGGCGCGCTCCAGGCGGTAGCGGATCTGTTCGACAAGAGGGCCGAGAGCCTGCCGGCCGAGATCGAAGCGGCGCAGGTCGACCGCGAGGACCCCGACGAGCTGCTCATGCACGGAGCGTGCGAGTTGGAGGTAGTTCGTGGCGCCGGCACCGAACCATCCGTTCTCGGTCTCCTTGAGCTCACCCTTGGCGTAGCGCGCCAGCAGCTCCTCCCAGTCGGCGCTCGAGTCGCGGGCCGCCTCGGCAAATGCGGCGAGTGCGGTGCGCCCCGTGGCGCCGGAGTCGCTGAGGCTGGATTCGAGGCGACGAAGGGCTTCGAGCGCCCGCGGGAGAGTCTTCATCCGCTTTGCCGCCGCCGCGAGCCGGTCGAACTCCGGCAGGAAAGCACCGAGGGCCGCCGCAACGCCAGCGAGGATGGCGCTCGCGGCCGGATCGTCGAACGGATCGCGCGCGAAGTCCTCCTTGCGCGCGCCGCCGCCGATGAGTCGCAGCAGGGCGGCGTGGAGGTCGGACGGAGAGATGGCTTCGCCCATCAGCGCCGCGACCTGCGGCTGGCGGCCGCGCAGCGCCTCGATGAGGACCTCGGTCGCGGTGGCAGCCAAGGCGGTCCCGTCGGCGTCGACGACGAGGGTCGGGTGGAGCCCGGCCTCGAACGGATGGTCGGCGAGCAGACGGTGACAGAAACCGTGGATCGTCTGCAGACGGAGCCGCGAGAGGACGGCGGTGAGGCCGTGGGCGCGCTCGGCGAGGTCGAGGCCGGCGAGCAGCGACGGCAGCGGGTCGAGGTCCTTCGCCACCTGGCCACTGGCCAGCTGGCCGAGCAGCTCGCCGAGGCGGCGGGCCATCTCGGCGGCCGCAGCTTCGGTGAAGGTGATCGCGACCGTCCCTTCGGCGACGCGCGCGGCGATTTCGGAGAGCTCCACGGCCGGAGCGCCGGTCGCGCTGCGGCGTTCCTCGAGCTCCGCGGCGGCGACCGCCCAACCCGGACCGAGGAGCCAGGTCGCGAGCCGGGCCACCAGCGCGCGGGTCTTCCCGGTGCCGGCGCCGGCCTCGAGCGCGACCGGATGCGAGAACTCCGCGACCGCGAGGTCGCGCGCCGCCTGATCGGCGAGCGGAAGGGCCGGGCCGGGCACCTCGCTCAATCGCCCTCCGGAGCCCCTGCCGGCGGGCTGGGGCCGCGCAGCTGAAAGAGCTGCCAGGCGGCTTCGTCTGCCGCTTCTGCTCCGGTCGTTTCTGACCCATCGGACTCATCCGAACCATCTGGCCGCCCGCCCGGAGCCGCGCTCGATGCCGCGCCGGCCCTCTCGAGGCGGGCGCGGACCCAGCGTTCGAGGCGCAGACGTGCGCCGCTGTCTCCCTGCAGGCAGGCGACCCGGACCTCGCAGTAGGCGCACTCCTTGTAGGGCGCCTCGAGGCTCTTGTCGAGCAGGCGGGGAAGGAACGTGCCCCGATCCCAGGCGGTGAAGAGGGTCTGCCAGACGGCGCGTTCGCTGCGATCCAGGTTCGTTGCCTCGGCGGGCGCGGCGGAGAGGGCCTCGCGCCGGTCGTCCTCGAGGTCGCTCTTGAGAAAGAGCAGGCGTCCTTCGACCGGGCGCCCGGCGCGGGCGCGGGCGTAGGCCGGCAGCTGCAGCCAGTCGCCTTCGGCCAGCGCCTCCTCGAGCTTCCGGCGGCGGGTCTCTGCCTTGGCATACTTCGCGAGCTCGGACTTGCCGGTCTTGTAGTCGGTGAGCAGGAGCGCCTCGCCCACGCGCTCCACCCGGTCGGCGCGAAAAGAGACGCTGCGCGCTCCGAGCGGCAGGTCGAGCGCCGCGGTGCCCTCGACTTCGAGCCCTAGCAAACTCCGGCTGCCGGCGCCCCAGTCGAGGCGGCGCACGACGGCGAGCACCTCCGAAGCGGCGAGCTCGAGTGGCAGCGCGAAGAGCTCAGTGTCGAGCCCTTCGTCGGTGAGGGCCTCGCGGCTGGCGGTCGCGACCAGGACCCGAAGCTGGGTGTTGTCGGGCCAGGGCACCTCGATCCCCTCGTGCGCCTCGGCGTCGGCGACCGTCCGCACCTCGCGCAGCACCGGTGGCGCCATGCGTTCGAGCACGAGATGGACCACCGTGCCGGTCAGGCGGGGCGGGAGCTCCGGGATCTCGTCCTCGCCTGCCGGCGGGGCGGCGAGACGGAGGAGTTTGCCGAGAAAGGTTCGCCAGCCGCAGCCGGCGAGGCTCTGCAAGGTGGTGACGCCAGGGGTGGCACGGCGCGGGTCGCTGCCGCCGGCGATCTCCGGCCGGGCGCCGGCGAAGCCGAAGAAAGGGCCCAGGCGCGCGGCCTGCGGCGCGAGCGGATCGGCCCCGAGTTCGGCGAGGAGCGCGATGTGGCTCGCCGCCCAGCGCTCGCCCGCTTGGGGTTCCGGAGCCGCGGCGGGGAAGCGACGTCCGCCTTCGTCATAGGCCTTCGCGAGCGCGGCGGTGAGCTGCGCCGATTCGCCGGCGAGCGCGGTCCGGCAGGCGAGGTCGAGCGCCGACGGCAGCGCCGGTTCGAGAGCCGGCAGCGCGTCGCCGAGCCGGCCGGCGCGGCGGAGCTCGGCGAGAAAAGAGGAAGGGGAGAGAGGCTTCGCCTCCTCGTCCGCATGGGCGAAGAAGAGGTCGATCTCGGGCGCCGCCCCGAGGAGCTGGGCGAAGAGGAAGCGCTCCTCGTCGTGGCCTTCGCTCTTGACCGGCAGGTCGGGCAGCAGGTCGCGGAGACGCAGCCGCAGGCTGTCGGGCAGGAACGGGTCGGAGCGGATCGCGCGCGGAAAGCGATCGCGCGTCAGGCCGGCGAGCACGATGCGGCGAAAAGTCCGGCCGCGCGCTTCGGTGACCGAGAGCACGGCGGCGCCGCCGCCCGCGCCTCCGAGCGCCGCGGCTCCGACCTCCTGCCAGGCGTCGCGCAGCAGCTGTGCGGCCTCGGCAGCGGTGATCTCGAACTTCGTCCGGCCGACCTGCGCCGCTTCGGTGAGCGCGGCGAGCGGTGCGAGGAGTGCCTGCCGGTCCTCTTCCGCTACCACCAGCGTTGCGACCAGGGAAGTGATTCCGGCCAGCGCAGCGTTGAGTGGCTGGCGCCGGTTCTGCGCTTCGAGGCGGGTGAGGAGCGCCGCCGCCTGGCGGGTCGCGCGGCGAAGCGCTTCCGCAGGCAGGGCGCGGGAGCGCACCGAGAGCCTGGAGTCGGCGGCGGCGGTTTCGGCCTCTCCGTCGAGCTCCCCTGCCACGGCCGCCGCGGCTACCGCGGCTGCGGAAGAACGCTCCACGAAGCGATCCTGGAGCGGCAGTCGCACGGTCTCCTGGGCGACCTCGAGCTGGGCGAGGGCGCTGAGCCGCCGGGCTCCGAGGGCGAGCGCGCCGAGGCGCAGCTCCCAGGGACGGGCCCCCGAACCTCGCGCCAGGAACTCTCCCGCGACCGCGAAGGCGAGGCTGAGCGAGGCGTCGCCCTGGCGAAGGACGAGCTCGAGCAGCCCGCGCGCCCGGCGACCGAGCGGCGAGGGCGGGCCGTCGGCGCCCGAGGCCGGAAGTGCCTGGCGATCGATCTCGCGCGCCAGCAGCGCGCGGTAGGGGGCGGGATCGCGGATCACGATGGCGAGCTCTTCCGGGCGTTCGCCGGCGGCGATCGGCCCGGCGAGCCGCGCCACCGCCGCGCGGGCTTCCCGGGCCGGATCGGCGGCGGCAAACAGGGTCAGCCGGGCCGGTCTCGGCGCGACATCGAGGCGCTCGAAGTCGGCGATGCCCTGCAGCCGCTCGGTGAGCCGGCGGCCGAATCTCCAGCTCCCGCGACTCTCGCCGTCGAGCTCCCAGGGGTCGAGGAGGATCGCGAGCGTCGGTCGCTGCCGGGCAATTTCGGTGAGGAGGTCGCTCGCGACCCCCGTGGCGTCGGCGAAGCCGTGAAGGAAGAGGGCGGAGGCAGGCAGCGCCCGGTCGGGGTCGGCCGCGAGGTTTTCGGTGGCTCGGATGTAGAGATCGGCATCGACGGAGAGTCCGAGAGCGACGAGCTCACGGCGGCTGGCGGCGGCGATCCGGCACAGGGCCGCGGCGCGGTCGAGCGCATCCCCACCGAGCTGGGTACGCTCCGCTTCGATTCGTTCCAGGGCGAACTCGAGGTGTTCTTCGCCAAACCCCGCATCGAGCAGGTCGCGAATCGCTCCTTGCGCACCGGCGAAGCCGTCGATCAGGGTCTCGAGCGGCCGGGCGAGGGCGCGCTCGCGCCGCGCCAGCCGTTCGACCACGATCGGCAGAAGTGCGTCGCCGGAGCGCTGCTGCGCTCCGGACCGCTCGAGGATGGCGCGCGCCATCCCGCGCAGCGTGACGACCTCGAGCCCGAGCCAGGCTGAGCGCAGGCCCGCGAGGCGGGCGAGCAGCGCGACGCGCAGGCTGTGCGAGGGGACGACGACGGTCTTGCGCGCCAGGGGCTCGGCCTCGGCGAGGCGGCCGAGCTCTCCGACGAGCGCGAGCTCGGCGGAGAGGGGGTCGGGAGCGACGAGGATTCGCGAGGCAGTGCGCGGAGACACAGTTCAGGGCAAGATACGGTTTCAATGCTCGACGGTCAACCGCAGCCGCAAGAGCTCGCCGGCTATCTCGACGGACTCGCCCGCCTGGGCGCAGCGGTGAGCGCGGTCGAGGTCCTGCTGGCCGACCCGCAGCAGATCCGCTTCCGCCACGCCGCCGGCTTCCGGGTCGGCGGCGAGCGCCTGCAGCCGGGTGCCCGCTTCGATGCTGCCTCGCTCACCAAGCCGTGGATGGCGACCCTGGCGCTGGTGCTGGACCGTGCCCGCCTGCTGCCGCTCGAGTTGTCGCTGCGCGAGATCTTCCCTTCTGCGAAGGGCAGGGGCGCTGCTTGCACCCTCGAGGATCTCCTGCGCCATCGCTCCGGAATCGTCGCCTGGGCGCCGCTCGGCCTGCGGCTGGGAAAGCGTCTCGCTGATCGCGCGGATTTCGCGGACTTTCTCTTCTCCGCGAGCCTCTGGCCGGAGGGCGACCCCGCTCGCGGTGCACTCGCGACCTATAGCGACCTGGGCTATATCCTCTGGGGGCTGGCGGCGGAGAGCGTCACGGGCAGGAGCCTGGCCGATCTCCTCGATGCCCACGTCGCCGAGCCGCTGGGCCTAGCTCCGCTCGGCGCGTTGGCCGCACGGCCGCCGGCGGAGGAGATCGTCGAATGCCGGCTCGACAACGGACGCGAGGTCGAGCTCGCGGCCGAGCTGGGCCTGCGCCTGAGCCGGCAGGCGCCGTTCCTGCGCGGCGTACCGCAAGATGGCAACGCGAGAGCGAGCGCCTTTCTCACCGGCCACGCCGGGCTCTTCGTCACCGCCGAGGAGATGTTGGCGTTGAGCCGTGAATGGCTCCGGCCTGAGCGGCTCCTCACTCCGCAGGCGGTCGCTCAGGCCCTCGCCGGGGAGGGTGTTCGCGTCTTCGGCTGGATGCGGCAGAGCGCCGACGGCTCGAGCGGAACGGACCTGGAGCCCGCGGCCTTCGGACATTCCGGCTTCACGGGCGGGAGCCTCTGGATCGAGCCTTCGCGGCAGCGAATCGTTCTCGTCCTGGCGCATCGGTTGAACTCGAGACTCGACATGAACCAGATCCGGCGGGAGATTCATCGCCTGGCGGCGGGTATGTAGAGCAGCACAGTGCCGACCTTCTTGATAGCCTTTCACCAATCGCCTGCGCCGTGACGGGGAAAAGCATCTTTCCAGGAGCAAACTGAATGCAAATACAGGACTTGGTTCTCATCGACGGCGTTCGGACGCCGATGGCGGAGTTCAACGGTCCGTTCGCCGATCTGTCGGCGATCGAGCTCGGCGCGCGCGCCGCGAAGGCGCTCTTCGAGCGCACCGGTATCGATCCGGCGGCGATCGACCACACCGTGGTCGGCAACGCCCTGCAGACCTCGGTCGACGCGATCTACGGCGCCCGCCACGTGGCTTTGAAGGCCGGAGTGCCGAAGGAGGTCCCGGCGCTGACCGTCAACCGGCTCTGCGGCTCGGGCATCCAGGCGATCGTCTCCGGCTCGCATCTGATCCTCGCCGGCGAGGCACGGGCCTGTCTGGTTGGCGGCATGGAGAACATGACGCAGGCACCGCACATCGTCCGCGGCGCGCGCAAGGGACTGCGGCTCGGCAACGCCAAGCTCGACGATCTGCTTTGGGAGTCGCTCATGGATCCCTACTGCGGCTTCTACATGGCGCAGACCTCGAACAACCTGGCGCGCGACTTCGGGATCTCGCGCGAGGAGCAGGACGCCTTCGCGGTGTCGAGCCAGGACAAGGCAGTCGCCGCGATGGCGGCCGGCAGGCTCGCCGAGGAGATCGTGCCGGTCACCGTCGGCGAGGGCAAGCGCGCGGTGACCGTCACCCAGGACGAGCACCCGCGGCCGGGGACGACGATCGAAAACCTCGCCAAGCTTCCGACCGCCTTCGACAAGGACGGCTTCGTCACCGGCGGCAACGCCTCGGGGATCGTCGACGGCGCCGCCATGCTGCTGCTGGCGTCGAAGGAGCGCGCCGCCGAGCTCGGCAAGAAGCCGCTCGGCCGGATCCTGTCGTGGGCGACGGTCGGCGTTGAGCCTTCGCGCATGGGCATCGGTCCGGTGCCGGCGATCTACGCGGCGCTCGCCAAGGCCGGCATGCAACTCGCGGACCTCGACCTGATCGAGATCAACGAGGCGTTCGCCGGTCAGGTTCTGGCCTGTGTCAAGGAGCTCGCGCTCGACGTCGCGAAGCTCAACGTCAACGGCGGGGCCATCGCCCTCGGCCACCCGCTCGGTGCGACCGGCGCTCGCATCACGCTCACCCTGATGAAGGAGCTGCAGCGCCGCGGCGGCGGCCGGGGCGTCGCCTCGGCCTGCATCGGCGGCGGACAGGGCATCGCCCTGATCGTGGAGGTCTGACGATGATCGATCTTTCGGGAATGTACGTGCTGGTGACTGGCGGCAGCCGCGGCATCGGCGCGGCGACGGCGCGGCTCTTCGCGCGGGCCGGGGCGGCGGTCCTGATTCAGTACCGCGAGCGCGAGGCCGAGGCCGAGGCGCTGGTCGACGAGCTCTATTCGATCTCCGACCAGGAGCATCGGCGCTTTCCATGCGACTTCCTGCAGCCCGCCGAGATCGTCGAGCTCTTCCAGTTCGTGGGCTCCGAGTGGGGGAGGCTCGACTGTCTGGTGAACAATGCCGGCGTCTGGCAGCACAACCCGCTGTCGCAGTTCAGCGAGGACCGCTACATCGAGACCATGCGCATCAACGTCAGCGGTGCTTTCTATTGCATGCGCGAGGCGCTGCCGTTCCTGCGTCTGTCGAAGCAGGCGAGCGTGATCAACATCACCTCGACCGCCGGCCAGCGCGGCGAGGCGTTCTACAGCCCGTACGCGGCGTCGAAGGGGGCCATGATCTCGGCGACCAAGGCGTGGGCGATGGAGCTCGCCCCCGACATCCGGGTCAACTCGGTCGCGCCGGGTTGGGTGGACACCGAGATGTCGGCTGACGCGCTGGGGAGCGAGCTGCGCGGTGAGATCGAGGCCGGCATTCCGCTCGGCCGGGTGGCTTCCGCCGAGGATGTCGCCGGGCCGATTCTCTTCCTCGCCTCGCCGCTCTCCCGGCACCTGACCGGCGAGATCATCAACGTCAACGGCGGCAGCGTCCTCGTCGGCTGACGGCTGGCGGCCGGTGCCACCGGCGGCTCAGCGCTGGCGGCGTTTGGCGGGCGCTCCGGCCGCGCGGTCGCAGTACTTGTATCCGATGCACTTGTAGGCGAGCTTCGCGGCGACGAAGTCGGAGGCCGGCTGGCCGCCGAGTGGCGCCAGCTCGACGACGTCCATCGCCACGACGTCCTTGGTGGCGAAGAGCTTGCGCAGCAGCCGCAGGGTCGGGTACCAGGTGCCGCCGCCGGGCTCCGGCGTGCCGGTGGCCGGGACGATCGCCGGATCGAAGTAGTCGATGTCGAAGGTGAGGTAGACCTTCTTCGGCAGCCTCTTCAGCAGGGTGTCGAAGCGCTTCTCGAGAGCCGCGGCCGGCTCGAGCTCGCGGCCCCAGAGGACCGGGATCTTGTGGCGCTCGACGAGCTCGGCTTCGGGCGCCGAGAGCGAGCGGATACCGACCGGGAGGGAAGGGATCCCCTCGTCGAAGACCCGCCGCATGACGCTGGCGTGGGAGTAGGGGGTGCCCTCGAACTCCTCGCGCAGATCGGCATGGGCGTCGAACTGGACGATGCCGATCTCTCCATACACCCGCTGCGCGGCGCGCACCGGGGCGATCGTCAGGCTGTGCTCGCCTCCGAGGGTGACCAGGAACTTGCCCGCCTCCAGAAAGCGATGGCACTCGGCGTCGAGCTCGGCCATCGCCTCTTCCATGTCGAAGGCCTCGGGGTGGAACGGCGGCGCGGTGGCGATCCCGATGTCGCACGGCTCGCAGCCGAGCTCGTCGTCGTAGGTCTCCATCGACTGCGAAGCCCGCAGGAGCGCCGCCGGACCGCCGGAAGTGCCCTTGCCGTAGGAGGTGGTGCGTTCGAACGGTACCGGCAGCACCACCACCGGGCTCTTCTTGAGGTCGGACAGCTCGGGCGGCAACAGGCCGAAATTGGTCGGAAGAGAGGGCATTCGTTCTTTCTAGCAGTGCTGCGAACCGCAGTCAATCGGCGAACTGTGCCCTGCTGCCTTGACAACCTTTGCCAGCTCGGCGATGGTGGCGCATCGGGGGAACTCCTCAATGGACGCTGTGCGCAGCCTGACCCGCTTCGCTGTCTGCACTCTTCTGTTCAGCGCCGTTCTCGGCGGAGCGCCAGTGGCCTACGGTCTCGAAAGCGCGAGCGTCGGCTTCGACCGCGCCGAAATCCTCGCTGCAGCGCGCGACCTGCTCGTCGGCGGTACGCTGCGCGTTGCCGCGGTGCCGCTGACCGTTGAGGGCAGGAGCCGCTTCGAGACCTTGCGGCTCCAACGTTTCGAGGTTTTCGCACCCGATGCAGCGATCGTCCTTCACACTGGGGCCGGGGATCGCCGCTTGCCGATTCCGGCCAACATCTATCTCCGCGGCCGGATCGAAGGCGACCCGCACTCTCGAGTCGTGTTGTCCGTGCTCGCGAAGGGCGACGTCCGCGGCCTGGCGATGTCGACCGGCCGGACCTGGATGTTCGGCTCGGCGGTGCCGGAAGGGCCCGAAGGACCTGAAGGGCTGCTGCAGGCGCGCGAGGTCGACGGTGCCTTCGAGCTCGAAGAGCCGGGAGGGGGCTTCCGCTGCGAGCTCGACGATCTCGGTCCCGCCGCCTTCCGCGCCGGCACCGCCGACGCGGAGGAGGACCTGGCGTCGGTCCTGGACGCGCGGCCGGCCGCGCTGAGCCCGCCGGGCCCGCCGACCCTGCCAGTCATTCCCGGCGCAGCGGATGCCACGGCAGGTGCCTTCGACCACACTGCGGTGATCGCCATCGAGACCGACAACGAGTTTCTCGCCCGACCTCCCTTCGGCAACAACCCCGTGCTGGCGGTGGACTACATCGCCGATCTGGTCGCCTATTCCTCTTCGATCTACGTCGACGAGCTCCAGACCGCCTGGTCGCTCGGCTACGTCAGCCTCTGGGGTCCAACCCTGGCCGATCCGTGGGTGCAGACCGGCACTTCGTGCAGCCTGATCGACTTCGGGCGCTGGTGGAACAACAATCGCACCGGAGTCCAGCGCACCGTGACGCATTTCCTCTCCGGCAAGTCGACCAACGCCGGCGTCGCCTGGGTCGGCGTCCTCTGCAGGAGCGCCTTCTCCATCGACGCCGCGGCGGTCGCATCCGGCTGTTCGCCGCCGCTCACCGGGGTCAGCAACTGGGGAGGTGGCTACGGCTATACTTCCGGCATCGACGGCAACTTCGACATTGGCAACCCTTCGGTGGTCTGGGATATCCAGGCCTTCACCCACGAGATCGGGCACAACTTCAACTCCGGGCACACGCACTGCTATCAGAACATCGGCGGCAACGCGGCGGCGGTGGACAACTGCTACAACGGCCAGTGCGGTTCCACCGGCTGTTTCTGCGGCACGCAAGCGCTACCCGGTCCGGCGGGGCAGGGTAGCGGCACGATCATGAGCTACTGCCATCTGCTCGGCGGCGGCAACGTCAGCCTCACGCTCGGGCTCGGACATCCGTTCGGCGTCGCACCGGAGCGCGTTCCCAACCGCATGCGAGCCCACGTGGTGAGCGTCGCAGGCAGCAACCCCGCCTGCCTCGCTTCGCAGGAACCGCTGAGCATCCTCTTCCTGGACGGCTTCTTCTCGCACAACACCAACGCCTGGTCGGCGGTCACGCCTTAGGCGACCGCTTTCCGGACAAGGGGCCGCGCCTCTCCCGCCTCTTCAGCCGGACGAGGTGGAGCGGACCGTTTGCGAGGGCGGTTCGGTCGCTGGCGGCCGACGGGGAAGCGCGCCCGACGCCCAGGCCAGCGCCAGCGCCTCCTCGAGCCAGAGGAGACGCTCGAGCGGCGTCGCGGCGAGGGTGCGCGCGAGCTGCCAACGGGCGTTCCCCTCCCAGGTGGAGGACTCCCACGGGTCGAGGGGCGAGCCCGCGCCGGACGAGGTCGGGTCAGCCACCGCTCGGCCGACCTTTCTGGCGCTGTATCTCCTCGAGCTTGACGACGTCGTCGTGATCCTGGCTGCGTCCGGCAAGGCGCTTGAGCCGGATCAGATGTGGAATGGACGCGACGTGGATGGCGGTCGACCGCAACTGAACCGTTTCAGAGTCGCGCCAGAGCGCCTCGAAGTCGATCGGCGACTCGACGAACAAATCGACAGTACGCAGCGGCTGCACCGGATCGTAGAGCGAGAAGACGCGCATCCCTTTCTCTTCGATCCACTCGCGGCGCTTCGCGGCATCGGCGAACTCGAAGGCGTCGACGGGCGCAAGCGGTCGCAGCCCGAGCGCGAGCAGCGCCGCGATCGTCCGCTGTGCAGGATCAGGGCCGAGGTCGACGACGAGATCGAGGTCGACGGTCAGCCGGGCATGACCGTGCAGAACGACCGCCAATCCACCGACGACGACATACCGCCCACCCGCTTCGTTGAGCCGGGCAAGGATCGGCTCGAAGATCGACATGATGACCAGTATAAGGGCACCGGGCAGCGGTGGTTCCCGCCGGGGTCGACCGCGGTACTGTCAGTTCGCCGGGAAGGCCTCGATGTCGCCGAAGCTGCCGAACTGGCCGAGGGCGTTGCGGTAGATCCGCGGCGGCCCGCCGGCGACGGTATCGGTGACGGTGAGGGTGTACTCGATGTTCGAGAGCGCGCCGTAGTAGACCCAGAAGTGGCCGTTGAAGGCGCCGGCGTCGACCATCTTGAGGACGACCTCGACGTTCGCTTCGTTGAAGAACCAGAGATAGCCGGTGTCGTCGGTGAGAGTTCCGGCATTCGCTGTGCCGCTGTTGCCGGCGAAGTCGCGCCAGGTGGCGGTCACCGCGAAGCGGTTGTTCAGGATGCAGAACTGCGTTGCTGTCGGCACGCATGCACCCGGCAGCCCCTGTGGGGCGGAGAAGGTGGCGAGAGAGACCTCGGGAGGCGTCGCGCCGCGGGTCATCGCCTCGGCGGGGCCGCCGCGCGCATGCGCCCCCTGCGGGCCGAAAGCCGTGATGTCGCCCGAGCTGGCGAAACGGGCCGCCGGATTGAAGTAGCGCTTCGCGGCGCCGGTCTCGGAGTCGGTGACGGTGAAGGTGTATTCGACGTTGGTGAGGGCGCCGTAGTAGACCCAGTGGTGCCCGTTGTATCCGCTGCCGTCGATCAGCTTCAGGATCATCTCGACGTTGTCCTCGTCGAAGAACCAGAAGTAGCCGGTGTCGCCGGAGATGGGTACGGCCGTCGCGTCGCCGGATTGATGCGAGAAGTTGCGCCACCGCGAAGTGACCTGGAATCGTCCGGACTCCAGGCAGAGAGTCCGCACGTTCTGCCGGCAAAATGGACCTCCGTCCAGTTCCAGCGTCCAGGGCTCGAAGCCGTGAAGATGGTCGTTGGCCGCGAAGTACAGCGTCGATCCGAGAACCGCGAGAGCATAGGGACTCGAGGAGGCAACGCCCGGGGCGATGTCGTGTATCAGCCGCGTACCTCCGAGCGTTCCGTCGCTGCTCCACAACTCGCAGCCATGGGCTTCGTCACAGGCCGAGAAGTAGGCGGATGTGCCGAAGGCAGCGAGGCTGTCGGGTTGCGGAACGCTGCTCCCCAACTGGACTGCAATCAAGCGCTGCGGGAGGCTGCTCCCATCGTCCAGCACCCAGAGTCCGGCCCCTTCTTCGTAAGAGGGCAGGACGAAGAAGAGGTGATTCGTGGCCCGGACGAGCGGGGCGTCCGCCGGTGACGAATAGGTACCGGCGAAAGCCGCGCGGACGACAGTTCCGGCGGTCGTCCCGTCGCTCGCCCACACCTCCTCGCGCCCCCAGTCTGCTTGAACGAGCAGGTCGTATCCAGTGGCCGAGCGCACTGCCCCTCTGAGCCTCAGGTCGCCATAGGTCGGCCCGATGGAGAAGGTGCCGACGGCGGTTCCGTCGGTTCGCCAGATCCGCGCGTCATGAGAGAAGAACCCCAGGGTCTCGCCGTCGGGGACGAGTCGTGAATCCGGAGCGACTCCCGGTGCCGAGATTGGCGTGAGGCTCGTCATGCTCGCAGAGAGGGCGAAAATTCGATGTTCAGCGCTGCCGCCGGTCAGCAGGAGACTGTCGCCGACACGGGTAAAGGCCGAACTGATGTTGAAGCCGGCATCGAGGTCGATCGCGAGCGCGGTGCCGGCAGCGGTACCGTTGCTGCGCCAGATCTGCGGGCTCTCGTCGCAGTAGATTGCCGCGACGTAGATCCCGCCGAGCGCTCCGGAGCCGATCGAGGAATAACAGTCGCCGGTTGGAATGAGCTCGACCTGATTCGAGACCGGGTCGAGCGCCTGAATCCCTCCCGCGCAGCTCAACGCGAGGAATCTGTCAGCGATGGGCCGGATCCCGGCCGAGCGGTTGGTGCAGATGTGCTCGTTCAGCACCGCGGGACGGGTGTTCGTCGGCGTTCCGTCTGTCAGCCAGAAATCCGCGAGGGAACCATCGACGTCGATGAAGAAGGCGACGGTCCCATTCGATTCCGCGAATCCTCCGGGGGCCGAATCGCTGTACAGGGGCCCGGAGATATCTGCGAGCACGAAAGAAGTCGCGGGAGTGCCCTCGCTGACCCAGGGTTCGATGCCCCATAGCGAATCCCGGGCACCGAAGTAGATCTTCGAACCATCCACGAGACTGGTGGTCGAGGTGTAGGGGTGAAGTAGCGGCCCCCCCCGAACCGGATCGTAGAGGGATTGCGCTGTGATCCATGGTGCTCTGGCGACGAAGACCGTCGATTGATACTGCTCGTTACGCATGGCGCCGTAGACAAGTGTGTCGCCCGAGGAGGCAAGCGGGAATCCGCCCCCGTTGCAGGAAGGGGCAGGGCAGCTGTCGTTGAGGAGTCGAGTGCCGCCCGGCGTGCCATCGGAGGTCCAGACTTCGAGCCCGGATTCCGCCTGCTCCCGAAGGAAGAAGAGCTGAGCGCCGACGCTCGTTATCCAGGCCCCGTCAAGGCAGGAATACGAACAGACATCCACCAATTCGGTTGCCGATGCAGCAGACAGACTCGCCGACCAGAGGCTGACTCCAGCGATGCCGTCGGTTGCGAGAAAAAACGCCCGAGCGCCGACAACGGCGAGGTGATACGGGCGTTGGTCGGGGCCGAACGGCGCGTGAAACCCGAAGAGCGACACGGGGTGCGTGCCCGCTGAAGTACCATCGCTCGACCAGAGCTCCTGTCCCAACGAAGCATCCTCGACATAGAAGAAGGCCCCGTTCGGTGTCGCGGCCATGCTCCAGACTCGAGCTTGCGGGTCGATCAGATCGGTCAGTCGTCGGGTACCCTGCGCCGATCCGTCCGTTCGCCAGACTTCGACGCCGCTCGCGTCCTGTGCCGCGAAAAGCAGCTGGCTGCCGCCGAAGGCGATGGCCGCTTCCAGCGGGACGACATCCAGCGCAATCACGAAACGGGTGCCGGCGGGCGTGCCGTCCGTGGCGAAGAGCTCGGGCGGGCCCATGACGGGCTGATTCCATAGCAGCACTTGCGAGCCGACAGTCGTCATCCCAAAGAGTCCGTTGGACTCCGGAAAGTCGCGCAACATTTCGGATCCGTCCGGTGTCGCGTTGGTCGAGAGTAGGACCGGGGTGCCGTCCTCCCTCAGCCCGCCGAAAATCAGGCGGTCTCCCAGGAGGGCTGTCGCTCCCGGCTCGTTGAGGGATCCGAAGGCAGGACTCACGCCAGGAGGGGTAGAGATGCGTACAAGCCCCTCGGCTCGAGCCGCGAACAGACCCACCCAGGGACCTTGGAAGGAGGAGGTCGATTGCGCGAGGTAGAGAGCGCCAGGCGTCCTTGCGAGCAACTTGTAGTAGCTGTAACAGTCTCCAGGGCAAGTGTCTTTCAGCAGAGTCGTCCCTTCGGGCGTTCCATCCGTTCGCCAGAGCTCGCGGCCAATGCCCGGCGCCTCCGCACTGAAGTAGGTCCAGCCGGCGAAGGAGCCGAGGAACTCCGGGTTGGAGGAGCCACCCTCCTCGAAGGTCCCGATATCCTTGAGCATCGAGGCCAACTGGGCCTCTGCGGGCCGCCGCGGGTCGGCAAGAAACAGGGCCAGCAGGCAGAAAAGGCGAAGTCGCATGATGGAAGGTCCTCCCAATCGCCTTGAGCCTATCCGACGGGCGAATGTGCCCGGAGGGAGCTCGTTCGGATACCCTCTCAGGTACGCGGAGAGGGAGGCGACTTGACTGCAATGGGCCGAACCGGAACTGCTCGTTCCCATATCGTCGTCTTCACCGGCGCCGGCGTTTCGGCCGAGTCGGGACTCGCCACGTTTCGCGGGGTGGGCGGGCTCTGGGCGGATTTCGATCCGGCGACGTTGGCGACGCCGGAGGCGTTCGCGCGCGATCCCAAGCGGGTCTGGGACTGGTATGTGTCGCGCTATGTCGGGGTGCGGGACTCGGAGCCCAACGCGGCGCATCGGGCGATTGCCAGATTGGGAGAGTCCTTTCCGTCTTTACTCGTCGTGACACAGAACATCGACCGAATGCACCAGCGGGCCGGGAGCCGCAAGGTCCTCGAGCTCCACGGCAACATCTGGAACGCGCGCTGCAACGCCTGCGGGCGGGAAGCCGACATGGCGACCCTGATCGACCTCGCGGACGGCCCTCCGAGGTGTGGCTGCGGAGGAAGAATGCGTCCGTCCGTGGTCTGGTTCGGGGAGAGACTACCGATGGGGGTCTTCGAGGAGGCGGCAGCGGCGGCGGCTGATTGCGGGCTCTTCCTCGTCGTCGGCACCTCGGCCACCGTCTACCCGGCGGCCGGACTCATCGAGCTCGCGGCAGGGAACGGCGCCTTCGTCGTCGAGGTCAACCGCGAGGCGACGCCACTCTCGCACCTCGCCGATCGCTCGTATCGCGATCCGGCGGGGGAGGTTCTACCGCGACTCGTCACCCGCATCGAACGGCACCTCGAGCACGACCGTGAAGCCCAGCTTCGCGAGCTCTTCGGAGACGAACCCTGACCGGCTCGCTGGCGACTCCGACTGGCCGGCCGCGGGCGCTGCCGGCCGGCGGCACGCTCCTCATCCGCGAGCTGCCCGCCGACGAACGGCCGCGCGAGCGCCTGCTGGCGCAGGGGGCGCGGGCACTGGGCGACGCCGAGCTGCTGGCGATCCTGCTGCGGACGGGGCGGCCGGGCGCCTCGGCGATTGAAGTGGCGCGCGAGATTCTGACGGCGATCGGCGGATTGCCCGGGCTCGCCGGGACCGGCGCCCAGGGACTCCTGCGCAAGGGGCTCGGCGAGGCCAAGGCGGCGGCGCTGCTGGCCGCTGCCGAGATCGGTCGCCGTCTGGCGAGGAACGACGCCGTCGAGCGCGCTGTCCTCGGGGCGCCGGCCGCCGTCGCGAGCTACCTCGCGCTGCGCTATGGGGTGCGCGACCAGGAGGTGATGGGGGCCCTCTACCTCGACACCCGCAACCGCCTGCTCGCTGAGCGCGAGCTCTACCGCGGCACCGTCAACCGCGCCGCGGTCGAGCCGCGGGCGATCCTCAAGGAGGGCTTGCTGCACGGCGCCTGCGGCATGGTCGTCTTCCACACCCATCCCTCGGGCGATCCGAGTCCGAGTCCAGAGGATCTCGCCTTCACCCGCCGCCTCGCCGAGGGCGGCGAGCTCGTCGGCGTGCGGCTGGTCGATCACCTGATCCTGGGTGGCGTCGGACGCTGGGTTTCGCTGCGCGAGCGCGGCGCATGGTAATTTCCGGAGCGTGCAAGGCAAGGATCTCCATCTCGACTGTTTCAGCGGTCTCGCAGGGGACATGTTTCTCGGCGCCTGCCTCGATCTCGGCATGCCCGAGCGCGTCGTCGCCGAGGCCGTCGCCAGCCTGAAGCTTCACGGCATCGGCATCGAGGCTCGCAAAAGCACCCGCGCCGGCTTCGCCGGCACCCGGTTTCGCGTCCTCGACCACGGCAAGCCGATCGAAGGGCCGGATCCGGAGGAACGGGTCCCCAGGGCATCGGCGGACACCGAGTCACAAAAGCTTCCAGTAAATGAGGGTGGCGGACAGAGCGGTGGAGGGTCGGTGGGGCACTCTCATTCGAACGCGCATTCGCACTCTGACGATCAGGTCGACGCGGCTGCCGAGCCGGACCGCGATCGGGACGCAGAGAACTCCCTTTACCAGCAAGCCTTTTCTCAAACTTCACCTGCCCGCTCGCACGGGCCTGGGCACGGACACAGTCATGATCATGCCCATGAGCATGACCCTGGCCATGGACGGAACCTGCCGGAGATTCTGGCTCTCCTCGACGCGAGCGGGCTCGCTCCGGCGGTGAAGTCGCGCGCCCGCGCGCTTTTTCACCGTTTGGGGGAGGCCGAGGCCAAGGCGCACGGGATGGCGGTCGAACGCGTGCACTTCCACGAAGTCGGGGCGGTCGATTCGATCGTCGACCTGGTCGGCGCGGCGGCGGCGGTCGAGTGGCTGGCGCCGCGGCGGATCACCTGCGGTGCGGTGAATCTCGGCGGCGGCACGGTGCGGGGCGCGCACGGCGTCATGCCGGTGCCACCGCCGGCGGTCGCCGAGCTGATGAAGGGCTTGCCGGTCTACGGTTCCGACCGCGCGGTCGGGGAGTTGCTGACGCCGACCGGCGCGGTGCTCCTCGCGGAGCTGGTCGACGAGTTCATCGAGCTGCCGACCCTGGTCGTCGAGGGTGTCGGCTACGGCCTCGGACGCAAGGAGATCGCCGGCCGGCCGAACGCCGTGCGGCTCGTCGCCGGAAGCGCCTGGCCGGGAGCGCAGGCGGGCGGCTCGCACCCCGAGGTGCTCGTCGTCGAGTGCGAAGTGGACGATCTCTCCGGCGAAGGACTCGGGAACGCGATGACGCGAATGCTCGAAGAAGGGGCGCTCGACGTCTTTCTCACTCCGGTACAGATGAAAAAGGGGAGGCCCGGGAGCCTGGTGTCGCTGCTCTGTCGCCGCGCCGATCTCGAACGCCTGGCGGCGGCGCTTCTCACCGAGACCGGCTCGCTTGGCTGTCGCTTTTACACCACCGGACGGTTCGAGGCCGAGCGCGAGATCGTCACCGTCCACACCCGGTTCGGCGGAGTTCGCGTGAAGCGCGCGACGTTCCTTGGGCGCACGATCGCCAACGCTCCCGAATTCGAAGACTGCAGGCGGCTCGCGGAGTCCGCGGGGACGACCTGGCGCGCCGTCCATGAAGCCGCAATGGTCGCCGCTGCCTCTGGTTCTTTTGCCTTGTGAGGTCTTCTTCTTGAAGCAGGTTCTGCAGAGCGGCTCGCTCGAGTACGGCGTCGCCGGTGAGGTCAGCCTGCGGTGGGCGGCGGTCGACCTGACGCCGGTGGTGGAGGAGGCGCGCGAGCGGCATGATCTCTCGCCGATCGCCGCGGTAGCGCTCGGCCGTGCCATGGCTGGGGCGACGCTTCTCCTGCGGCTCTCGGCACGCGCGTCGCGACGGCTGACCCTGACCGTCAATGGCGACGGGCCGATCGGCAAGATCGTCGCCGAGGTCGACAGTGAAGGGAATCTTCGCGGCCTGGTCGGAGAGCCGCAGGTCGAACCGCCGACCGTCCTCCCGACCGACCCGCAGATCGGCCTGCGCATCGCCGGCGCGGTCGGCAGGGGAATCCTGCGCGTGCGGCGCGAGCTCGTCGACGGCAGCTCCTACGAGAGCCAGGTGGCGCTCGAATCGGGCGAGATCGGGCTGGACCTGGCGCACTTCCTCGAGCAGAGCGAGCAGACGCAGTCGGTCGTGATGGTCGGCGTTCTCGAGGGCCCGGAAGGGATCCGGGCCGCCGGCGGGATGATCGTCGAGGTCATGCCCGGCGCGCGCGAAGATGCGGTCGAGCAGCTCGAGGAGAACCTGGCGCGGATCGGCGGCGTCAGCCGCACGATCGGCCGCGGAGGCTTGGCCGAGCTCCGCGATCAGGTGCTCCAAGGCCTCGAGCCGGAGCTCATGGACCGACGCGAGGTGCGCTTCCGCTGCAGTTGCAGCCGCGAAGGCCTGCTCGGCACCCTCGTCGCCCTACCGTCCGCGGACCTCGACGCGATCCGTGACGACGACGGGCGCGTCGAGGCGCAATGCTCCTACTGCGGTGCACGCTACCTCTACCAGAAGGGCGAGATCGCGACGAGCTGAAGGGGCCCGGCGAACTCGCAGCCCGCTGATAGACTGCTGCAGACGAAGAAGAGCCACGGAAAGAACATGCCGCCCTACTACCTCACCACCCCGATCTATTACGTGAACGACCTGCCGCACATCGGGCATATCTTCACCACGATCGTCGCCGACACCCTGGCGCGCTACCGTCGGATGTCGGGCGACGACGTCCGTTTCCTGACTGGAACCGACGAGCACGGCCAGAACATCGAGCGCGCGGCGGCGCGCGAGGGGGTGACCCCGCGACAGCTTGCCGACAAGGTCGTAGCCCGCTACCACGAGCTGTGGAAGACCTTCGGCATCTCGCATGACGACTTCATCCGCACCAGCGAGCCGCGTCACGAGCAGGGCGTCCTCGAGCTCATCCGGCGGATCGAAACGGCTGGCGACCTCTATCTCGCCAAGCACGAGGGTTGGTACTGCTCTCCCTGCGAGCTCTTCTACACCGAGAAGGAGCTCGCCGCGGGGCAGAAGTGCCCGGTGCACGGCGCCGCCGTTGAATGGAAGTCGGAGGAGAACGTCTTCTTCCGCCTCGCCAAGTATCAGCAGCCTCTGCTCGATTGGATCGACGCGCACCCCGAAGCGATCCGCCCCGAGACCAGACGAAACGAAGTCCGATCTTTCGTCGAATCCGGCCTGCGCGATCTCTCGGTCAGCCGCACCGGGCTCGCCTGGGGAATTCCGTTCCCCGGCTACCCGGGGCATACGGTCTATGTCTGGCTCGATGCGCTGGCCAACTACATTACGGCTCTCGGTTTTGGCTCCGAAGGAGCACACCGGAGCGCGAAGAGCTCGAACAAGGGGGAGGGTCGGGTAGGCAGCGTAGCGAGCGCCGACGTCAGCGAGCGCCGAGCGCCCGGGGACGGTGCCGACGCAGGAGCCGAGGATGCCGAGCCGGCATCCCTTTACCGAGCCTTTTGGAACGACTCGATTGCCTCCGGCGGTGCGGCGACCCGCATCCACCTCATGGGCAAAGACATCCTGCGCTTCCACGCGGTCTACTGGCCGGCGTTCCTGATGTCCGCCGGCTTGCCGCTGCCGACCACGGTCTGGGCGCACGGCTGGTGGCTGCGGGACTCGAAGAAGATGTCGAAGTCGGTGGGCAACGTCGTGCGGCCGGACGATCTCGTGGCGCGCTTCGGTCCCGATGCGCTGCGTTACTACATGCTGCGCGAGATGGTCTTCGGGCAGGACGCGAGCTTCTCCGACGAGGCGTTCGTCGACCGCTTCAACAGCGACCTCGCGAACGACCTCGGCAACACCGCGAGCCGCCTCGTGACGCTCTCTCGCGGTGCCTTCGGCGGCCGCACGCCGCCGCTCTCCTGCAACGACAACCCACTCATCCCGGTCGCCCAACAGGTCGTCGCCGACTATCGTGCGGCGATGGACGAATTGGCGTTTCAGGAGGCCCTGCGGGCGCTCTGGCGACTGCTCGCCGAGGCCAACCAGTATCTCGTCGTTCGCGAGCCGTGGAAGACGATCAAGGCCGAGGGCGCGACCGATGCGCTCTCGCGCATCCTCTGGAACGGGCTCGAGGCGGTGCGCATCGTTGCCACAGGGCTGCTGCCGTTCATGCCGACGGTGGCGCGCCGGGTCCTCGCGGCGGTCGGCACGAGCACCGTGGTGGAAAACCTCGACGCCCTGGCCTGGGGCGGCACGCCCAATTCCGCGCCGCTGCCGGAGTTGGCGCCGCTCTTTCCGAGAATCGACAAGGAGAAGTTCATGTCCGAGATCCACTCGTCCGCGCCGGGAGCGACCCCTCCGGCCGCGGCTGCAGAGGCTTCTACGCCGGTCTCATCGGCTGCATCGCCTGTTGTCCCGGCTCCGGCCGCGGTGACGTCGAACGAGGTCTCGATCGATCAGTTCTTCGCCACCGAGCTCAAGGTCGGAACGGTGCGGTTCGCCGAGCGCGTGCCGAAGTCCGAGAAGCTGATCCGCCTGCTGGTCGATCTCGGCGAGGAGAGCCCGCGCCAGCTCGTGGCCGGCATCGGCAAGGCCTACGCGCCGGAGGAGCTCGTCGACCGGCAGGTCGTCGTGGTGGCGAACCTCAAGCCGGCGAAGCTCATGGGCGTCGAGTCGCGCGGCATGATCCTCGCGGCGACCGACGCCGAGGGCAAGCCGATCCTCGTCCGTCCGCACGCCGAGGGGGCGCCGAACGGAACACGCGTGAAGTGAGACCGCGCCCCTTTCTCGTCGACTCGCACTGCCACCTGCAGTATCTCGAGCCGGCGGAGCGGGCGGCCGCCATCGCGCGCGCCCGGGCGCGCGGCGTCGAGGGATTTCTGGTCCCGGCGACGCTCCTTGCGCAGGCCGAAGGGCTCCTGGCGCTCTGCCATTCGCAGGACAACGTCTGGTGCGCTCTCGGGGTGCATCCCCACGAGGCGGCAAGCTGGAATGTGGGCGACGAAGCTCGATTGCGCGACCTTCTGGCCGATCCCAAGGCGGTCGCTGTGGGGGAGTGCGGGCTCGACTTCTTCTATGACCACGCTCCGCGCGAGGTGCAGGAGGGGACGCTGCGGGCGCAGTGGCGGGTGGCGATAGAGCTCGACCTGCCGGCGATCGTCCACAACCGGGACTCGAACGAACGCATGCTGGCTATCCTCGCCGAGCCCGAGTTCGCGGTGCTGAAGGCCGACTTTCACTCGTTCGCCGGTGGGCAGAAGATGGCCGAAACGCTCGTCGCGCATGGCTGCGTTCTCGGCATGTCGGGGATGGTGACCTTCCCCAAGGCCGACAACGTCCGCGAGGTGATCGGTGGCACGCCGCGCGACCGCTTCCTGGTCGAGACTGACACGCCGTACCTCGCCCCGGTGCCCTACCGCGGCAAGCCCAACGAGCCCGCCTACACCGTCGAAGTCGCGACTCGCCTGGGCCTCGAGCTCGGCCTCGACCTGGCGGCGACGGCGGCGCTGACGACAGAGAACTTCTTCCGCTTCTTTCCGAAGGCCCGAGCTTCGGTGTAGTCGAAGCCTCCGCTCGGGGTCCTGTCCGGCCCGCTTCCCATGGGTGCTCGCGCTGAGGAAGCGCGCTCCGCGCCCATGGGAGCCCTCGGTCCGGCCACCCCTCGTCGGTACAGCCGAGAGAGAAAGAGAACGCTTCGAGGCGGGCTCTGGCGCTCAGGATCTTGGGGTTGGCGACCAAGCCTCACTAGGAGCCGGCCCCAAGATCCCGAGTGCCGGAGACCGCCTGCGGACTGAATCGACGCCTCAGACCGGATTGGGAACGTCGATGAACTCGTGGGCGAGGCCGAAGCGGGTCGCGAGGTGGTCGCCGAGGGCCTGGATCCCCAGACGTTCGCTGGCGTAATGACCGACGGCGAGGAAGTGGATGCGGTTCTCGCGCGCCACATTCATGACCCACTCGGTCGGTTCCCCGGTGATGTAGGCGTCGAGGCCGGCGGCGATCGCCTGGTGGATCTCCTCCGCGGCGCCGCCGCTCACCATGCCGACAGTGGAGATCTCCTCGGGACCCGAGAGGAAGGCGAGCGGCTCCTGGTCGAAGACGGTACGGCAGCGCGCCACGAGATCCTCTCGGGAGACCGGTTCGGGATAGCGGCCGCGAAAGCCGATCGGCAGGCCGTGGTAGTCGGCGAACGGCTCGGTGGAGTAGAGGCCGAGTCGCTTCACCGCCAGGATGTTGTTGCCCAACTCCGGGTGGCGGTCGAGCGGCAGGTGATAGGCGAGCAGATGCATGCCGGCCTCGAGCAGCGTCGCCACCCGGGCGTAGGTGTGGCCGGTGAGCTGGCGCGGCATGCCGTCCCAGAAGATTCCGTGGTGCACCAGCACGGCGTCGGCGCCGGTATCCCGGGCGCGCTCGAAGAGCTCGACGCAGGACGACACGCCGGTGGCGATTTTGCGGATCGGTCGGCGTCCCTGCACCTGGAGGCCGTTCGGGCCGAAGTCTCTTCCGGAGCTGGCGTCCAGCAGCCGATCGAGGTGATCGGCCAGTTCGATGATGGAGAGCTCTCCGTGGGGCATGGGGCCTCGGTTTTCTGCTGCGTCCCGGCGCGTCAAGGCGGCGGCGTTCGATGAGAAAGAAAAGGGGCCGGATCGTCGCCGACCCGGCCCAATTCTAGATCCACTTCTGTTGCTGCGTCAGCGGCGCGGACCGCGTGAATCGCGGCCCCCTCCGCCACTGCGACCGCCACGCTCCGGACGGCCGCCGCGGCCGCCGCGATCTCCACCGCGGCCCCCTGGGGGACCCTCGGCGCGCGGCGGACGCTCGTCCTCGCTCATGCCCATGCCGGCGTAGGCTGCCGGATCGTAGTCCGGGGCCTCGACGATGACCGCTTTGCGGGAGAGACGGACGCGGCCGGTGTCGTCGATATCGATGACCTTGACCGTGAGCTCGTCGCCCTCCTTGACCACGTCGCTGGTCTCGCGCACCCGGTAGGGGGCGAGCTCGCTGATGTGGACGAGGCCGTCGGTGCCCGGCATGATCTCGACGAAGCAACCGTAGGCCTCGACTCGACGCACGCTGCCGGTGTAGATCTTGCCGATCTCCGGCACCTGGGTCAGGCGTTCGACCATCTGAATCGCGCGCTTGGCGGCTTCGGCGTTGGGGGAGGCGATGATCACGCGGCCGTCGTTCTCGACTTCGACCTGGCAACCGGTCTCCTCGACGATCGAGCGGATCGTCTTGCCGCCGGGTCCGATGATGTCGCGGATCTTCTCCTTGTTGATCTGAATGGTGTAGAGCCGCGGCGCGAAGGTGGAGAGATCCTGACGGGGCATGCCGATGATCGCTTCCATCTTGCCCAGGATGTGGAGGCGTCCGACGCGGGCCTGCTCGAGGGCGGTCTCCATGACCGACTTCGAGACGCCGCCGACCTTAATGTCCATCTGCAGGGCGGTGATGCCCTTGCGGGTGCCGGCGACCTTGAAGTCCATGTCGCCGTAGTGGTCTTCCTGCCCGGCGATGTCGGTCAGGACGGCGAAGTTGTCGCCGCGCTGCACGAGACCCATGGCGACGCCGGCGACCGGCGCGAGGAGCGGCACACCGGCGTCGAACAGCGCGAGGGAACCGCCGCAGACCGTCGCCATGGACGACGAGCCGTTCGACTCGAGGATGTCGGAGACGACGCGGATGGTGTACGGGAAATCCTCTTCGTTCGGCAACACCGGCAGCAGCGCCCGGCGGGCGAGGACGCCGTGTCCGATCTCACGCCGGCTCGCGCCGCGCATGAACTTGACCTCGCCGACCGAGAAGGGCGGGAAGTTGTAGTGCAGGAGGAACTTCTGCTTGCTCTCGCCGTCGTACTCCTCGATGATCTGGGCGTCGCGCTGAGTGCCGAGGGTGACCGTCGCGAGCGCCTGGGTCTCGCCGCGCGTGAAGAGCGCCGAGCCGTGCGTGCGGGGGAGCACACCGACCTCGATGTCGATGGCGCGAATCTCGTCGAGCTTGCGCGAGTCGAACCGGATACGGTCGAGGAGGACCGAATCGTAGAGCGTTTCTTCTTCGAGAGTCTCGATGACCTTCTTCGCCTGCGCGCGCTTGGTCGGATTGTCCTCTGGGATGGTAGCGAGATAGGTCTTCTGGACCGCCGAGACGGCGTCCTTGCGCTCGAACTTCCCCGCCGTGTGCAGGGCGGACTTCATCTGTGCGTGGATCGCGCCGCGGACCTCCTGGTAGAGCTCCTGCGGATACACCTCGGGGGCGCTCCATGCCGGTTTCGAGAGGCCGAGCTCGCGGAACATCGAGATCTGCGCCTGGATGACCTTCTGCAACTCGGCGTGTCCGGCCCAGATGCAGTCGAGGAGGGTCTTTTCGGAGAGCTGATTGGCGCCAGCCTCGACCATCATGACCGCTTCTTCGGTGCCGACGACGACGAGGTCGAGATCGGCGACATCGCGCTGGCTGTTGGTCGGGTTGAACACGACCTGGCCATCGATCAGGCCGACGCGCACTGCGGCGATGGGGTGGTAGAACGGGATCTCGGAGAGGACCAGCGCCGTCGAAGCGCCGTTGATCGCCAGGATGTCGGGGTCGTGCTCGCCGTCGGCCGAGAGGACGAAGGAGATGATCTGCGTCTCGCTGGTGTAACCCGGAGGGAAGAGCGGGCGCAGCGGCCGGTCGATCAGGCGTGCGGTGACAGTCTCCTTCTCGGTGGCGCGGCCCTCGCGCTTGAAGAAGCCGCCCGGAATCCGGCCTGCCGCATAGGCGTATTCGCGGTAGTCGACGGTCAGCGGCAGGAAGTCGCGGGGCATGGTGCTCGCCTGCATGCAGGCGGTGGTCAGGACGACGGTATCGCCCAGGCGGACGACGCACGCGCCGTGGGCCTGTTTGGCGATGTGGCCGGTCTCGAGAGAGAGGCTCTCCGAGCCGATCTGGACGGTTCTCTGCGTTCTCATTGATTTTCCTTGTCTTGCTGGAACGGATTCAGGAGACGCCGACCCGGCCACGCGGAAGGTGGGCCGGGGGCGCTCCTGCAACCGTTCGGAGGGGGTTTACTTGCGGATTCCCAGGCGCTCGATCACCTGGCGATAGCGCTCGGCGTCGCGGCGCTTCATGTAATCGAGCAGGCGGCGGCGCTGACCGACCATCTTCAGCAGGCCGCGGCGGCTGTGGTGATCCTTGGTGTGGGTCTTGAAGTGCCCGGTGAGCTCGTTGATCCGCTGCGTCAGCAGCGCGACCTGAACGTCCGTCGAACCGGTGTCGGTCTCGTGCATCCGGAAGTTCTGGATGACTTCTGATTTTGCCTGAGACAAGTCTCTTCTCCTTCTGTCGTGAAACGATTTCGATGTTGCGCTCAGTATGGGTCGCTATGTCTATATCCTTGAAAAGCCTACCACATCCGGGCTGGTCCTGAACACGATCCGGGGCTGGAGGACGGCGGCGCCGGAGCTCCCGAGCGCCTCCACGACCGACCCGACGGCGACCAGCTCTCCCACCCGGTCGACCATCCGCACCCAGTCGCCCGCCGCAGCGCCGAGAGCCGCGAGGATGACGGTCTGGCCGTTGACTGCCCGGCGCTCCTGCAGGGCGTCGAGGGTGGCGGTGATGAACGGCAGCGGGATGCTGGCGAGCGGCAGCCAGGCCCGACCGAGCTCGGCGCCGGCAGCCTGCCGGCGATTCGCCTCGGCGAGCGTCAGAGCCTGCTCGACGTCGAACCAGAGTCCGGGCTTGCCGATCCGGGTGCGGCGGAGCTTCGAGAGGTGGGCGCCGGTGCCGACCGCCGCACCGACGTCGTGCGCGAGGCTCCGGGCGTACGTCCCGGAGCTGCAAGTGAGCCGAAAATCGATCTGGTCGTCGGCCAGGCCGGAGAGCCGGACGAACTCGTCGACGGTCACCCACTTGTTGGCAACCGGGATCTCGTCGCCCCGGCGGGCCATCTCGTAGAGCTTCACGCCCTGTATCTTGTGCGCACTGTAAGCCGGGAGACGCTGCTCGAAGGTACCAGAGAAGCGCGCCATCGCGGCGTCGATGGCAGAGGAGGTCAGGTCCGTCGTCGGACGTTCGGCAACCCGGCGTCCCGATGCATCGTAGGTGTCGGTCTCGAGGCCGAAGGTGATCGCTCCTTCGTAGACCTTTCGCGCCTGGATGAGAAACCGCGTCAACCGCGTCGCCTGTCCGAGCGTGAGCAGGAGAAGGCCGGTGGCATCGGGATCGAGCGTGCCGCAATGGCCCACCCGCTTCTGCTTGAAGATCCGGCGGACCATCTGAACGACATCGTGCGAGGTGCAGCCGCCCTCCTTGTCGACCAGGAGCAATCCGTCAAGCGTCATGGACGACCTCCAGGGCGACGGTGAGCTCGGCGACGAAGGCGCAGCGTAGGCCGGGGAGGTCGCCTGCGACCTTGCAGCCGGCGGCGTTCTTGTGTCCGCCGCCGCCGCGTCGCTCGGCGACCGCCTGAACGTCGACCTTGCCGCGGCTGCGCATCGAGACCTTCCATTGCCCAGGTCCGGTCTCGCGCAGGAGCACGACGGCCTCGACACCGGCGATCGAACGCGGGCTGTCGACGAGGCCTTCCGAGTCTCCCGCAGCGGCTCCAGCGCGGCCGAACATGGCTTGTGTCAGGTGGACCGAGGCCAGGCGTCCGGCGGCATGGAGCTCAAGTGTTCCGAGCATCTCGCCGAGGAGGCGCACCGCGCCTTCGGGCTGGCTTTCATTCAGCCATTGCGAGACCTGCTCGGGCCGCGCGCCCTCGCGCACCAGCGTGGCCGCGGCCTCGAAGGCGGCCGGCGTTGCGTTCGAGAAGCGGAATCCGCCGGTGTCGCTGACCAGCGCGAGCAGGAGGCAGTCCGCGGTCTCGGGGTCGACGGTGATTCCGAGCTCGCGGGCGAGTGCGGCGACCATGACGCCGACCGCCGGAGCACTCGTATCGACCCAGTTCTCCACGCCATAGACACCGTTCCCGAGATGGTGGTCGATGTTGACGATGGGCAGGAGCGCCAGCGGCCCGGCGAGTCCCGTGCGGTCCAGCGTCGGACACTCCAGGACGACGGCACAGTCGTAGGCGGCGGGAAAGCCGGCCGGGTGCGCCTCTCCGACATGGATCGACGCGCTGTCGGGCAGGCCGCGGTAAGTCCCCGGCGTCGGGTGGAAGTTCCAGATCTGCGCCTCTTTGCCGGCGCGGCGGAGAAGCCGCTGCAAGGCGATCTCCGAGCCGATGGCATCGCCGTCGGGGTTGGCATGGCTCACGATCAGGAATCGCCGGCGGCCGCCGACGAGAGCGGTGAGGGTCTCAGGAATCACTCGGTTCCTTGTGCAGCTTGTCGAGAAGCTCGGTCATGCCCTGCAGGTACTCGGCCCCGCGATCGAGCTCGAAAGCGAGCTCGGGGGTTACGCGCAGCTTCAGGCGCCGGCCGATCTGGCTGCGCAGGAATCCCTTGGCGTGCTCGATCCCTTCCATCGTCTGCTGGCGTGCCGCCTCGTCTCCCAGGACGGAGATCCAGATGCGTGCGTGGCCCAGGTCCCGCGCGACCTGGACACGCGAGATGGTGGCGAGCGCTACGCGCGGATCTCGCACCTCGCGCAGGAGGAGCTCCGCGAGCTCGCAGCGGAGCTGATCCGCGACTCGATCCGTACGTTGACTCATCCACCTTCCTCCAGAATCTGCGGTTCCCACCCGAGGACGACGGCCTCGCTCTCCTCGTCGGCGAGCCGGAGAACCTCATCCAGGATCTGCTGCACGGTGGCTTCACTGCCCGACACGACCGCCACTCCGATCTCGGCCCGCTGCATCCGGTCCTGCATGCCGGTTTCGGCGGCGGAGATCCGGTGACGGGTCTGCAAGCGGTCGATCAGGCTCCGCACCACCCGGCGCTTCGCCTTGAGGTCGTGGGCGAAGGGAAGCTCGAGGTGGAGAATGCCGAGGCCGACGTACATCCGGTTCGAGTGCGCGATGGGTGTCCGAAGGCGCGGGAAGGGCGGAGAGCCTTCGCGCGCCTTCCCTAGTTCAGCGTCGGAGCGATCTCTTCCTTGGCGAAGGCCTCGATGACGTCGCCGGGCTTCATGTCCTGGAAACGGTCGAGGCCGATGCCGCAATCGAAGCCGCTGCGAACCTCCGAAGCGTCGTCCTTGAAGCGCTTGAGCGAGATGATCTTGCCTTCGAAGACCACCCTGCCGTCGCGAATCAACCGGACAGGGGCGCTTCTCGGGATCACGCCGTCGATGACGTGGCAGCCGGCGATGGTCCCGACCTTGGGTACGCGGTAGATCTCCCGAACCTCGGCGCGGCCCTTCGAGACCTCCTTGTACGTCGGCTCGAGCAGTCCGACCATGGCGTTGCGCAGATCGTCGAGCAGCTCGTAGATCACGGTATAGAGGCGGATCTCGACCTGCTCCTTCTCGGCGAGCTCGACGGCGTTCCTCTCCGGGCGGATGTTGAACCCGACGATGATCGCCTTCGACGCTGACGCGAGCAGAACGTCGTTCGTGGTGATCGCTCCGACGCCGCTGTGGAGCACGGTGGTCTTCACCTTCGCCGTGCCGATCTTCTCGATCGCATCGCGCAGCACCTCGAGCGAGCCCTGCACGTCGGCCTTGAGCACCACGGCGAGATCCTTGACCTCGCCCTTTTCGATCTGGCTGAAGAGCTGCTGCAGCGAGAGCCTGGCGCCGGTCGGGACGAGGTCCTTCTTGCGCGATTCCTGCTGGCGGAATTCGACGATACTTCGCGCCTTCTGTTCGTCGCCGACGACCTGGAAGGTGTCGCCGGCCTCCGGGACGTCGGTGAATCCGGTGACTTCCGCGGCGGTCGCCGGACCGGACTCGAGGGCGCGCTTGCCGCGATCGTCGCTCATCGAGCGGACGCGCCCCCAGGTGGAGCCCGCGACGAAGACGTCGCCCACCTTGAGTGTGCCGTTCTGGACGAGGACGGTCGCGATGATGCCGCGGCCGGTCTCCTTGCGCGCCTCGAGCACGACGCCCTGACCCGCACGTTCCGGACTGGCCTTCAGATCCTGGATGTCGGCGGTGAGCAGGATCATCTCGAGCAGCTCGTTGATACCGCTGCCCTTGATCGCCGAGACCGGGACGACGACGGTCTGGCCGCCCCAGTCCTCGGGCGCGAGGCCGCGGTCGGCGAGCTGCTGCTTGACGCGGTCGGGGTTGGCGTTGGATTTGTCGATCTTGTTGAGGGCCACGACGATCGGAACGCCTGCCGCGCGGGCGTGATCGATCGCTTCCGCGGTCTGCGGCATCACTCCGTCGTCCGCGGCGACCACCAAGACGACGATGTCGGTGACGCGCGCTCCGCGCGCTCGCATCATGGTGAACGCCTCGTGACCGGGCGTGTCGAGGAAGACGATCTGCCGGTTGTTCACGTCGACGTGGTAGGCGCCGATGTGCTGCGTGATGCCGCCGAACTCGCCCTCGGTGATCTTGGAGGAGCGGATCTTGTCGAGGAGCGACGTCTTGCCGTGGTCGACATGGCCCATGATCGTGACCACGGGGGCCCGGGTCGAGAGCTTCTCGGCTGGACCCGAGTCGGCCTCGGCGCGATTGGATTGGACCTCTTGCTCGAAAGTCATGACTTTGGCTTCCAGACCGAACTCCTTGACCAGCTTGATGCCGAACTCCGGCTCGATGACGAAGTTGATGTTCGCCATCGTGCCGCGCTGGACGAGGAGGGCGATGAGATCCTTCGCCTTCACCTGCAGCTTGTCGGCGAAGTCGCGCAGCGTCATGCCCTCCGAGATCACCACCGGACCATCTTCGAGCGTGCGGCCGCTCTTGATCGTATTGACTTCGGGGTCCTGATCTCCGCGGGTCTCGATGCGCCGTCGGCGTCGCGCCGCGACCGAGCCCTTGAGGTTCACCGACTGATCGACGACGTCCTCGATCTCGACGAGCGAGCCGCGGAGGCTTCGGATGTCGGCGGTCTGGATCTCGATCGTGGTCTTGCGACCCTTCTTCGCCTTCTTCTTGTCGCTGTCCGGACCGCGCTGGTCACCGCGCTTGGATCCGCCGGGAGACGAGGGGCTGGAAGAGGGTGGTCGCGGCCCGCCCGGGCGGCTGGGGCCTGCGGGAGGGCGCGGTCCACCGCCGGCATAGGGGGGCCGGGCGCCGCCGGGCGCGGGGCGGCCGGGAGGGCCGCCCGGACGTGCTCCGGGAGGTCCACCGGGTCGGCTTCCGGGCGACCCGCCGGGGCGGGTACCGGGGGCCGAAGGCCGATAACCGGGACGCGGCGGGGCAGGTGCCGGCCGGTACGGCTCCGTCGCCCGGTGAACCAGCACGGCGCCACGTGGCGGGCGAGCGAGTGGAACGGCAGCCGCTCCCGGTGTCGCGCTGGCCGGTTGGGCCGACGCGGCGCCGGCGGAGGCCGGAGTCGCCGAGTAGGACGTCGGACTCGCATGCGGCACGGCGGAGATCGCGGCCGGCGGGCGAGCGGCGGGCGCGGCGGGCGTCTCGGCCCTGGATTCGTCGAACGACGGGCCACCGGCAGGGACCGGCGTCGGCGGGGGAGCTGAGGCCGCGTCGATCTCGGCGGCGGCGAAAGCCGCCAGCATCGGATCCGTGGCGGCTACGCCGCCAGGCTGAAGCTTGTCGCCGGAGCCCGTCGGCAAGGTCTTGATCTTCGGCTCGACTTTCTGGATCAACGTGCGCGGCCGGGTCGGGCGCAGAGGCGGAAGGGCCGTCGTGCGACGGGCTGCCGGCGCTAGAGGCGCGGGAAGTCCCGCGCGCCGCACTGCCGGCTGTGCGCCCTCCGGTGAGGAGTCGTCCATGATGACCTCGCGTGGCGAGGCCAGCTTCTTGCCGGCAAGGATCGCTTGCAGGATCTCGCTCTCTACTGCTGCTTCTTCACCCTCGACCCGAACTCCGATGGAACGCAGCTTGAACACCAGGTCCTGGTGTGAAAGGCCCATCATCGCCGCAAGGTCGGTGACCCGAATCTTTCCCATATGTTCCGTCGATCTCCTGACTGATCCTGCTTGACCGGACGCGCCGCGAGCTGCTTACTCGCGCTCGCCTTCCGGGGCCTGCTCGGTCTCGTCCTGGGCTTCGTCTTCGACGGCCTTGGAGCGGTCTTCGGACTCCTTGAAGGCGCGCGAGAGCGCGGCCATGAAATCCTGGTCGTTCATCGAGGACGATGACTCCACCGCCATCGGTCGACTCTCTCCAATCGCGTCGGCAGGTTCTGCGGTCTGGATCTTCTCCGCCTGCTCCCGGGCCCAATTGAGGATGGAGACCGCGGTCTTCGGTCCGATGCCTTCGACCTCCTGGAGCGTTTCGGGGGTAGCGTCCAACAGGGCTTGAACGGAAGAGTATCCCGCCTGCTCGAGCAGTCCCGCCGTCCGCGGACCGATTCCCGGCACCGTGGTGAGGTCTAGCGCCGCACCCAGATCGGGTGCCGCCGGTGCGTCGCCGAAGGCGTTCTGAAGCATGCGAGCGAGGGCTCCGGCGACCTCGTCCTTGACGTCGGACTCGCTCTTGATATCGATGCGGCAGCCGATGAGCTCGGCGGCGAGCCTCACGTTCTGGCCGCGCTTGCCGATAGCGAGCGAGAGTTGCTCGTCCTCGACGATGACGTCGAGGTGCGGCTGCGCGCCGACGTGGTGAACGGAAACGCGGGTGATCTTGGCCGGCGCGAGGGCGCTCTGCGCGAAAGTGACGAGATCGTCGCTGTACTCGATGATGTCGATCTTCTCGCCGCGGAGCTCGCGGATGATCGACTGCACGCGAGAGCCCTTCATGCCTACGCAGGCGCCGACCGGATCCACGTCGCGTTCGCGGCTGTAGACGGCGACCTTGGCCCGTTCTCCCGGTGCGCGCACGGCGGCTTTGATCATGACCGTTCCGTCGTAGATCTCGGGCACTTCCATCTCGAACAGCTTGACGAGGAGCCTGGGATCGGTTCGGGAGAGGATGATCTGAGGACCCTTGGGCTGCTTGTGGACCTCGACGATGACGCCGCGGATCCGCTCGCCCTGGCTGTAGCGTTCGTGGCGCGCCTGCTCGGAGCGCGGCACGGCGGCTTCGGTCCGACCGAGGTCGACGATGATGTCGCCGCGCTCGAAGCGCTTGACAGTGCCGTTGACCACTTCGCCGGTCCGGTCGATGTACTCGTTGTAGACCTTCTCGCGCTCGGCCTCGCGCACCCGCTGGTAGAGGACCTGCTTGGCAGACTGTGCCGCGATCCGCCCCAATCCCTCGGTGGAGATGGAGGTGAGGATCTCGTCGCCCACCTGGGCGTCGGCCTTGTGGAGCTGGGCCTCTTCCACCGACCATTCCGCGGTGGGATCCTCGACGACCTCGACGACCTTCTTGACCGTCCAGGCGTCGAACTTGCCGGTCTCCGGGTTCCAGGTGGCGCGCACCGGCTCCTTGATCCGATGCTGTTTCTTGGCAGCCGAGGCCATCGCGTCTTCGAGCGCCTGAACCCAGCGCTCATAGTCGATTTCCTTCTCGCGCGCGACCTGACGCAGCACGTCTCCAAGATTGACTTCCGGGGCTGCCTGTGTCTGAGCCATACCGTCCTGTTCCTACTCGTCGATCACCAGCTTCGCGAGCTGGATGTCCTGCAATCTGAGCCGTATATCCGGCTTGCTGTCGATCTCACCGATCTCCACTTCGCCCGCCGCTTCGTCGAACCCGGCCAGCCGCCCGACAACCGTGGCGCGCTTGCCCGTGGCCGGATCCACGAAACGTACACGTACCCAACGCCCGACGAAACGCACGAAATCGCGCGGTCCGTAGAGCTGCCGGTCCAGCCCGGGGGAGCTCACCTCGAGCGTGTACCTGCCCGGCCCGAAATTGCGCACGTCGAGAAAAGCCGACGCCAGTTTCGAGACCGTCTCGCAATCCTCGAGACGAACCCCTTCCTCACGGTCGAGAATGAGGCGCAAAGTGCCGGCCTGGAACTCGACCTGCAGAAGCTCGCAGCCCTGAGCTGCAGCGATCTCGGCCAGTTCTGCTCCGAGCTCGGGGTCGATCCCTTTTCCGGCCATCCCGTCCAATGCCTGCCGCACAACAAAAAAGGTGGGCTGCTCGGCCCACCTCACAACCGTTAGGCAAGCTGTCGGGAGGATGATAGCGCGGCTCCCCGGGGATGGCAAGTTACGGTAGCGGCGGGATTTCCACTGCCGCCGCCTCACCCCGGCACCCGCGGGTAGCGAGAGTCGCGGCGGCAGCCTGCCGGCGCCGGAATCGGTCGTGGCCTCGGGCACGGCGATTGCTTTCGGATCGGAGGACAGGTCAAACGAGACGTTTCCAACCAAGGAGAACTCTTCATGTCGTCTTCCATGCATCCCAGCCGAAACGTCACGACGTTTGGCTTGCTCTTCGGAGCCGTGATCTTCGGCATGGTGCTCGCCGGCGGTCTCGACCTGAGCACCACGGGCGCGGCTGCTCCGTTGGCCCCCCTGGCCGCGGCAGCTGACTCCTCGGCGAGTTCGGCGGCGGAGGCCTCAGCCACGGCGCGGGTCGGAGGCATCTACATGCCGTCTTTCGCCGATCTGGCGGCAAAGGTGCTGCCGGCGGTGGTTTCGATCGAGGCCCAGACCATCGAGAAGGCCGATGCGCGACGCATCCCGGGGCACGGCGGCTCCCAGGACCCGTTCCAGTTCTTCTTCGGCCCCAAGGGGGGGCAGCCGCAGGGCGATGCGGACCGCGAGTATCGCTCCGACTCCGGCGGCAGCGGCTTCGTGGTCAGCGCGGACGGGTACGTGGTGACCAACAACCACGTGATCGACGGGGCGACGAAGCTCCGGGTGCGGCTGGAGGAGCGCTACTACGATGCGACGGTCAAGGGCACCGACCCGGCGACCGACCTGGCGCTGCTCAAGATCGAGGCTGGGCGGCCGCTGGCCTTCCTGGCGCTCGGGGACAGCGAGCGCATGCGCCAGGGCGACTACGTCATGGCGATCGGCAACCCGCTCCTGCTCGACCACACCGTGACCGTCGGCGTAGTGAGCGCCAAGGGACGCTCCATCGGCCTCACCCGCGACCCCTCGTTCGAGAACTTCATCCAGACCGACGCCGCGATCAACCGGGGCAACTCGGGCGGTCCCCTGGTCAATCTGGCCGGCGAGGTGATCGGCATCGCCACGGCGATGAACGGCGGCGCGGAGAACATCGGTTTCGCGGTGCCGGTGAACACGCTCAAGGCGGTTCTGCCCCAGCTCATGGAGAAGGGCAAGGTCAGCCGGGGCTACATCGGGGTCAACATCACCAATATCGACTTCGACCGCGCGCAGGCCTTCGGCCTTTCCGAGGCCGGTGGCGCGCTGGTGACGCAGGTTGTCGAGGACTCGCCGGCGGCGAAGGCAGGGGTCGAGCACGGCGACGTGGTGCTGTCGGTCGACGGGCGCAAGATCAAGGAGACACGCGATCTGATCGACTACGTCTCGGCGCAGGGGCCGGGCAGAAAGGTCGAGCTCGAGATTCTGCGCGACGGCAAGAAGGTGCGCCGGACCGTTGAGCTCTCGGAGCGCCAGACCGACGAGGTCGCGGAGGCCGGGGACCCTGACGAACAGGGTTCGCGCGGCTTCGGCTGGCTCGGCCTCGAGTATCAGGACCTGACTCCGGCGTTGCGCCAGAGTCTGGGGCTGGCCGGTTCGGTCGAAGGCGTGATGGTCCGCGATGTTACGGCTTCCAGCCCCCTCTATGACGAAGGCGTCGCGGAAGGCGACCTGATCCTGGAGGTGAACGGCCAGCCGACGCCGAACGTTCGCGAGTTCGAGAGTCTGGTGGGTGGAGTTCCCTCGGGCTCGTTCCTGCGCCTCTATCTGCGGCGGCTCAATCGGCAGGCGCCGGGTGGGCGTCCGGCGAACTACTTCGCCATCGTTCGGGTGCCCTGAGCAGGGACCAGCCTGGCACCGGCCAGGTGCCTGCATGACCGGCGGACCGGCTCGAACTCGAGCCGGTCCGTTTTCGTTTGTTACACTCGAAACATGTGCGCAGCTTCCAAAGCGTCGATTCTCGTGGTGGATGACGAGGCAGCCATTCGCGAGAGCCTGCGAATGGTGCTCGAGTTCGAGGGTTATCGCGTGGAGGAGGCCAGGAACGGCCTGGAGGCGCTGCAGAAAGTCCGCGAGCGTCCGCCCCATGCCATTCTTCTCGACCTGCGGATGCCCGAGATGGACGGTGCCGAGACGTTTCGCTCGTTGCGGGAGCGTGGTTACGACATGCCGGTGCTCGTCGTCTCCGGCCACGCCGACGTCGCCACGGCGGTCGAAATGACCCGCCGCGGCGCCTTCGACTTCTTCGAAAAGCCGTTCCAGAGCGATCGGCTCCTGATTTCGGTCCGCAACGCTGTCGAAGCGCGACGAATCCTGGAGGAGAACAACGGCGCCCCGGGCAGCAGTGAAAACTCGCTCTTGATCGGCGCCTCGCCGACCATGAAGCGGCTGCGCGAGATGATCGAGCTTGCGGCGCCGACCGCCGCCACGGTGCTCGTGACGGGAGAGAGCGGTACCGGCAAGGAGCTCGTGGCGCGCGCCATCCACGACTCGAGCTCCCGCCGAGGCCAGGCGTTCGTGCAAGTGAACTGCGCCGCGATCCCGGAGGAGTTGATCGAATCGGAGCTTTTCGGGCACGAGAAGGGAAGCTTCACCGGTGCGGTGCGACGCCAGACGGGAAAGTTCGTCGCCGCCGACGGCGGGACGATCTTTCTCGACGAGGTCGGCGACATGTCGGCGCGCACCCAGGCGAAGGTCCTGCGCGTTCTCGAGAGCGGCGACGTCGAGCCGATCGGCGCGGACAAGGTCGTCCGGGTGAACGTCCGCGTCGTTGCGGCGACCAACCGCAACCTGGAGGAGGAGATCCAGGCGGGCCGCTTCCGCGAAGATCTCTTCTACCGCCTGAACGTCGTCCCGATCCGCACCCCGCCGCTGCGTGAGCGTCTGGAGGACGTACCCCTCCTTGTCGAGCATTTTGTTCGTCGTTTTTGCGCGGCGAACAACTACCGCCGCAAGAAGATCACTCCCGAGGCGATGGAAGTCCTGCAACAACTTCCCTACAGGGGAAATGTGCGCGAGTTGCGAAACCTGGTGGAACGGTTGCTCATCCTTTCTCCGGAGGACACAATTGGCCGCGTAGCGGTGGAGGGATCCGTAGGTGCGGCGCGGGTCGAGCTCGGGCAGTCGTTCCAGGGATTGAAGACGTTGCGCGAGTTCCGCGATCAGGCGGAAAAGCTCTTCCTCGTTCAGAAGCTCGGCGACCACCAGTGGAACGTGACCCAGACCGCTCTCGCCATCGACACTCCACGCAGCAACCTCTACAAGAAGATGGAGCAGTATGAGATCCGACGACGTGAGCCCCAGTCCGCCGCGCGCGATGACGAATAGCGGCCTCCTGGAGACGCTCGAGGGTTGCGGCGCACTGCGCCGTGGGCACTTTCTGCTCTCTTCCGGCCTGCACTCGCCGGCCTATGTCCAATGCGCGCTGCTGCTCGAGAGCCCGGAGCGGGCGGCGACAGCAGGGGAGGCGCTGGCCCGGAAGCTCTCCGCGCTCGCCCCGGATTCGGTGCTGGCGCCGGCGTTGGGTGGGGTCATCATCGGCCATGAAGTGGCGCGGGCCCTCGGCGTGCCCTTCCGCTTCGCCGAGCGCGCCGGCGAGCGCCTCGCGCTGCGGCGTGGATTCGAGCTCGCGTCCGGCGAGCGCGTGGTGATCATCGAGGACGTGGTGACCACCGGCAAATCGACACTGGAGACGGCGGCGCTCGCCGAAAGCGCCGGCGCGATCGTCGCCGGGATCGGCTCGATCATCGACCGCAGTGGCGGAAAGCACGGTTTCACCGTGCCGTTCGTGGCGCTGCTGCCTCTCGACTTGCCCACCTACAGTCCCGACGCCTGCCCTCTCTGCAGCGAGGGGTCGGAGGCGGTCAAGCCCGGAAGCCGGCCCCAGGGAACGTCGCCGGCCTGACCTCCATCAATGGACGGCGTTGCGAAACAGGCTGTCAATACTCTTCTTGAGGGCTTCGAGCCGGCCGTGGGCCGCGGCGTCCTTGCCGGAGACCCGGAGCGGCCAGAGGTTGTCCGCGAGGTCGTAGACCTCAATCTGGTAGGTGCTCTTCCCGGCGTCCCAGGTGCCGGCGCCGTCGGGCCGGATTCCCCAGCCCGAGGGAAGGAAGCTGCGAATCTCGATGTCGGTGAACGTCAGTCGGTTCGATTCGGCCGTCATGTGCGGATCTTGTCGCAGAAACGGCCGCCGGCCAAGCGCCGTCTGCGTGGATTCCCTTTTCGCTATCCGGCGCGCGGCGCCGCTGGTAGCATTCCTCCGAGGGTCATCATGGAAATCGAGCTCAACGAAGAGCAGGTGATGTTGCGGGACACCGTGCGCCGGTTCGCCACCGAGGTCGTCGCTCCGCGGGCGCGGGAGATCGACGCCAGCGGCGAATTTCCGCTCGACTACTACCATCAGGCCGGCGAGCTCGGCCTCGCCGGCGTCTGCGTGCCGGAAGAGTTTGGCGGCGCGGGAATGGACATGGTCTCCTACTGCGTGGTGATCGAGGAGATCAGCCGGGTCTGCGCTTCGAGCGGGGTCATCCTGTCGGTCAACAACTCGCTGGTCTGCGACCCGTTGGTGCGCTTTGCGACCGCGGAGCAGAAGCGCGAGTTTCTGACTCCGCTCGCCGCCGGCAAGAAACTGGGCTGCTTCGCCCTGACAGAGCCCGACGCCGGGAGCGACGCCGCCGCCCTCAAGGCGACGGCGAAGCGTGACGGCGACGACTACATTCTCAACGGCAGCAAGGTCTTCATCACCAATGGGACCCATGCCGACACCGCGCTGGTCTTCGCCAACGTCGATCCGGCGCAGAAGCACCGCGGCATCGCGGCGTTCATCGTGCCGATGGACAGCCCGGGATTCAGCCGCGGCCACCACGAATACAAGCTCGGCGTCCAGGCCTCGGGAACGACCCAGCTCTACTTCGACAATGTCCGCGTGCCGGCTCGCCAACGGCTCGGCGACGAGGGGATGGGTTTCCGGATCGCCATGTCGACGCTCGATGGCGGCCGGATCGGGATCGCCGCGCAGGCGGTCGGTATCGCCCAGGGAGCCTTCGAGGCGGCACTCAAGTACGCCAAGGAGCGCGAGCAGTTCGGCCATCCGATTGCCGATTTTCAGGCGATCCAGTTCTACCTCGCCGACATGGCGATGGAGCTCGACGCCGCCCGGCTGCTGGTCTACAAGGCGGCCTGGGCCAAGGAGAACACCAAGCGCTATACGCTCGAGGCGGCGCAGGCCAAGTTGTTCGCGTCCGAAATGGCGCAGCGGGTGACCAACAAGGCGCTTCAGATCCACGGCGGCTACGGTTACACCCGTGATTACGATGTCGAGCGCTTCTTCCGCGATGCGCGCATCACCGAAATCTACGAGGGCACCAGCGAGATCCAGAAGCTGGTCATCGCCGACTCCATCCTGAAGGAGAGCTGACTCCCCGTGGCAGTCGATTTCTCTTTCTCGCAGGAGCAGGAGATGTTGCGTCGGGAGGTTCGCCGGTTCGCTGAAGAGCGGATCCTGCCGGGAGTCCGCGAACGCGATCGGGCGCACACCTTCCCGGCGGACATCTTGCGCGAGGCCGGAGAGATGGGCCTTCTGGGCATGCTGGTCGACGAGCGCTACGGTGGGACGGGCTTTGATCCGCTCTCCTACTGCCTCGCGGTCGAGGAGATCTCACGCATCTGTCCTTCGATCGGCGTCACGATGAGCGTTTCGAATTCCGTCTGCTGCTGGCCGATCGCGAAGTTCGGCAGCGAAGAGGTCAAGCGGCAGTTCCTGCCGGATCTCGCGAGCGGCAAGAAGCTCGGGGGCTTCTGTCTCACCGAGGCCGGCTCGGGAAGCGATGCCGGCGCGATGCTCACGACCGCCCGCCGGGACGGCGACGACTACCTCCTCGACGGTGCCAAGGTCTGGATCACCAACGCAGGGTTCGCCGGGACGTTCGTCGTCATGGCGAAGACCGATCCCGCTGCCGGGAAGAAGGGGATCTCCGCCTTCGTGGTCGACGCCGCAGCGCGCGGTATCGACATCGGCCAGCCAGAGGAGAAGCTCGGGTTGCGCGCCTCGGTGACCGCGGGGGTCTCGTTCTCCGAGTGCCGGGTGCCCTCGCGGCAGCTCCTCGGAACGGAAGGTGCAGGTTTCAAGATCGCCCTCGCAACGCTCGATCATTCAAGGCTCGGAATCGCGGCTCAGGCGGTGGGCATGCACCAACGCGCGCTCGAGCTCGCCCTTGCCTACGCCAGGGAACGGGTGCAGTTCGGCAAGCCGATCGCCGAGCACCAGGCCATCCAGTTCCAGCTCGCGCGCATGGCCACCGAGCTCGCTGCGGCTCGTGTCCTGCTCTGGCACGCCGCGGCCTCGGAGAGGTCAAGTGCCGCCGGACAGCTGGCAGCGGAGGCCAAGGCTTACGCCAGCGAAGCCGCAAACCGGGCGGTCTGGGATTCCCTGCAAATCCATGGCGGCAACGGCTTCAGCGAGGAGTACGAGATCGCCCGCCTCTATCGCGATGTGCGGGTCACGACGATCTACGAAGGCACGAGCGAGATGCAACGCCTGGTCATCGCGCGCCATCTGCTCGAAACGTGAGCCCCCGCCCCACTCCCCAACCCAGTCCGGAGCCGGGTCCTGAACAGGGTCCGCTGCCCGGCCCCAGGCTCCCGAGGGTCCTCGCGATCGTGCTCAACTACGACGGTCGCGAGATGACGCTCGCGACCCTGGCGAGCCTCCTCGCCCTCGACTACCCGGGGCTCGGGATTCTGGTCGTCGACAATGGCTCGAGCGACGGTTCCGACGCGGCCGTCGGCGGAGCTTTCCCATCCGTCCGGCGCCTGCGAACCGAGGTGAATCTCGGCATCTCCGGAGGGCTGAACCTCGGCTTCCGGGTCGGCCTCGAGGAGGGCTGGGACTATCTGATGCCGATGAACAACGACGTCGAGGTCGCGCCGGATCTCCTGCGCCAGCTGGTCTCGGCGGCCGAGGCGGATCGTTCCATCGGCTGCATCGGGCCGAAGTGCTTCTACTTCTTCGGCGACCGCAATCGGCTCTGGTCCACCGGCGGGAAGCTGCGCTTCCGCGAATCGGTGACCCGGGAGAGGGGAATGGGGGAGGTCGATCACGGGCAGTACGATCGCGATGGCGAGGTCGATTACGTGAACGGCGCCTTGATGCTGATCCGCCGCGAGGCGATGCTCACCACGGGACTGTGGGATCCCGTCTACCACGTCTCGGTCGAGGATGCCGACTGGTGCGTGCGGATGAAGCAGGCGGGATTTCGCTGCTGGTACGCCCACCGGGCGCGGCTCTGGCACATGGTCTCGCCGACCACTGGCGGCTACACTGCCGGACGGACCTTCCGCACCGGACGCTCGACGGCGATCTTCGTCCGCAAGTACGCCGGCTGGCGGGGTTGGGCGGGTTTTCTCTTCTGGACCGCGGTGGCGATGCCGGCAGCGTTGCTGCGTGAGCTGCCGCGCGGCAACACAGCGGCGGTCGCGGCGAAGTTCCGCGGCGTGCTCGCCGGCCTCAGGGCCGAGCTCCCTGTGCTCCCGAGCCTGCCGCGGGTCTGAATCGGGGAAGACAGCTGCCCGGTTCGGGGCTCCCCGGGAGGGCGCTCGCAGCCCTATAATCATCCGTCGCACAAACCGAGGAGAACCCGATCATGCCCGTCAAGGAATCCCCGCAGGAAGTCTCGCCGGCTCGGCCCGGAGAGGCGGCCAGCCCGCTTCGCGAGGAGGTTCGCTTGCCGCTCGAAGCGGCGCGCGAGCGCTGGCAAGTGGCCCGGGATCGGGACTCAGCGGGGAGAGAATCGTGGAAGAGGGACTTCACGACGGTCTCCGGGGCGGCGGTTCCAGAGCTCGTGACCGCCGACCAGTCGCTCAGTGATCCGGTCGAGGAGATCGGTGTGCCGGGGGAGTTTCCCTACGTCCGCGGCATCCATCCGACCGGCTATCGCGGCAAGCTCTGGACGATGCGCCAGTTCGCCGGATTCGGCTCCGCGGCCGACACCAACCGGCGCTTCAAGTATCTGCTCGCGCAGGGGCAGACCGGTCTGTCGGTGGCCTTCCACCTGCCGACCCTCTACGGCTATGACTCCGATCACAAGATGGCGGCTGGCGAGGTCGGCAAGTGTGGCGTGGCGATCGACTCCCTGGCCGACATGGAGGCCCTTTTCGACGGCATCCCGCTGGGCGAGGTCACAACCTCGATGACCATCAACTCGACGGCGCCGATCCTGTTCGCGATGTACCTCGCGGTGGCCGAGAAGCAGGGCGTCGACATCACCAACCGGGTTTCTGGCACCCTGCAGAACGACATTCTCAAGGAGTACATCGCACAGAAGGAGTACATCTACCCGCCGCGGCCTTCGATGCGCCTGATCACCGACCAGTTCTCGTTCGCCGCCGAGAGGGTTCCGAAGTGGAACACGATCTCGATCTCCGGCTACCACATCCGCGAGGCCGGCTCGACCGCTCTGCAGGAGCTCGCCTTCACCTTGCGCGACGGCATGGAATACGTGGAATACGGCGTCCGGGCGGGTCTCGACGTGGACACTTTCGCACCGCGCCTCTCCTTCTTCTTCAACAGTCACAACGACTTCTTCGAGGAGATCGCGAAGTTCCGCGCGGCTCGCAAGATCTGGGCGACGGTCATGCGCGAGCGCTACGGCGCGAAGAACCCGCGCAGCTGGATGCTGCGCTTCCACACCCAAACGGCGGGCTGCTCACTTACCGCCCAGCAACCGGTGAACAACGTCGTGCGCACAACCTTGCAGGCGCTCGCCGCCGTTCTGGGCGGAACCCAGTCGTTGCATACCAACGCGCTCGACGAGACCCTGGCGCTGCCGACCGAGGAGAACGCGAGGATCGCGCTGCGGACGCAGCAGATCCTGGCGCACGAGTCGGGAGTCATCAACACCGTCGATCCCCTCGGCGGAAGCTGGTTCGTCGAAGAGATGACCCGCGCGATGGTGGATGGAACGTTCGAGTACTTCCGGAGGATCGACGCTCTGGGCGGAATGGTGGAAGCGATCGAGGCCGGTTTCCCGCAGCGCGAGGTCATGGATGCGGCCTTCGCCTACCAGCGGTCGGTCGAGAAGCGAGAGAAGCTGGTCGTGGGCATGAACGCCTTCCAGGTGGAGAACGAACCGCCGGTCGACACGCTCTACATCTCGGACGAGCTCGCGGAGATCCAGGTCGCGGCACTCGACCGGGTCAAGTCGGCGCGCGACCGCGGCGCCGTCGTCCGCACGCTCGACGCTTTGCGCGCCGGCGCCCAGGGCGAGGCGAACACGATGCCGCTGATCCTCGACTGTGTGAAGAGCTACTGCACGGTCGGCGAGGTGAGCGACGCCATGCGCGAGGTCTTCGGCACCTACGAAGAGCCGGCGGTCTTTTGAGGTCGCGATGAGCTCCCTCCTGCCGGCCGTTCGGGGATTGATCGCTTACACCATCTGGGCCGACCGGACCGTGCTCGCCGAACTGGGAAACGTGCGCGCCGAAGACCTGACTCGCGAGACCGGGACCAGCTTCGGCTCGGTGCTCGGCACAATGGCGCACATCCTCGGATCGGAGCAGCTCTGGCTCTCGCGGTTCCTGGGCATTCCCCTGGGTCGCGTCCCGCGCGTCGACGATTTTTCGACGCTCGAAGCGCTCAAGGCGACCTACGAGGACTTCTGGCCGCAGCTCGAGTTCTTCCTAGCCTCCCTTGCCGAAGAGCAGCTCGACCAGGACTTCACCTGGACGAACCTCGCCGGTGAGACCCACAGCGCTCCTTTCCGGCAGGTCCTGCTGCATTTCGTGAACCACGCCACCTATCACCGCGGTCAGGTGGTCAGCCTGTTGCGGCAGCTGGGCTACATCCCGCCGCACACGGATCTGGTCTATTTCCGGGGTGCGTTCTGACGCGAAGAGTCGGCGGGGCTTGCGCCCTTCTCATCGGCCTCGTCGGTCTCGCTTGTCCGGGCCCCAAGGCTGAAACGCGCAGCTCGCGACTGCTCGATGTGGGCTGGGTTCCCGAGATCACCTGGCCCGAGGGGGTCGTGATGCCGGAGTCGGGTCTGCGCGCCGGCGACGACCTCGCCGCCTCCGACCCCGCCGGTCCGGCCTACATCGCCCGGGTGCGCCTGGGTGAAGTCTTCACACGCGAAGAGCGCCTGGCTTTAGTCGCCCCTCCCGGCTCGCGCTTTCGCTATTCCTTCACCGTTCCGCTCGGTGGCCGCTTGCGGTTCGGCCTCGGAGTGCTGGACACCGCGGAGCAGGGCGGCGCGGTCGAGATGCAGGTCCACCTCAGAAGCGGCCTCGAGACGGCGGCGGCGCTCTTCGAGCGCAAGGTGGCCGCCGAGGTTCCCGGCCGCTGGTACGACGAGGAGATCGATCTCTCCGGCTGGGGCGGGAAGGAGGTCAGTCTCGAGCTCGTCGCGGTGTCAGGAGATGCAGGCGCGCCCGTCGGCCTGTTCGGAGCCTGGTCGTCGCCGCACCTCTTCGTTCCACCCGAGGGCGAATCGGGAGGCGCGAAGTCGGCGCCGGCTGCCAGGGTATCGGGGCGGGCGGGGCGGGAGGGACGGGCGGGTCGCCCGAACGTCGTCTGGATCAGCCTCGACACGCTGCGCGCCGACCACCTCGGCTCCTACGGCTACGAACGCCCGACCTCGCCCAACCTCGATGCCTTCGCCGCCCGCGGTCTGCGTTTCCAATGGGCGATCAGCCAGGCGCCCTGGACCCGCCCGTCGCACCGCTCGATGCTCACCGGTGTCTATCCGGCGTCGCGGGGAGGGCTCGACTCGCCGATGATCGGCGAGGTGCTCTATCGCGCGGGCTATCAGACCTTCGCGGTCACTGGCGGGGGACAGGTCGATTCGACGCTCGGTTTCGATCGCGGCTTCGAGGTCTACCGCGTCGACGACTGGATCCACGAGCCCGCGCGGATCGTCGAGTGGACCCGCGAGCGCTCCGCAGGCGCCGAGCGCCCCTACTTCCTGTTCCTGCACTGCTACGAGACCCACGAGCCCTACACCCACACCCGCTTCGCCGAGGGGATGCCTTCTGGGCGCCTGACGGGAGAGTTCTCCAAGGAGATCTGGAACCGGCTGCGCAAGCGCTTCTCGGACGAAGAGATGCGCTACGCCAAAGCGCTTTACGACGGCGACATCGCCTACACCGATTCCAAGCTCGGGCAGTTCTTCGCCGAGCTCGAGAGGACGGGCCTGCTCGCGGATTCGATCGTCATCGTGACCAGCGATCACGGTGAGCAGTTCTGGGAGAGCGGTTCATGGGGGCACGGACAGAACCTGCACGACCACCAGATCCACGTGCCGTTGCTGGTCTTCCTGCCGGAAGCGGTGCGGAACGATCTGGCCCGGTCGAGTCGCGAGAAGAAGAAGGGGCCACCGCTCACCCAGGGAGCGATCGAGGATCAAGTGGAGCTGATCGATCTCTATCCGACCCTGCTCGAGCTTCTGGGCGTCGAGCTCGAGGGCCCGGTGAACGGCCGCAGCCTCGTCTCCCTGCTGGAAGGGCAGGGTTCCCTGCCGCCCCGTGAGGCTTTCGCGGAGCACACCAACGTCAAGGAGCACGAGCAGAAGGCCCTCCGCACCCCACGCTTCAAGTTCATCGTTTCGATCCCGCGCAAGTCCTCCGACGCCACCGGCGAGAGCTACGAGATCTACGACCTGAAGCGCGACCCGGCGGAGCAGCAGAACCTCGCTCCGGGCCTGCCCGATCGCGTGTCCGGGCTGCGCGCGAGGATCGGGAGGATCATGGACGGCACGGACCTGGCGCTCGAGGAAGAGGTTCCGGCGGAGATCGACGATGACCTGCGCAACCAACTCAAGGCGCTGGGCTATATCGGCAACTGACGCCCCCAAAAATGCGATTCCCCTGTTAGAATCAAGCGGATGGCCGAGATGAGCAGACGCATTCTGATCGCCAAGCCGGGCCTGGACGGGCACGACCGTGGCGCCAAGGTGGTGGCCCGCGCTCTGCGGGACGCCGGCTTCGAGGTGATCTACACCGGCCTGCGTCAGACGCCCGAACAGATCGCCTCGGCTGCGGTGCAGGAAGACGTCGACGCGGTCGGCTTGTCGATCCTGTCAGGGGCGCACAACCGGCTGCTGCCCGAGATCACCCGGCTGCTGCGCGAGGCGGGTGCGGAGGAGATGCTGGTCTTCGCCGGCGGGATCATTCCCGATCGCGACGTCGCAGCGCTGAAGCAGGCAGGAATCGATCAGATTTTTCTCCCCGGGACCAACACCGGCGATATCGTGAAGTATCTCGAACAGCGACTCGTTCGGGCTTGAACGGAGGTCTGCCGGAGAGGGATCCGGCGGCCCGGAGGAGCGATTCGGAGGAGCCATGACGAAGACGATTCTGCTGGCGGACGACAGCGTGACCATCCAGAAGGTGGTGGAACTGACCTTCATGGACGAGGATTTTCGCGTCTCCGCGGTCTCGAACGGAGCGGAAGCGATTGCGCAACTGAGCGAGTCGAAGCCGGATGTGGTGATCGCGGACGTGCACATGCCTGGAGCGGGCGGATTCGAGGTCTGCCGGCGCTCCAAGGAGCTCTACCCGACGGTTCCCGTGCTGTTGCTCGTGGGTACGTTCGAGGGTTTCGACGCCGACGAGGCGATGCGCTGTGGCGCCGATGGCCACCTGAAGAAGCCGTTCGACTCCCAGGAGCTGATGCGCCGCGTTCGCGAGCTCGCCTCGGCGCCGTCGCGTTCGATTCCCGTGCCTCCGGCCTCGACCGAGTTCGCCCTGCTCGATTCGGGGAGCTTTCCGGCAGCAGAGGCCTTTCCGCCAGCCGATGACATCTACGCCTTGCCGGAACCGACCGGAGAGCTCTGGGAACCGATGGCTGACGACGTGCCGGCGATCGCTTCGGCGGAGTCGGCGGCGACCTCCGCACCGACCGTTCACGAGCCTCCGCAGGCAGAGCGTGGCGCTCGCTTCGCGCCGTTCGGAGGCGCAGCGGCGCCCGTGCCCGCGCTCGCAATGACTCCGCTCGAGGTTCCGATCGAAGCTGAACCTGCAGCGATCAGAACCGAGAGCCCCGCCAACGGCGTGTCGTTGTCGGACGCGGATGTCGACCGGATCGCCCGGCGCATGCTCGAACTGGTCGGCGACAAGGCGGTGCGCGACGTCGCATGGGAGGTCGTGCCCGATCTCGCCGAAGTGCTGTTGAAGAGCCGCATCCGCGAACTGGAATCTTCTATCGACTAGCTTGACCCGGGCTCGAGCGAGCTCGCGAGAACGAGCCTTTTCGGCTGGCCCATTCCCGGCGTCCTCGACCGGTCGCCTCATGAGGACGACTCCGATCAGCGAGATGGACAAGCGTTTCGATCCCAAGAGCTACGAGAGCCGCTGGCAGCAGGATTGGGCGGCAAAGGGATACTTCGTCTGTTTCGTTCCGGACCTTCCAATCGTTCCGTCCCGCCTTTCGGATCCCGCCGAGCCGGGCGCGGCGCGCTCTTATTGCATCATGATCCCGCCGCCGAACATCACCGGCAAGTTGCACATGGGGCATGCACTGCAGTCGACCCTGCAGGACCTCCTCACGCGCTGGCGCCGGATGCAGGGACGCAACGCCCTCTGGCTGCCGGGCACGGATCACGCTGGAATCGCGACCCAATTGATGGTCGAGCGCGATCTCGCGAAAGAGGGCAAATCCCGGCACGACCTCGGGAGAGATCGTTTCCTGGAGCGCGTCTGGTCCTGGAAAGAGCAGTACCAGGGAAACATCCGCCGCCAGCTCGACCTTCTCGGCGCCTCCTGCGACTGGACGCGCGAGCGCTTCACTCTCGACGAAGGGCTCTCGCTGGCGGTCCGCGAAGCGTTCGTTCGCCTTTTCGAGGAGGGGCGAATCACCCGCGGCGAGTATCTGGTGAACTGGTCGACCGGGCTCGACACCGCGATCTCCGATCTCGAAGTGGAGATGCGGCAGGTCCAGGACAAGCTGTGGAAGATCGCCTATCCGATCGCTGGCGGTACGGAGCACGTCGTCGTTGCCACCACCCGCCCTGAGACGTTGCTCGGCGATACCGCCCTCGCGGTGCACCCGGAGGACGAGCGTTACCGGCATCTCATCGGCAGGCACGCGGTCGTGCCGGTCGCCGGGCGTGTCATCCCCTTCGTTGCCGATGAGTCGGTCGAACGTGAATTCGGCACCGGTGTGGTCAAGGTCACGCCGTACCACGACCTGGCCGACTTCGAGACCGGACGCCGCCACGGCCTGCCCGGAATCCAGGTAATCGATCGCCAGGGACGGATGACCTCCGCCGCGGGAGAGGAGTTCGCCGGGCTCGAAGTCGACGCGGCGCGCGCCCTCCTGCTGGCGAAGCTGCGCGAGGCGGGACTGCTCGTGCACGAAGAGGACTACGTTCACAACGTCGGCTTCTGCCAGCGCAGCGGCGTACGCGTGCAGCCGCTCATGTCGACCCAGTGGTTCTGCGACGTTTCGTCGATGGCGGCCGAGGCGCTCGCGGCGCATCGGAACGGGCGGCTCGAGCTCGTTCCCGCCTCGTGGGGCAAGACCTGGGAGCACTGGCTGGAGAACATACGCCCGTGGTGCATCTCGCGCCAGCTCTGGTGGGGCCACCAGATTCCGGCCTGGTACGACGAGGCCGGCACCTGCTTCGTCGCGCGCACCCGCGAAGCCGCCGCGGCCCAGGCGGGACACGACCGGCTCACCCAGGACGGGGACGTCCTCGACACCTGGTTCTCGTCGGCGCTCTGGCCGTTCTCGACTCTGGGATGGCCCGAGAAGACCGCTGATCTGGCGTACTTCTATCCCACCTCCGTCCTGGTTACCGGGTTCGACATCCTGTTCTTCTGGGTGGCGCGCATGGTGATGATGGGGCTCCACTTCACCGGCGAGAGCCCTTTCGCGAGGGTGCATCTCACGGGCCTCGTGCGCGACGCCGAGGGGGTCAAGATGTCCAAGACCAAGGGCAACGTGCTCGACCCAGAGGACCTGGTCGACGAGTACGGCGCCGACGCAGTGCGATTCACCCTGGCGCTGCTCGACAGCCCGGGGCGCGACATTCCGCTCGACCCGGAGCGCATGGCCGGCTACCGCGCCTTCGGCAACAAGATCTGGAACGCGACCCGCTTCGCGCTGTCCAAGGTCGGCGAAGCGCGGATTCCGGAGGCGATCGATTTCGACCGACTCGCCCTTCCCGAGCGCTGGATCCTCTCCCGGCTCTCCCAGACCGCCGAGGCGGTGAGCCTTCACCTGGAGGAGTTTCGCTTCGATCTCGCCTGTAGCGACCTGTACCAGTTCTTCTGGAGCGATTTCTGCGACTGGTACATCGAGATGGCGAAGCCGGGCTGCGATCCGGGCAGCGAAAGGCTGCTGGTAAAGGAAGTGCTGCTGCTCACGCTCGATCGCTCACTTCGGCTCCTACACCCGGCGATGCCGTTCCTGACCGAGGAGCTCTGGCAGAGGTTGCCGGGACACGACGCGATCCATCCACAAACGATTTGTCTCGCTGCGTATCCCGGGCGCGAACCGGGCTGGGTCCTCGGCGCTACCGAAACGGAACTGATGAAGCTGCTCCAGGAGACGGTCACGCTGGTTCGCAACGAACGCGCCGACCGGAAGCTCACACACCGCGTCAAGGCGGAGCTTTATCTGCAGCCGGCGAAGGCGGATGACGAAGAGTCCTCGGCAAGCCTCGCTTACCTCTCGTCCAGCGAAGTGCAGCGGCTGCTGGCGTCGATCGCTGGAGTGCAACGTGTGGTCCTCGCTTCGCCGCCGGCCAGCGCGATCAACAAGAGCGTCCGCCAAGGCATCGGGATCACACCCGTGTTCGAGGTGCCGGCGGAGCCGGTCGACCTGACCAAGCTCGGACTGGAACTCGCCAAAGTCGAAGAGAACATCGGCAAGGTCCGGGCGCGGCTTGAGAGCGCGGACTTCAGCGCCAAGGCGCCAGCCGCCGTCATCGAAGGAGCACGCAAGAACCTGGACGCGCTGGAGCTCGAACGCGCGCGCTTGCGAACTGCACTCGGTCGGGATTCCGAAGCGGGCTGACTCTTGGACACCGAGCGCCCAGCCGCCACAGTGGAGGAGCTCTGCCAGGAGTGGCAGCGCGGTCTCGGCGGAGCGCCGGGCTCGCCACTCAGCGGTATCTTTCTCTCGGAGGTCGATTCGACGCAGCGGCTCGCGCGCACTCTGCTCGACCAGTGTGTGCACGAGGACGAAGGGCCGCTGCCGTTCGTCGTCACGGCGCTCGAGCAATCCGCCGGACGTGGCCGGCAGGGGCGGGAGTGGTGGAGTCCGGCGGGCAGCGGTCTCTACGCGAGTTTGGTGATTCCGGTGGCGACGAACCAGCGGCTGCAGGAACTGCCGATCCGGGCTGCGGCGGCGCTCGCCAGCTTCGCGAGCGTCGTGGTAGGCGGCGACTGCCGGATCAAATGGCCCAACGATCTCTTCGTCGGGCGCAGGAAGCTCGGCGGAATACTCGTCGACGCGGTGAGCCCGCCGAGCCCGGCCGATTCCTGGGCGATCGTCGGCTTCGGCCTGAACTACGCGACTCCCGACGCCGCGGTCCTTCGAGAAGCCACTTCCGTGCTAGAGGAGGCGGGCCGCTCGGGCGCCGCGCCACCGCCTTTCGCGCGCTTCGCGGTCGAGGCGATCAGCGCCGTCTGGCGAGCGGTGACCAGCGACGAGCCGGGCTGGGTAGAGAACTTCTCCGCTCTCTCCGCCCACCGCGCCGGCGATACGATCCGCTTCGGGCTGGATGGGGAAGTCGTGGAGGGCAGGTTCGGCGGCTTCGATGCCCACGGCTTCCTCAGGCTCGAGACCGCTTCGGGAGTGCGCCTGATTCGATCGGGGGAGGTCTTCTCGTGGTGAACCGCCGTCAGACCGGAGAAGTGCTTGTCGTCGTGGACGTCGGAAACACCAATACCGTCTTCGGCATCTACCGGGGAGACGATCTGGTGGCCGACTTCCGCCTTTCGACCGACACGGAACGCACCGCCGACGAGTACGGCGCGATGCTCTTGCCTCTCTTCGGGCGCTCCGGAATCGATCCCACCACGGCTTCGGCGGTCATCGTGTCGTCGGTGGTGCCGCCGCTGAATTCGACCCTCTCGCGCCTGTCCACCGAGTTCTTCGGCCGCCCGCCGCTCTACGTCGAACCCGGAATCCGCACCGGTATGCCGATCCGGTACGACAATCCGGCGGAGGTGGGAGCGGACCGGATCGTCAACGCCGTGGCGGCGCGCGAGCTCTACGGCGCGCCGGTCGTCATCGTCGATTTTGGCACCGCGACGACCTTCGATCTCGTCAATGCCGCAGGAGAGTATGCCGGCGGCATCATTGCGCCGGGAATCCTGATCTCAGCCGAAGCACTCTTCGCTCACGCCTCACGGCTCTATCGCGTCGACGTGCGACGGCCGGCCGATCTCATCGGCAGGAACACGGCGGGTGCCATGCAGGCGGGAATCTACTTCGGGTACATCGGACTGGTCGACGGTATTCTCGAGCGCTTGCAGCAGGAGGTTCCCGGCCTGCGCGAGATCGTCGCCACGGGCGGACAGGCAGAGCTCATCGCCTCCGGATCGCGCTTCATCCGCAAGACCGAGCCGCTCTTGACGATGATCGGCTTGAAGCTGATCTATGACCGCAACCGCGCCTGACGAAGTCCCTTCCTCCGCGGACCACGCCTACTTCCTGGCGATCGAGCGCACCTTCCTGGGCCTGCGCAGGAAGGCGGCCCTGCTCACCGCCGCCGACTGGCAGGAGGCGCAGGGCTGGCATTGCCAGGGGATTCCGGTGGCGCTCATCCAGGATGTGATGGAGAAGCTCTTCGAGCGCCAGCACGCCGGGAAAGGGCGCACCATTTCTGGACTGCGCTACTTCCGCGCCGCTGTCGCTGCCGCTTGGGAGGAGATGCTGGCCCTCAAGGCGGGCGGGCGCGCCGAGGAGGCCGTTGCGCTGCCGGTCGAGTCCCGACTCGCGAACCTCGCCGCGAGCCTGCCTCCGGCGCTGCCGCAACGGCCCAGGTGGGTGGCGGCCCTCGCGGCCCTCGCCGCTCGCGGTGGCTCGGCAAGCGAGGTCGAAGAGGCGCTTTGCGCGCTCGACTCCGAGCTCCTCCGGACGCTGCGGGAGGAGCTCGCCGCGGATGACGGCAAGGCCCTCGTCGATCAGGCAGCTCAAGTCGATCAGGCGCTCGCGCGCCTCCGCGGCCGCCTCGCTGAGGACGATCTCGTCCTTGCCCGTGCCCGGGTGACCGAGCAGTTGCTGCGCCGGCGATTCGAGGCGCCGGTGCTGTCGCTGTTCTCCCCGGAGGCCCGGGGGCAGGGCGACGTGCCAGATTCCGGGGGCTGAATCCGTCTTCACAGGGTGTGAAGCGAGTCCACGCTCCGGCGGCGGTTCCCGCCCTTGTGTACCTTGGCGCCGTATACGCCGAGGGGCTTCTCCTGCCCACGGCGGTCGGCCTGCTGGCGGTCGGAGTCGGGCTGGCGGCGGCGCTCGGGGGCCGCTCGGGCGGCCGGTTCGCTGTGCTCTTCCTCGGACTGTTGACCGCGCGGGTGGCGCCGACGCCCGATCTCGCAGGGCTGGACTCGAGCCGCCCGGTGGAGGCCGCGGGGTGGGTGGCCGGCGACTGGCGCGAAGAACCGGGGGGAGCCAGCGCGCCGCTCCGACTCGAGCTCGTGCGTCAAGGGACACGGCTTTGGACGGCACCGCCCAAGGTGCGGCTGGAGCTCGGCGAGCGCTGCCCGCTGCCGCCTTCTGGAAGTCGGATCCGGGTGCGAGGCCACCTCGCGCGCTCCCCGGGGCTCGCCAACGCCCATGCGATTCCACCCGGAGGGTATCGCCTGCGCGTCAAGTCGGAGCGCCTGCTGGCGGTGGAACGTCCACCGCCGCCGGCGAGCCGGGCTCTCACCCGATTGCGGTCGACAGTTTCGCTTCCGCTCGCCGAAAGCGCCGCTCGCCATCCCGGTATCGGCTATGCGCGCGGACTGCTCCTCGGCGATCTCGAGAGTATTCCGGCGAGGGAGCACCTGGCATTTCGCCGCTCGGGCCTCGCCCACCTGCTTGCCGTATCCGGAATGAACGTGGCACTCGTCGCCGGTGTGGCGGCAGCCCTCGGGTCGTTCTGCAGCCGTGGCGTCCGCCTCGCTCTCGTGGCTGTGGCGGTCCTGTTGCACCTCGCCGTGGTCGGACCGGTTCCCTCGTTGCTCCGGGCGACACTGATGACTTCGGCAGCCCTCTTCGGTCTGGTGCTGGAGCGGCGCGCTCTCGCCCTGCAGTCATTGGCAGTGGCCGCCGCCAGCATGGCAGCCATGGATCCGTCGCTGGTCCGCGACCTCGGCTTCTGCCTCTCGTGCTCGGCGACCTTCGGACTCGTGGTTCTGGCGCCGGCGGTGATCGAGCGCTGGCCCATGCGCCGACATCCGCTGGCGCTAGCGCTCGCGGTCTCCCTGGCGGCGCAAGCGTCGACGCTTCCCTGGGCGCTCGCGACCTTCTCCTACCTCTCGCCAGCCGCTGCGTTGCTCAACCTGATCGCCGTTCCTCTGGCCGGTCTGCTGCTCGTCGCGGCCCTCGGTTGGATCGCCCTCGCGCTGGCGCTCCCGTCCCTGCGCGACCTGGCCGCTCTGCCGCTCGACATGCTGGCCGCGCCGTTTCAATGGCTGCCTTCCTTGCCGTCGGGTCTTTGGCTCTGCCTTCCACTGCCGCCCTCATGGTGGCTCGGACTCGGACTGGCGGGGCTGACCCTGGCTGCCGCGTCGAGTCCGCGGTCGGCGCGCGCCGCGGTCCTGCTCGGGCTGCTGCTCACCGCGGCGCCGCCTTCGCGATCTGCCGCCGCGCCAGCGGAGGTGGAGTGGGTGCTCGCGGACGTCGGTCAGGGCGACGGTGCGCTGCTGCGCCGTGGAGCCACGGCGATGCTTCTCGATGGCGGCGGTGGAGCCGGGCAGCGGCGAACGCGGGACTTCGGCGCCCAGGTCTGGCTGCCGCTACTCGCTGCGCGCGGAATCTCGCGCCTGGATGCCGTGGTTGTCACCCACGGCGACAGCGATCATTGCGGCGGCCTGGTCGATGTCGCGAGCTACCTTCGGGTTGGCGAAGTCTGGGCCGTCCCGGAGCTGCGCGCGACCGGCTGCGTGCGGGAGATCCTGGCGCTCTCTCGCGGTGTGTTCCGCGGCTTGGGCGCTGGCGACAGAGCAACCCTGGGAAGTCTGAGCTTCGAGGTCCTCGGGCCGCAGCGCGGAGCCGCCGGTAAGGACAACGATCGATCGCTGGTGCTCGCCCTGGAGGTGGAGGGTCGGCGGCTCCTCCTGACCGGAGACGTCGAGCGCCGCGCCGAACTGGAGCTCCTCGCGCGCGATCCTCTGGCGCTGCGTGGAGATCTGCTCAAAGTGGCGCATCACGGTTCAGCGTCCTCGTCCTCGGCGGCGTTCCTGGGCGCCGTCAGGCCGCGTTTGTCGGTGATCTCCTCGGGCGTGGCGAACCGTTTCGGCCATCCGTCACCGGGTGTTGTCGACCGCCTCGCCTTCGTCGGCAGCCGAACTCTGCGCACCGACTTGAGCGGCCAGGTCGTCATCCGCTGGCGACGGGGATGGCCGCTCGAGATCGACCTGCCGGGCTCTCCGCGGGCCGTGCTCGGCGCCCGGAGCGAGTAGACTTCGAGGATCTCGTGTCCCGGGTCGTTGCCATCGTCGGTCCGACCGCTTCGGGGAAGAGCGCGCTGGCGCTTGCCTTCGCGGAGGCTGTGGGCGGGGAGATCGTCAATGCCGACGCTCTCCAGGTCTATCGTGGATTCGACATCGGCACGGCCAAACCCTCGCCGGAGGAGCGTCGGCGGGTGCGCCACCACCTCGTCGATGTCCTGGATCCCGGCGAGCGCTACTCGGCCGGTGAGTTCGCCCGCCGGGCGCGCATCGCGCTCGCCGAGATCGCGGCGCGCGAGAGAACGGCGATTCTCGTCGGTGGGAGCGGCCTCTACCTCCGGGCGCTGTGGTCCGGAATCGCCCCGATGCCACCGGTCGATGCGCTGGCGCGCGCCAGGCTTCTCGAGCGCCTGGAGGCGGAAGGGCTGGCGGCCCTCCATGCAGAGCTCGCGCGTTTCGACCCGCCAAGCGCCGCGCGCCTGGGCATCGCCGACACACAGCGCATTCTGCGCGCGCTCGAGGTGGTTGTCGCCACCGGCGAAACGCTCACGTCATGGATCGCCCGCCGACCCTTCGGCTCCGAGCCGGTCGCGATGCGCAAGGTCGGATTGACGCTTCCGCGCGCCGTTCTGTACGATGCCATCGCTGCCCGGGTGCAGGCGATGATGAACGCAGGTTGGCTCGACGAGGTGCGCGGGCTTCTCGCGGGTGGAGTGGACCGCGACGCTCCCGCGTTTCAGGCGATCGGCTATCGGCAGTGGGTAGCGTTCCTCGATGGCGCAGGAGGGTTCGAAGAGACCTTGCAGAAGGTGGTCACGCAGACGAAGCGATTCGCCAAGCGCCAGGAGACCTGGTTCCGGCGAGAGGAGGGAATCGACTGGTGGGACGCCCGCAAGACCCGGGAGTGCCTGACGTCCATGATGGAGATGCCTGCAGTCGCAGGTGGTGAGCCGGAGAAGATCGCCGGAATCGCAGTGCCAACCGGTGCACCGGGCGGCGGAGGGTAGGATGAACAAACCGAGCATCAACATTCAAGATGGCTTCCTTTTCCAGAGTCTGAAGGACGGCCGGCCGATGAGCATCGAGCTCGTCACCGGCAAGCATCTCGAAGGCAAGATCCGGCGCTTCGATCGCTTTGCGGTCGTCGTCGAGATCGCGGGGCGTGAATCCATGGTCTACAAGCACGCCATCGCGACCATCGCTCATACGGGCGAAGGCTGATCGGCCGCAAGCGACAATGCCGTTCCGACGCCGATTCGCGGCGGCAGGGTGTCTCGGCCTGGCGGTTGCGGTCGCCTGCTCGCCGGTGAAGACAGCCGCGCCGTCCCCGGGGGTCGATTCCACCCTTCGTCCGTTTCTGCTCGATCCGACCATCGATTGCGCGGCCGGTCTGGACGAGGGGGTGTCGAGCGAGCTGCAGCGAAGCTATCGCGAGCTCATTCGATCGGGCGACGCGGCGGACGCGCTGCGTGTCGCGGAGGAGGCGGTCGCGCGCGACCCCTCACTGCTGGCAGCGCAGGCTTTTCGTGCCGAGGCCCTGCTCGTAGCGGCGAAGCCGCGAGAGGCTGCGAACCAACTGCAGCCTCTCGCTTCTGCGGCGACGGAGTGCCTGGCATTGGCCCTCGCTCTCGGTCGTGCGCAGGAGGAGGCAGGGGAGCTCTCCGAGGCGTTCGTGGCCTACCGCGCTGCCGCCGGCCGCTCCGAAACCGCCGCCGACCGCGCCCGGACGATCTCGGGCCGCGCCCTGGAAGTAGTGCGCAACCGCTTTTCCGACGCTCTGCGGGCCGGTCGTGAGGAGGCCGCCGCCTGGCACCTCTCCCGGCTGGAACGATTCTGGCCGAACTCAGCAGCCGCCCTGGAGTCCGCGATGGAGCTGGCGCGAGCCGCCGGCGACACCCGCGCCGAGCTGGCGGCGGTCAAGGCCCTGCTGGCATCCCGACCGGAGGATGCGGACCTGGCTCTGCGGCGCGGGCAGCTCGAGCTCGCGGTTGGGGATCAGGGCGCCGGTCTGGCGCTGATCGAGGCTCTGGCCGCCGCGAGGCCCGCGGATCCCGCCCTGCAAACCGAGCTGGCGCGCGCCAAGTTCTCGTGGCGGCTGTTGAACTCGCCCGAACAGGTGCGTGGACTGCGAGACAAGGTCGTCCTCAGCCGCAGCGATTTCGCCGTGCTGCTCTACTGGACGGTGCCGCAGATCCGGACAGCGAGACCGGGCGCGGCGCAGATCGCTTCGGATATCGTCGACCATCCCTCCCGCGACGAGATTGCACGGGTGGCGAATCTCGGCCTCATGACCATCGACGAGACGATGCATCGCTTTTCGCCGGATGCCGGGTTGCGGCGCGCCGATGCCGTCGCGGCGCTGCTCCGCCTGATCTCCGGCAATGCCCCTGCTGGCAGTTGCGAAGCGCCGCGTGCGGCAAACAGGGAAGAGCTCTGCAAGGCCGGAGTGGACTGCGGGTTGATGGAGGATATGGTCCTCTGCCAGGCCGGTGCAGGAGTCTCCGGCAGCGAGGCCATCGAAATGCTTCGCCGGGCGCTCAATCGCCTGGAGGACGCATGAATCTGACTATTCCGAATCTGCTGTCGATCCTGCGCATGGGGCTCATCCCGTGGTTTGCGATCTCGATCATCGATGGCGATGCGACGAGGGCGCTGTGGATCTTCGCGATCGCAGGCGTCACGGATGCCCTGGACGGTTTCATCGCCCGATTCTGGCGCCAGCAATCCGCGCTCGGGGCCTACCTGGATCCGCTCGCTGACAAGCTGCTGCTCGTGACCGCCTACGTCATGCTGGCGATTCCCAATCTGCGGATCGGCCTGGTGATCCCGGCGTGGGTGACGGCGCTGGTGATCACCCGCGACGTGGTCATCGTAGTGGTGGCGCTCGTCATGCATCTCGCGGTGGGTATTTCCCGCTTTCCACCCTCACCCTTGAGCAAGGTCAATACCGCGGCGCAGCTTCTTGCGATCGTCGGCGTGCTGCTTTCGAGCCGCAGCAGCGTGTTCGAGGCCGTTGCCGGCTTCCTCGTCCTGCTGGTCGCGGCGCTCACGATCGGGTCCGGAATCGAGTACATCTACCGCGCGAACCGGATGGCCGCGCAGCGCGAGTGATCTGACCTCCCTGGCATGAACGACTTCGTCCACCTTCACCTCCACAGCCAATACAGCCTTCTCGACGGCGCCAATCGCCTGGATGACGTGATCCAGGCCGCCGCCGCCGCCGGTATGCCGGCGATCAGCCTGACCGATCACGGCAATCTCTTCGGGGCGATCGAGTTCTACGACAAAGCGACGAAAGCCGGAATCAAACCGATCATCGGCATCGAGGCGTACGTTGCGCAAGGCAGCCTTTTGGACCGGAATCCGGCCCGCGGGAGCAGCAATCATCTCGTGCTTCTCGCCCGCAACCAGACCGGTTACCAGAACCTCATCAAGCTGACTACGCGCTCGTACCTTCAGGGCTTCTACTACAAGCCGCGCATCGACCACGAGTCCCTGCGCGAGTTCAGTGAAGGGTTGATCGGACTCTCTGCCTGTCTCAAGGGTGAGATTAACGAGCGGATTCTCAGCAATCGCGAGGCCGAGGCCGAGGCACGGGCTCGTGAGTACGCCGACATTTTCGGTTCCGAGAACTTCTTTCTCGAGCTCCAGGACCACGGAATACCGGAGCAGCGCGCCGCCAACGAGGTCCTGCGAAGGATGTCGAGGAAGCTCGGCCTGGGGTTGGTGGTCACGAACGACTGCCACTACCTCCAGCAGAGCGATTCGGTGGCCCACGACGTCCTGCTCTGCATCGGCACCCAGCGCGCGCGCTCCGATCCGGATCGCCTCAAGTACGCGTCGGACCAGTTCTACCTCAAGTCGGGGGCCGAGCTCGCGGCCCTCTTTCCCGACGATATCCAGGCGCTCGAGAACACCGTGGCTATAGCTGAACGGTGCAACGTGGAGATTCCGTCTGGGATGTTCCACCTCCCTGCCTTCCCCCTGCCGCCGGGGGAGTCGATCGACACTTTCTTCGAGCGCCGGGCAATGGCGGGTCTCGAGGAGCGCTTCGAGGAGATGGCACGCCGGGGCACGATCGACTCCCGCTACTCGATGGATCTCTACCGCGAGCGCCTCAGGTTCGAGATCGAGGTCATCAAGCGGATGGGTTTCCCGGGCTACTTCATGATCGTCTGGGACTTCATCCGCTTTGCGAGGGAGAGCGGCATTCCGGTTGGGCCGGGACGCGGCTCGGCCGCCGGTTCCCTGGTCTCCTTCGCGCTGCGCATCACCGACATCGATCCGATGAAGTACGACCTGCTCTTCGAGCGCTTTCTGAATCCCGAGCGCGTCAGCATGCCCGACATCGACATCGACTTCTGCATGCGCAGGCGGGGCGAGGTCATCCAGTACGTCAACGAGAAGTACGGCCGCGATCGCGTGGCGCAGATCATCACCTTCGGCACGCTCGCCGCGAAGGGCGTGCTGCGCGACGTCGGGCGGGTGCTCGGCTTGCCGTTCGCGAAGATGGACCGGGTGGCGAAAATGCTCCCGGAGATGACCAAGTCGCTGGCGGAGGCGGCGCGTTCCGTCGACAGCCTCGCAGCCGAAGTCGCCAAGGATCCCGAGATCAGGGAGGTCGTCGATATCGGCAGCCGCCTGGAGGGTCTTACCCGCCACGCCTCGGTGCACGCCGCCGGGGTGGTCATCGCGCCGGTACCTATCGACGAGCTCATCCCGCTCTACAAGACCAGCCGGGACGAAATCACGACGCAATGGGACATGAAGGCGGTGGAGCGCCTGGGACTGCTCAAGATGGACTTCCTGGGTCTGAAGACCGTCACGGTTGTCGACGACACCCTCCGCACGCTCAAGGTGCAGGGCATCGATCTCGATCTCGATGCGGTGCCGCTGGACGACAGGGAAGTGTTCAGGCTCTTCTGCGACGGACGAACGAACGGCATCTTCCAGTTCGAGTCCGGCGGCATGCGCGACATGCTCCGGCGCGCCCAACCTTCGCGATTCGAGGAACTGGCGGCGTTCAATGCTCTCTACCGCCCGGGCGCGCTGTCGGTCGGAATGGTGGAGGAGTTCATTCAGCGCAAGCTGGGCAAGAAGAAGGTTCAGTACATCCTTCCAGAGACTAAACCGATCCTGGAAGAGACCTTCGGTGTCATCGCCTACCAGGAACAGGTGATGCAGATCGCCGTGACGATCGGCGGATTCACCATGGGTCAGGCGGATGTGCTGCGCAAGGCGATGGGCAAGAAGGACCCGGTGGCGATGGCGAAGCAGCGCGAGAAGTTCGTCACCGGCGCGGCCGCGCGCGGGTTTGCGAAGAAGAAAGCCGAGGAGCTCTGGGAGTACATCGAGCCGTTCGCGGGTTACGGCTTCAACAAGAGCCACAGCGTCGCCTACGCCATGCTCGCCTACAAGACCGCCTATCTCAAGGCGCACTACCCGGTGGCGTTCATGGCGGCAATGCTCTCCTGCGAGATGGGCTCCACCGACGAGATCGTCAAGTACATCAACGAGAGCCGGGAGATGCGCATTCCGATCCTCCCGCCCGACATCAACGAGAGCGAATGGACGTTCTCGGTCGTCGACCAAGCGATCCGCTTCGGGCTCGGAGCGATCAAGGGTGTGGGCGAGAGCGCCGGCGAAGCGCTGCTGGCGGCGCGCCGGGCCAAGGGGAAATTCAGAAGCCTGGCCCATCTGCTCCTCGAAGTCGACGGCCAGACCGTCAATCAGAAGGTCTTCGACGCCCTGATCAAGTCGGGCGCCTGCGACTCGCTGGGGGGGCACCGCGCGGCGCTCACCGGCGCACTCGCCGGCCTCGCCGAGCAGGCAGCGCGCCGCCGCCGGGAGATCGAAGCCGGGCAGAGCAACCTCTTCGGGTCGGGCAGCGCCAGTACCCTGCCGAACGAGCCGGCGTCGACGATCCCCGCCTGGACGGAGAGCGAGCGCCTGCGGCTGGAAAAGGAGGCTCTCGGCTTCTACCTCTCGGGAAATCCGCTGGTCGAATTCGAGATGCACTTGAAGCGGCTGGTGACGCACACTACCGAGCAGCTGCGCGGTGGCTTCCAGGGTTCCGCCACGGTGGGTGGACTGGTGACCCGGATCACGCGCGCCAAGATCAAGAGCGGACCGAACGCCGGGCGAGTGATGGGGCGTTTCGTCCTCGAGGACTTGAACGGAGCGCTTCCGGTGACGCTCTTCGCCGATCAATTGCAGCGGTACGATGCGCTCCTCGTGGAGGATGCGGCGGTCATCGTCAAGGGGCAGGTGCGCGAGCGCGGCGCGGAGAACGAAATGACCGCCGAGGAGATGACGCCGCTGGCGAGGGCGGTGGAGAAGCTGGTTTCGGGGCTCCGGGTCTCCCTCGATCGCGCGCTGCCGCAGACCGAGATGCTCCGACTGCGCGACGTCCTCGCCGACCATCCCGGCGAGACGGCGGTGGAGTTCGAAATCCGGCTCGACGACGAGCTCGTGCGCATCTCTCCCCAGGAGCGGTTCCGCGTCGACGCGACACCGGCCCTGCTCACCGCGATCGAAGGCATCGTCGGCGCCGGCCGGGTTCACCGCCTCGGAGTCTGAGCGGCGGTACAATCGCCAACCAGCATGCGGCCTGCTTCGGACCCGTCGGCGGTTCCCACTTCCGGGTTCCGCGCGCTCTCCACCGTCGATTCCGCGACGGCGCAGGAGATCCTCCGCCGATTCCGCGCCCTGCCAGCTGCGCGGTTGGCACTCTTGCGCAGCGCCGCCGGGATCGCGCCGGGCGCCGGCTGCGACCTTTACTGGGTCGGAGGCGGAGTGCGCGATCTCTGGTTCGAAGCCAGCGAGCTCGATATCGATCTCGTCGTCGACGGCGAGATCGAACCCTTCGCATCGCGCCTCGCGGGAGCGCTCGACGGCGAGCTGCGCCTGCACCCCCAGTTCCTGACCGCCGAGATCGCGGCGCCGGGAGGCGTCCGAATCGACCTGGCGCGGGCCAGAACCGAGATCTATCCCGCACCTGCGAGTCTTCCTGTGGTCGCGCCGGGGACGATCGAGAGCGATCTCGCGCGGCGCGACTTCACCATCAACTGCCTGGCGATACCGCTGGCGCCCGGATTCGGCGAGCGCCTGATCGATCCCTGCGACGGCCTCGCGGATCTGGCGGCGCGGCGGCTGCGAGCGCTGCATCCGGACTCCTTCAGGGACGACCCGACGCGGATCCTGCGCGGCCTGGAGTTCGCGGCGCGGTTCGGATTCGAGCTTGATCCGGCGACCCTGGCGGAGGCCGAGGCGGCCCGCGCCAGCGGTTGCCTGGCGCGTCTGTCGCCGGCACGCCTGGGCGAGGCGTTGCGTCGGGCGCTCGGTCGTCCGGCGAGCGCCTCCCGGGTGCTTCGCCGGCTGCACGAGTTGCGCCTGCTCGAGGCGATCGATGGCAGCCTGGTGCAGGCCGGCGGCGCGGAGGACCGCTTTGACGCCGCGCTTCGTCAGCGCGACGAACGGCTTCCCGTTGTCGGCGAGGGCCGCCCGAGGCGGGAAGCGGGGACGTTTCGCCTGGCGCTCCTGTGTCTGGTTTTCGATCTCCCGGCGGACGATCGGAGACGACTGTCGCTCCGGCTTGCGCTGCAGGGCGACGAGCAGCGCCTGGTCGCCGTCGGCCCGGACAGGGTGCGGGAGGCGCTTTCCCGGCTGGCAGGCGAGGTACGGCCGAGCAGCGTGCACGCTCTTCTCGGCGGGTGGAGCGCCGAGGAGCTCGCCGTCCTGGCGGCGCTGGATGACGGTGCGTGCTCCTGGGTCCGCCGCGAATGGGGCGAGCTGCGATCGGTGCGGCTGGAGATCGGCGGCCGCGATCTGATCGCGGCTGGGCTCGCCGCCGGGCCGGCGCTCGGCCGGGCCCTCGAGCTCACCCTGAAGGCCAAGCTGGACGGGCGAATCGGTGCCGAAGGCGAGCTCGCGTTCGCGCTCCGGGCAGGCCGTGGAGCGGCGGAGGGAACGTGAGGCGATCCGGTATCTGGGCAGCCGCCTGGATCTTGACCATCGCCGGGCCTGGAACGCTCCGGGCTGGCGATGCCTCGACCGAGCTCCTGCGCCGCGACTGTTCCAACCGTCTGGGCCGGAACGAAGTGACGCTGTTCGCCAACGGAACGATCCGTTTGCGGGAGTGGCAGGACGAGCGCCAGTCGATGCGCCTGGCGGAGGTCGGCCGGGACGAGGTCGAAGCCTACGTCCGCCGGCTCGCAGCTGCGAATCTGTCGGAGGTCAGGGAGGCGCCGGGCGGGGTTGCCGGTGAATGGGTCGAGCGTTGCGAGCTCGCGCTCAGCCTGCCCGGAGCGCCTGCCAAGCGCTTCCGGTACGGCCGCCTGGACAGCCATCCGCTGGGGTTGGGGGATCTGCTGCGCATTGCCGAGGAACTCGCCCAGCGCGCGCTCGAATCGCCGATGGCAGGGGGCCTGCCGGCGGGCTACGTGCCGCGGGCCGGAGATCTGCTGCTGCGGGTCGACGAGATCGAGTTCGAGGTCGTCGGCCGGACCGCGGACGGCCGGGGCATCGAGGTGCGGGGGAAGGTTCAGCCGCTCAGCATGTTCCTCACGATCGACGAGCTCCACCGCCAGTTCGTGCGCATCGTGCGCCGCGGACCGGCGCCGTGAGATCGCCCGGAATCCGCGTCGCGAGCGGGGCGATGAAAGGACGCAAGCTCGAGGTCCCGCCGGGCATTCGCCCGACCGAGCAGAAGGTGAGGGAGGCCCTGTTCTCGATCTGGGGCGAGCGCCTCGCAAAGGCGACTCTGCTCGACCTCTTCGCCGGCAGCGGCGCGGTGGCGATCGAAGCGATCAGCCGCGGCGCCTTGTCGACGACGCTGGTCGAGTCCAACCGATCGGTGGTGGCGGCGCTCGAGCGCAATACGGCGTTGCTGCCCTCGGGGAGCTATCACGTGCTGGCGCTACCCGTCGACCGGGCGCTCGCCGAGCTCGAGAGGCAGGCGGCGAGGTTCGATCTCGTTTTCGCCGACCCGCCCTATTCGTGGCTGCCGGACGCCGGATTTCTCGCCGCCTGCTCGCTGCTCCTGCGATCTGGGGGCGTGCTCACGATCGAGCACAGCGCACGCTCCGTTCTGCCGGATAAAGCCGGAGGCCTGGTGCGAACGGACTCCCGCCAATATGGCGAATCCGCACTGGCGTTCTATGGCAAGACGGAGTCCTGAAGGGTGCCGCGGTGAATGGGTGCGGGTCGGGAGTCCGCGGACCGGTACTCGGTCAGTACCAGACCCACTTGTGATCGGATTCCCCGTTCAGGAAGAAGGCAGTGTCGGCCGGAAAATACTTCTTCAGCACGATCCTGCCGGTGGCTGGAGTCTCCACCCGTACTTCGAGGAAATTGTCATTGGAGTCCTTCAGCCGGTAGGCGCCCACACGATCCGCGGAGCCATCCGGACTGAAGATCGGCCCGAGGCGCGCGGTAGGAGTATTGTCGTCCCAGCCGTCGATGGCATTCACGCCGTTCGCCGCGACGTCGGGTGGACCCCAGAACTCGACCTTGCGCGGCACCATGACGCTCGCGGCGAGGATCCGGTCGGCAGTGCTCTGCACGTTGTTGCGATCGAGATCGACGAAGGCGATGAACCTGTTCGATGTGGCGTCGTAGTTGACCTGCGACGGAGCGTTCATCTTGATCGCTTCATACCGCGCCGCTTGCATCAGCGAAGCGAGCTCGCGCGTCGTTCCGGTGAGCTTGAAGCGATTCATCATCTTGAGGAAGGCCGGCGCGGAGATGAGGACGAGGATCCCGATCACCGCGAGCACGATGAGCGTCTCGATCAGCGTGAAACCGGCCTGGCGCTTCAGGATGGGGCTTCGGGCTGTTTTCATGGCTGACTCCCGCGCCGGAGTATAGCTCCCTCGCGGGAAAGCGACTGTGGAGTGTCCCGCCAAGTACCGGAGCGGATGGAACGAGGCGTTCCCTCGACCCCCGGGGGCGCAGGCCAGGACCGGATCAGAGAGTGGCGAGAGCCGCTTCCAGCCAAGCCAGGAACGGACCCGGGAAGGCGCCCAGAACGACGGTTCCCACGGCGGCGAGCACCGCCGCCAGCTGCCCGCTGAGATCGAGCTTCAGTCCGCCGGGACTCGAGATCTCGTCGCGCATGTAGAGCATGTAGATGACGCGCAGATAGAAGACCACGCCGATCAGGCTGGCGAAGATGCCGACGAGGGCGAGCGCCAGGTTCCCGTTCTGGATGGCGTGGGCGAAGACCAGGTACTTGGCGACGAAACCTGCGGTCGGCGGGATCCCTCCCAGAGAGAGCATGCACACCGCCATGCAGGCGGCAGCGACGGGGAAGCGGAAGGCCCAGCCGGAGAGGTTGGCGATGGCGTGCTGCTCGCCGGGCTTGGCGTAGAGCATCGAGACGAGGACGAACGCGCCGCCGTTCATGAGGGTGTAGGAGACCAGATAGACGAGCATCGGCCGCCAGCTCGACTCGCCGGGCGAGGCCAGCGGGATCAGGAGATAGCCCATGTGGGCAATTCCGGAGTACGCCAGCATGCGCTTGATGTCGCGCTGCGCGAGAGCGAAGAGATTGCCCACCAGCATCGAAGCGATGGCGAGGACGCTCACCAGCTTCGTCCAGTCGCCTGCCGTGGGAGCGGACGCCACGAGAATGACGAGGCGGGCAAGGACGACGGCGGAAGCGGCTTTCGGCGCCACCGAAAGGAAGGCGACGAACGGCGAGGGGGCGCCCTGGTAGACGTCGGGTGCCCAGGCGTGAAACGGCACCAGGCCGAGCTTGAAACCGAAGCCGCAGACGAGAAGAAGGAAGCCGAGGAAGATCAGGCCGGGGGAGCCGGTACCTGCTGCCAGCGCGGCGGAGATGCCGGTGATGGTCGTCGAGCCGGTTTCGCCGTAGACCAGCGCGGCGCCGTAGAGGACGAAGGAGCTCACCAGGGCGCCCATCAGGAAGTACTTGATCGCGGCCTCGGAGGAAACCGACTCCCGTCGGTGGAACGCCGCGAGACCGTAGAGCGCCACCGAGAGCAGCTCGAGCGCCACGAAGATTGTCACCAGCTCGACACCGCGGATCAGCAGCAGGAGGCCCGTGCTGCACCACAGGAGCAGCGCCGGGTACTCGCCGAACAGGAGGCGTTCGCGCTTGAGGTAACCCTGAGCGGAGAGCAGGCCGATCGCGGTCGCCAGGAGGATGATCTGGGAGAAGGCGCCGGTCAGCGCGGTCGACTCGATCAGGCCGTGGAAGAACAGTCCCATCGGTTGCTGCGCGAGAATCACCGAGGCCGCCACCACACCGGCGAGCGCCAGTCCGTTGAACGCCGGACGCAGGCGCGGAGTGAACGCCTCCAGGAGGAGGATGACCGAAGCCACTCCGGTGAGCACGAGCTCGGGTAGCAGCGAGAGCCAATCTGCCTGGGCCAACGCGAAGATGGGGTTCATCGCGAGCTCCCGCTTCCCGCTGCCGGGCTGCCGGCGACGAAGGTCGGGGCCGGAGCAGCGGTCATGATCGCTCGCGAGAGCGTCACTGCCTCGGGCGGCCCGGCCGACATCTGGGCGCGATAGGTAGCGAGAACCGAGGTCAACGCCGGCCGGCTCGGCTCGAGGAACCTTCCCGGAGCGACCCCGATCCAGAGCATCAGGATGCAGAGCGGCAGGAGCGTCGCGACTTCACGCAGACTGAGGTCCTTGAGCGACCGGTTCTCGTCCTTTCGAATCGGTCCCCAGATCGTCTCCTGGAGCATCTTGAGCAGGTAGACCGCCGCGAGGACGACCCCGAAGGTCGCGATGCCGGTCGCCCAGCGGAGCCCGCCTTGCCAGGCGCCGATCAGGATCATGAACTCGCCGACGAAGCCGTTGAGCGCCGGCAGGCCGACCGACGCGAGAGTGGCGAAAACGAGCATCAGCGCGAACCAGGGGATCGTCTTCGCCAGGCCGCCGAAGTCCTCGAACTTCTTGGTGTGGCGGCGGTCGTAGAGCATTCCGACGAGGAGGAACAGGGCGCCGGTCGAGAGCCCGTGGTTGACCATCTGCAGCAGGGCGCCTTGCCAGGCGATCTCGTTGAAGGCGAAAAGCCCCAACATGACGAATCCGAGATGTGCGATCGAGGAATAGGCGACCAGCTTCTTCATGTCGGTCTGCGCCCAGGCGACCAGGGCGCCGTAGATGACGCCGACGAGAGCCAGGCCGACGACCCACGGGGCGAGTTGCGTCGCCGCCTGCGGGAAGAACGGGATCGCAAAGCGCAGGAAGCCGTAGGTTCCGAGCTTGAGGAGGACGCCGGCCAGGATCACCGAGCCACCGGTCGGGGCTTCGACATGGGCGTCCGGGAGCCAGGTGTGGAACGGGAACATCGGTACCTTGATCGCGAACGCCAGCGCGAAGGCAGCGAAGAGCCAGAGCTGCTGGTCGAGCGGGAACTGGAGCTGCAGCAGGTCTTCGTAGCGGAAGCTCCAGACACCCGTGAGCTTGCCGTAAGTCCACGCCATCCACAGGATGCCGAGCAGCATGAGCAGGCTGCCCGCCATCGTGAACAGGAAGAACTTCACCGCGGCGTAAACCCGGCGGTCGCCTCCCCAGATGCCGATGATCACGTACATCGGAATCAGCATGACTTCCCAGAAGACGTAGAAGACGAGCAGGTCGAGGGCGACGAGCGCGCCCAGCATGCCGGTGGTGAGGAAGAGCATCGAGGCGGCGAAACCGGTCCAGTGCTTCGTGATCCCGCGCCAGGAGCCGAGAATGACCAGGGGCAGGAGGAGTCCGGTGAGGAGGACCAGGGGCAGCGAGATGCCGTCCACCCCGACCTCGTAGAGAACCCGCAGGGATCCGAAGTCGAGCCAGGTCAGGGTGGCATCCCGCGCCACCATGGTACCTCCGCCCCAGTGAGAGGCGGTGAAGAGGGCGATCAGCGCGAACTCGACGAGCGCGACGAAAAGGGCGTAGAGCTTGACCGTGCGGGCGCTCGCGCGGCCGAGGAACAGCAGGGGAAACGCCGCGAAACTCGGGAAGAAAACGAAGCGGGTGATCGTGTCGCCCAGGAGCAGGTCGAGCAGCTCATTCATCATCAGAGGATCATCCACCAGAAGAGAACGAGCACTCCGGCAAAGAAGTAGAGAGCGTACTGACGGACGTTGCCCGTGGTGGAGAATCGTCCGAGGTCACCGGCCAGCTCCGTGATGAAGGCCAGCACATGGAGACCGCCGTCGATGAACACGGAGTCGATGACTTTCCAGCAGAAGCGCGCCAGGGAACGCAGCGGTCGAACCACGAATCGATCGTAGATCTCGTCGACGAAATATTTGTTCTCGACCAGACGGTAGAGGCCCGGAGCCCGTCGCGCCAGCATCGCGTCGGAATACGTGCCGAGGTTGCGCCCCCAGAGCCACCAGGCGAGCCCCAGGCCGGCGGTCGCGGCGGCGATCGAAGCGCCGACGAGCATCGCCTCGAGACCGATTCCGTGGTGCGCGGCGTGAGCCTCGTGACCCGGAATGGCGACGATGACCGAGGAGAGGAAGCCGCCCAGCCAGTCGAAATGGGTAAAAGGGATCTTGCCGGCATAGCCGGCGAAGGCCGCGCCGGCAGCGAGGATGACCAGCGGGACGACCATGACGCCCGGAGACTCGTGGAGATGATGCTCCTGCTCATGGGTGCCGCGGAACTTGCCGAAGAAGGTGAGGAAGACGACCCGGAGCATGTAACAGGCCGTCAAGGCCGCGGTCGCGAGGCCGATGATCCACAGCACGGGCGACTTTTCGAAGGCACTGCCCAGGATGGCGTCCTTGCTGAAGAAACCGGCCAGGAGCGGAACGCCGGAGATGGCGAGCGTTCCGACGAGGAAGGTGCGGTAGGTCCACGGCAGGTGCTTGCGAAGTCCCCCCATCTTGCGCATGTCCTGCTCGCCGCCCATGGCGTGGATCACCGAGCCGGAGCCGAGGAAGAGCAGGGCCTTGAAGAAGGCGTGGGTGGCGAGATGAAAAATGGCCGCAACGTAGGCGCCGACGCCGGCAGCGAGGAACATGTAACCGAGCTGCGAGACGGTCGAGTAGGCGAGGACTTTCTTGATGTCGTTCTGGGCGATGCCGATGGTGGCGGCGAAGATCGCCGTCGCCGCACCGACGATCGCCACGAAGAGCATTATCGAGGGCGCGAGCTGATAGATCAGGTTCGTCCGGACCACCATATAGACGCCCGCAGTGACCATCGTCGCGGCGTGGATGAGGGCCGAAACAGGGGTCGGGCCGGCCATGGCATCCGGCAGCCAGACGTAGAGCGGAATCTGCGCGCTCTTGCCCATGGCGCCGATGAACAGGAAGAGGGCGATGAAACTCGCGAGCGACAGGCCGAGCGCGAACGGCGCTTCGAGGGCTCCGACGTCGGCCAGGATCGCGCTGTTGACGCCCTTGAAATTGAGCGTTCCGAACTGGCTGAAGATGGCGAACAGGCCGACCAGGAAGGCGAAGTCGCCGATCCGGTTGACGATGAAGGCCTTGCGGCCCGCCTGGGGCGGGAAGTCCTGGTCGAAGTAGAAGCCGATCAGGAGGTAGGAGCAGAGGCCGACGCCCTCCCACCCGACGAACATCACGAGGTAGTTGTCTCCGAGGATCAGGAGCAACATGGCGCCCATGAAGAGGTTCAGGTACGAGAAGTAGCGCCGGTAGCCCTCTTCGTGCGCCATGTAGCCGACCGAGTAGACGTGGATGAGGAATCCCACGAAGGTCACAACGAACAGCATCACCGCCGAGAGCGGGTCGAGCAGGAAGGCGATGTCGATCTTGAGCGCGCCCGCCGTCCAGGGGTAGAGGAGCTGCTCGTACGGCGTGTGGCCCGGGCGGGCGATGAACTCGACGAGGCAGGCGAGCGCCACGAGGAGCGAGAGTCCGGGAGCGCCGACTCCGATCGCGGTCGCGAGCGACTTGTGGCGGTTCCTGACCAGGAGCCCGTTGACGGCAGCCCCCAGGAAGGGCAGCGCCGGAATCAGCCAGAGATAGTCGAGGGCGCTCATCGTCTCACCATCGGAGTCGATTCAGCCGATTGATGTCGATCGTGTGCCGAAGGCGATAGATGCTGATGAAGAGCCCCAGTCCCACGGCGGCTTCCGCCGCGGCGACGGCCAGCGCGAAGAAGACGAACATCTGTCCCGCGCTGTTGCCATGAATGCGCGAATAGGCGACGAGCGTCAGGTTGGCGGCGTTCAGCATGAGCTCGATCGACAGAAAGATCGCGATGCCGCTGCGCCGGGTGAGGGCACCGAACGTGCCGATACAGAAGAGCACCGCGGCGAGGACCAGGTACCAGACGATCGGAATCGTCATCGCCGCCCTTCCTGTCTCGCCGGTGCGGCCGGATCGGGGGAATTGGCCGGCTCCGCCATGGAGTCGGGAGTCCCTGCCGACTCGCCAGGCTCCGCCCTCTGCGCGACCCAGCTAGCCGCTACGACCGCCACCAGCAGGAGCAGGCCGATCATTTCGAAGGGCAGGATGTAGGTGGAGAAGAGCTCGCGCGCGATGACGACCAGCGAGACCGAATCGGCCTCGAGCGGCTTCACTGCCGTGTCGGCATAGGCGGCCCAGAAGAGCCGGACGAGCACTCCCGCGAAGACGACGGCGCAAATCCCGGCGCCAACGAGCATTCCGCTCAACCTGGTGGCCGTCGTGCGTTCGCGCTGCACGTTGAGCAGCATGATGACGAACAGGAAGAGGACCAGAATCGCCCCTGTGTAAAGAAGGATCTGGAGCGCCGCGAGGAAGGGTGACCCGAGCATGATGAAGAGCCCGGCCGTGGCTACGAGCGTCACCACCAGACTCATCGTGGAGACGACCGGATTGCGATGCAGCACGACCACGATCGCCGAGCCGACCGCCGCGATTGCCAGAAGGAAGAACACGGTCAGCAGCATCGTCAGATCTTTCCGGCGACGGCGAGCGCGGCCACGACGACGAAGTTGACCAGTGCGAGAGGTAGAAGTACCTTCCATCCCAACCGCATGAGCTGGTCGTAACGAAATCGCGGAAAGGTCCAGCGCACCCAGATGAAGCAGAAGAGGGCGATGTAGGTCTTCGCGCCCAGCACCGAGAAACCGAAGAGCGCGGTGCCGAGCCCGGGGCCGAGAAGTGCTCCGACCACCGGCAGACCCGCGATCCAGGCCCCGGCGGCGGCGGCGTCGACGCCGGGCAGCGACCAGCCGCCGAAATAGAGCGTCGAGCCGAGGGCCGAGAGGATCGCCATCGACTGGTACTCACCCATGTAGAACAGTGCCATGCGCAGGCCGCCATACTCGGTGTGGTAGCCGGCGACCAGCTCCGATTCGGCCTCTGGCAGGTCGAACGGCGTCCGGTTGGTCTCCGCGAAAGCGGCGACCAGGAAGACCAGGAAACCGAGCGGCTGGGTGAAGACGTTCCACGCCGGCAGGAACCCGAGCAGGGAGCCTGCGATCTGGTGGTCGACAACGCGCGACAGGTTCAGCGAGCCCGCCGGCACGAGCGCCGCGAGGACGGCGACCGTCAGCGCCAGCTCGTAGCTCACCATCTGGGCGGAAGCCCGGATGCCGCCCATCAGGGACCACTTGTTGTTCGAGCTGTAGCCGGCCAGGACGAGGCCGTAGACCCCGAGGCTCGCGAGCGCCAGGAACATCAGCATCCCGGCGTCCGAGTCGATCACCACCAGCGGGAAGGTGTGCCCGGCCACGGTGACTTCGGGTCCGAAGGGGAGGACGAGATAGGTCAGCAGGGAGGCAACGAAGCCGATCGTCGGTGCGAGGACGAAGAGAAATTTGTCGGCGCCGGCCGGATTCAGGTCCTCCTTGAAGATGAACTTGAGGACGTCGGCGATCGCCTGAAAGAGCCCGAGGGGGCCCAGCCGGTTCGGGCCGAGGCGATCCTGCATGAAGGCCGGCGCCCGGCGTTCCAGCCAGAGCAGGACCGGAGTCACGCTGATCAACGCGACGAGCCACAGGCCGGTCATGGCGAGGGCGGCGATGACGGCCGGGGTGAAGACCACGCGCCTTACGCTCCCGCCCCGGCCGGCGCCGGCTCCGGCACCGTCGGGAGCCTGGTGCCCTCGGCGGCGATCTCCCGGTAGCGCAGACCGCGGAAAGCCGGAACCTCTTCCGCCAGCAGGTCGAAGACGGTGGCCGGTGTGACGGTCGACCACTTGGGATCGAAACGCGAGAGGATATCGGCGAGCGCCTCGACGCCCGGACGGACCTGGGGAGGCGCCGCGAAGGCCTGCTCGAAACGCTGCACCCGCCAGTCGACGTTGACGAACGTGCCGGCGCGCTCGGCGTGCGTGGCGACCGGCAGGACGACGTCGGCGACGCGGGCGAGCGGCGAGTCTGCCCAGCCCATGACGGCCAGGAACTTTGCCTCGCGCAAACGCTCGACGACCTTGGGGTCGTGCGCGGCGCGCCCGAAGTCGCTGTCGGCGATGAAGATCGCTCCGCACTTGGCCGCTGCTCCCTCGAGCAGAAGATCCTCGCTGCTCACCGCGCCGGAGGCGGGAACCAGACCGGCAAGCTCCGCGCCGCGGCGATTCGGTGCCGCGTCGTGACCGGTCAATCCGCCCTGCAGGTTGGGAATGTGCCGCGCCGGGCCGCTGTCGACCCAGATCGAGCGATGCGGCGACTCGACGAACGCGGCGATCTTGGCGAGCAGAAAGGCCTCTTCCGTCGACAGAAAACCCGAGCCGAGAAACGCGATCACGCCCTCGCTGCGGCGCGAGCGCAGATTGTGGGCGACGTGGTCGATGGCTTCCTTCCATCCCGTCGCCGCGAGCGCGCCGTTGCGGCGAACCTGCGGGAAGGCGAGGCGGGGGATCTCGCGATAGCGCTCGTGGGTCGAGCGCCCGAAGTCGCACATCCAGAAATCGTTGACTTCCGGGTTCTGACGCGGCTTGTAGCGCTTGATCGCTCCCTGCTTATGCTCGAGGGTGATGTTGCAGCCGACGTCGCAGCCGGTGCAGATCGTCGGATTCTTGTCGAGGTACCAGACGCGCTCGGCGAAGCGGAAGCGGGTCGAGGTGAGCGCGCCGACCGGGCAGATGTCGACGACGCAGGTCGACAGCGGATTGTCGAGTGGCTTGCCGGGAAAGGTCCCGATCTCGGCATGCGAACCACGGTCGAAGAAGCCGAGCTCGCTGGTCTTGGCGATCTCCTCGGTGAAGCGGATGCACCGCGTGCACTGGATACAGCGGTTCATGTTCAGCATCACCGTCGGGCCGAGCGGGATGCGCTCCTTCTCGGGATAGGTCCGCTTTTCCTCGAAGCGGAACCGGGAGAAGGCCTGTCCATGCTTGTAGGAATAGTCCTGCAGGCCGCATTCGCCGGCCTGATCGCAGATCGGGCAGTCCAGCGGATGGTTGATGAGCAGGAACTCCATGATGGCCCTTTGCGCCTCGTCGGCATTGGGCGAGGTGGTGCGGACGACCATGCCGTCCTTCATCACCTGGGTGGAGCAGGCCGCCTGGAGCTTTCCCATCCCTTCGATCTCGACCATGCACATGCGGCACTGACCGACGACCGACAGGCGGGGGTGATAGCAGTAGTGAGGGATCTGGACGCCGACTTTGAGTCCGGCTTCGATCAGGTTGGTCCCGGCCGGCACCTCGACCGTGCGCCCATCGATGGTCAAGGTAGGCATCAGGCGGCGGCTCCCTGGTCGAAGTAGCGCGGGGCCGGGGTCGGATAGCGCCCGGCGCGCAGATTTTCACGGATTTCGTCGCTGAACTTGTCCACCAGCGAGCGCACGGGACCTTGGGCGGCATCACCCAGCGCGCAAAGCGATATCCCGCCGACGTTCGGAACCACGCGGGCGAGGAGGTCGAGATCGGACTCCGCTCCCTGGCCGCTGGCGATGCGCTGCAGCAGGATCTTCATCCAATTCGTGCCTTCGCGGCAGGGGGTGCATTGGCCGCATGATTCGTGGGCGAAGAACTCGGCGAGACGCAGTGTCGCCCTGACCATGCAGGTGGTGTCGTCCATGACGATCACCGCGGCCGAGCCGAGCATGCTGCCGGCCTTGGCCAGGGTGTCGAAGTCCATGCGTATCTCGCGGTCGACCGCCATCATCATCGGCGCCGACGCCCCGCCGGGAATGAAAGCCTTCAACTCGCGGCCGCGGTACATTCCACCGCAACCGTCGAGGAGGGTCTGGAAGGAGACGCCGATCGGGTACTCGTAGGTTCCTGGTCGCTCGACATGGCCGGAAATGGCGTAGAGCTTCGGCCCGGTATTGCGCTCATCGGTGCCGATCGCCTTGAACCAGTCGGCACCGCGCAGGAGGATGTGGGTCGCGCAGCAGAGCGTCTCGACGTTGTTGATTACTGTTGGGCAGCCGAACGCGCCGACGATGGCAGGGAAGGGGGGCTTGACGCGCGGCTGGCCGCGCTTGCCTTCGAGCGACTCGAGCATCCCTGTCTCTTCGCCGCAGATGTAGGCCCCGGCGCCGCGATGGACGTACATGTCGTGGTGGAATCCGCTGCCCATTACGTTCGTTCCGAGGACGCCACTCTCGTAGGCGTCGCGGATCGCGGACTCGAGTATGGCCGCCGCCTTGGTGTACTCGCCGCGGATGTAGATGTAGGTGGTGTTGGCCCCGACCGCCCAGCCGGCGATGATGCAGCCTTCGATGAGCTGATGCGGATCGTGTTCCATGAGCAGCCGGTCCTTGAACGTCCCGGGCTCGGATTCGTCGGCATTGCAGACGATGTACTTCGGTTTCGGGCTTTGCCGCGGAACGAAAGACCACTTGGCTCCGCAGGGGAAGCCGGCACCACCGCGGCCGCGGAGACCGGAGCGCTTGACCTCTTCGATGACCTCTTCCGGCTGCATGCGCAGAGCTTTGGCGAGGGCGTCGTACCCTCCGCCTTCGCGATATCCGCGGACCGAAAGCGCTGCGGGTCGACCGACGTTGCGAGTCAGGACGCGTTCGGTGGTCATGACTACTTGAGCTCTCGCACGATCTGCCGCACCCGGTCCGGGGTCAGGTTCTCGTGGTAATCGTCATCGATCATGACCATCGGGGCAGTGTCGCAGGAACCGAGGCACTCGAACTGGACAAAGGAGCAGCGGCCATCGGGAGTTACCTGGCCCTCCTCGACACCGAGCTCCTGGCCGATCGTCTCGAGGATCTCTCCCGACCCGCGCAGCTGGCAGGAGAGGTTGGTGCAGACGCGGATGCGATGACGGCCTACGGGGCGCACGTGGTACATGTCATAAAAGGAAACCACTCCGGCGACGCGCGCGACCGGGAGCTCCAGGAGGTGGGCTACCGCTTCGATGGCCGCCTCGGAGAGCCATCCTCCGGAAGCGCGTTGCGCGATATGCAGGGCTGGCAGCGTCAGGGCTTCGAGGGTTGGATACCTGGGCCGGAGGGCGAGGATCTCGGCGATCGCGCTGTCCGGCAGGCTGGCGCTCGCATCCGGGCGGCCGGAGCTCATCGGGTTGCCCTTTGAGGTCGCAGGGTCTTCGCCACGACATCGAGCCCGCCCTTCCGCCAGACGTAGGCGTAGCCGACGAGAATCAGGCCGAGGAAGGCCATCACCGCCGCAAAAAGCGGCCAGCCTCCCTCCCGCATGACGACGATCCAGGGGTAGAGAAAGGCAGCCTCGACATCGAACACCACGAAGTCGATGGCGATCAGGAAGAAGGCGATGGAGAGGCGCTTGCGCGAGCGGTCGAGAAGCGGCAGTCCGGACTCGTAGGTCGAGAGCTTGACTCGCCCGCCGCTGCGATGTCCTGCGTACCAGGAAATGGCAATCAGAAGGCAGGCCAGACCAAAGGCCGCAGCGAAGGCGACGATGATGGGAAAATACGCCTCAGGCACCTGCGAAGCCTCTCACAAGGCCACAACCGAGAACAAGAGGTCCAGGTCGGGAAATGCTGTGTTATAAGTTGCCGATTCGTGAGTCGTGAAGATATTGCGGCGGTGATCCCGGCCTTCGACTGTGGGGCGACCATTGGCGAGGTGGTGGCCGGTGCGCGCCGTTTCGTGGCCGACGTCGTGGTCGTGAGCGACGGCAGCACGGACGAAACCGCGGCGCGGGCCGCCGCGGCCGGAGCCCGCGTCGAGATCCTGCCGGCAAATCGCGGCAAGGGTTTCGCTTTGCGGCGTGGCATCGAGCTCGCCCTGGAGCGCCGGCCGGTGGCGCTCCTCCTGCTGGATGGTGACGGGCAACACGATCCCAGCGATATTCCGGCTCTGGTCGCGGCCTGGGACGGTGGTGGTGTCGACCTCCTCGTGGGAGCGCGGCTTCAGGATTCGCGGGGTATTCCTCCGGCCCGGTACTGGACGAACTACATCGGCACGCGCATCCTCACCTGGATGTCGGAGCTCGAGCTCGAAGACTCCCAGTCTGGATACCGGCTCATCTCGAGCGACCTGGCGCGACGGCTGCGCCTGCGGTCCGATGGCTACGCGATCGAGTCCGAGATGCTGATCAAGGCGGGGAAGGCTGGCGCACGGCTCGGGCACGTTCCGGTCCGGACTATCTATAATGACGAGGAGAGCCATTTTCGGCCCTTGATCGACACCCTCCGGATCGCTCTTGCCGCCATCCAATTCAAAGTCGAAGACGAGCACTCCTGACCTCCGGCCGCTCGTCGGCCGGTTCGGGCCCGCCCTGTCCGTCGACGTCGAGGAGTGGTACCACAACTGCTGGGTGCCGGAGTACGTCGACCCCGGTGCGCGCCCGCATCTTCCCGAGGAGCTCGATTGGCTCCTGCCGCAGCTCGCCGAGGAGCTCGCCCGCACGGGCGCGACGGCGACTTTTTTCGTGCTGGGTGAGGTGGCCGTGCGGATCGCTTCCCGCTTGCGCGACCTCGCGGCGGCGGGGCACGAGATCGCCTGCCACTCGTTTCACCACTGGCGGGCCAACAGCCTCGATCCCGAGCGCTTCCGGGAAGAGATCGGTCGCGCCAAGGCGGTCCTCGAGGACGCGGTCGGCGGCGAGGTGCGCGGTTTTCGCGCTCCCGAATGGTCGCTGCGCGAGGTCGGAAATCCTCGCCTGCGGATCGTCGCCGAAGCCGGGTTCCGCTTCGACAGCTCTCTCGTCCCCGCTGCCGGAGCCGGGTCGTCGTCCAATCCGGATCGCCCTGTGACGCTCTCCTGGCCGGGAGGTGCCACTCTGGTGGAGATCCCGCCTCTGACCTGGGGGGGGTGGCTGCGGATCCCTGCCGGCGGTTGGTGCGGCAGGGCAGCCGCGCCACGCTGGATCCTGGCCGCCGCCCGACGCCAGTTGCGGCGGGGAGCGCTTCCCCTTCTGGTGGTGCATCCGTGGGAGCTCGCGGGGCGTGCGGTTCCGGGCTTTCTCTCGGGCTTCGCCCGCTTCTTTCACGAGGCCAGCCGGGAGGAGTTTCCCGAGCGCTTTCGCGCCACCCTGGCCGGCCTGCCCTGGCGGACGATCTCGTCGGCCGCGGGCCTGGCGGCTCCAGCCAGGCAGACCGAAGGGCTCGAGCTCGCCGGCGGGCTGCCCGGCGCTCCTGGCGCGCCAGAGGATGGCGCTCATCGACCGGATCGTTCCGATCGCGAGGTGAGGGTTTGACCAACCAAGGTGCAGCGGGAACCGGCCGGGTCGCTCTCGTCACCGGCGCGAGTGGTGGGATCGGTGCCGCCTCGGTCCGGGCGCTTGCCGCGCGCGGCGCGAGAGTCGCGTTGACCTATCTGCGCAATCGCGAGAGCGCCGAGACGCTCGCCAGCGAAGTCGGCGGTCTCGCCTATGCGCTCGATGTGCGGGACCGGGAAGCGATACCGGCGCTCGTGGCCAAGGTCCGTGCCGACCTCGGCGAGGTCCAGATTCTTGTCCTCAACGCCGGGACGACGCGCGACGCCCTCCTGCCGTTTCTCGGCGAGGAGGACTGGAACGAAGTGCTGGAGGTGAATCTGAACGCGGCGTTCCGCCTGACGAAGTGCCTGATCAAAGGCATGCTCTCGCGGCGCTGGGGAAGGGTCATCGCGATCTCGAGCGCGAGCGGGGTCGCCGGCCAGATGGGCCAGACGCACTACAGCGCTGCCAAGGCCGGGTTGATCGGATTCACCAAGGCGCTGGCCAAGGAGGTCGCCACCTTCGGAGTGACCAGCAACGCCATCGCCCCGGGGTTCGTGGACACCGATCTGCTGCGGGCTATGCCGGGGGCAAAGCTCGCCGACGCCCTGCGCGGCGTGCCCATGGGGCGGGTGGGGCGGCCGGAAGAGGTGGCGGCGGTCGTCGACTTCCTCGCTTCGGACGCGGCGTCGTACATCACCGGCCAGACGATCCGGGTGGACGGCGGACTGCTGACCGCTTGAGGCGGTGGTACCATCCTGACTCGGCGCGCGCGCCGGCGATTCGAGGGCATGGACATGAAGAATCAGATCAAAGCGCTACTGGTGGACCGCCTCAAGCTCGAGCGGGACGCCGCGTCGATCGGCGACGACGAACCGCTTTTCGGACCCGCGGGCCTGGGGCTCGATTCGATCGACGCTCTGGAGCTCGTGCTCGGCATCGAGCAGGAGTTCGGCGTCGCGATCGACGATCAGCAGTCGGGTTCCGAAGTTCTCGCGACGGTCAACAGCATCGCGGAATTCGTCGCCGCCAGGCGCTCGGCTCCAGTCGCCTCCTAGCCATTGGAGCCATTGGAGCCATTGGAGCCATCGGGGTCAACCGGGCCGTACGAGCCAGCCGAGCCATCCGAGCCGGCCCGATGAACCTGCCGCACTGTTTTCCCTTTCGCTGGGTCGACCGGGCAGGTCCGGGGAGCGCACGCGCCATGATCACCGCCAACTCGACCTGGCTGCGCGGGAATGCGGCGCTGCCGCCGGCGTTCCTCGCCGAGCTGGTGGCCCAGGCAGCGGCGGTTCTCCTCGTCGAGCCGTCGGCAGGGTCGCAGCAGCGCTGGCTGGCCGGGATCGACCGCCTCGAGATGCATCGCGCCGTTCACGCCGGCGATCTGCTCGAGATCGAAGTGGTCGCCGGGCGACGCTTCGGCAACGCGATGCGCGTCGAAGGTGTCATCTCCGCGAGCGGCGAGCCGGTCGCCGAGGTCGTGCTGCTGCTGGTCTGAGGTGGGAAGACTCGAGGATGGTGCGAAAGGGGGGACTCGAACCCCCACGGCCTTACGACCACAAGCTCCTGAGGCTTGCGCGTCTACCAATTCCGCCACTTTCGCGCTCCGGCCATTGTATGGACCGGCGCGCGAAACTGTCAACCACGCGCAGCGGTTTGCTAGAGTGTCTAGGCGGAGACGGGCTGTGTTTCTCCGCCTCCCGGCAAAACCAGCGACCAATCGATGACCTCCACCGCAGCCGTATCCATCGTTGGCCGGCCCAACGTCGGCAAGTCGACCATCTTCAACCGCCTGGTCGGGCGCAAGCAGGCGATCGTGCACGATCAGCCCGGCGTCACGCGGGATCGCAACATTGCGCAGGCGATGCTCGATGAGGATTGGCCAGTGCTCTGGATCGACACCGGCGGCCTCATGCTCGACGAGGATCCGCTCGGCCTCAATCAGCAGGTACGGGCCGCGATCGACGAATCGGATCTCGTTCTCCTGGTGGTCGACGGTCGTGAAGGCATCGTGCCGGCGGATCAGCGCATCGTCGAGCAGTTGCGTCCGCTCGGCAAGTCCGTCCTGCTGGTGGTGAACAAGGGCGAGAACCAGAAGGTCGCGCAGGGCATGGGAGAGTTCTACACTCTGGGCTATCCCGAGCCGATCCTGGTCTCCGCGGAGCACGGGCTGGGTTTCGATGAGCTGCGCACCCGGATCCGCGCCGTTCTGCCACGGCGTATCGCGGAGGCCGTCGAGGGCGAGGCGCCGCCGGTCGCCATCGTCGGCCGGCCGAACGTCGGCAAGTCTTCGCTGTTGAATCGCGTCCTGGGAGAGAACCGGGTGCTCGTCTCGCCGGTGGCGGGCACGACCCGCGATCCGATCGACACGCTGGTCGAGCGCGACGGCAAGCGCTTCCTGTTCATCGACACCGCCGGAATCCGGCGCCGCGCCAAGGTTTCGGGCACCCCGGAGGATCTCGCGGTCATGTTCGCGCGCCGCCAGGTCGAGCGCGCCGACGTCGCCCTCCTGGTGATCGAAGCGCCTTCGGGAGTCACCAGCAGCGACCTCGCCATCGCGGGCGCGATCTGGGAGGCCGGCCGTGCCACGGTCGTGGCGATGAACAAGTGGGATCTGCTCGACGATCTGTCCCGCGAAAAACTCGACAGCAGCTGGCCGCGCCTGGCCGAGATCCTCGCCGATCCACCGCGGGTCAATCTCTCGGCGCTCTCCGGCAGGGGAGTGGAGAAGATCTTCCCCGCGGTCGAAGAGGCGCGGGCACGCTTCCGCTCGCAGTTGACGACCGGCGAGCTCAATCGCTTGCTCGAAGACGCCATCGCGGCGCACTCGCCTCCGACGGTGAACCATCGGCCGTGGAAGATCTACTATTCGGCGCAGGTCTCATCAGGGCCGCCGACTTTCATGATCTTCGCCAATCGGACGCTGCCGCACAGTCATCCGTACCGACGCTACCTCGAGAACCGCCTGCGGGAGCGGATGCAGCTCGCCGGCATCCCGGTGCGCCTGGTGATCCGGGCCCGGACCAAGTGAACGGGAGCGCTCCCGGCAGCGCTCGACGAGGGCGCGTCCCCTGCCATAGGATCCCGCCGTCGACATGAGTGCCAAAAAAGGGTTCAAGATCGGCGAGGTCTGCAAGCTCCTCGATATCCAGCCCTATGTGCTGCGCTACTGGGAGACCGAGTTCGTCGCCCTGCATCCGGCGAAGAGCCAGTCCGGACAGCGGGTGTACGCCGATACCGAAGTCGCGGTGATCCGCCGGATCAAGGAGCTCCTTTACGACGAGGGCTACACGATCGCCGGCGCCAAGAAGCAGCTCGAATCGCGTGAGGTCGAGGTCGGGCACGAGGGCAAGGTCGCGCTAGCGCGGCCCGGGCTGTTCGATCTCGATCGGGACGATCAGCACGGGTCGAGCGGCGCCGCGGGAGATCCCTCCGGGGCGCAGCAGGCTGCGGGCGCGAACGGGAAGGCTGCGGTTGCGCTTGACACCGGATCTCCCGACCGGATAGAAACCTTTCTTCGAGGTGTGGAGGAGGCGCTCGCGGAAGCCCGCGCCGCCCTCGCGATCCTCGAGAAGCATCCCCGCTAAACAGTCGGCTTTCGGTCGGGACGTGGCGCAGTCTGGTAGCGTACCTGAATGGGGTTCAGGGGGTCCCGGGTTCAAATCCCGGCGTCCCGACCAGTTTCAAATCTCAATTCCCGCAGTCATGCCTGGTGCTGTGCTCTCTCGATGGTACCCCTGCAATTTCCACCGACGGCCGCCCTCCAACCCGGACATCGCGGTTGAAGAGTCCTTGCAAGACCGACGTCCACAGGAGAACCATCATGAAAAGGTCCGCTGCCACCCTCGTTTTCCTGCTCGCGACGGCTTCCGCCGCGCACGCCCAGGCGACTCGCACCTGGGTGTCCGGAGTCGGTGACGACGTCAATCCCTGCAGCCGCACGGCGCCCTGCAAGACGTGGGCAGGTGCGATCTCGAAGACCGCGCCGGCGGGGGAGATTTCCGCTCTCGACCCGGGCGGCTTCGGCGCCGTGACCATCACCAAGTCGATTACCCTCAACGGCGACGGTACGCTCGCTTCCATTCTCGCCTCGCTCACCAACGGCGTCATCATCAACGCCGGCCCCAGCGACAAGATCGTCCTGCGCAACCTGTCGATCAACGGCGTCGGCAACGGCACCAACGGCATTCGCTTCTTGGCCGGCCTGAGCCTCACCGTCGACAACTGCACGATCAGCGGCTTTACCGGTCGCGGCATCGAGATGAACCTCGGCAGCCCCGGCAAGCTGCTCGTGCGCAACACTCGGATCACCAACGTCCCCACCGGCATCTTCGTCACCAACACCAGCCTCACCGGCGGCAAGTCGAAGGCCGAGCTCGATCACGTCGCGCTCACCACGCTGACGAACGGCCTCGACGTCGGCAACAACGGGCGCGTTACGATCAGCGAGTCCTATATTTCCGCCAATACCGGTAGCGGCATCCTCGCCAGCGCCGCGAACGCGCTCGTTTTCGTCGACGGTTGTCAGGTTTCCTACAACGAAGTCGCCGGCATCAACGCGTCGGTCAACGGCGCGATCATCCGCCTCGCAGATAGCGAGATTTACAACAACAACGTCGGGATCAACATCGCCGCCGGCGCGGTCGTCGAGTCGGCCGGAAACAACCGCGTCGCCTCCAACGCCAGCTCGATGGCCCCGAACGGCGTGCTACCGATCCAGTAGCTCCGCGCGGCCCGCGTGCGCCCGCAGCGGGCGCCAAACGAACGCCGAAGGCCGACATCCAGCGCGCCAAGGTGCTGGCATCGCGGCTGGATGGACGGAGATGACCATGACTCAGCGCATCCAGGTGGCGGACCTTCCCGAAGTCGATGCGGCACCGTCGATCTTCGGCGCTGCGGTCATCTCCGGCGCGGGCTCGGGGATCGGGCGGGCGACGGCGCTGGCTCTGGCGCGCCGGGGCCATCCGCTGGTTCTCCTGGGCCGCCACGCCGAGCCGCTCGCCGCGACGCTTCGCGTCGCGGGCGGTAAAGGGATAGCGGTGGTCGCCGATGTTCGCGATGCCCGGGCGGTGCAGGCGGCGGTCGAGCAGGCGATGGCGGCCGGTTACCGGCCGCAGGTAGTGGTCCCTTCGGCCGGGATCGCCTGCGTGGCGCCGTTCGCAGTCCTCGAGCCTGAAACCTGGCGAGCGAGCCTGGAGACCAACCTGCTCGGAGCCGTCTTCCTTTACCGAGCTTGTCTCCCCGATCTTCTCAGAAGTGGCGGGCATATCTTCGCGCTGCTTTCGGTCGCGGCGAAGAAGGGCTTTCCCGACTGGTCCGCCTACGCGGCGAGCAAGTGGGGTCTGCGCGGCGCGGTGGCGGCACTGCGGGAGGAGCTCTCCGGTACCCGGGTGCGCCTGACCGAGATCTACCCCGGGGCCACCGACAGCCCGCTCTGGGAGCAGGTGCCGGGGGAGTGGAACCGTCCGTCGATGATCACACCGGAGGCGGTGGCCAAGGCGGTGGTCTGGGCGCTCGAGGCCGATCCCAGCGCCAAAGTCGAGGAGATCCACCTTCAGCCGCGCGCCGGGAATCTCTGAACAGAGGCGCGTTGACAGCGTCCGCGCTCAGTCCGTAGACTTTTCATTTGAAAGGGGTTAATCGTGAACTCTGGGGTCCCTGACAGCCTTTCCCTGGACGGCACGGGACGGCGCTTCGGCATCGTCGCGGCGCGATTCCACGGCGCGATCGTGGACCGCCTGCTCGCCGGGGCGCTGGCTGGCCTGGCCTCCCATGGTGTTGCGGAGGCCGATATCCAGGTGGTGCGCGTCCCTGGCGCCTGGGAGATTCCGGCCGGTCTCGACGCGCTCGCCCGGAGCGGGGAGTTTTCGGCCCTGATCGCCCTCGGCGTTCTGATCCGCGGCGGGACCCTGCATTTCGAGATCATCGCCGAGCAGTGCAGCCGGGGCATCGCCGACGTCGCCCAGCGTCGAGAACTGCCGGTGACCTTCGGCGTGCTGACCTGTGAGACGATGGCGCAGGCGGAGGCGCGCGCCGGTGGCGCCGAGGGCAACAAGGGCGAGGAGGCCGCGCTGGCGGCGCTCGAAATGGCGGGTCTGGTGGCTCGGCTGCGCTCCTGAAATCGCGATCCGAATCGAATCGATCCAGTCGCTGGCTCGTCCGCGAGGGCGGAAAGGCTCTTTGAAGAGGGGTCCTATCAGTGGGTAAGCGCAGGATGGCAAGAGAGATGGCCCTGCAGATGCTCTTCCAGCACGATCTGGGCGCATCCGAGATGTCCGATGTCCTGCGTACTTTCGACCCGGAGGACTACATCCGTCAGCTGCGCGCCGACGAGCTCGACAGCCGGGAGGACGAGCCCGAAGCCCCGCCGCCGCCCAGCCGCCCGGCACCTCGTTCGGAGGAGATCCAGGACGCTTTCGTCTACGCCTCCCGCCTCGTGGAGGGCGTCGAAAGCCACCGCCAGGAAATCGACGAACGAATCCGCGCTCAAGCGGAGAACTGGCGCCTCGAGCGCATGCCGTCCGTCGACCGCAACATCCTGCGACTGGCGATCTACGAAATGTGGCATCAGAACGACGTTCCCAAGCTGGTGGTCGTGGACGAAGCGGTGGAACTGGCGAAGCGTTTCGGATCGGAACAGTCGGGGAGGTTCGTGAACGGAGTCCTCGACGGCCTGATGAAGAGCGAACCGATGCCCGGAAGTCTGCGATGACGCGCGCCGCGGCGGCCCTGATCGCGGCGATCGGCCTGACCGCCGGGCTCTCCAGTCCCTTGGCGCTGTCAGCGGCGACGCACGTCGTCCGTGGCACCGACAAGGCGACGATGCTGATCCCGGCCGGGGTGCAGATCGATTCCTATGCCAACACCGGTTACCGGCTGGTGGTCGAGGATTCGGTCGCGGCGGTAGCGATCGACGTCGCGCCGCTCGCGAGTCGGCAGCGCTTCGACAGCCGCCAGCTGCCCGCGACGAGCTCCCCGGAGGCCCGTCTGGCGCGCGCCGTCGCCGCGGGAGCGAAGACCCGGTTCGAGGCGGTCTCGCGGATTCTCGGCTGGATCTCGGCCAACGTCCGCTACGAGCTCGATCGCACTCTCGCGCAGGACGCCCGGTCGGTTCTGGCGCGGCGTTCTGCGTATTGCACCGGGACGGCGCGACTTGCGGTGGCGCTCCTGGATGCCCTTGCGATCCCCGCGCGCGAGACTGCCGGCTACGTCGTCGAGGATCTTCCCGGCGGGACCGGCTCCGGTTTTCACCGCTGGATCGAGGTTTTCTACGACGATCGCGGATGGGTCTTTTCGGACCCTCTAGCCAGCCAGAACTTCGTCGCCGCGACCTACCTGCGGCTCGCTTCGAGCGTGGTGGAGAGCGACCTGCCAGGGCCGGCGCTGCTGCTGTCGCGCGACAATCGGCTCGAGGAGATCGACCTCCTGGCGCAGGCGCCGGCCCGGCTGGTGCTCGCGCGACCGAACGGCAGCGCGCGCCGGACCGCCGCGCTGCGCCTGATCGTGCCCGGCTTCCCCGACGCGGAGGCCGAGCTGATCGGGCCCGACAGCCGGCGGGTGGAGAGCGTGCGCCGCGGGACGGCGACCTTTCTCGGTCTCGCGCCCGCGACCTATGAAGTGCAGATCCGCGACCGCGGACGGCTCGAAGCGACACGACAGATCACGATTCACGGACCAGAGCTGGCGAGCCTCGAAATCGGCTCGATGGCCGGTTCTGGAGGGGGCGGCGGCGGGCAATGAACGGCTACGAACACAAGCAGGTCGAATCCAAGTGGCAGGAGCGGTGGGAAAAGCAGCGCGTTTCGGAGGTCGATCTCAAGAACGCGCGCGACAAGTACTACATGCTGATGATGTTTCCCTACCCATCTGGCGACCGGCTGCATGTGGGCCACGGGCGCAACTACATCCTCGGCGACGCGCTCTACCGTTACCTGCGGATGCGCGGCCGCCGCGCCTTGAATCCGATGGGGTGGGACTCGTTCGGTCTACCGGCGGAGAACGCGGCGATCCAGCGCGGCATCCACCCCCGCGACTGGACGCTCGACAACATTCGCGTGATGAAGAAGCAGTTTCGCAAGTGGGGCATCCTCTACGACTGGTCGAAGGAGATCACGTCGTGCCTGCCGGACTATTACAAGTTCAATCAGTGGCTCTTCCTGCAGATGCTGGAGAAGGTCCTGGCCTACAAGCGGCGGGCGCCGGTCAATTGGTGCCCCAGTTGCCGCACCGTGCTGGCCAACGAGCAGGTCGTCGAAGGCGCTTGCGAGCGCTGCGGCACCGCCGTGGAGCAGCGCGAGCTCGAGCAGTGGTTCTTCCGCATCACCGATTTCGCCGATCGCCTCCTCGCCGGTCTGGAAGGACTCCCCGGTTGGCCGGAGAAGGTCAAGGCGATGCAGCGTAACTGGATCGGGCGCTCCCAGGGCGGCGAGATCGACTTCTCCCTAGTTGGGCAATTCGACTCCCTGGCCCCGATCACTGTCTTCACGACGCGGCCCGACACCGTTCACGGAGCGACCTTCCTGGTCCTCGCTCCCGAGCACCCGCTGGCCGCGGTGCTCGTCGCCGGCCATCCGGAGCGAGAAGCGATCGCGGCCTGGATCGAGAAGGTCCGCAAGACGCCGCGCATCGAGCGCGAGGGCGAGAGCTCGCCCAAAGAGGGGCGCTTCACCGGCGCAATGGCGACCAACGGGGCGACCGGCGACGCGATTCCCGTCTGGCTCGCCAACTACGTTCTCCCCGACTACGGCAGCGGCGCGATCATGGCCGTCCCAGCGCACGACGGGCGCGACCTCGCCTTTGCCCGTCAAGAGGGCCTCCCGGTGCGCCTCGTCTACCATCCGGAGGCCGGTGCGGTGACCGCGGACGAGCTGAAGCAGCCGATCCTGCACGAGGGACGGATTCGCGGCTGCGGCGAGTTCGACGGCCTCTCCGGCGGGGCCGAGACGATTCAGCGCTTCATCGCCTGGATGGAGAAGGGCGGCTGGGGACGCGCCAAGGTTACCTACCGCTTGCGCGACTGGCTGATCTCCCGCCAGCGCTATTGGGGGACGCCGATTCCGGTCGTCTATTGCGACGCCTGCGGGATCGTCCCGGTGCCGGAGAGCGAGCTGCCGATCGAGCTCCCTTACGAGGTCGAGTTCACCGGCAAGGAGGGCAACCCCCTCTCGCGCTGCGCAGCGTTCGTGAACACGATCTGTCCGCGCTGCAAGAAGCCCTCCCGGCGCGAGACGGACACGATGGACACCTTCGTCGACAGCTCGTGGTATTACCTGCGCTACCTCTCGGCGCGGGACTCACAACGCATCTTCGATCCCGGAACGGCGGCCCGCTGGGCCCCCGTCGACCAGTACATCGGTGGCATCGAGCACGCGATCCTGCATCTGCTCTACGCCCGCTTCATCTGCCGCGTGCTGCACGACATGGGTCTCGTGCCGTTCGAGGAGCCGTTCACAAACCTGTTCAACCAGGGCATGATCACCCGCTTCGCCGAGAAGACCGGGCGGGTGGAGAAGATGTCGAAATCCAAGGGCAACGCGGTCTCGCCGGACCCGCTGATCGAGGAGATGGGCGCCGACACGGAAAGGGTCTATACCCTCTTCCTGGGGCCGCCGGAAGACGAAGTCGAGTGGAGCGACGAGGCGGTGTCCGGGGCCTACCGCTTCCTGCACCGAATCTGGAGGCTGGCTGGGCGGCTGGAAGAGTGTCCTCCAACCGCTCCATCCGACGAGGCTCTCGAGCGCCTGCGGCACGTCACGATTCAGCGCGTCACACGTGACCTCGATCGCTTCAAGTTCAATACCGCGGTGGCGGCGTTGATGGAGTTCCTCAACGGGTTGACGCGTGCCGTCGAGGACAAAACCGCTTCGAAGATCTGCTGCGAGGCGGCGCTCGATACACTGTTGCAGCTCCTGCACCCGATGGCCCCGCACATCACAGAAGAGCTCTGGGAGATGCGCGGACACGGCCAGTCCCTGCTCGACACCGACTGGCCGGTGCTGGACGAGGCGAAGCTCGCGCGCGAGCAGTTCCTACTCGTCGTGCAGGTCGACGGCAAGCTCCGGGATCGCATCGAAGTGGAGAGCGTCTGGGGCGAGAAGGAGGTCCGGCTGGCGGTGCTGCAGAGCCTGAAGGTGCAGGAGCACCTCGGCGGCAGGGAGGTTCAGAAGTTCGTGTTCATCCCCGGACGGCTGGTGAATCTGGTCACTCGAAAGGACATGCCGGCATGAATCGTTTCCCGCGATCCGCCCTGTTTCTGCTCGTCGTCATCCTGGCCGGTTGCGGCTACTCGCTGGTAGGGCGGGGCTCGAACCTTCCGCCGGAGGTGCGCCGGGTGCAGTTGATGGCGCTCGAGAACGCCACCCCGCGCAGCCAGGTCGACCAGATCCTGACCCGCGCGCTGTCGACCGAGCTGGTCAACCGGAAGCGCTTCGAAGTCCTGAGCTCCGCGGAGGGCGCCGATGCCGTGCTCACCGGTACGGTGAGCTCGTTTACACTCAGCCCCGTGACCTTCGACGACGAGGGCCGCGCGACCGAGTACGAGATCGCGATCGTGGTCAGCGTGAAGCTCAAGCAGGTGGTGCCGGAGACAGTGCTGTACGAGAACGACAACTATCTCTTCCGCAGCAGCTACCAGGTCCAGGCCTCCGAGCTCGGGTTCCAGGACCGCGAAACCCCCGCCATCGAAGCGACGGCGAAAGACTTCGCGGAGAGTCTGGTGACCGACCTGCTCGAAGGATTCTGAGGACGGGGGAAGCCGGGCGAGAAAAGCCGGGCTACTGCGCTTTGCGGAGCGCCGCCACGAGGCGGGACTTGGTCCGCGCCGCCGTGTTGCGGTGGATGATGCCCTTCTGGGCGGAGGAATCCACTACCTTGAGGGTCAAGGGAAGGAGTTCCTGGGCCATCTTCTCGTCGCCGGAGGCGACGGCAGCGCGCAGCTTCTTGACGGCGGTGCGCATTCGGGAACGCATCGTGCGGTTCTTGATCCGCTGGGCCGCCGACTTTTCGGCCCGCTTCTTGGCCGACTTGGTGTTCGCCATGGTGAATCCTTTCGCTTCGATCTAAGAGTATGCCCGACCCGGGCAAAACGCGAGTCTACTACTTCCGGGCCCCCGGATCAACGCCGAGGCCCTGCAGCCGCTGTTTTGCCAGATTGGCTTCGTCCGACGAGGGGAAGGTCTTCGCGACGTTCTGAAGCTGGGCGATACCGTCTTTCTTCTGCCCCAGCTCGAGGAGCGAGAAACCTTTCTTCAAAAGTGCGCTGGCGGTCTTGTCACTGCGCGGATACTGCTTGAGGACGCGGTCGTACTCGGTGATCGCCTCGACGTACTTCTGCTGGCGATAGGAGCACTCGCCGATCCAGTAGATCGCGTTGTCAGCCAGGTCGGTCTCGGGGAAGGCCTCGAGGTACTGCTTGAAGCCGAGCATTGCGAGGTCGTAGTTCCCCCGCAGGTAATCGCTGTACGAGGTCTGATAGAGCGTCTCGGGATCCGAAGTGGCGGTGGCGGCCTCGGCGGGCGTGCCCGGAGCCGCTGGAGGAGTCCGCGCGGCCTTCAGGTCCTGGTTCGTGGCGGCGATCTGCTGCGACACCTGCGCCAGGCGATAGTTGGTGTCTTCGAGCTTGTCCTGGAGCTGGGCGATCTGCGCGGAAAGGCTGTTGATGTCGAGGCGCATGTCCGCTTCGGCCTTGAGCAGCGCTTCGGTCTGGCGCTGAATGGTCGCCCCGAGACCGGCCACTTCCTGCTTGCTCGAGCCCTGTTGCTGCAGCAGCGCTGTCTGCCTTTGGACATCGGCGATCTGGTCGTGAAGGGCATCGATGTCGGTCGAGGAGACGCAGCCGCCGACCGACAAGCCGGCGGCGATCAGGGCTGCGAAGCTCCTCAGGGTGCGCGGACTCCGCTGCGCAAAAAGATTCATGCCTGGCAGCGACCGCTTATCAACCGACGTTCGTGCGCCCGGTGACGATGAAGTGCGCCCTGCGGTTCATCGCCCAGCAGCTCTCGGTGGTGGAAGTGCACTGCGGGCGCTCTTCGCCATAACTGATCGAGCGGATTCTCGCGCCGGCGACGCCGAGCGAGGTGACGTAGTCGCGAGCCGAACCGGAGCGCCGTGCGCCCAGCGCGAGATTGTATTCGTTGGTGCCGCGCTCGTCGCAGTGCCCTTCGATGGTCACTTCGAACTCGGGATGGGAACGGAGCCAATCGGCGTTGCTCGACAGGCGGGCGCGAGCGTCGTCGCGCAGGTCGGCCTTGTCGTATTCGAAGAACACGTCGCCCAGGAGTCCCTGCTTGAGGAGGTAGTCGTTGATCTTCGCGAGATCGGGGTCTTTCAGCGGATCGTTCTCGGTCGGGTCGACGACCGCAGGGCGAGCCTGCGCATTGACGTCCGTCGCGGGCGGCGGTGTCGGGACCGGGTTGGCGCTGACGTCGCTCGTTTTCGGAGCCTTCTTGGCGCAAGCCGTTACGACCATGGAGAGTGCCAGCAACGCAGTCCAGAGGATTCGACGGGTGTTCATTTTCATCTCCTTGGTGTGAAACCGATCCGAGGTCTCCCGGAGAGTCGGGTTCTTAATGGAATCTAGCACATGCAAACGACGTGCAAACGACGATCCAGTCCGGTATGACGTTCATGGGAGATATCCGGACCAGTCGGGCGAGCGGTTCGCGCCTTCGAAGGTGAGCTGCTCCGCGGGCGCCCCGAAGCGCGCCTCCATCACGAAGATCTGCACGCCCCCGGCCCGGGTCGAGCTGAAGGCGATCCGCCGTCCGTCCGGGGAGAACGCCGGGGTCTCGTTGCTGCCGCCGCCGTCGGTCAGGCGTTGCGTGGCGAGAGTCACGAGGTCGACCAGGCTCAAGTCGAAACGGTTCTGCTGGGAGCGCGTGGCGAACGCGATGCGGGTGCCGTCCGGGCTCCAGGAGGCGCCTTCGTTGTAGTCGCCGTCGAAGGTGACCCGCCTGAGGTTGGTTCCCTCGGCGTCGACGACGTAGATCTGCGGCGATCCGGAGCGGCTGGAAGTGAAGGCGATCTCGTTGCCGTTGGGACTCCACGCCGGGTTGGTGTCGATCCCCGGGGAGTTGGTCAGTTGTCGGAGGTCGCTGCCGTCCCGGCGGCAGGTGAAGATCTCGTTGTTGGCGCCGAGGCCGCGGGCGAAGGCGAGACGCCGGCCGTCGGGAGAGAAGGTCGGCGAGGTGTTGAGCGAGCCGCTGGTGACCACCGGCGACTTGCGTCCGCTCAGGATGTCCGCGAGGTAGATCGAAGGGCCCTCACCGCCGAAGAACGAGACGTAGGAGAGCACGTCGCCGGTTGGACTCCAGGCCGGGCTCATCGAAATGGATCGATGGCCGGTGATCCGGCGCTGCTCGAAGCCGTCGTAGTCCATCAGGTAGATCTCTTTCTCGCCGTCGCGGTCCGAGGTGAAGGCGATCGAGGTCAGAGCGATGCCGCGCTTTCCGGTGAGATAGAGAATGATCTCGTCGGCGAAGGTGTGCGCGATGCGGCGGGCGAGATCGAAGGTCCCGCGGTAGCGCTTGCCGACGATCGGCTGGCGGCTCGCGAGATCGATGAGTCGGCCTTCGATCACCAGCCGGTCGCCGTCCTGCTTGATCTCGTTCTGCAGCAGCATCTCCGCGCCGAGTGAACGGTATTGGTCGGCATCGTGCGCGAGATCGCCCGTGAGCGTGAGCACTGCGAGCTCATCGGCTTCCTGCAGCCGGAAGATGCCGCTCTTGTCGAGGTCCTTACGCAATGTCTGGTCGACCGTACGCGCCGCATTTCCGGCCGTTCCCTGGAGCGATGCGAGGTTGCCCAGCGGTGGAATCGCGAGCACGATCTGGGCGCGCGTCGAACCGTCCGGCATGACGATGGTGATCGTCGTGCCAGGCGCCGCCGGCTGCGCGCCCGCCGCTCCGGCCGGAGCGACGGCGGAAGCGCCCAGGGGCGCAGGTGCCGGCGCCGCGGGCGGTTGCTGCGCTTGCGCCGCCCAACACAATGCGGCGATCAGGAGAGCGCCGCCAGCTCGGTTCCTTCGCGAATGCCTCATGGTCGAATGTTCCTCATCGGAAGATCAGATTGACGCCGAGCGACCCCTCGCGAAAGGCGCGCGGGAGCGGCGGCAGGGGAGTCGAGGCCTGCACGGCGCGCAGCGCCGCGAGGTCGAAGGAGTTGATGCCGGACGAGGTGGCGATGCGGACCTCGACGATCCTGCCGTCGCGCTGGATGCGATAGTGCACCGTGGCTTCGACCCCCGAGCCCACCATCGGCCGCACCCAGTTGCGCTGAATCATCGCCAGCATCTGGTCGACATAGTAGCCGTAGACGAAGTCCGGGTTGTCGAGGCCGGCCACTGCGGCGCCCACGGCGAGCGCGTTGGCGCTGCCGCGCTCGCTGCCCTGGACCTCCGGCTCGGCCGGAGTCGCCGCCGGCTCCGGCGCCGGCTTGGCGGGCACGGCAGGTGTCGCGCCTGAGGGGTTCGGCGAGGGCTTGGGCGGCGGCTTGGGAGATGTGGGTTCGCGCAGGGTCGGGGTGTCCGGCGGTGGCGCTACCGCCGGCGGCTTGACGGGTTGCGGCTCGGGCTTCAGCGGGGTGGGTGGGTGGGGCGTGGCGGATCGCGGGCGCTCCACGCCGAGCCGTGCAGCAGGAACGATCTGCACGGCGACGTACTCGATGGGCGGCTTTTCCGCCTGCTGGAACCGGGGAAGGAGCCACGCCCCGAGAGCCAGGATGGCGTGAGCCCCGAGCGCGATCGCCGTGCAGCGCGCCAGGAGGGCGCCCTCGCGGTCGGTTCTGCGGCGCTCGAGGACTCCGGTGACCGCGTACGTCGAGCTCACTTCCGCCGGGGCTCCGGTTTCTCCGTGACCATGCCCACCTTGCCGATACCCCCGCGATGCAGCGTGTCGAGGACGTCGATGACCTTGCCGTAGGGCGTGTCGCGGTCGCCCTTCAAGAAGACGGTCTCGTTGGTTCGTCCGCGCAGCATCGGGGTCAAGACCTCGACCAGCTTGGTCGGATGGATCGGCCGGTCGCGCAGGTAGATGAGGCCTTCACGGTTGATCGACAGGACCACCGGGTCCTCGCCGCGCAGCGGCAGCGGCGGCGCCTCCGCCTTCGGCAGCGCGACCTCGATTCCCTGGTGCAGCATCGGAGCGGTGACCATGAAAATGATGAGCAGCACCAGCATCACGTCCACCAGCGGAGTGATGTTGATCTCCGAGAGGATGGAGTCGTCGTCCTGGGTGAGCCCGCCTGTCGATCCCAGGAAGGCCATCAGGTGAAGTTGCGCTCGGTCAGGTTGAGGAACTCGAGGGCGAAATCTTCCATCTGATGGCGCAGGCGCTTGAAGCGCCCGGCGAGGTAGTTGTAGCCGACCAGCGCCGGAATCGCCGCGCCGAGGCCGGCGGCGGTGTTGATGAGCGCCTCGGCGATGCCGGGAGCCACCGCAACCAGGGAGGTGGAACCGGTTCTTCCGATGTCCTCGAAGGCGCGCATGATGCCCCAAACGGTGCCGAAGAGGCCGATGAACGGGGTCACCGCGGCCGTCGTGCCGAGAAAGGTCGCGGCCCGGGTCAGGATCTCGAGCTCGCCGGTGAGGGCGCGTCGCAGCGTCCGCTCCACACTCGTCAGGGAGCGGATCTGGTAGTGCCCGCGCGCCGCCGAATCCTCGGGTTGGGCGCGGATCTGGTGGTCGATTTCGGCGTAGCCGGCCTGGAAGATCCCCACCAACGGCGAGACCGAGAGCTTCGCCGTCGCGGCGCTCACCTCGCTGAAGCGCTTGCTGGCGCGGAAGATCTCGAGGAACTTCCGGCTCTGCCGGTCGGCGCGCCGGAGGTGAACGATCTTCCACAGGAAGATCGCCCAGGAGCCGATGGAGAAGCAGAGCAGCAGTCCGAGCACCAGCTGGGCCATGGCCCCCGACCGCCCGAAGGCCTCGGCGAGTCCCGTCGTGGTGGGCGTGGTGGTCTGTGCGACCACGGTCAGCGAGAAGAGGTCGGCCATGAATGATCAGTGCTCCCGAGCCCGGAAAAGCTAGCATGCCGTCGAAAAGGCTGTCCACGCGACTTCCCACCCTTTTACGTGGGACGGCCGACGATCGTTGACGTGGCCGTGGGGTCGAGCATACCTTTCACTGGACGCGAAGTATTTTCAGGGAGGACTGCCCAAGTGAAAATTGCCGTCTGCATCAAGCAGGTGCCGGATACCGAGGCGCGACTGCGCGTCGCGAAGGATGGCCGGTGGATCGACGAGGAGGACGTGCCGTTCACGATCAACGAGAGTGACGAGGTGGCGCTCGAAGCGGCGCTGCAGATCGCCGAAAAGCAGGGTGGCGAGGTCATCGCTTTCAGCCTCGGACCCGAGCGCGTCCGCGAGGCTCTGCGCAAGGCGCTCGCCCTGGGGGCCGGCCGGGCGGTGCACCTGCGGCACGAAGCGTTCGCGGGCGGGGATGCTCTCGCCACCGGGCGCGCTCTCGCGTCAGCGATTCGCCGCGAGGAATGCGATCTGGTCATCACCGGCTCGCAGTCGGACGACAACGGCTTCGGTGCGACCGGAACGGTCGTCGCGGGCATGCTCGCCTGGCCGCATGCCTGGCTGGTGATGGGCGTCGAGGTCGAGGAGGGAGGTCGCACCCTCAAGGTGACGCGCGAGATGGAGAGCGGGCTGAGCGAGGTCTTCCGGCTCACCGTGCCGGCCGTGCTGGAGGTCCAGGCCGGGTTGAATCATCCCCGCTACGCCTCTCTCAAGGGCATCATGTCGGCGAAGAAGAAGGAGATCGCGGAGCTCTCGCCCGCCGATCTCGGTCTGATCGAATCCGAAGTGGGGCTCGCAGGATCCCGCCTCGAAGTGCTCTCGGTCGGCTTCCCCGAAGCCGCGGCCGGAGCACAGATCCTGAGCGGCGACGGCGCCGCTTCCGAGTTGGTCTCGAAGTTGAAGAACGAAGCCAGGGTGATCTGATGGCGAAAGTCTGCGCCGTACTGCAACAGCGTGAAGGCAAGATTCACCGCATGGCATGGGAGACCGTCGCCGCCGCCCAACAGCTCGCCGCGCTCTCCGGAGAGAAGGCGACCGCGGTCCTCTTGGGCAGCGGTGTCGCCGGGCTGGCGAACGAAGTGGCGGGCTGCGATCTCGAGTCGGTGCGCGTCATCGATCATCCGTTGCTCGCCGATTACACGCCGGGAGGCTACGTCGCGGCGCTCGCCGGGCTGATCGCCCTCGAACCTCCCGAAACCCTCCTCTTCCCGCATACCTACCAGACGATCGAATACCTGCCCAGGCTGGCGGTTGCCGCGGGCGCCGGCATCATTCCCGAGGGTCTCTCGTTCGAGCCCGACGGCGCCGGGGGAACGATCTGGAAGCGACCCGTTCTCGGGGGCAAGCTTCACGCCAGGGTGCGCGCGAAGGGGACCGGACCGACGCTGGTTTCGCTCCAGTCCGGCGCGTTCTCGGCGGACTCGAGAACGGCGGGCCAGGCGGCGATCGTCGCGGTCGGCATCGACCTCGCCACGGCGGCTTCCTGGCGGGAGATTCTCGGCGTGGAACAGATGGGTGGCGAGACCGTCGACCTGTCCAAGGCCGAAATCATCGTCGCGATCGGCCGGGGAATCGGCGGCGCCGACAAGATGGGCCCGGTCGAAGAGCTGGCGCGGTTGCTCAAGGCGGATATCGGCGCAAGTCGTCCGGTGATCGACAGCGGCTGGCTGCCGCGCGACCGCCAGATCGGGTCGAGCGGCCAGACCGTCTCGCCGAAGCTCTATCTGGCGTTCGGCATCTCGGGCGCCATCCAGCACCTGGTCGGGATGAAGGGGTCCACCTGCATCGTGGCCGTGAACAAGGATGCCGGCGCGCCGATCTTCAAGATCGCCAACTACGGCATCGTCGGCGACCTCCACGAGGTCATTCCGGCGATGGTGGCGGCACTCAAGGAGGATTGAGCGCCGGCGCCAGCCGCGCCAGCACCAGCGCCGCGGCGACGGCGACGTTGAGCGATTCGAGACGGCCGCGCAGCGGAAGGGTGACGCTCACGTCCAGCTGCGCGCGCGTCTCCGGCGAGAGTCCCGGGCCTTCGGCGCCTAGCGCCAGGATCGTCGCTCCGGCGCTCGCTTGGGGCGCGAGATCTTCGAGCCGGACAGCGCCCGCATGCGCCTCGAGTCCGACCCAGCGTGCGCCGATCCCGGAAAATCGGGCCCGCGTGGCGCCCGCATCGGCCTGGATAGCGAGTGTCATGCGCAGGAGGCTGCCGGCCGAGGCGCGGAGCGCTCGCGGATGATTCGGATCGGCGCAGCCCGGCGAAAGAAGGAGGCCGGCAGCGCCCAGCCCTTCGGCAACCCTGGCCAGGGCACCGAGGTTTCCCGGCTCCTGGATCCGGTCGAGGTAGAGCCAGATTTCGTTCGGCTGCGGTGTCACCGCCTCGAGTCCGGTCCGCGGCAGGCTGCAGCCGGCGAGGAGGCCACGCGGCGAATCGGCGTCGGCGAGAGCTTCGAGGATCCGGCTCGCTGCGAGGAGAGGAGGGCGCGGGAGGAGGGCGAGCACCTCCTGCCCCGGCGAACTGGCGAGGAACTCGGCGGTCGCCAGCACCGGCTGCAGCCGCAGACCGAGGCGCAGCGCTTCGAGAACGAGGTGAGGGCCCTCGAGAATCGCGTCCGGACCTCTGCTTCGGCGTATCCGGCGAAGAGTTTTGATAGCCTCGTTCTGAGAGCTCTCGATCATGGCGCCCGATCTTAGGGAGTTCCTGGGGGAATTCCAACGCGGTATCGAAGTCTGTGTCGCCGATTCCGGCGCCGACACCCTGTTCGGCGTGCGCGACGCATTCCGGCGCTTTTTCCGCAGCGACTCGGGCGAGGTGGCGCCGGTCGCCGTGGTGCAGCAGGAGCTTGCGACCCCGCTCACCGGCCTGCCACTGTCGGACGTCGAGGCGATCGCGCGGGCGCGGCGGTCGGTGCAGCAGATGGCGGAGAAGCTCCCCGGGGTCTATCACTTCTACCTCGCGGTAGAGGCCTGCTACCACAGCCTCGAGCTCGAGGATGAGACGCCGTTCTTCGTGCGCAGCTGGACGGTCCTGCGCGGCGGCGCCGGCGAGACCCTCGGCTCGAGCGGGTCGCTGCAGCTGCCGCCGCACCTGGTGGACGGCCTGGGCATGGACCAGCTGCCGCACTCGATCCCCGGCACGCGCCGGAGCGGCGGGATCGTCGCTTCCCTGACGGGCGGCCTCGAAAGCCGGCGATCAGCGGTCGCCGAGGCGACGTTGCACGCTCTCTCCACGCAGTTCTTCGGAATATTGGATACGCGGCGCACGCGCCGTTGACCCCGACGGACCCCGCCGATCCTCGATTCGGTCTGATAAAGTTCTCCATCCGGGGCACACCGTCCCTTCCTTCGACAGAGGTTCGAGCATGAGCAGCCGCGACGCCAGCCTGTTTACTTCAGAATCGGTCACCGAAGGGCACCCGGACAAAATCTGCGACCAGATCTCGGACGCCATTCTCGACGACGTCTTGCGCCAGGATCCGATGGGACGCGTCGCCTGCGAGACCATGGTCGCGACCGGACTCGTCGTGCTCGCGGGAGAGATCACGACTACCGGCTACGTGAACTTCTCCGACGTGGCGCGCAAGGCGATTCGGGATATCGGCTACACCGAACCCGGGCTCGGCTTCGACTCCGAAAGCTGCGGCGTGGTGAGCGCCGTCGGCAGCCAGTCGCCGGACATCGCCCAGGGCGTCGATACCGGTGGCGCCGGCGACCAGGGTTTGATGTTCGGGTTCGCCTGCCGCGAGACGCCGCAGCTGATGCCGTTGCCGATCATGCTGGCGCACGCGCTGACCCGCAGGCTTTCGGAAGCGCGGCGCCTTGGAGACCTTCCGTGGCTGCGTCCGGACGGCAAGAGCCAGGTGACCGTGGAGTACGTAGACGGGAAGCCTTCCCGCGTCCAGGCGGTCGTGGTCTCCACCCAGCACTCACCCGAGGTCTCGCACGAGGAGATCTGCCGCGACGTCATCGCGCGCATCATCCATCCGGTCGTTCCAGCGGCCTATCTCGACGAGCGCACCGCCTACCACGTCAACCCGACGGGCAAGTTCGTCATCGGCGGACCGCACGGCGACTCGGGTCTGACCGGCCGCAAGATCATCGTCGACACCTACGGCGGCTACGGCCGCCACGGCGGCGGCGCTTTCTCCGGGAAGGATCCGACGAAGGTCGATCGCTCGGCCTGCTACATGGCGCGCTACATCGCCAAGAACCTCGTCGCCGCGGGCCTGGCGGACAAGGTCGAGGTGCAGCTCGCTTACGCCATCGGTGTCGCAGAGCCGGTGTCGGTGCGCGTCGATACCTTCGGCACGGCGGTGATTCCCGAGGAGAAGATCGAGCGTCTCGTGCGCAACGAGTTCAAGCTGACGCCGTTCGCGATCATCCAGACGCTCGATCTGCGCCGGCCGATTTACCAGCGCACGGCGGCCTTCGGGCACTTCGGGCGCGAAGAGCCGGGGTTCTCGTGGGAACTGACCGATCGCGCGGCCGAGCTGCGCGCCGCCGCGGGCGTGAGTGGGGAAGTCCCGGTCGGGGTCGCCTGAGCCCGACGCCACTTCTTCGACTATGTCCGGAGAGGGTTCGATACCGCCGCGGCTCCATCGCTCGCAGGTTGCGGCGATCCTGCGCGAGGTCGCAGACCTCCTCGAGCTCAAGGGGGAGAATCCCTTTCGTTGCCGGGCCTACGCCAACGGCGCGCGCGCCATCGAAGGGCTGGCGGAGGACCCTCAGGATCTCTTCGAGGCGGGAACGCTCGGCGAGGTGAGGGGCATCGGACCGGGTCTGGTGAGCGGAATCGCAGAGATCGTGCTCACTGGCTCGCTCGCGCTGCACAAGGAGTTGCGCGAGGAGTTTTCCGCAGGAGTCCAGGATCTGCTGCGCATCCCCGGCCTCGGCCCGAAGCGCCTTCGCGTGCTGATCCGGGAGCTCCGGATCGAATCGCCGGCGGCGCTCGAGCGCGCCTGCCGCGAAGGCCGCGTCGCGGCCCTGCCGGGTTTCGGCGCAAAGAGCCAGGAGAAGCTTTTGCAGGGCTTGACCAGTTTGCAGCGCTTCGGGGAACGTCACCTCCTGCCGGTGGCCCGCACGGCGGCCGAGGCCCTGGCCGCGCACTTGCGGACTCATCCAGCGGTCGGCGAGGCGGAGATCGCCGGGAGCCTGCGGCGTTGTTGCGAAACGATCGGCGATCTCGACCTCCTGGTGACCGTAGCGGCCGCCGAGCGGGAGGCCGTCGTCGATCACTTCTTCGCCTCGCCGTCGGTGCTGCAGCCGATCGAGCGTGGCACCGCGAAGGCGGCGGCAGTCGTCGCGGGCGGCCTGCGCGCCGACCTGCGCCTGGTCGAGCGCGACGAAATGCCCGCGGCGCTGCTGCATTTCACCGGCAGCATGGAGCACAACGTCGAGTTGCGCTCGCGCGCGAAGGGGCTCGGCTGGACGCTGAACGAGTACGGACTGCACGACGGCGAGAACCGCTTCCCGCTCGACTCGGAGCGCGCCATCTACGGCAAGCTCGGACTGGCCTGGATACCACCCGAAGCGCGAGAGGGGCTCGGCGAGATCGAGCTCGGCGCGCTCGAATCGTCGGGCCCGATCCCCAATCTGGTCGCGTACGGCGACCTGCGCGGAACCCTGCATGTGCACACCGACTGGAGCGACGGCATCGCTTCGCTCGCGGAGATGGCCACGGCGGCGGGGAAGCTCGGTTGGGAGTACCTCGGCATCGCGGATCACTCGCGCGCCGCCGCTTACGCCCGCGGTCTCGACGCCGCCCGCGTCCGCAAACAGTGGGACGAGATCGACCGCTGGAACGCCGAGGGCCGGAAGCCCTGGCTGTTCAAGGGCACGGAGTGCGACATCCTGGCGGACGGCGCGCTCGACTTCGACGACGATCTCCTGCTCGGCTTCGACTACGTCGTGGCCTCGGTTCACAGCCGGTTCAGCCTCTCGCGCGAGGCGATGACCGCGCGCTGGGTGCGGGCTGCGTCGCATCCGTGCGTGACCTTTCTCGGCCACCTCTCGGGACGCCTGCTGCTGGTTCGCGAACCCTACGACCTGGACCTGGCGGCGGTGCTCGCCGCCGCGCTCGCGAACGGCGCCATCCCGGAGCTCAATGCCAATCCGCACCGGCTGGATCTCGACTGGCGCCCGCTGCGGGCCTGGCTGGCCGCGGGCGGCACGACTTCGATTCACCCCGACGCCCACTCGCCGCACGGACTCTCCGACGTCGAATATGGAATCGGCATCGCGCGCAAGGCGCTGGCGGTTTCCGGCCAGGTGCTGAACTGCCGGTCGGCGGGGGAGCTCAGGGAGCACTTCGCGGCGCGGCGGAATCGGGCGTGCACCCTGCTGGGGCGGCAGCCGCGCGAAGCCTGAGGCTCGACCCCGGCTTCAGCTCTTCACACCCAGGAAGAGATAGGCGGACAGAAGCGCGAAGAGGACGTTGGGACTCCAGGCCGCTACGACGGCGGGGAAGGTCCCGACCTGTCCCAACGTGCGGAAGAAGGCGAACACCGCGAGAAAGAAGATGCCCAGGACGATCGCCAGCCCGAGGCCGTAAAGCGCCCCCTTGCGCTCGAGGCGAAAGGCGAACGGCAGCGCGACCAGCGACATGACCAGCGAGGCGAACGGGAAAGAGACCCGGTCCTGCAGGGCGACCTCCAGCGCCGGCACCGCCTGACCGCTGTCGCGCACCTCGCGCACATAGGCCCGGAGCTCGGTGAATCCCATCTCTCTCGGCCGGCGCACCTCGGCCTCGAAATAGTCGGGCTTCTCTTCGAGGTCGACCGCGACGGGCGTGGCGATGGCCCGGAACGAGCGCTCGGTAATGCCGTCGAAGGTGCGCGCCCAGCCGTCGGAAACCGCCCAGCCCCGGGGCGTGAACTGCGCGTTCGCCACCAGCAGGCGGGCCACCAGTTGGTGCTTTTCGTCGAAATCGAACACCTGCAGGCGCTGCAACGAGGCCGTCCTGGGGTCGAAATTGAGGTAGTTGTAGATGAATCGGCCCTGGCCCAGCAGCCACTGCTGATCGGCGCGCCGCACCGACTTGGGCTGCGTGCGCCCCTTGATGACGTTGTTCGCCTCCGCGACCTTCTGGTTCGAGGCCGGCAGCACCTGCAGCTGGAGGAAAGCGCAGAGCATCGCGACCAGCGAGGCTCCCGCGATCGCCGGCAGCGCGATGCGATGCAGGCTGATGCCGAGCGAGCGCAAGGCGATGACCTCGCTGGTGCGCGAAAGCAGGCTGAAGGTGATCAAGGTCGCGATCAGGACGGCAATCGGGGCGATGTCGTACGCGGTCTGTAGCGACTGGTACTTGTAGTACTGCAGCACGACCGAAGCCGGCGGGTGGTTCTTGAGGATGTCGTCGATGTTGCCGGTCAGATCGGCGATCGAGCTGATCGCGATGGCGGAGATCCAGACCAGCGCCAGGATCCCCGCGAGGCGGCGCAGAACGTAGCGATCCAGGATGTTGGGGAAGCGCAGCCGTAGGCGCGGCAGGCGCAGGACGACGCGTCGCTTCGACGGGGCCGCGCGGGCATCCTTTCGGTCGAAGGTCGGTCGGTCCTTCGCAGGGTCCTGGGAGACGCGCGCCGCTGGGCGGAGTGCCGGGGCTCCGGCAGAGGCGGACGATCTGCGGCGTTTGAAGCTCGCCCACTGCGCTCCGAGAAAGCGCTGCAGGCGGCGGGGGAGGAGGCTGCGATCGCGGTTGCGGGCGACGAGCAGGACCAGGCCGATCGCCAGCAAAAGCATGTCGGGCAGCCACATCGCGAAACCCGGGGAGATCTTGCCCAGCCGCGCTGCGTCTTCGCCTTGGGAGAGCAGGACGTAATAGGCGACGATGACACCGATCGAAATGGCGAATCCGGAGGACCGCCCGCCGTGCCGGTTGGTGAACCCGAGCGGCAGCGAGAGCAGCCCCATGACCAGGCAGGCGGCCGGAATGGCGAACATCTTGTGCACGCCGACACGGGCGATACGCCGCTGCTCGGGAGTGGCCGAGATGTCGCGGGAGAGTGTCCTGAGCTCACCGATGGTGAGCTCTCGCGGTCCCCGCCGGGAGGCCATGCGCGCCCGCTCGGTCGACAGGAAGCGGTCGCGCAGGACGATGCGCAGGGTCTCGTGCCGGCTGGTCTCGTAGCGCTTCGGGGAGTGAAAATCGAAACTGTGCTTGATCGCGTCGGCGAGCTGGAGCACGACGCGCTCGCCCGAGTCCTCGACCAGGAGCTTGCCGCGGCGGGCGACGATGACTTCCTGGCGCTCGCTGGGTACGGCATCGGCGAGAAAGACCCCTTTCCAGTCCTCGTTCCGCGCCGAGGCCTCGAAGATGTAGAGCACCTTTCCCTGCCACTCGTTGTAGAAGACCCGCGGCTCGATCTGCTGGGCGACGGTGCGGGTCAGGATGTCGAGGTAGAGCCTGGAGACGGCGCGATTGCCCTGCGGCAGCAGGTAGATCATCAGCAGGCCGTTGACCAGGGTCAGCACCGCCGACAGCAGGAGGACCGGCCGCAGCAGGCGATAGATGCTCATGCCCGTCGAGCGCAGCGCGACCAGCTCGCTGTCGGAGGCCAGCCGCCCGATCCCGACGAGGACACCCAAGAGGAGGGCCATCGGAATGGTCAGCACGACGATATTGGGCAAGGAGTAAAGCACCAGCTGCCCGACGATCGGTGCCGGGAGGCCCCGCCGGATGATCATCTCGGCCGAGGTGAAGAGAAACTGGAGCAGGAGGATGAACGTGTAGACTAAAAATCCAAGCCCCAGGGGGCCGAGGATCTCCCTGAGGACATACCGGTCGAGCCGGGAAAACAGAGGTTTCACGCGATGAGCGTATCGCAGCCCCTTGCTTCAAGGACGCCGGGCGTCGTGGTTCTGGAGCGCACGTACGCCTTTTCTTCGAGCCACCGTTACTACCGCCCGGAGTGGACTCCGGAGGAGAATCAGACCGTCTTCGGGAGGTGCGCCAACGCCCCGGCGCACGGTCACAACTACCGCCTGTCGGTGGAGGTGTCCGGTCCGGTCGATCGCGCGACCGGCTTCGTGGTGGACCTGCCGGCGCTCGACGCTCTGGTGCGGACCGCCATCGTGCAGCGGCTCGACCACGCGCACATCAACGACGCCGTGGCGGAGTTCGCCCCTGGGGAAGAGATCCCCACCACGGAGAACCTGGTGGTCTGGATCGCCGGGGAGATCGCCGCCAACCTGCCGCAGGCGAACCGGCTCGAGTCGGTCCGCCTCGCCGAGGACGACCGGCTGGCGTCGAAATGGACGCGGCGGCGGGAGCCGGACTCTTAGGAAAGGCGAAAGACGTGTAAAGGCAAGAGACCATTAGAGGCAAGAGACCGGTGAAGGCAAAGGACCAGTAGGGGCAAGAGACCGGTAAGGGAAGAAGGGTCGGGCGGCGCAGGTGGGTCTGGCCGGCTGGGTGGGTGGAGGTCTTCGGACAGCCTGGATAGAACGTCCGATAAGATACATTATGTAAACCTGCTACCATCAAGACTGGCCGCGCCAGGCGCGTTTGAGGCAGGTTTTACCGAATGTTAGCTGGCGCGACGACGGCTCCGCTGGCGCTCTCGGCTCGGCGGCGGTGGGCCGAATTGCGATCGCTGGAAGCGAGCTCTCTCCCTGCTCAGCGATTGCGAAACGGACCCAAGGAGCCTTCAGTTTGCCAGCACCCATTTACCGGAAGCTTTTGCTTCTGCTTGCAGAAGACTTAGCCCTACGGGCGGGTTCAGGTCGGTGTCAGGCGTCCGGCGTGTTGCGGATTTCGTCGAGGATCTGCTCCAGGGCGCGGATCAGGTCGGACTTCTCGACCGTCGACTGGCGGAACTGCAGCTGCAGCTGGAACGACTTGTCAGGGGCGCGGAACTTGAACGCGAACGGGCGCTTCCGGGCCGTCGCGCCCTTGCCGGCTCCTCCTTTGCGCAGCTCGCGGCGCAGGTCGTCGCGGCTCAGGCCCTGGCGTCCGGCGCGCGCCAGGAGGGCCTCCAGGGCCCTCGGATCGGTCACCTTGGCCAGCTCCAGCAGGGCCGACTTGGCCAGGATGCCGAGCTCGAGCGCGCGCTCGCGGATCTCCGGGGACAGCACGAGGAGGCTCAGGCTTTCGGCGATCGAGCTGCGGGAACGGCCGACTGCCTGGGCGATCTGCTCCTGGGTGTAACTGTGCAGGGCTCCCAGGGCCTGGTAGCCCTCGGCCTCTTCGAAAGCGTTGAGGTCCTTGCGCTGGAGGTTTTCGATCAGGGTGATCTCGAGGGCCTCGTCGGCCGAGACCTCCAGCTCGATGGCTGGGATCTCGAACAGCCCGGCTTCGAGGGCTGCCCGATAGCGCCTCTCCCCGGCGATGATCTCGAATTTCACCCCCGCCGGCAGGCCTTCGACGGCATCGGGTTTTCGCACCAGGATCGGCTCGAGGACTCCTTTGTCGCGGATCGAGGCCACCAGATCCGAGAGGTCGCCGACCTCGCTTCGGGGCTGATTCGGGTTTGCCCGCAGGCTGGAGAGCGGCAACAGGCGACCGATCGACGACTCATTGCGGCTCGCCAGTTCATCGACGAAATGGGCGCCGTGCCGCATCTTGACCCGCAGCGGCAGGCCCCGCTTGGCAGGCCCGGCCTCAGACACGACTGAGTACCTCCTCGGAAAGCTTGTAGTACTCGTAGGCCCCGGTCGACCGCGGAGCGAAGGTGAAGATCGACTCCTTGTACGCGGGGCTCTCTTCCAGCCGCACGCTCTTGGTGATCATCGTCTCGAACAGCTTGTCGCCGAAGACCTTGTGGATCTGGTCGACGATGTCGCGCGAGAGCAGCGTCCGCTTGTCGTGCAGGGTGATCACCGCGCCTAGAATCTGCAGCTGCGGGTTGGCGCGCTGCTTCACCTTGTCGATCGTCTCCAGCAGGTCGTCGGTGCCTTCGAGCGCGAAATAGCTGGATTGGATCGGGATCAGGACATGGGACGAGGCGACCAACGCGTTGACGGTGATGATGCCGAGGGTCGGCGGCGTATCGAGGACGATGAAATCGAATTTGTCGGCGACGCTGCGCAGCGCATCCTGGAGGCGAAACTGGCTGTCGAGCTCGCCGAGGAGCTTGGATTCGATCTTCGCCAGCGCGATGCTCGACGGCGCAATCGCGAGGTTCGGAACCTTCTCTGCCAGCACCACGATGTCCGCCATCGTCACCGAGGGGTCGGTCAGCACATCGAAGATCGTCCGCTGCAGGCCATGGACGTCGAGAAAAGACATTGAGCTGTTGGCCTGTGGATCGAGATCCACCAGGAGTGTCCGCAGGCCTTTGGAGGCCAGCGCGGCCGAGAGATTGATGGCGGTGGTTGTCTTGCCGACGCCACCCTTCTGATTGGTAATGGCTAGGATCATCGCTCTGGCGGCAGTGTATTGAACCGGCCTGACGCGGTCAAGCGCCCCATGACAAACCCCCGAGAGAGCCATGTCGGCGCGCCGACAAATCGCGTAAAGGCTTTGGAATGAGTCTGTTCTGGCGTTTATCGAGACCTACATGGTGTACTTCCCGAGATCTTCTGGCCGGGCCCTTTCGAGCCATTCGCGCAGACGCTCGTCTTCCTTCCCCGCCATCGCCAGATCGATCTGGAGCGCCTCTTCCATGACGGTTCGGGCGACCCGGATCGGTGCTCCGGTCCGTACCGCCATCGCGATGGCATCGCTCGGCCGGGAATCGACTTCGAAGCACTCCTCGCCTCTCCGCAAAAGCAGCCGCCCGATGAAGGTTCCCTCGCGCAACGCCCAGACCTCAATGCGCACGAGCTCGATCGCGAGCTCGACGAGAATTCCGTGGATCAGGTCATGGGTCATCGGCCGCGGCTCGCGGATCCCCTCGAGCGCGAGCGCAATCGAGTTGGCCTCGACCTGGCCGATCCAGATCGGCAGGAGAAGCGATCCGTCGCTCGACTGCAGCAGGAGGACCGGCGTTTCGGAGGCCGGGTCGAGCAGCAGCCCTTTGACCTCCATCGTCACCCAGCCCTCCTCCACTTCCTCACGCGCGGTCATCCCGGCGATTGTGCGACGACCGGACGAGCCGGTCAAGCGGCTGCGCTACAAGCTCTCGCGGAAAGGGAGAGTGGGCTCTACGAAGCGGCCAGAGAGGACGCCCCGGCTGCGACCTGACCCGCCGCATCGGCCACGCCTGCTGGAAGAAGCGCGCCGATCAAGCTGTGCGCATGCGTACGGGTGATCGCGACGCGTGCCAGGGCGCCGGAGCGCGGCGTGGCGGCAGGAGTGTCGGGAGCGGCGAACTGGACGATCCGGTTGCATCCTGTACGGCCGGTCAGCACGCCGGGGGCTTTGGCCCATCCGGTCACCAGGACTTCGATCTCCCGACCGACGAACTCGCCATGGAGCTCGGCCTGAATCTCGGCCTGGAGGGCGAACAGCGCCTGCAGCCGCGCCTGAGCCACTGGCTCCGGGACGGCGGAATCGGCGAGCTTCAGGGCCGCGGTGCCGGGTCGGGGCGAGTAGCAGAAGGCGTAGACGGCGGCGAAGCGCACGTCGCGCAGGAGATCCAGGGTCGCCGCGAAATCCGCCTCGGACTCCCCCGGGAAGCCGACGATGATGTCGGTCGAGAGCGCAATCGTCGGCCGCGCCCGGCGCAGCTCGCCCACCAGCTCGACATAGGAGGCTCGCGTGTAGCCGCGGCCCATGCGGCGCAGAACCGAATCGCTTCCCGATTGCACCGGCAGATGGAGACCGTCGCAGAGATTCGGGTGACGGCGGAACTGCTCCACCATTCGGGCCGAGAAGTCGCGCGGATAGGAAGTCATGAAGCGCAGACGCCGAAGTCCGGGAAGGACGGCGAGGCGTCCGAGCAGATCGGCGAAATCGGCGGTGGTGCCGACATCGGTGGCGGCGACTGCGTTGGCGGTATCGGCGGCATCGGCGGGCGATGCGGGCTCACGCCAGTGGTTGACGGTCTGTCCGAGAAGCTCGATCTCGACGAAGCCGAAGGCGAGCAGGTGGCGGACTTCGCGCTCGATTTCGGCGGCGGTCCGGCAGGCCTCGGGACCCCGGGTGGAAGGGACGATGCAGAACGTGCAACGCTTGTTGCACCCCTCGATGATCGTGACCATTCCCTTGTAGAGCCCGTCGCGGGAAATGGAGTCGAAGTCGTAGCGGCGCTCGGAGGGGAATCCGGTAGCCACGACCCGCTCGCCGGCTGCCCGCCGGCCGAGGAGGGAGGCGAGCTCCCCCACCCGCGCCGGTCCGAGGACGAAATCGAGGTCCGGCACGCGCGCCAGGATCGCCTCGCCTTCCTGCTGCGCGACGCAGCCGCAGAGACCGATCTGGAGATGCGGGCGCTCACGCTTCAGCAGCCGGTACTCGCCGAGCCGCGAATAGACCTTCTGCACCGCCTTCTCGCGCACGCTGCAGGAGTTGAGGAGGATCAGATCGGCTTCCGCAACATCGCGGGTCGGCAAGAGCCCCTGCTGCATCATCTGGCCCGTCATGCGCTGGCTGTCCAGTTCGTTCATCTGGCAGCCCCACGTCTCGACGTAAAAGCGGCGTAACTCCTTGCCGAGACTCAAGGCCCGTCCTGCGGCTCCGGCGCTTCGACCGGCTCGGTAGGCTCGGCGTTCGGTGCCTCGCGTGGAATGCGCTCGGGCTCGAGCTCGGCACCCTCGCGCAGCCAGCCGGGGAAGGCTCCCGCCTGCCGACCCTCGGTCAGGAAGCGCTCGAGCTCGAGCTCGTGGCGCTCGACCTCCCGCCGGGTCGAGTCGAGCTCTTCCAGCGTGTGATCCCATTCAGGCTTGATCTGCGAGTCGCGCTGATAAGGATCATCGGCGGCGTAGAAGCGCCGGCGGAGCTCCTCCGACTTGCCTTCGAGCTCGCTGATCCGATCGGTCGAAGCGCGCCATTGGCGGCGGATCTCCAGCCCGCGTTGGCGCCAGTAAGCTTCGTCCCTGGTCGCCTTGGCCGCGGCGTCGGCCATCGCAGTGGAAGAAGTGGCCGTACCGTCGGCAGTCGCCGGCTCCTGACCGATCGTCAGCTTCTGGTCGCGCGAGAACTCGGCGAGGTTGCGGTTGTCGATGACGGCCACCGGCGCGCTGGCCTGGGCGCGACGTTCGCGCTCCTCGCGGGCGGCCACCGCCAGGCTCTTCGGTCCTTGCGCTTCTTCGCTGGTGCCGTCATCGATCACGACGAGCGTCGGCGGCGGGGGCGATGCGACCGGTTCCTCGCCTTGCGTGCTGGGAGGCGGAACCTCCACCTTGCTCTCCGAGACCGGCGGCAGTGCGACGGGTTCGGAGACCCCGGCGGCGCATCCCACAAGCGTCAACAGCGCCAGCGAGAGGAGGGCCCGGGCCGGACCTCGATCCCGCCGCTCGTCAGGTTCTGCCATAGCGGTCTTCCAGGCGAACGACGTCATCGAGCTCGGCCGTGGAGACCTCGAAGAGGTCACAGCCGGCCGCTCCGGCGACCATGCGATGCCGGGTTCCCGGCGTCACGTGATAGGCCTCGCCCTCCTCCAGCCTCTGTGGCAGCATGATTCCGTTCTCTTCCACCTGCAGCTCGATGCCTCCGCGGGCGACGAAGAAGGTCTCGTCCTTGCGGTGGTGGAACTGCAGCGACAGGGCTTCGCCGGGCTCGATGTGCAGCAGTTTGCCGACGTACCTTTCGGTATGGGCGAAAATCAGCTCATAGCCCCATGGCTTCTCGACACGGCGCACCGCTTGCCTCATCGGATCGTTCCCTCTCCCTCAGGCTCAGTTTCCCGTCGGCGCTTCAGAGAGCTCCGCCAGCAGTCGATAGACCTCGGCCCCCGAGCTCACCGCGCAGCAGGCCGTCGCCAGCTTCGAGACCTCCTCGGCCCGGATTCTGGCGAGCTTCTGCCGCAGCGCCGGCAAAGCGCTCGGCGAGGCGGAGACCCGTCGCAGCCCCAAGCCGACGAGGAGCGGCAGGAGTTGGGCATCCGCCCCCATTTCGCCGCAGAGGCTGACCGGAATGCCGGCCGCGTCCGCGCTCTCGATGACGAAGCGTAGCATGCGCAGAATGGCGGGATGCACCGGCTCGTAGAGGCCCGCGACGCTCCGGTTGTTGCGGTCGACCGCCAGGGAATACTGGATCAGGTCGTTGGTTCCGATCGCCATGAAATCGACCACCCGGGCCAGGCTGTCGGCGATGATCGCCGCCGCCGGAACCTCGATCATGATTCCAACCTTCACCGCTGCGCGATGCGCTACGCCCTCGCGCGAAAGCTCCGCCGAGGCCTCCGCGAGGACCGCCCGCAGGGACTCGACCTCCTCGATCCGGCTGACCATCGGCGCCATGATCCAGAGGTCGCCGGCATCCGCCGCTCGCAGGAGGGCCCGGAGCTGGGTGCGGAAGATCTGCGGCCGGGCCAGGGTGAGCCGGATTCCGCGCAGGCCCAGCACCGGATTCTCCTCGGCACTGTCCATCATCTCCCGCGCCAGCTTCCGCCCGCCCAGGTCGTAGGTCCGAACGACGGCCGGGAAGGGCGCGGCGGCCTCGATGAGCTTGAGGTAGAGCTGCAGGTGATCCTCCTCCGAGGGAAGATGGGGATCGGTCTCCATGTAGAGGAACTCGCTGCGATAGAGGCCGATACCCCGCGCCCCCAGCCGTTCGAGCTGCTGCAACTCCTCGGGGAGGTCGATATTCACCATCAGCTCGACCGGCACACCGTCCGCCGTGACGGGAGCCGATTCGCGCGACTCGGGCGTGCCGGGACCGGCGGCGGAGATCTCGTCGCGCAGGCGCTCGTACTCGGCCAGGACCTCGGGCGTGGGGTGCAGGATGACGATCCCGGCGCGCCCGTCCACGATGACCGGATCGGAGTTCGTCACATAGTCGGTCACTTCCTCGAGTCCGGTCACCGCCGGCAAGCCGAGCGAGCGAGCGATGATCGAGGTGTGCGAGGTCCGGCCGCCGGCCTCGATCGCGAAGCCGACGACCTTGTCGCGCCCGAGCCGGATCGCTTCGGACGGAACGAGGTCGTCGGCAACCAGGATCACGTTGCCCGAAACGTCCGAGATCTCGTGATGCGCGATGCCCTGCAGCACCCGGAGGAGCTGTCTCCCGATATCCTCGAGATCCTGCCCACGCTCGCGAAGGTAGGGGTTCTCGATCGCGGAAAACCGCTTGGCGAGCTCGCGCGACGTCTCGTGCACGGCCCACTCGGCGTTGACCTGCTCTTCGACGATGCGGCGCTCCACCTGGTCGAGGAACATGCGGTCGGAGAGCAGCAACGAGTGGGCGTCGAAGATGGCCGCCAACTCCTGCCCGAAGAGGTGACTCGCCTTGGCCCGTGTGCCCTGGATCTGTTGCTGGGTGACGCTGCAGGCCGACTTGAATCGGCTGACCTCGGCTTCGGTCTCGTCCGCGGCGATCGGGATCCGGAAGACATCCAGTGCGCGGTTCGCGATGACGACCGCCTGGCCGATCGCGATGCCTGGTGCCGCCGGCAGGCCTTGCAGCCGGATCATCGGACGGATCTCGGTCATTCGCTCTCTCCGAAGCGCTCGGCAAACAGGGCGGCGATGGCGTCGACCGCGGCCTTCTCGTCCGGTCCGTCGCAGCGCAAACCCAGCCGCGCCCCCTGCGGAGCGGCGAGCAGCAAAAGGCCCAGGATGCTCTTCGCGTCGACCTCCTCGCCGGCAAGGAGCACGCTCACCCGACAGGCGAAAGCGCTCGCGAGATGGACGAGCTTGGCGGCGGCGCGGGCATGAAGGCCCAGACGGTTCACGATCTCGATTTCGCGCTCAATCACAACCGGGACGCTTCCTTGGCGCAGGCGGCATTGCTGGCGCCAAGGGCGCAGCTGGCGCTGGTGGCACGGAGGCCGCGGATGTCGCCGCGAGATCGACCGCGACGCCGCGGCAGATGCTGCGCCGCCCCTTCTCCTCCAGCCAGCGCGCGGTCTCGACGAGCGTCGCCGGAAGAACCGAAGAGCAACTCATCCTGACGACCATCGGCAAGTTGACTCCCGTCACCACCTCGACTTTCCCGGGGACCGCCAGGGCGATGGCGGCGTTGGAAGGGGTGCTGCCGAACATGTCGGTGAGGATCAGCACGCCCTCGCCGCGGTCGAGCTCGGCGACCGCCTGGGCGATCCGCGCCCGCGCCGCGTCGCTCCCCTCGTCCCAGTCGAGGGAGAGCGCCCGGATGTCGGGCCGGACACCGGCGATCGTCTCCGCCGCGGCAAGGAGCTCCTGCGCCATCCGGCCGTGGGTCACTACCAGGACCGGGGTCAAGGGCGCGGCCGCTCCAGATCACGATGTTTCACCCGCACGGTCCAGCTCGCCGCATCGAGCTTGGATGCGAGCTCCACCGCGAGCGCCTCGACGAGAGCTACCGAGCGATGCTGGCCCCCCGTGCAGCCGATTCCGACCGTCAGATAGCTGCGGTTCTCCTGTTGATAGCGCGGCAGCAGGAAGCGCAGAAGGTCCGCGAGTCGCGCCAGCAGCTCCTGAAAATCGGTACGCTGGCGCAGGAACTGACGCACCGGCTCGTCCAGTCCACTGAGCGGCCGCAGCGCCGGGTCGAAGTGCGGATTCGGCAGGAAACGAACGTCGAACAGCAGATCCGCCCCGAACGGAATGCCGTGCTTGAATCCGAAACTGACCAGGCTGACGTTCATCACCGGCTCGTGACCGGCATCCCGCCCGAACTCGCGATAGATGAGGCTGCGAATGTCGTGGATCGACCAGTCGCTGGTGTCGAGAATCAGGTCGGCGGCGCCGCGCAGGTCGGAGAGCACCGCGCGCTCGGCACGAATACACTCGAGGACCGGCAGCGCGTCCGAGAAGGGGTGGGGCCTGCGGGACTCCGAGAAACGGCGCATCAGCGCTTCCTCGGACGACTCGAGGAAGACCAGCGTCGTCTGGAGCTTCCCGCGGTCGAGCTCGCCCAGGAGGAGTGGCGCCTCGGAGGCGAAGCCCGGGGCGCGCATGTCCATGACCACGGCGATGTGGTCGCGGCCCGGCACGAAATCGAGCGGTGCGGCGACGAACTGGCGCAGCAGCGGCAGTGGAAGATTGTCGACGCAGTAGTAGCCGAGATCCTCGAAACATTTGGCGACCGTGCTCTTTCCCGAACCGGAAAGGCCGGTCACCAGGACGAGCCTGGCGCTAGCGTGGCTTGGCAGTTCGGCTGCGCTCAAGTTGCTCCTCCAGCTTGCGCGCGAACTCGCGCGCGGAGTGCGTCCCCTGCAGCTTCAACACGTGATTGCGGGCCGCGATCTCGACCAGGTTCGCGACGTTCCTGCCGAGCGCGACCGGCATGCGAATGTAGGGACAAGGCGTGTCCAGGATGCTGAACACGGTCTCGTCGAGGCCGAGACGGTCGTAGGCCTGTCCCTCCCGCCAGGGCTCGAGCTCGACCACCAGATCGATCGGCTTGCGGGCGCGAATCGCCGCCAGCCCGAAGAGGTCCTTGACGTTGATGATACCGAGGCCGCGCAGCTCCATGTGGTGCTTCAACGTCTCCTCGGAGAACCCGACGAGCTCCCCGCTCGGGTAGCGCTTGATCGTCACGCGGTCATCGGACACCAGGCTGTGGCCGCGAGTGATGAGGTCGAGCGCCGCTTCGCTCTTGCCAACCCCGCTCGATCCTATGAGCAGGACTCCGAGCCCGTAGATGTCGAGCAGCACGCCGTGCAGACGGGTGGACGGGACCAGATGATCCTCGAGAAACCACGACAGCTGCTTGATCACCACCGATGAGAGTGCGCGCGAAGCGAGAACCGGCACCTGACGAACCCGGAACTCGTCGAGGAATTCCGCGTCGGGAGCAAGGCCCTTGGTGATCACGACGACGGGAATGGGCAACGCGGCGATGCGCCGCAGGCGCTCCCGCCGCTCCCCCGTCTCCACGGTCTTCAGGTACTCGAGCTCGCTCTCGCCGACGATCTGCACCCGGCCAGGCTTGATGTACTCGTAGTAGCCCGCGAATGCGAGACCGGGCTTCTGCACCCGTGGGTGGGTCACTGGATTGTCGAGATGGCTCTCGCCGGTGAGCACGGACAGCCGCAGATCGGAGAGCTCGTCGCCGAACAGCTCGCTTACCTTCACGCTCTGGGTCTCAGGCATCGGCGATCACCTCGCGGGCGGGGATCAGAGCTCGGGAACGATGAGGCCGTAGTCGTCGTCGTGGCGACGGTAGATGACGCTTACACGCTCGCTCTCGAGATCTCGAAAAACGACGAACTCGCTGCGCGAGCTCTCGAGCTGCAGCGCTGCCTCGTTGATCGTCATGTCGTGGATCTGAAGCTGGCTCGTCTTGACGACGATTGGCGGCTCGCCCTTGCGCACGCTCTCCCGGGTCAGGACCTCTACCGGCCATTGCTGCGCCGTCGCCTGCACGCGATCCTTTCGGCGCGGCTCGTCGACCTCGCGTTTGCGCGCGCGCTTCGCCTGCTCCTCGATCTTCTCGGCGGCGAGCGCCAGCGCGTCGTGCAGATCGACCGCCTCCTCGCGGGCGACGAACTCCCGCCCGCCGCAGCGCACCTTGATTTCCGCCGAGTGCCGGAACTTGCTCGCCTCGAGGACGATGTGCGCTTCGATCGGTTCGGCGAGGAACTTGAGCAGCCGGTCCAGCTTCCCCGCCGCCAGGCTTCGCGTGTCGTCCTCGATTTGAAGGTGCTTGCCTGCAAATTCGATCTTCATCGATCCTCCTTGCTCAGAAAATGCGCTTGCGATCCGAGGATGACGGCACATTCAGCTCGTCCCTGTACTTGGCCACCGTCCGGCGCGCGATCTGAATGCCTTCGCGGTTCAGGATGCGCATCAGCTCGCTGTCAGAGAGAGGATGACGCGTATCCTCGGACTCGACCAGTTGCTTGATCTTGCGCTTCACCGTCAGCGAAGAGATGTCCTCCCCGTAGTCCCGGTCGATTCCGCTGTGGAAGAAGTACTTGAGCGGAAAGAGGCCGCGGGGGGTGTGCATGTACTTGTTCGAGACCACCCTCGAGACCGTCGACTCGTGCATGCCGATATCGTCGGCGACGTCGCGCAGCACCATGGGGCGCAGGTAATCGAGGCCCTGGTCCAGGAAGTCCCGCTGCTGCCGGACGATCGATGTAGCGACCTTGTAGATCGTCCGCTGGCGCTGATCGAGGCTCTTGATCATCCACAGCGCCGAGCGCATCTTTTCCGAGATGAACTGCTGCGCGTCGTTCTGCCTCCCCTCCTGACGGAGGTTCTTCAGCATCCTCCTGTACGACCTCGAGATCCGCAGCTTCGGCAGCCCGTCGTCGTTCAGCTGGATGACGTACTCATCGCCCACCTTGAGGACGTAGACGTCGGGCTCGATGTAGTGCGTTCGGTCGTTGGTGAATTTGCGTCCCGGCCGGGTCTGCAGTGTCTTGATGTCCTCGATGACCGGCTCGAGATTGGCCAGCGTGACCCCGAGGGCGCGAGCGACCACGGCGTATTGGCGGCGCAGGAAGAGGTCCCAGTGGTCGGCGAGCACCTGCCGTGTCAGCGACTCGGCGGGTTCTCCGCGCAGGTCGAGCTGCAGCAGGAGGCTCTCGCGGAGATTCGCGCAGGCGATGCCCGGCGGATCGAGGCGCCGGACGCGCTCGAGCACCGCCTGAATCTCATCCATCGCCAACGGCTGGTCGTGATCCGCGTTCGCGAGATCGCGAATCTCCTCGAGCGATGCTGCGAGAAATCCATCCGGATTCAGATTGCCGACGATGAGCTCGGCGATCTCGCGGTCGCGCGGCGGAAAATCCGAGAGATGGATCTGCCAGAGCAGGTGGTCGTAGAGATCGGGCTCGCGCGTCAGGGTGTTCTCGAGCGGCGGGGCCTCGCGATTCTCCGACTCGCCGTAGCTGCCGCCGTCGTCTCCGGATGCGTCGTCGAGGTAGGCTTCGAAAGCCACCTGCTCGAGCCGCTGGCGCTCGATCAATTCGGGTGTCGGAGGCTCTTCGATCACATCCTGCGTGGCAGCCTCGAGCGGCAATCCGTCGTCCTCGTCCTCCTCGATCTCCTCGGCCTCTTCGAGAATCGGGTTGATCTCGAGCTCCTGCGCCACGACCGCTTCGAGCTCGAGGCGGGTCATCTGCAGCAGCTTGATCGCCTGCTGCAGCGACGGTGTCATCACCAGTCGCTGGGAGAGTTTGAGGGAGAGCTTCTGTTCGAGAGCCATGCTGTTTGGGTATCGGTGGGGACGATCTAGAGCTCGAACTGCTCGCCCAGATAGATCTTGCGGACCTGCGGATCGGACGAGAGCTCGAGCGGAGTGCCGGCGCGCAGAATGCCGCCGTTGTTGATGATGTAGGCGCGGTCGGTGATCTTCAGGGTCTCTCTGACGTTGTGGTCGGTGATCAGGATGCCGATTCCCATCTGCCTCAGGTGCCGGATAATACCTTGAATATCGAGCACGGCAATCGGATCGATGCCCGCGAATGGCTCGTCGAGCAGGATGAAGGACGGCGAAAGCACGAGCGCCCGGGCGATCTCGACGCGGCGGCGCTCACCACCCGAGAGCATGTACCCCATGCTCTTGCGGACCTTCTGCAGCCGGAAGTCCTCGATCAGGCGGTCGATGCGGCGTTCCTGTTCGGCGTGGGTGAGGTCGAGGGTCTCGAAAATCGCCCGCAGGTTGTCCTCCGAAGAGAGCTTGCGGAAGACCGAAGGCTCCTGCGGCAGATAGCTGATGCCGCGCTGCGCGCGCAGGTACATCGGCAGGTCGGTGATCTCGTCCTCGCCGAGCATCACCTTGCCGCCGTCCGGAGCCGCCAGGCCGACGACCATGTAGAAGGTCGTCGTCTTGCCGGCGCCGTTGGGGCCGAGGAGGCCGACGATCTCACCCGGTGCCACTTCGACCGAGACGTCGTGCACCACGGTGCGCCCGGCGTAGACTTTGCGCAGATTGATCGCGGAGAGCCGCGGCCCCGCCGTTTTCATTGCGCCGTTCCCGCGAGGCGCGCCGAGCTCGACTTGAGGTCGTAGACGGCGCGCTTGCCCTTGAGGGTGGCGCCGGTGTCGTCGATCATGGTCACGGGTTCGCCACGCAGTTCGATGCTCTCCGCGCCGACGTCGTAGGTCGCGGTTCTGGCCTCTATCGAGCGGCCGGCCGCAGCGTCGCGCAGAAGCACTTTGCCCGTTCCCGTCATGCTCTTCATCTGCTGCGCCCCGTCGAGCTCGGCAACCAGCTCGTCGCAGGTCAGGGTCCGGGTGCCCTGCGTCAGCCGGACGCCGCCGGTGTAGGTGACGCTAGCCTCCCGCTTGCGATAGGTGAGGAGATCGGCGATCACTTCGGTCATCTCGGCCGGCGTGTCCTTCTGCAGGTCGATCAGGGTCCGCACCCCTCCTGCCGCCGAGAGCCTCTCCTCGGTCTCCTCGCCGTTCACCTGATTGGCGAGCAGGAGGCTCTTGCCCTGCCAGGCGCGGACCTTCCCCTTGAGAAAGAAGCCGCGCGGCGCGTCGGTGAAAATCGCCTCGTCGGCCTGGAACTCGATCGGCAGGTCGCCACGGAACCCGACGCCGGCGATGGCGCTCCCTCTGCCCCGCTGCAGGACGCCGCGCACCCCCCGATCGGCGGTCAGGAGGCCGGTCTTGCGCGCGTAGACGATGTGGGGCGCCGCCAGCTCGCCGCTGGCGCTCTCGGTGCGCGCCGGCTCGCCGAGGAGCTCCGAGCGCTCGGCGTCGAAGTCGAACAGGGCCTGCTCCCCCCAGCCTTTGAATTTCGGATCGGTGAGGGTCACGCCGCCGATGAGAACGACCCGCGAGATGCCGCCCGCGGCTCCGAACTCGGCCTCGGCGCGGTCGGCCCGCCCCGAGCGCATCGGCTCTTCGACGCCGCGGTGATACTCCGCGAAGTAGACCGGCTCGGTGCTGTTGGCGCTGCGGGGTCGTCCGCTCTCGAGCTTCAGCCAGAGGGCTCGCGAAGCCAGGCCGTGGATGATCTCGCCGTCGACCGACTCGATGAGCGCCAGGTTCTTGCCGCGCCCTTCGAGGCTCATTTCGCGAGGTTCGCCGACCCCGCCCGCGCCGAACTGGATGGCGAGCTTGGCGCCACGGAAGTCGATCCGGTCGGCGCCACCTGCAGGAGGGGCGTCGGGGTCGGCAGGATCCGCGCCGGCGGTGATGTAGGTGCCGGTCAGTGCGCCGTCGAGCAGGAGCGCTGCAGGCGTCTCGCCGTCCTCGGCCAGCAGAAGCTCGGCCTCGTGGGCCTCGAAATGGCTGGCGCCGCGCCGGGCACGCACGTCGCCCTTGGCGCGCAGGACCCTTCCGGTGCGATCGAGGACCACCTTTGCGGCCTCGACGGACATCGATTCGGCTCCTGGAGGCCCCCCCGACATCACCACCGGACCGCGCATGGTGAGAAGATCGAGCGCGACATCGAACTCGAGGGCACTCGCCACGCCCTTCCAGTGCTGGCCATGGCGGAGCGCGATCGGACCCTCGGCCCGGAGAAACTTGCCGCCGCTCGAGAGCTGCAACGCGCCGCTCTCCATCCCGAGCTCGCCGCCGCTGAGCCGCACCCGTCCGGTCAGAAGCGCCTCCTGCGAGTTCGAGTCGTAGGTCGCGGTGTCGCTCGCCACTGAGTAACTGGTGCTGTCGCGGAAGACCTCGAAGTTCACCCCCTCGAGCTCGACCTTGCCGTCTCGCGTCGTCCGGAAGCGGTCGCCGTGCACTTTGAAGACCGGCTTGCCTTCGATCGACTGGGTGAAGTCGAAAGCGTCGCTCGACGCGACGACATTCTCGTCGTTCAGCGCCGCACGGCTCTCGGTACCCGCAGGGTTCGCAGGGTCCGATCTCGTGGCGCCGCCTTCGCCCTCGTCGTCGGGCGCCCCCTGGCGCCCCAGCAGGAAGAGGGCCGCGAGTCCTGCCAGTGCGACCAGCAGGAGCGTCAGCAGGCCGCGCCGCAGGCGCTTCACGCCCCCCTGGTTCGCACTCTTCATCCGGCTCATTCTAATCGAGGGGCTACCGAACGGCCGTCGACGAGGCGCAGGCGAGGGCGATTGCGGTAGCGGTCGTGCTCCACCACCGCCAGCATCTCGAACTCGCCGTCGAACAGGCCACTCCCGGCTGCGCGCTCCGCCCACTGCCAGGCGACGACCTCGACGCCCGCCCCGGCATCACGGCCTCCGGATTCGCCCTGGGCCGCGGCACTGCGTGGGGGCTCGACGCTGTCGCTAGCCATGAAACCGATGTGGCCGGCGCCGAAGGTTCGCGCGACTCCTGTCCGACGGCAGGGACCGAGGTGAAAGACCGGCTCTGGGTTGCCGACCCCGAACGGCTCGAGGCGAGCCATGCGCTCGAGAAGACCCGGGTTCACTTGCGAAATCGTCAGGCGCAGATCGTATTCGACCGCGGGCGTGAGCTTCTCGGGCGGCCAGCCGGCCGCGGCCGCCTCCCACTCCGGCGCGAGGACCGAAAGCGCCGCGACGCTCGTCGTCAGTCCCACCGCCTGGGCATGTCCGCCGAAACGCTCCAGGCGATCTTCCCAGGTCCGCAGGAAGCCGTGGAGATCGATTCCCGGGACGCTCCGCCCCGAGCCCACCGCGACGCCATCCTCGACCGCGAAGAGCAGCGCAGGCCGGTGGAAGAGTCGTGCCAGCCGCCCGGCGGCGATGCCGACCACGCCCCGATGCCAGCCCGCGCTCCAGCCGACGAGGACGGCCGGCAGGTCGCCCCCGGCGTAGCGGGCCGCGCAGTCGTCGACGACCTGCTTCTCGAGCTCCCGGCGCTCGGTGTTGCAGCGGCCGAGCTCCACGGCGAGCGCTTTCGCCCGCGCCGGATCCCGGGTGAGCAGGAGCTCGAGCGCCGGATCGGCAGGGCCCAGACGTCCCGCGGCGTTCAACCGCGGTCCGATGCGGAAGCCGACGTCGTGCGCCGAGATCGGCGCGGCGACCGCCGCTTCGGCGAAGAGCTCGCGCAGTCCGAGCGAAGGCGTCGCGGCCAGGGCCGCCAGGCCGCGGCTGGCGAGGACCCGGTTCTCCCCGACCAGCGGCGCAGCGTCGGCGATCGTGCCGAGACAGGAGATCCTGAGGAGCGCGTTCCACGGGACTTCGCGACCGAAACGCTGCAGCAGCGCCGCACCGAGCTTGAGCGCCAGCCCGACTCCCGCCAGGTCCTTGAAAGGGTACGAGCAGCCGTCCTGGCGGGGATTGATGACCACCGCCCCTGCGAGCGGGAGAGCTCCTGGAAGATGGTGGTCGGTGACGATGACCTGCATGCCGCGTTGCCTCGCTTCGGCGATCGCCGCGTGCGCCTGGATCCCGCAATCGGCGGTGACCAGCAGGCGGCACCCGCGCTCCTCCGCCTGCTGCACGTGTTGGAGTTGGGGGCCGTAACCTCCAGCATGGCGGTTGGGAAGGATCCCGTGCGCAGCGATACCGACCGCCCGAAAGACGCCGAGAAGAAGCGCCGTGGCGGTCAACCCGTCGACATCATAGTCGCCGATGACCGCCACCGGTTCGCCGCGGCCGTGCGCCGCGACGAGGAGGTCGAGGGCCTCCCCCATCCCCTTGAGCAGCAGCGGATCGTGCAGGCTGTCGAGACCGGGGGCGAGGAACGCGGCGGCTTCGGCCGCGGTCGTCAACCCGCGCTGGGCGAGGAGGTGAACCAGATCGCGCGGCAGGCCGGTCGCTGCGAGGAGGTGGAGGACTTCGGCCGCCGGCAAGGGCTGCCTGGCGATCCACAGGGCGTGCACCCGCGGTCAGCGACCGGAAGCCGCGGAAGCCGCAGGCTTCGTTGGCGCCAGCGGAGCCGCACCGGCTGCGCCTGCGACCACGCCGAGGGCGCGGAAGCGGTGGTAGCGCGCTTCGACACGGGCCTCGGGACTCATCGCTTCGAGCGCCTTCAAGGCGCGCTCTATGGCGTCGCCGAGCCGCTGTGCACCGGCCTCAGGGTCGGTGTGCACCCCCCCGGAGGGCTCGCTGACGATCTCGTCGACGACCCCGAGCTTGAGCAGGTCGGGGGCCGTGATCCGCATCGCTTCAGCGGCCTGCGCCTTCATCTCCTGGTCCTTCCAGAGGATCGCGGCGCAGCCTTCGGGAGAGATCACCGAATAGACCGCGTATTCGAAGATCAGCACGCGGTCGCCGACCCCGAGCGCCAGGGCGCCGCCACTGCCGCCCTCGCCGGTGACCGCGACGACGATCGGCACGCGCAGGCCCGCCATCTCGATCAAATTGCGCGCGATCGCCTCCGCCTGTCCGCGCTCCTCGGCGTCGAGGCCAGGGTAGGCGCCGGCGGTGTCGATCAGAGTGATGACCGGCAAACCGAAGCGCTCGGCGAGCTTCATGACCCGCAGCGCCTTGCGGTAGCCCTCGGGCCGGGGCTGGCCGAAGTTGCGCGCGATACGCTCCTTCGTGCCATGTCCCTTGTGGTGGCCGATGATCGCGACCGAGCGCCCGCGAAAGCGCGCCAGGCCGGCGACGATGGCGGCATCATCGCCGAAGGCCCGGTCGCCGTGCAGCTCGACCCACTCCTCGGTCATCATGCGGACGTAGTCGAGGGTGTAGGGCCTCTCCTGGTGGCGCGCGACGAGCGTCTTCTGCCACCGGGAGAGGCCGGAGAAGATCCGCTCCGTCTCGCTGCGCAGCTCCTGGCGCAGGTCGCGCAGCTCGGATTCCCGGCCGGAGCCTTCCGGGTAACCTTCGAGCTCCTCGATCCTTCGCCGCAGCGCGACCAGGGGCTCTTCGAACTGTGAGTCCTGGGGATTCATGGGTACGGTCACGGGGGAGATCAAAGTAGCAGAGGCGCTGGAACCAGGTCAATCCGGGAGGCTGAGGCGCCAGAGCCCATAGGAGCAGGTCAGAGCAGGTGATACGGGTCGACGTCGATCGCGAGCCCGGGGTGCGGCTTCTCCCCCAGCGCTTCGCGGACGACCTGGCGGAGCGCGGCTCCCTGCGCTGCGCGCACCAGAAGCTGGAGCCGCCACTCGCCGCGCAGCCGCTCGAGCGGCGCCGTGGCCGGCCCGGTCACCCGCAGCTCGCCGGCGCGCGGGTGCCGGGCGATGCGTCGGGCGATCTCCGTCAGGCGTTCCAGGCCGCGCTCGCGGTTACCGTCGCGCAGCAGGAGCTGCACCATGCGGGTATAGGGCGGGTAATGAAAGATGCGCCGGAAGCGCATCTCCTGCTCGGCAAAAGCGGCGTCGTCCTGGAGCAGCGCGGCGCGAATCGCGTAGTGCTCAGGCAGGAAGGTCTGGATGACCATGCGCCCCGGGCGCTCGCCGCGGCCGGCGCGCCCGGCGAGCTGGGTCAGCAGAGCGTAAGTCTTCTCCACCGCGCGAAAGTCGGGGAAGCCGAGGTAGCTGTCGGCGGAGAGGATCCCCGTCAGCGCGACGCGCGGGAAATGGTGGCCCTTGGAGACCATCTGGGTGCCGACCAGGATCTGGGTCTCGCCGCGTTGAAAGCGCTCCAGAATGGCCGCCGGTCCGCCACCCCGGTGCAGCGCGTCGCGGTCGAGGACATCCACTGCCGCATCGGGAAAGCGCTGCTGGATCGCCTCTTCGATGCGCTCGGTGCCGGCGCCGATCGCTTCGAGAGTCTCGGCGCGGCAAACCGGGCAGCGCGCCGGTACGGCGAGCCGCGAGTCGCAGTAGTGACAGATCAGCTGTTCGCCGCGGCCTCCTTTGCGATGGTAGGTGCGCGGCAAGCCGCAGTCGGCGCAGCGGAAATCCTCGCCGCAGGCGCGGCAGAGCAGGAGCGGCGCGTAGCCGCGGCGATTGCGCAGCAGGATCGTCTGGTCGCCTTCGGCGAGGGCGCGCTCGATCTCGGCGATCAGGCGTTCTGAGAACTGCACGTCGCCGGGCAGACGCCCCTTCCCCCCCATTCCGACACTCGGTTCGTGGCGCAGGTCGACGAGAATGCCCTCGGGGAGTGCGCCGTTGCCGGCGCGCTCGGAGAGAGTGAGGGGCGCGATGCGGCCGGAGAGGACCGCCAGGCGGGTTTCGAGCGAGGGCGTCGCCGAAACCAGCACGGCCACGGCGCTCGCGAGCTTGGCGCGCATCAGCGCCAGGTCGCGGCCCTGGTAGCGCGGCGAGGAGTCCTGTTTGTAGGAGAGATCCTGCTCCTCGTCGACGACGATGAGGCCGAGGCGCGAGACCGGCGCGAAGAGCGCCGATCGCGGACCCACCACCAGGCGTGCTTCACCGGTGCGGATTCTCGCCCACTCCTGTTGTCGTTCCGCGGCGCCGAGCCCGGAGTGCAGGACGGCGAGCTCCTGCGGAAAGCGCTGGCGCGCCGCCGCCGCGAGCGCCGGCACGAGGGCGATCTCCGGCACCAGAAGAAGGACGCTGCGTCCAGCGGCGAGCGCCGCCGCCGCCGCGCGCAGGTAGACCTCGGTCTTGCCCGAGCCGGTGACGCCGCGCAGGAGGAAGCGCTCGAAGCGGCCGCCGGCGATGGCGCGCTCGAGCTCCGCGAGCGCCGACTCCTGGTCGCCGCGCAGGCGGATCGCCGGTGGCGTGTCGCTCTCCGGGTTCAAAGCCATCAGGTGGCGGTCGAGACCGAGGCGGCTGGGCTGGCTGAAGCGCAGCAGGATGCCGAGCCCGGCGAGGCGCCGCAGTACCGCCGCGCTGCAGCCGACTCCCTGGCGCAGCTCGTCGGCCAGCGCCGGGCGGCCGAGCGCGGCGAGGAAGTCGACGACCGCCCGGCCGGCGGGCGACCTGCCGGCGCGCTGGCGCAGGCCATTCGGCTCTCCCGGCGCGAGCTCGAACGCCGCGGCATAGCGCTCGCCACGCGCCCCGGCTTCGTCCCAGGCGATGGCTCCCTCCTCGATCGCCTGCACGAGGATCGCTTCGATCTGCGGATCGTCGAGAATCTCCTCGATCTCGCAGATGCGCATCTGGCCGCGTTCGAGGAGCAGTGCCTGGAGCGCGGCACCGGCCGGCTGATGATGCAGGGCCATCGCCCCGCGGTCGGTCAGCCGGACTCGGCGGTCGCCCCAGGAGTCCGCCTCGGCGGGGATCATCGCGGCGAGGACGTCGCCCAGCGGTGACAGGTAGTAGTCGGCGGCGAAGCGGGCAAGCTCGAGGAGCTCGGGCGGCAGGACGGGGTCGCGATCGACCAGCGCCTCGATCGCCCGGGTGGTGAAGCCTGCGGGAGCGACGGCGCGCGTCGCGACGACGTAGCCGGTCATCCGGCGGCGGCCGACGGGCACGCGCACGCGAGCCCCCGGCTTGACGCGCTGCTGTTGATAGGGAGTCAGGTGGTAGGTAAAGGTCAGGCCCACCGGCAGCGGCAGGGCGATATCCACGAAGGCGGTCGCCGATGGCGCCCTTGGCGCCGATGCGCAGGGCGTCTCGGAATCGTGCGGATTGCTCACCAGGCGATACCGTGCGTCAAGACCCCTCCGTCCGGAGAAAGGCCGGTAGAAAGTGAAACGGCCGCCCCAGCTTCCAGAGAAGCGGGAGCGGCCGTGAGGTTGCGGCTTGCCCGGCGACTAGCTCGCGAGCAGGTCGCCCTTCTTCTTTCGTTCGATGCTGGAGGTCAAGGCGCGCTCCACCTGCTGCTCCGCATCGCGCTCGGTCATCCCCTTGACGTGGGCGACCTCGCTGACGATGAAGCTCTTGGCGCGCTCGTACATCTTCTTTTCGCGGAACGAGAGGCTCTTTCTCTGGCTGACGAAGCGCAGGTTCTTCAGCACTTCCGCGACTTCGGTGATGCGGCCGGTCTTCATCTTCTCGACGTTCTGCTTGTAGCGGCCCTTCCAATCCTTCTGTGCCTCGACGCTGCCGTTCTCGAGAATGCTGAACAGCGTCCGGATCTCCTTCGCCTCGCACAGAGGACGAAGCCCCACGAGATCGAGGTTGTCTTTCGGCACCATCACCTTGGAATTCCCCGACAGCAGCCGGAGGTGGTAACAGGTGCGCTCGGTGCCATCGATCCGGCTCGGAGCAATTTCCTCGACCACGGTGACGCCATGATTCGGGTAGACGACCTTCTGACCGACCTTGAATGTCACGTAGTCTGCCCCCTTCTGTAACTATTGTGAGTCCGGGTACTTAGGATACGAGAGAGTCAACTTCCGACGGCGAAGAATAGCCGAAACGGGCCGTTTCGTCAACCCCATTGGATAGCGCAAAACGGGCGCAAACGACCCCTCCAGAGGACGTTTTCGAGTCCGTTTTCCGCAGATTGACAGCCGCGGGCGCTGCCCGTAGCATCCCGCTCCCCCACCCAAACCTCGCCGGAGTGGCGGAATGGCAGACGCAGGGGACTCAAAATCCCCCGTCCTCACGGGCGTGCAGGTTCGACTCCTGTCTCCGGCACCATGGAATCAGCAGCTTAGGAAACCTGGCCGGACCGCCGGGGAGCCCTCGGGACCGTAGGCTCTCCGTGGCCGATGTTCGATACGATTCCTGTAAATTGTCCATGAGGCTCTCAGCAAGAGGAGATCGCAATGACAACGAATCGGTCCTGGATCGCCCGCCCAGCCTTGGGCACCCTTCTCGCCGTACTTCTCAGCGTCCCGGCGGTGGCAGGGGGCAACTACCTGAAGAGCGACGACTACAAGGACGGCGAAGAGGTCATCAAGGTCTTCCTGCAGGACGAGGACTACGGCAAGATGATCGGCGACGTCGAGCGCAACGACGTTGACTTCGACTGGGTCTGGGTGAAGACCGCCGACGGCAAGATGAAGGACAAGGTCAAGGCGCTCGGCTTCGACATCAAGTCGGCCAAGACGGTCGTTCTTCCGGAAATCAAGAAGTTCAGCAAGGGTATGGTGCCCGACGACACGTTGAAGGCGGTGCGAGAGAGTCTCGTCGCGGGCTTCAAGGAGCTCGGAATCGAGACCGTGGCGAGTGGCGGCGACATCACTTTCGAGGCCGTGCTCGTCGACTACAAGAAGGACTCGACCTACGCCGTCGTCGCCATGATCAAGCCGTTCGTCGAAATCGAGGCCCGGCTCAAGGACAATCGCTCCGGCGAGACCTGGATGCTGATCCGCGACCAGACCCACGGTGACGACCCCGCGGGCGCAGCGTTCAACTTCGCCGACGAGCTCGTGCGCTTCGTGCAGTAGGCGTCAGGGCGTGCTCCAGGTCGCCATCAGCGGAATCAGGTAATCGGACCAGTCGGCGCTGTTGCCGTCGTGCGGGCCGGGGAGCTCGCGGTATTCGAGCGGGAAGCCGTCAGCGCATCGGTCATCGCCAGCTTGTAGGCAAGCCCCCCGCCCGACTCAGTGAGGACGACGACCTTGCGCACGACCGGCAGGGAGAGTCCACTTGCGGAATTCACTGGCCTGGCGGCGGCTCCCAGAGCTCGATACGGTGGTTCTCCGGGTCCATGACCCAGCCGAACTTGCCGAACTCCGACTCTTCGACTTTGTCGTCGACGACGCAGCCCTCTTCGCGCAGCACTTTCACCAGCGCGTGCAGGTCGGCGACGCGGTAGTTCACCATGAAGCGCGATGCGCTCGGCGCGAAGTAGGTGGACTCCTCCTTCATGATGCTCCAGTTGGTCGATCCGACTCCGGCTGGGTTGTCGGGACCGGCCCAGCTGAAGGCGGCGCCCCCCCACTCCTGGACGTCGATGCCGAGATGCCGGCGATACCATTGGCGCAGCGCCGCCGGGTCCTTCGCCTTGATGAAGATGCCGCCGATGCCGGTCACTCGTCTCATGGTGCTCTCCGGGATTTCCGTAGACCCTACCGCATCAGCTTGCGCACCGAGCCGCAGACCGAGAGGAGCTGCGGGCTCCCCAGGCTGCCGATGACGCGATGGATGACCGCCGACATGACGCTCACCGCGCCGGCCACGCCGAGGCCCGCCGACTGCTCGAGAATGAACCCTGCCTTGGCGAGTTTGAGCGGCTGGATGAAAAAGGCGTTCATGCCGCTCTCGGTCAGATCGACGACGACGCCCGCCAGGGCATCCCGATGGCGCGTGGGGTCCGGAGCGAGCTCTAGCCGGTCGAGGATGGCGAGCGTCTTCGTGCGCAGCAGCGCGGGATGGTAGAAGCGCAGGAAAGGCCGCCCGCCCGCGGATGGCCGCCTGCGGCTTGCCGCGCGCGCATTGCGGCCGGCCTTCGCCGCCGGCACCCGCTTCGTGGACTGGGGCATGGGACCTCCCTTCGTCTGCACCTGCGCCTGCCTGGCGGAGAAGTCTACTCCCGCGCCGCCGCCAGCCGGAGCCCCCGGTCAGGGACCGGCGCCCGCAGAAGCCGCTTCTACTGGATAGCCGGATAGCCCGGGATCTTCTCCCCCAGGCGGATGTCGCGCCGCACGCTCCAGATGCCGTCGCTCCCCTTCGTCAGCATGACGATTCCACGCCCGCCACGTCCATGGTCGTGGTTCGCTCGCTGCGCGGGGGTGAGGCGCGGATCGTCGTCGAACAGCAAGTCGTCGATGTAATACGTGCAGCGCCCGGGCTCGATGACGTGCATGTGGACATGCTGCGGAATGTCGGTCTCGGGATAGCCGGCCGGACGGATGGAGGCGAAGCGGTACTCCCCTTTCGCGTCGCTACGCGCCCAGCCGCGCAGGCGCCCGTGCCGGACGCCGGGCTGGCCGGCGCTGCCGGGATCCCGCGGATAGAGACCGTTCGCGTCGGTCTGGTAGGCGTAGACGATCACGCCGGCCGCCGGCTTCCCGTCCGGCAAGAAGACCGTGCCGCGGATCTGCAGCGGTTCGCCCGGCTCGCCGACGGGCGCAATGCGCGCCTGAGCTTCCAGCGTCCCCGGCATGCCGACGAAGACCGCTTCGCAGCCCTCGCAAGGAAGACCGACGACCGGCTCTCGCGCGGGCGCCGCCTCGGCGGCATGCGTCCGCGACGGGAGTGCGAGCACAATCAGAAAAGCTTCCAGTAAAGGAAGAACTGCGCGTCGGCATTGGGTTGGGCGATGCATGGTCGCGCTCCGTTACGGTCTTGAGGACCGGATTCAGCCTGTGGTGTGACGGAAGGTCCGGGGGCTGGACCCGAACCGATTGCGAAACGCGTTGCTGAAGTGACTCTGGTCGGAGAAACCGGCTGCGGCGGCGATCTCCGCCAGCGGCGCTGCGGAGCCGAGCATCATTCGCCGCGAGCGGTCGAGCCGGCAGCGCCGCAAGTACTCGCCGGGAGAGAGCCCGAAAGCCTGCCGGAACCGTCGCGCGAGATGCACCGGATGCACCCCGAGCACCGCGGCGATATCCCCCACCGACCGGGGAGCCGCGTCGAGACAGGTGTCGCGCAACAGCTCCTGCGCCCGCCGCAGCCAGGCGGGGGCTGCGCTGACCGTCGCGTCGCGCGGCACACCGGTGCGCTGCAGCAGCTCCAGACAGAGCTCCTCGGTCACGCAGGCAGAGAGCGCGTCCTGCCCGCGAGCCTCCCGCAGCAACTGTCGCACGAGAGGAACAGCCGACTCGCCGACGCACACACCCTTTACTGGAAGCTTTGTTTCTGCCTCAACCACCACGAGCGCTTCAGGAGAGATCGAGAGCGTGGCAAAGGCCGCCCGCGAGAGCTCCGTCTCCTCCGCGAAGCAGTCGCGGTGAGACGTTCCCGGTGGGCTGTAGACGATTCTGGGAGCGGAGGCATCCGGCGCCGGCTCGGCGCTGGTTTCGTAGAGGCCGCGCAGGACGAAGACGAAGTGGGCCTCGTCGTGGCGATGCGGCTCGACCTGGCGCTTCGAAAGGGTCGGGGTGAACTGGGCCAGCCGGAAGCCCGGCAGCTCGCGTTCCGCCGCTGCCCGGCCGAAGAACCGGCCGAAGGGCAGGCGCGATGGGTCCGGATCCGGGTTGCCTGCAGGAGCCGGAGTCATGGGGGGGATACGTCGATCCTCGCGCGAAGTTCTTGCTCAGAGCGCTCCTGACGACGCCGGCGGGAGCTCCCGCCGCAGCTTCCGGCGCCACCGCCAGAGCAACAGCGGGCTCGCGGCGGCGAAGAAGAGCGTGCAGAGGAAACTCCCTTCCGGACCCTCGCCGCCACCGGTCAAGGCGTCCGGTCCGGTCGGGGTGAGCTTCACCAACAGCGCCGGCAGATGGGTGTCGAGACCGGTAATCGGAACTTCGAAGCCGACGGCGATCAGCCAGTTCCAGCCCGCGTGCCAACCCATGACGCCCCAGATGTTGCCGCTCGCGAGCGCCCAGCCGCAGGCGAAGAGCGAGAAGAGGAACGTCCCCAGCATGAGGCTCCAGTGCTGGTGCGGGCCGTAGTGCAGGAGCATGAAGACGAGCGAGGTGAGAACGACTCCCAAGGTGACGTTGAGCTTGCGTGCGACGGCGGAGAGCAGCCAGCCGCGGAAAAGGATCTCCTCGACGCTCGATTGCACGGCGAAGCCGAGGAACAGAATGCCGATCTTTGCCACCGCGGCCGGCGACGCCAGCGCCGGGAAGAGCTCTCCCAACCCATACCCGCCCGCCGCCCAGATCGCCGCCACGACGAGTCCCGAGGTCGCGAGCCCGACGCCGACGCCCTGCAGAAAAGTCCCCAGGCGGCGATTCTCTACCAGGCCGATCGTCGGCAGCGAGCGCCGCTCCACGTAGTGCACCCAGGAAAGGAGGAGGGCGCCGGTGACGCTGAAGTCGATGAACAGCAAGGCGCAGAGCCCGGCGAAGCTGAGCGGCCCGCCCCTCGCGTCCACCAGCCCGAAATGTTTCTCGATCTTCCACGCCGCGATCGCCGGCAGCGCCACGATCAGGAGGCAGATCACCGGCGCGAGCGCGCCCCAGGGCAGCCAGCCCTTCGCGGGCTCCGGAGAGTAGAGGGAGGTCGGCTTCATTGCGGCAATCTAGCCCCGCGAGAGACCCCTCGTCTTGTACGTATGCAACCGGGCGCGCGTGGAGCATGCCCTTGACCACGCGGCGCGGACTCTTTAGTTTGGCGAGCGATGCGCGCGCTCGTCCTCATCCTCTCTGTCGGGCTCGCGGCGCCTGCCGCGGCGGCCGACTTCTTCGTCGATCCGGTGCTCGGCTCGCCTGCCGGCAGCGGCAGCGCGGGCGATCCCTGGCGGACCCTCGAGGAGGTCGTCGCGGCGAATCTCATCGAGACCCGCCACTGGGCGGCGCTCCCCTATCAGCCGGGGGGAAGTCTCGTGGTGGTGAACCCGGGGGCGCCGGTTTCGGCCGGGGACACGATCTGGCTGCGCAGCGGGTATCACGGCGAGCTGTTCGTCCGTGGCGCCTACAACGCAGCGCCAATCACCATCGCTGCGGAACCGGGACAGCATCCACGCCTGCGTCGCGTCTGGCTCTCCGCCGCCCAGAACTGGATCGTGCGCGGGCTGTCGATCAGTCCGTCGCATGCTCCGGGACCTCTCACCCAGGACACCATGGTCTTCGTCGAGAATCACGGCTGGCACGGCCCGTCGTGGGACATCGAGATCGCCGACTGCGACCTCTTCACCGTCGACGACGCCTCCGGCTGGGGGGAGAGCGAGTGGGTGAACGACGCCGCGAGCGCCTTCCGGGTCGACGGCGATCGCGTCACGGTGCGCGGCAATCGGGTGCGCAACGTGCGCTTCGGCATCTCGGTCTCCGGCCGGGATGCGCGCATCCGCGACAATCTCGTCGACGGGTTCTCCGCCGACGGGCTGCGCGGCCTGGGCGACGGAGGCTGGTTCGAGTACAACACCATCCAGAACGCGCTGGTCGGGGCGCCGGCGGACGGGAACCACGACGACGGTTTCCAGAGCTGGTCGGTGGGCCCGGGCGGGGTCGGCACCGGCGAGGTACGGGACGTCGTGCTGCGCGGCAACCGGATCGTCAACAATCTGAATCCGAGCCACCCGCTGCACGCGACCTTGCAGGGAATCGGCTGTTTTGACGGCCTGTTCGTGAACTGGGCGGTCGAGAACAACGTTGTGATCACGGACCACTGGCACGGCATCAGCCTTTACGGCGCGATCGGCGGCAGGATCGTCAACAACACCGTCCTCGACTTGAACGGCGCCTCGCCCGGCCCGCCCTGGATCATGCTCAACAGTTCGAACGGCACGCCGAGCCAGAACGTCTTGGTGCGCAACAATCTGGCGACCGACTACGCGATCTCCGGCACTGCCATCGTTCAGGACCACAACCTCGAGATCACCGACCCGGGGACACTTTTCCTGGCGCCACCGTTCGATCTCCACCTCGCGGCCGGCTCGCCGGCGATCGACGCCGGCAGCGCCGCCGGGGCTCCGGCGCTGGACATCGAGCGGGTTAGCCGTCCGCAGGGCCCTGCCCACGACCTCGGCGCCTTCGAGCGCTGCCCGGGCTGCCTCTTCCACGACGGCTTCGAGCCCGGCGACAGCCGCGCCTGGAGCGCCGCCTCGCCCTGAAGTCGTTTCCCGCGCGAGGGGGCCTGGGATCTGCCCGCCGGGGAGATCAGTCCCAGATCCAGCGCAGTCCGTCGAGCAGTACGAGGTTGTCCCAGGCGCCATCGCCGACGTCGAAGGCGGCGAGATCGAGCACGATGGTCTCACCCCCGATGACCGGCGCGAAAGCGGTGCGCCAAAGGGTGGCCGCCGAGTCGTTCTGAGCGTAGCCGGTACCGGCGAGCGGACCGTCGCCCGAGCTGCAGCCGGTGCAGATCACCATGTCGACCGAGTCGACCGACACCGGCCGGCCGACGCCGTCGAGCACGATGTTGCGGTCGACGGGGAGCGCAGGGTGCGTGCCCGCGACCACGATCCCCAGAAAGTAGTCGATGTAGCTCGAGCAGACCCACTCAGGATAGTTCGAGTCGATCATCCGCCAGTCGAAGGCGAGACGGTCGGCCCCCGCCGGCACCGTCAACGTGAGACGGAGCACGACGGAATCGTGCGCGACGTTCGCTCCGTCCGGACAACCGATGACGGCGGGGAAGGCGTTGCCGTGCGCGCTCATGAAGACGGGCGGCCCGGCCGTCGAGCGGCCGAAGCCCGTGCCGCCCTGCGGCGGAAGGTAACCCGGATGGGCGGCGTCGCGTGCCGTGCCGGAGGAGAGAGCGATCATGGCGCCGCCGGCGGTGGGTATCATCCCACCAGTGCCGAACGAGGCGAGGATGGCAGACTGCTGGTCGCTCATCTGGGTGAGGGCGGATGCGGCGGGCACCGAGCCGTCCGCCAGGCGGAACTCGGCGCCGGTGAGCGAAGGGGCGCAGGCGCCCAGCGCCTCCGCGAGCACGAGCGGCAAGAGGCCGGTGATCTGTTCGGGCTGCGGCGAAGGGTTGCCGCTCGACCACCGCCCGGCCCCGCACTCCTCGAAGCCATCCTGAAAGATCCCGTCAGCGAAGCCGGGAAACGGCGCCGTCGCCAGGCTGACGACAATCGTCGAGATCAACGCGAACCTCGGTTTGTGCATGGGCCCTCCTGTCGCCATCGAGTGCTGCCGGGGAGTCTAAACCAAGCGTGACCCATTCGGTCCAGAACCCATCGCGCCGGTCCTGCGTAGTACTGGATTCGAGGTGACCCATGACATTCCGGCCCCGTTGTCTCGCTCTCGCCCGCTTTCTCCTGGTCGCGGCCTGCGCCTTCCCGGCATTCGCCCAGGAGCCGGCGCCGCCGGAATCGCCGAATGCGAAGTTCGACGCCGCCCTCGCCGCCGAGGTCGGGGCGGACGACTACGGCATGCGGAACTACGTTCTCGTCGTCCTCAAGACCGGCCCGAACAGGATGCCGGCCGGCAAGGAGCGCGACGAGATGTTCAAGGGGCACTTCGCGAACATCAACCGCCTGGCCGCCGAGGGAAAGATTGCCCTCGCCGGTCCGTTCGACGGCGTAGACGGCTGGCGTGGCCTGTTCATCTTCGCGGTGACGGAGCTCGATGAGGCGAAGAAGCTCGTCGCTACCGACCCGGTAGTGGCGAGCGGCGAGATGGTCCCGGAGTTCCACAAGTACTACGGCTCCGCCGCCCTCATGCTGGTCAACGCAGCCCACGACCGGGTGCAGAAGAAGAGCTTCTAGGGCACCGGCCTCAGAGAGCCCTTCAGTCGACGATGAACAGCCGCGCGCCGATCGCGGTCGACGAGCGATGGGCCTCGGCGTTGTCGGCCACCTGGTAGCTCATGCCCGGCAAGAGGGTGAAGGTCCGGCCATCCTGGAGCTCGGTCTCGAGCTCGCCTTCGAGGCAAAAGAGGATGTGCCCCTTGACGCACCAGTGATCGGCGCGGTACCCCGGGGAGTAGTCGACCCTGCGGACGCGAATGCCGCCGAAGACCCGGGTTCGCCAGGTCGCCGTGCCGCTCTCACCGGCGTGCTCGATCAAGTCGACCCGCGCCCAGTCCGTGATATCGAAGGGAATGTCGCTCATTTGCATGGGAGTCTCCTGCGCCTGCAAAACGCCGCCCCGAGCTCAAGAGCTGCTTTACGGGGTCTTGGGTGCTTCGCGATCGAGCTCGCGGATCAGCGCCAGGGCCGCCTCCACCTGCTCCGCGTTGTCGCGGACGAGAACCGTCGGGGGCTCGCGGACGACGGCGATCCGGCGGATCGCCAAGGTGCGCAGCGCCGCCATGACCTCATTGCCGGAGGTATGCCGCAGAGCCTTGCAGGCCACGATGGTGCCGTCACCGACCTCAAACCTTGCGCCTGCATCCGCCGCGCATCCGGCCCCGTCGAGCATCTCGATAATCTTGCGGGCGAGGAGGACCTTCTCGGAGCTGTCCTGGATGCGCAGCGTGTGCTCGTCCGCGATCTGGACGCGGGTGGTGCCGGCGAGGGTTCGGACCATCGTCAGCGCATTCTTCGCCTCGATGCGCTGGAGCTTGATCTCCTCGCTGCGGGCCTCCTCGGCCTTTGCGGTCGCGGTGCTGCCGAGAAAGAGAGCGCAGAGAGCCAGCATTTTCCAGCGGTTGAGCTTGTGCATCTGTTGCATCCTCGAGTCTCCAGCGCCCGAGTATAGTGGTCCCGTGATGACGCGCCGCACGGCTTTCACATTCCCAGGCCCCCACTGGCGGGCAGGAGCGCTGGTCGCCGCTTTGGCGTTCGCCGCCGGCTCGCCGGCGACAGCCCAGGGGTTCGACAACGCCGGCGCCTGCGCCACGAGCCGGGCGCAGAAGTCGATCGACACGGTCGCCGCGGCGATGATCAGCTGGCTCACCGACGTCATCTCCGGCGTGACCGCTGCGCCGGCGCTGGGAGGGTCGAGCTGCGCCGCTGCCGGGCCCGTGGACATCGCGCAGGTGCCGGCGATCCCGGTGGCGGATCTGCGCACGCTGTTGGTGCCGCTCTACATCGCCTCGATTCCGGCGAACGATCCGTGGGGGACGCCGTACGACTACCGGCTGAACGTGGCGAACCCGCTCTCGCTGCACGCGATCGCACTGCGCAGCGCCGGCTCGGACCGGCTGTTCGAGGGAACCATCTACGACGTCGGCGAAACGGACGGGCCGGCGGGCGACCTGGTGCTCTACAACGGTGACCGCGTGCGACGACTGCCGCGGCTGGACCCGGTCTCGCGGCAGCAGGTGACGGTAGCTCGCATCCAGAACCTCGGCGCCGCGATGCTCAGCTGGATGACCGATAACGTCTTGACCGAGCCTCGCAGGCCGGCAGGCGGCCCGACCGTGGACCTGTCGCTGATCGCCCCGATCACCGCCAGCGACCTCGCCGTCCTCCTCACGCCCTTTTACACCCTCTGCGTTCCCGAACAGGACGGCTGGGGCCACCCCCTCGACCTCCGCCTGAACGACGACCTCCTGGGCTTCCCCGTCATGTCCATCCGCAGCCCCGGCAGCGACGGCCTCCTCGAAGGCGACATTTACGACACCGAGATCTTTCCCGCCGAAGAGTTCGACCGCGACCTGGTCTGGAGCGACGGCCAGACCTACCAGGGCCCCTCCCCCAACCGCACCCAGATCTTCACCGACAACTTCGAATCCGCCGCCCTCTGGGGCACCTGGAGCTGTGGGCCGGGGTTCTGAGGTTCCGCCGTCTTTCAGGGAAGATGCAGACAGGCTCGGGTGCGATCAGCAGGCGAAGGCGAACGGATGAAATGGGGGCTCTGGCGGTGCGAGCCAGACAGAGCGCCCGCGGGACCACTCCCATGCCGCAAGCGCTGCGCCGCAGGCAGCTACGAAGTGATCGCTGGGCTCGGTCTGTGGAAGCGATGTGACGCCCTGAGTGGCGAGCCACTGCAGCAGGACTGGGCGATGCTCAGCTCGCTTCTTGAAGGCACGCACCGAATCCAGCGGGGCGCCGCGAAGACAGAATGCGGCGCCTGGATGGACCTCGATGACTCGTACCTGAACCGGATGGAGTGTGGTGAGCAGCCGCGCGACACCCAGACCACGCAGCGTGAGGTACGCCATGCGATTGAAGGTCGGAGGCATGACGGAGCCGTGCCGCATTCCGCGCCAGTCGCGTGACGAGCTCGAGAATCTCGACGTCGCCAGCGACCGGAAGCTGCTGCGCGAAAACAGCCGAATCCTCCTGGCACCGCAGCACCACAGCGCAGGAACCGCGGGCGTTCGAAGGCCCGGAAAGGTCGATGCCTACGATGTTGACAGTCGCCACGGACCCCTATCCCGGTATCGAACGGCTAGGTTAACCGGGCCGCACCTGAGATGTGAGTGGTAGCCGAAGCACTCGTTGGCGCGGCTACGGTGGAACAGCTGTTGGGAGGCCTGAGTGCCGCCATCAGCGAGTTTCGTTCGGCAGCATTCTGACGCCTGCTTCGCCGAGCGGCAGAACAATATGGGAACAACAGGCCCAGATAAACATCGCGATACCGCCCGCGATGCCTGCAAGTAGGACTCTCATTTCTTTTTTCCTAAGTGGTGGTTTTCAGCTTACCGCCCATATTCGTCATTGGAATTAGAAGCGCCGTAAAGATAACGTGATACCAAATTGGAACATACGGCCAGGACAAAACCACCTTCAGTAAACCAAAGGCCACCAGCAGAAAGCCGAGGACTAGCGGCGCGCGTTTGTTTTCGCCGGCGATCAGCGCGGCCAGAAATCCGGACATCACCGAGACTATTGAACCAAGGACAAGATGCATGAGAAGAAGCGTCGTGTCCGCTGTGAACTGACCGCCATTGGCAACGGCCGCTTCGAACGCGAGTTGAGGAGCGCCGAATCCCTCCGGCCAAATGGCCGAAAGAATCTTCTCGCTTCCGACCCACACCCACATGGACGTGCCAGCCGATTTCTATGGGCGAGCTTGCTGGTCACCTGCTGCGCGCGACGCCGACCTGGAGCTGACGCCGGTACTCGGCTTCGTCGTAGCTCCCTTTGGAGGTCGCGATCAGCCCATCGGGGCCGAGCGTCCACTCCTCGGAGCCGCTGATTCTGACCGCCTTGCCGGTTCCACCCGGGCCGGAGTTCCTGCCGGTCAGGGTCCAGTGGAAGACGATGTCGCCTTCGAAGAGGCTGAGCTCGTCCATCTTCACGGCGAGGTCGGGGAAGTCGGTCATGTACTGCTTCGCCTTCGCGGCGATCGCTTCCCGTCCGATGGCTGGCTCCGCGTTGTTGATCTTGAGCGACCCTTTCGGAGCGAAGCAGGCCGCGACCTGTGCCGGGTCCTGGCTGCCCCAGGCGACCGCGTAGTCGCTCGCGAATTCTCTCAACTTGGCGGCATCCAGCGGTGGCGGGGCCTTGCTGCAGGCGGTCGCCAGGGCGAGCGCGACGGCCATGCCCAGAGTCGCTCCCCGGGCGATGAGCTCCTTGCGGCAGCCGATCATCGGTCAGCCCTCCTATCGAGGCGGCAGTTCTACACGACTCGAGGAGACGATCCGGCTCTTCTGCGAGTCTCGCCTACAATTATAGGGATCAGCTCCGAAAGGACACGCACCGTTCGGGTAGGGCCGGCGGGCCTTCTCGCGCCCCCGGGAACGTGTCCGGGAACGTGCCAGCCCATCTCCATTTCCGGACGGCCCCTGCCGCGAGCTTATCTAAGAGGGGCGAGTAGAGTGATCGAGGCGATGAAAGACGTCTCTGTTCAGAGGTGCCTGTTCAGTTCAGAGGTGCCCTGTTCAGAGGTTCCTGTTCAGAGGTGCCAGCCGATTTCCACCGCGAATCCTCTTGTACCTCGCGGCGCCAGATAGCCGAACCCTTTTCCGTCTTTCACCTGTATGGCACGAAGACTACGCTACGTACCCCCCGGCGGGGCGCTGGTCGAGGTCACCTGCCGGACGGTCCAGGGTCGCATGCTGCTGCGACCTTCGGCGCTCCTGAACGAGATCACCAGGGGCGTGCTCGCCCGTGCGGCGCGCCTCCATGCGGTCGAGATCCACGCCCACGCCTTCCTATCGAACCACTACCACATGCTCGTGAGCGTCCTGGACGCGCTGCAGCTGGCCGCCTTCATGAACTACTTCAACTCGAACCTCGCGCGAGAGGCAGGTCGCCTGGTGCTCTGGCGGGAGAAGTTCTGGGGACGGCGGTACCAGGCGATTCTGGTCTCGGACGAGGAGGAGGCCCAGGTGAGCCGGCTGGCCTACCTCCTCGCGCACGGAGTCAAGGAGGGGCTCGTCGCCTCGCCCTACGACTGGCCCGGCGCCCACTGTGCCCGGGAGCTCGTCGAGGGAAAGCCCGCTTCCGGCCGCTGGCACGACCGAACGCTCGAGTCCAGGGCGCGGCGTAAGGGCCTCCTCATGGATCCGAAAGACTTCATCGCGCAGGAGCAGCTCACGCTCGCTCCGCTCCCCTGCTGGCGCTCTCTCGAACCTGCGGTCTATCGCGCTCGAGTCCAGAACTTGATCGCGGAGATCGAGGCTTGGGGTCGACAGCGCCAGGAGGAGACCGGAAGGCCGCCGCTCGGTCGCGAGAAGGTCTGCCGCCAGGACCCGCATCTCGCGCCCAACCGAATCAAGAAGGCCCCGGCACCGCTCGCTCATGCTGTGGCACCAGAGGTGCGCCGCTCCCTTCGCCGGGCCTACTTCACCTTTCTCGCCGCCTACCAGCGAGCAGCCCGCCTGCTCCGCGCCGGCGTGAGGGAGGTCGAGTTCCCCGAGGGAGCCTTCCCCCCTGCCCTACCGGTGCGATTCGCTGCCCGAAGCGGCTAGAGCTCGAGCGGCAGCGCACTCGAGTCCCGGATCCTCTTGGAGAATCCGTCGCCCCCGCGGCCGAGGGCTCGCCGGGAATGCGCACCTACGAGTTCAGAAGCGATTCGCCCACCAAGTTGCCTGCCTCGCGGCCCGCCAAGCGCCGCGTTTCTCTCACTTCGAGCGCTCACACGAACCTGGAGCGGAGGCGACCACCTCTCCACGCCGCAAACGGGCTCCTCAGAGTCGAGAAGTCTCCGAAAAGCGGCTGGCACCTATTCCACCCACCCGCAGCAACATGATGTCGACGTTGGGCATCTCCGCCTGATGCAGTCCGATATAGAGGTTCTGGATGCCGCGGCCCAGCGCCGGCATCATGATGAGAAAGACCGTGGAGATCATCCACCAGGCGTGGTTTTCGAGCTCTTTCCGATGCAGGATCCCCTGGAGGACGGCGACTCCGAACGCGGTCATCATGACGATCTCCACCGCCGCGACGCCGTAGAAGAACCAGGGCTCAAACGGGCCGAATCGGTCGGCGAACTCGACGGCGCGCTCCGCGGTCGCCATGTCGCGATGCAACATGCTGAGCGCGGTCAGGCAGACTCCACCGGCCAGGAAGGCGCCGATGATTCCGTTCGTACGGTGCCGCGCGAGTTGGCCGTGGGTGGCGAGATACGGCTGGAGGATCAGGTAGCAGTACCAGGCCGTGCCGGTCCAGTAGTGGACATGCACGGACCACGCGTTCGTCGAGAAATCTCCCCAGAAGTCCCGGAAGATGCCCGCCTGCATCAAGACCATGGGCACGATCATCCAGAGATGGAGAGTGCGGTACCGATCCATAAGATCCCTCCTTGCGAAAACGCTGCGAACCCAGCGATTCGCCAGCCACCTGAAGCCAGCCGAAGCCTCTGTCATCGATGAAAACGAAATCCAGGCCGATTCCCGGACAAGCGTCTCCCGCGAGCCCTCGGCCTTGCCTCGAAGGGGCCCGCTATGTGCTGGCTCGATCAGGGAACGACTTCGCTCCCGCGCAAGGCGATGGAGGCGGTACGGCACGAGCCCGCTGGGGCGCAGGGGCGCAGGGGAGTGCCAGCCGATTCCCGCTTCGCTGGTGCGCCGCGCCCTTCGCCGGGCCTATTTCAGCTTTCTCGCTGCCTATCAGCGCGCAGCCCGCCCGCTCCGCACTGGCATGAGGGATGTCGAGTCTCTCGAAGGAGCCTTACCCCCAGCCCTTCCGGTGCGATTCGCCGCCCGCAGCGGATAGGACTCGAGCCGAAGGGGGCTCGAGCTCCGGATCGCTTCGGCAATTCCGTCGGCCTCGCGGCGGATGTCTGGCCGAGATCGCGCAGCGACGAGTTCAATGTCGATTCGCCCCTCCAGCTTGCTGGCCTCGCGGCACATCGAGCATCGGGCTTGTCTCGGTAGGGGCCCTCACGCGAATCTGAAGAGGGGACCGCCACCGCTCCACTTCCGCAATGGACCCCCCGCAATCGAGAAGTTTCAAGTCGCCGAAGAGCGGCTGGCACCCATTGAGCACCTATTGAGGAGCTTTACCGCTCATTTCGTTGACGGAACAAACCAGGGGCATGTGATCGCTAAGGTTTGTCCAGTCGGCGTGCCGCCCTACGGAGATCTCGAAGCCGAGGTTCCGGACCTCGGCGGAAGCAAATATGAAGTCGATATGAAAAGGGTTCTGCGACCTGCGATAGAGAAAGAAGGTGGAGTCCCGTTCTTCTCCGTGCGCGCTTCCGTTTTGCAGGTGATAAAGGCTCAGGAGATCAAGCTCCGACATTTTCGCGACGAAGTCGGCGAACTTCAGCGAATGCTTTGGCTTGTCGAGCAGGAAATTGTTGTTGAAGTCTCCCGCCCAGACCACCCTGGGCGAGCGAAGGAGATCGGCGTAGCTCTCGAGCGCTTCGAATAGGCAATAAACATAGAGCTTGCTCTCGGCGTGCGGCAGTGTCCAGACCGCGAAGAGCGTGAAGGGGTAAGGGCCTTCGACTGCCAGTGGCAGGATCCAACGGTGCCTGGGCTCGTACGATTCATGGACCCTCACCGAGTAGTCGCCGTACGAGAAGACTCCAAGCCCCTTTCTTGGACGAGCCCCGACCCACTCGTGGAATTGAAAAGCCGGCGCATCGATCGAATCGCCTTGAGAAACAACCCTTTCAGACTCGGGGACGATGAGTACGTCGGGACGCAGGGCCACAACAGTTGCATGCTTACGCGCGAAAGCTCCTTGACAGTTCCAGGTGACCAATCTCATCGAAGACGACGTCCGACAAGGCCCTTTCCTACCCTACTCGTACCGCAGCGCGTCGATCGGATCCAGCCTGCTCGCCTTCCCCGCCGGATAGATCCCGAAGAAGATCCCTACGATGGCGCTGAAGCCTACGGCTAAGAGGATGGCCCAGAAGGGGACGTGGGCGGGGGGCCAGTCGCCGGGGAGGAGGCTCGCTACCAGGGCGCCGATGCCCCAGCCAACCGCGAGGCCGATGCCGCCGCCGGCGAGGCTCAGGGTGACGGCTTCGATGAGGAACTGGATGAGGATGTCCTGGCGTCTCGCGCCGACGGCCTTGCGGACGCCGATCTCGCGGGTGCGCTCGGTCACGCTCACCAGCATGATGTTCATGATGCCGATGCCGCCCACCAGCAGGGCGACGCCGACGACGGCACCAACGACCGTCGTGATCATGCCGAGGATCGAGCCGACGGTTTTCAGGATCTCGTCCTGCAGCATGACGTCGAAGTCGTTCGGCTGGCCTTCCGGGATCTTGTGGCGCTGGCGCAGGAGGTGCGAAATGCCGTCCTTGACCTGATCGACCACCGAGGCGTCTTCCGCCTGCAGACGGAGCTGGATCTGGTCGCCGGACGTTCGGCCGAGGAGATTCACCGCCGTGTCGAACGGGATGAAGGCGAGGTCGTCCGAGTCCTGGCCGAGCGCCTGGCCGCGCTTCTCCATCACGCCGATGATCGACACCGGCAGCGCGCCGACGTAGATCTCTTTGCCGACCGGGTCCGAAAGCCCCAGCTCCTCGGCGACCTTCTGACCGATCACCGTCACCTTGCGCCGGTGCTCCATGTCGAGGCGCGAAAAGAAGCGGCCGAGCTCGACCTCGTGGTTGTTCACCTCCGGCCAGTCCTGGTTCACCCCCAGCAGCATCGTGCTGTGCTGGCGCTCGCCGATCTTCACGACCTGGCCGGGGGCGACGATCAGCGGCGTGATCAGGCGGATGCCGGGCACCCGGTCGCGGATCGCCTCGCCGTCTTCCCAGGTCAGCTTCACCTGCCGCGCGAGCACCCCCGGACCCTGATTCTGGTCGTGCTTCGGCAGGACCATCACGTAGGTGGCGCCCACCCCCTGGAGCTCCTTCGTGATCATGAACTGCAGCCCCTGGACGATCGAGACGACCGCAATGACGGCCGCCACGCCGATGATGATGCCCAGCGTCGTCAGGATCGAGCGCAGCTTGTTGGCGCGCAGGGCGCGGAAGGCGATCCGGATGTTTTCGGAAACGACCATGGCTCTAGGGGGTCAGGCTGGCATTCGGCGGCAGCGGCGGGGGCGGCGGGAGATCAGACCGCCGCGGCCTTGGCCGGCTCCCGGATGTCGGTCAGCACCTTGCCGTCGCGGAGCACGATCTTGCGGTCGGCGTGCGCCGCGATGTCGGCCTCGTGGGTCACCAGGATCACCGTGTTCCCCTGCGAATGCAGCTCATCGAACAGCTGCATGATCTCGGACGAGGTCGCCGTGTCGAGGTTGCCGGTCGGCTCGTCGGCGAGCAGGATCGACGGGTCGTTGACCAGAGCGCGGGCGATCGCGACCCGCTGGCGCTGGCCGCCGGAGAGCTCGTTCGGCAGATGGTGCGCCCGGTCGGTGAGACCGACCCGCGCCAGGGCGCGCTGGGCGCGCTCCCGGCGCTCCCTGCGCGACACCCCGGCATAGATCAGCGGCAGCTCGACGTTCTGCAGCGCGTCGGTGCGCGCCAGCAGGTTGAAGGTCTGGAAGACGAAGCCGATCTCCTTGTTGCGGATCGCCGCCAGCTCCTGGTCGTTGAGCTTCTCGACCGCGGTGCCGTTGAGGATGTAGCTCCCGGTCGACGGCGTGTCGAGGCAGCCGAGGAGGTTCATCATCGTCGATTTGCCGCTTCCGGAAGGTCCCATGATCGCCACGTATTCGGCCTTGCCGATGGTGAGATCGACGCCGTTCAGGGCATGAACCTTTTCGGCGCCCATGTCATAGACCTTGTGCACGTTCTGCAGCTCGATGATCGACATCCGTCGCTCTCTTCCTAGTCGGACTCTTTGGACGAGTCCTCGTTGTCGGAACTCTTGTCTTTTCCGCGCTCCTCGAGCTCGGGAGTGGTGACTTGCACCGGATCGCCGTCTTCCAGCTTGCGCAGCGCGCGATAGGGCCCGGTGATCACCTGCTCGCCGCCAGCGAGCCCGTCGACGATCTCGACATGGGTCGAGTCGGAGATGCCCGAGCGCACCGGAACGCTTCTCGCGTGCCCCTCGTCCACCACGAAGACCACAGAAACCGGAGCTTTCGACAGCGCCTTGGCGGACGCGCCATCGGCGGCGACTGCGGTGTTCGCGGCGCCTGCGGCGGCGTCGACGGGTGCCTTGGGGGCTTTCGCCTTGCGCTCCACGACCGCCTGGATCGGCACCGCGAGGGCGTCGGCGTGCGTCGCGACCTCGATCTCGGCGCGCGCCGACATCCCCGGGCGCAACGCATCGTCGGGAGAGTCGAACAAGACTTTGGTCTCGAAGAAGGTCACGTCGGGCTGGGTCGGTTTCGCGTAGCCCGAGCTGCCGATCTCGACCACCTTGCCGGTGTACTCGCGGTCAGGGATCGCGTCGACCTTCAGAACCACCCGCTGACCCTGGGCGAGGTGCACGACCTCGGTCTCGTCGACGTCGATCTCGGCCAGGATCTCCGACAGGTCGGCGATCGTCCCGATGACCGAAGCCGGGTTGTTCATCGTGCCCGAGACCACCACCTCGCCGACCTCGGCGTTCAATGCGATCACCCGGCCGGCGATCGGGGCGTAGATCGTGGTCTTGCGCAGATCGTCCTCCGCCTTGACGAGCAGCGCCTTGGCCTGCGTGACCGCTTCGCGCGCCTGCTCGACCGCGAGGTCGGCGGAAGTCCGGCGCAGGCGCGCCGCTTCGACCGCTTCGACCGAGGAGATTCCCTGGGTCGCCAGCTGCTCGGCGCGTGCCAGCCGCACCACCTCGTCGGCGGCGGAGACCTTCGCCTGCTTCAGGCCGGTGCTGCTCATCGCGAGCTGGGCGCGCGCGTTGTCCCGCGCGGCCAGAAAAGCCTCACGCTCGAGCTCGAGGAACGGCGAGCCGGCGGCGATCGCGGCCCCTTCGACGACGTGGAGCTTCTCGATCTTGCCGATGACGTGCGCCGAGATGTTCACCTTGATCCGCGGCTGGATCTGGCCGCTCGACTTGACGCTCTGGGTGAGCGACTGGCGGCCCGCGACCTCGACATAGACCTTCTCGCCCGCTTTCTCCCGACCAGAGAGGAGGCCGCCGACGAAGATCGCCACCAGGACGAGGACGCCGCCGGCGATGAGCAGATTGCGCTTCATGAGAGGGTCACTTGGGTTCTTCGCGGGAGAGGGTGGGCGCGCCGTGGGTCAAAAGATGGAGGCCAGCGTGATCTTGCCGGCGACCACGATAGCCCAGAGCGTCAGCACGACTCCCCAGGCGGCGGCCGCGGAGACCTTGCCGACGATGCGAAAGCCGAGCGCCAGCAGCGCGATCGTCCAGAGCGAGAACAGATCGCAGCTCGCGAGCAGCGAATGCATCGCCTTGCCGGTCGACTCCGAGGCGAGGAAACCCAGATTCGAGGGCAGGAAACTGCCGTCCTGGACATCCTCCATACTGACTCTCGGCCGGGTGAGGATGACCGGAATCGTGAGCAGGGTCGCGAGGAGGAACGGCATCATGCCGTGCACCGTGACCGCGAGACTGCGGCGGAAGTCGATCTCGCTGCCGGTCAGGCGAAAGACGACCAGGAACACTCCGGCCATCAGGAGGTAAATCGCCGGCTGGAGAACGACCTGCGAGATCGTGCCCACCCACTTGAAGCTCTCCGCAAGCTCGATCTGCCGCTCGAGCTGCGCCTCGGGAATCTCCTGGCCCTGCTTCTCCATCGCGTCGCGGATCACCTGTTGCATGTCGAGCCGCGGCGTGAGGACGAGCGACAGGACGAGCGCGGCGCCGACGAGCAGAATCAGGGCTGCCAGCCACTGCGGGCGCACAGCGAGGGCGCGGAAGGTCTTCTCCGGAGCCAGCAGCACCCCCCAGATCGACCGTACGGCACTGCCCGTCGCCGCCTCCGCTTCCGCCTTTTCCGCACTGTCCATGGTTCTGGTCCTTTCCCGCTCATCGTGCCCGAAACCGGCGGCGCCGGCAACGCCGGGAGACCCGGCCCGCCGGCCCGCCGATTGCACAGGTCGCGACGGCGTCAGTCTGCGATGGTGACGTTCGAGCTCGCCAGCAGACTACCCGTCGCCCGGTTGTACTCGACGAGCGACTTGCGGTAACCGGTCACGGCCGCCACCTGGCGGTAGCGCGCCGCGGTCAAGTCGTCCTGGACCTGCAGGATCTGGTACGAGGTCGAGAGTCCGTTGTCGTACTTCTTGCGTTCCGCATCGAGGTTCTTCTCGCCCAACCGGGTCGAGACCTTCGCCGACTCGAGCTGCTCGCGGGAGGTCTCGAGGCCACGCACCGCCGCCCGGACCTCGGTCGTGACGCGCAGCTCGAGCTGCTTCGCGGAGTCTTTGCCGGCCTCGACCGCCAGGTCGGCGATCACCTTGCGCGCCCTGGCCGAGCGGTTCTGGATCGGGATGCCGAGCTCGAGACCGACCGACCAGCCCGGGAAGTCCGCGCCGGTCACCTGCTCGAAGGCGTCGTCCCAGCCGCCGGGGATCGTCGAGGCGACCGACCCGTCGGGATTGCGGATCACCACGTCGCCGCCCAGACCGGAGACACCGTAGGTCGCGCGCAGATCGAGGCGGGGCTTGGCATCCTGCGCCAGGAAGGTCTGGTCGAGAGTGGCCGACTGGATGCGCAACTGCTGGGTAATGATCTCGGGCCGCGTAGCGAGCGCAGTGCGGATCGCCTCGGCGAGGTCGACCTGCGGGTGGTCGATGATCGCTTCGGTGTCGGGGACGATCGTCTTGGACCAGGCCTCGCCCTGATCGACGTTGAGGTAGAAGAAGAGCAGGTCCTCGGCGTCGCCGACCACTCCACGCGCACGGATGATCGCCTCCTGGCGGGTGGCGATCTGGGCCTCGCTCTGCACGAGCTCGAGCGGGGCGAGCGTCCCGACGTCCACGCGCACCTTGTTGTTCGAGTGCAGCTCGTCGGCGAGCTTGAGGCTGTCCTCGGCGACGACCAGGGCGTAGCGCGCCGCGACCAGGTTCCAGTAGGAGTTCTCGACGTTCTGGATCGTCGAGATGACCTCGAAGACGAACTGCTGCTGCGAGATGTCGCTGCTCACCCTGGCGACCTCGATGCCGTACTCCGTCGCCGCGCGGCCGAGGCCGCGCATCAAGGGCTGGGTGAACGAGAGGTCGAGGCCGCTGTCGAACGACGGATTGAGCAGCGAGAAGCTCGAGTTGGTCTCGAAGCGTCCGTTCGGGATGCTGACTCCGAAGACGCCGCCGGTCGGGACGAGCTGCGAACCGCCCACTGTGAGGCTGGAGCGCTCCTGGATCTGAACGTCGGCGCCGTCGAGGTTCGAGGCCGCCGGGTTCTCGACCTTCGAGGTGAAGAGATCGGCGAGGAGGTTGAAGTCGTAGATGCCGGTCGCCTCCTGGATTCCGAGGCTCGCCTGCTGACGTGAATAGCGCTGCGTGCGCAGGTTGAGGTTGCGGGAGAGCGCGAGCTCGACCGCCTCTTCCAGGGTCAGGTGAATCTGGTCACCCTCGACCCGGAGCTCGGCCCTGCCGACCTCGGGACCGACGGTGGTCTCGACCGTGATCGGCATGCCAGAGTCCTGGGCGAAGGCTATGGTGATTGGGGCGAGCAGGCCGATCGGACCGATCGGACCGATCGGAGCCATCAGCGCACCCGCCGCCAGGAGGGCCGCCAGCCTTGGAGCGCCGGCGGTCCGGCGCAATCTATTCTTCACTCGCATCTGAATCGTCATGCGGTTCCTCTCCATTCGCCTAGTTTACGTCAGTGTTTTCTACGTCACTGCGACGGAAAAGTTCCATTTTCGGCAGGCGCGGCAGCCGCGGCGACCCCGGCAGCATCGATCGCGTCCGCCCCGACCTCGCCCGGGTAGTGGCAGGCGACCCGCCGGGCCGGCCCGCCCGAAAGCAGCTGCGGGCGTTCGCTCCGGCAGAGCTCGCGGGCGCTCGGACAGCGCGGGTGGAACGGACAGCCGGGCGGCGGGGCCGAAGCGCTCGGCGGATCGCCGAACGAAACGCGCGCGAGCCTGGCGTCGCCCGCCCGGCGGACCCGCGGCACGGCGGCGATGAGGCTCGCGGTGTACGGATGGAGGGGCCGGGCGAGAAGCGCCGCCGCTGGCCCCTCCTCGACGATCCGGCCGAGGTAGAGCACCGCGATCCGGTCGGCGATCTGCTCCACCAGCGCCAGGTCGTGGGCGATGAAGAGGATGGCGATGCCACGGCTCTTCTGCAGGTTGGCGAGGAGATTGACGATCTGGGCGCGCACCGAGAGATCGAGCGCCGAAACCGGCTCGTCGGCGACCAGGAGGTCGGGCTGCGGGGCGAGGGCGCGCGCGATGCCGATGCGCTGGCGTTGGCCGCCCGAGAGCTCGTGCGGGTACCGGCCAGCGGTCTCGCCAGGCATCCCGACCTCGGCGAGCAGCGCGGAGACCCGCGCCTCGCGGTTCTTGCGGCTGGCCATACCGTGGACGAGCAGGGGTTCGAAAAGCGCGTCACCGATCCGCATCCGCGGATTGAGCGAGCCATAGGGATCCTGGAAGACGACCTGGAAGTGGCGTCGCGCCCGGCGCAAGTCGCGCCCGGCGAGCGCGAGGAGGTTCTCGCCGCGGAAGCGGATTGCGCCGCGGGTCGGTTCGATGAGACGCACGATCATCCGGCCGAGGGTGCTCTTGCCCGATCCCGACTCCCCCACCAGCGCGACGGTCTCGCCCGCCGCGATGTCGAGATCGACGCCGGCGACCGCCGCCACCCCTCCGAGCCGCCGGCGCAGGAAGGGCGAGCGGATCGGGAACTCCTTGGCGAGCCCGCGGACCTCGAGCAGCGCGCTCATGCGCCCTTCTCGCCGTGTTGCAGGCCGGGGAGCCGCAGACAGCGGCCGCCGTGCCCTTCTCCCAGCTCGATCCAGGGCGGGCGTTCGTCGGCGCAGCGCTCGATCCGCGCTGCGCAGCGCGGCTCGAAGAGGCAACCCGGTGGCAACCGGTCGGCGGCCGGAACCTGGCCGGGAATCGCCGGCAACTCGCCGCGCGGCGCCGGATGGCCGAGCACCGGGATCGACTGCAAGAGCGCGTGCGTGTAGGGATGCGCCGGCTGCGCGAAGAGCTGCTCCGCCGCGGCCGCCTCGACGATCTCGCCGGCGTACATGACCAGCACGCGGTCGCAGCTCTCGGCGACCACGGCTAGATCGTGGGTGATGAGGAGAATCGCGAGGCCGAGCTCGCGTCGCAGCCGCGCGAGGAGCTCCAGGACCTGCGCCTGCAGCGTGACGTCGAGGGCGGTGGTCGGTTCGTCGGCGATCAACAACTCGGGCCCGGCGGCGAGCGCGATCGCCAACATCGCGCGTTGCCGCTGGCCGCCCGAGAGTTGGTGCGGGAACTCGCGCAACCGCCGCACCGGATCGGGAATCGCCAGCAGCTCGAGGAGATCGAGGGCGCGTGCACGGGCGGCGCCGGCACGGACTCGCGCCCCGGATTTGCGGTGCGCCTGTACGGCCTCGCAGATCTGGGTTTCGAGGCTCAGGACCGGATTGAGCGCCGCCATCGGTTCCTGGAAGACGAGACCGATACGGCCGCCGCGCACCGTCCGCATTTCGCTTTCGGGGAGGCCACGAAGATCGCGCCCGTCGAGGAGGATCTTCCCTGCGACGACCTCTCCGGGGGGCGGCACCAGGCCGAGGATCGCCAGCGCCGTCAGGCTCTTGCCCGAACCCGATTCTCCTACCAGGCCGACGAACTCACTCCGCTGAACGGTCAGGTCGACGCCTCGGACGACCTCGAACGGCGGGGCATCGGGAGCAAAACGGCCGGAAGATCGGCCGGGGAAGCGGATCTCCAGCCCGGAGACCTCGAGCAGAGGAGCGGAAGGCGCCGGCATCCGGGCGCGTTTCAGCGGCGCTTTCTCTGCCGGCGGAGCGCTCGTGCCGCAGGTGCCGCCGTAGACTCAGTGGCGGCCCGGGTGCGCAGCCAGTTCACCGTCAGCGCGACCGCGTAGCCCGTGGCTCCGCGCTTGCGGGGGCCGTCGCCGCCGACGTAGGCCGGCCCGGCGATGTCGAGATGCGCCCACTCCGCGACCTCGCCGACGAACTGCGACAGGAATGCCGCGGCGTTGCAGGCACCGCCCCAGCGTCCGCCGAGGTTCTTGAGATCGGAGTGGCTGCCCTTCATCTCTTCGAGGAACTCGGGCCAGAGCGGCAGCCGCCAGAGACGCTCGCCCGCAGCTTCCGCGGCGTCGAGCAGTCCCCGCGCGAGATCGTCCGAGGGACTGAAGAGGCCGGCACCGGTCGGACCGAGGGCGACGACGCAGGCACCGGTCAGGGTCGAGTACTCGATCATGACCTCCGGCTTGTCACTCGCCGCCCAGGCCAGCGCGTCCGCCAGGACCATGCGGCCTTCGGCGTCGGTATTGAGGATCTCCACCGTCTTGCCGTTGGCGCAGCGCACGATGTCGCCCGGCCGGAAGGCGGCGCCGTCCGGCATGTTCTCGGCGAGAGCCAGGTAGGCGCGGAGGCGGAACGGCAGAGCGAGCCGGCTCGCGGCCTCGAGAATCCCCAGCACCGCGCAGGCACCCATCTTGTCCCATTTCATTTCGTCCATCTGCGCCGCCGGCTTGATCGAGATCCCGCCGGTGTCGAAGGTGATCCCCTTGCCGACCAGCGCGATCACCGGGCCACCCCTCCTGGCGCTCCCGAGATCGATCCGTACCAGACGGGGTGGGTTCTTCGATCCGGCGCCGACGGCGAGGATCCCGCCCATCTGGCGGCGCTTCAACTCTGGTCCGGCCAGCACGCGAATCGTCGCTCCCCAGCGCTTGGCGTGCCCGCGCGCCTGACGGACGATCCACTCCGGCGACGCCTGGTTGGGCGGCGTGTTCCCGAGGTCGCGCGTCAGGACGACACCTTCGGCGATCGCTGCGCCGAGGGCGCTTCCCGACTCGTAGACGCGGCGCCAGGCCGCAGGCACGGCGACGGTCGCCGACTTGAGGCGAGCGCCGGGTTTGCGCGGAAGAAATGGGTCGAACAGGTACTCTGCGAGCGCGAGCTGCCGGAAGATCCGCTCCGCCGCGGCCTCGCCGGAGAAGGCGGCGTGCTCGGGCACGACGAGGCCGAGGCTGGCAGCTTTCGAGCTGCGCGCCGAGTCGATGGCGCGTTCGACGAAGGCGCGCGCCTTCTCCTCGGTGAACCCGGCGCTCTTGCCGAGGCCGACGAGCGTGATTGTGCGTCCCCTGGCGCCGAGTGGGATCTCGGCGGTGCGATCCTCCTCGCCGGCGAATCGAACCGCCTTTGCGAGAGCTCTTGCCGAGCGCGCCCCCTCGGCACCAAGGCGGTGGAAGTCCGGCTCGGTATCCGAGAAGAGACCGTGGACGATCTTGTCGCCGGCCAGAACGCGGCCCTTGGAAAGCTCCACCTCTACGAGCCGTCTCGCCACCTAATCGCCCTCCGCCTGGTCCGCCGCCTGCGGCTCCGCCGCTTTCAAGCGATCCCGTACGAACTGCATATCTTCCCATGTGGGGCGCTTCCAGGCGGCGTTGCGCAGCAGCGCGGCCGGGTGGAAAGTGGCCCGCAGGGGAATGCCGTGCAGATCGTGCCACTCGCCGCGCAACCGGGCGAGTGAAGCGTCGCTGCCGAGCAGGGTCTGTGCCGCGTAGCGCCCGAGCGCCACCAGGACCGCTGGCCGCACCAGGTCGATCTGCTTCTCGAGATAGCTGCGGCAGGCGCGCACCTCGTCCGGTTGGGGATCGCGATTGCCTGGCGGGCGGCACTTGACGATGTTGGCGACATAGACCTCGTCGCGCGCCAGGCCGATCGCGGCGAGGATCTTGTTCAGCAGCTCTCCGGCCGCGCCGACGAATGGCAGCCCCTGCTTGTCCTCCTCGGCCCCCGGCCCCTCCCCCACCAGCATCAGGCGGGCCTGTGGATCGCCGCTCGAGAAAACCGTCAGGTTGCGGGTCGTGCACAGTTTGCATTCGCGGCAACCGGAGACCTGCTCCGCCAGCGCCGCAAGCTCTGCCACGACCTCGGCCAGAGGGCGGCGGGCCAAAGCACTGGGGCCGCTCTCTCGCGAAGTGCTGGAGCCAGTTGAGCCCGAGGAGCCTGGGGATCCGGCGGTGGCGCCGGCCGAGGAGTGCCCCGCCTCGGGCTCCGTGCGTGAAAGACCAAGAACCGCAGCGGACGCGGCCCCTTTGCTAGCAGCTTTGGCTTCTTGTTTCGAAGAAAGTGCTGCTGGTTCTTGCGCGCCGGAGTCGGGCCGGAGATAGAGATCGCTCCAGCCGAGGTCCGCCAGGTACTGCAGCAGCTCAGCTTCCTTGGGACCCGGTTTCATGGCTCGCCTCCGGCCCGCCCGCGGTCTCTGCCCGCGGGGCCACCCCGGCCAGTGCCGCCAGAGCCGCTTCGAAACGATCGAACAGCGCGCTGGCGAGCGCTGACTTCGGGCGCCGCGAGAGGAGCTCCGGCGGGGCCTCGCGGCTGAAAATCGTGACCTCGTTCTGGTCATTGCCGAAGCCGATATCGGCGCGCGAGATGTCGTTGGCGACCAGCAGGTGAGCGCCCTTGGCGGCGAGCTTCCGCGCCGCTTCGCCGGCGGCGAGGACGCTCTCGGCGGCGAAGCCGACGCGCAGGGCGTTCGGAGCCAGCCCTTGCAGCGCTGCCAGGATGTCGGGGTTCTCGACCAGGGCGACCGCGGGCGTCCCCTGGTGGCGCTTGATCTTCTCCGCGACATAGGCCGCCGGCCGGAAATCGGCCACCGCCGCCGCCATCACGATGAGGTCGGCACCCCCGGCCAACGTCCTCACGGCGCGCTCCATCTCGAGCGCCGTCCGGACATCATGGCGCTCGACGCCCGGTGGCGTGGCGAGGGCGACCGGTCCGGCGATCAGCAGGGTGCGGGCACCGCGCTGCGCCGCCTCGGCGGCGAGGGCAAAACCCATTTTGCCGCTCGAGCGATTGCCCAGGTAGCGCACCGGATCGATCGGCTCCTGGGTCGGCCCGGCGGTGATCAGCACCGTCCGTCCGGCGAGACTCGGCGGGGCAAAGCTCTCTTCGCAGGCGGCCACGACGTCGAGCGGCTCGGCCAGGCGTCCGGGACCGATCTCGCCGGAAGCGAGAGCCCCGGAGACCGGTCCGACGACTCGCACTCCGGCGCGTCGCAGCCGCTCCATGTTCTCTTGCAGCACCGGCTTCTCCCACATCGCGCTGTGCATGGCCGGGGCGACCACGATCGGGCCACGGAAGGCGAGCGCCAGGGTGGAGAGGAAATTGGGGGCAAGCCCGAGGGCGAGGCTCGAGAGCATGTGCGCGGTCGCCGGCGCGATGCAGAGCAGCTCCGCCCAGGCGGCGGCGCTGATGTGCTCTTCTCTCCCTTGGTGTCCCGGCTCGAGATACTCCTCGCCGTAGACCGGGTTCGCGGACAGAACTTCGAGGGTGAGCGGGCTGACGAAACGAGCCGCCGTCGGGGTGACGGCGCAACGCACTTCGTGGCCGCGTTCGCGCAGGCGGCGCACGAGATCCGCGGCCTTGTAGGCAGCGACTCCGCCGCAGACGCCGAGCAGGATCCGGCGCCCGCGGCCGGCGGCGGCAGCCGTGCCGGCAGTGCCGGCCGACCCGGGAGCGCCGCTGCCCGCCGGACTCACTCGGGTGCGTCTCCCGGAACGACTTCCACCGGCTCCGGAACCGGCGCCGGGCCGTAGTTCCAGTCCACCAGGTTCTCCACCACCTCCCGCATCGCCACCCGCGAAGGCTTGCGATTCGGCATGTCGATCCTCGGCTTGGCGCCCCGGACGAGCTGTTCAGCGCGCTTCGCAGCGATCAGGATGTAACGAAAGGTGCTATCGATGCGGTCGGGAATCTGTTCCATGAAAGCTCCTCGGCGCGCCCAACTCGTGGAAGTGGGCCGCAGTCTGCACAACGTCGTCAGGACTTTGGGACGCTGGAAAAATCGGCCAGGATCGTCTCCACGCGCTGTTGCATACGTGCCAGGCGACACCGCTTCTCCAACACGATGGCCGCGAGCGCCTGGCTGGCGCGCGCAGCATTGTCATTGACAATAACATACTGGTAGCGGTCGAAACGCTTGATTTCCCAGAGAGATACGGCAAGGCGGCGGGAGATTTCGTCGGCTCCGTCGAGGCGCCGGCCTTCGAGCCGTTGCACCAGATCGGCGTAGGACGGCGGCAGGATGAAGATGCTGTAGGCCGCGGGGAAGCGATGCATCAGGCGCTCGGCGCCCTGGACGTCGAGGTCGACGACCACATCGATGCCCTGTTCGAGGAACGGCAGGACCGCCGCCGTCGAGGTGCCGTAGTAGTTGCCGTGCACCTCGGCCCACTCGAGAAAGAGATCGTCTGCGATCATGCGCTGAAAGGTCGACTTGTCGACGAAGTGGTAGTCCTTGCCGCCGACCTCCCCCAGTCGCGGCCGGCGAGTGGTGTGGCTGACCGAGAACTCCATGCTGCCGGAGTCGGTCAGCGAGTCGATCAGATTGCGGATCAAGGTCGTCTTGCCGGCTCCCGAAGGCGCCGAGAGCAGGAAGAGCTCGCCCTGTGCCCGCGATGCCGGCGAGGCTGGTGGCGGTGTGGTCTCACTCGACATTCTGCACCTGCTCCCGGATCTGTTCACAGAGCAGCCGGGCATCCAGCCCGAGCTGCACGACCCGCGTGTCGCGGCACTTGGCGCACAGGGTGTTGAGCTCGCGCAGCAGTTCCTGGGCGAGAAAGTCGAGGTGCCGCCCGATCGGACCGCTGCGCCGAGAAACCTCGTCCACTTGATCGAGGTGAGCGGCCAGCCGGTCCATCTCTTCCTGAACGTCGCTCTTCTCCGCCAGGACCGCGATCTCGGAGAGCAGGCGCTCTTCGTCGACGCCGGTCTCCTTCGTCCACTCGCGCAGCCGCAGCCGTACGCTCTCGGCGATCGCAGCGCGCGCCGCGGGGAGGCGGTCGCGCAGGCCGCCAGCGACCGCGAGCAGCCTCCCCAGGATGGCGTCCAGCGCCTGGCCGATACGAATGCCCTCTCCCACCCGGCTGGCCTCGAACTGCGCCAGGGCGGCGTCGAGGCTCCGCCAGACGGCGGCGTCGTCCTCGGCGCTCCAGGTGGCGGCGGACTTCTCGACGCGCAGGAAAGTGGGGCTGCGCGCGAGGTCACCGATCGTCAGCTGCCCCACCAGCTCGCCCGCCTCGACCAGCGGTTGGCAGGCCGCGATGAGCCTGCGCACCGCCCCCTGCCGGAGCTCGACCTCGACCTCGCTCTCGTGCAGCCGGCGCAAGACCACGGATACCTCGCAGCGCCCGCGGCGCACGAGCGCGACCAATCGCTCGCGCATCGCCGCCTCCAGGAAGCGCAGATCCTCGGGCAGCCGCAGGACGAGGTCGAGATAGCGATGGTTGACGCCCTGGAGGGTGACCGAAACCTGGAGTCCATCGACCTCGACGATCGACTGCCCGAAACCCGTCATGCTCTTCATCGATCGCCTCCACCGCCCCCAGCGCCTCCGGCGCTGCCAGCGCCGACCAACCCGTCTGCCACTCCATCCGCCAATCCATCCAATGCCCAGCCGGACGCCTCCGCCGCTCGCGCATCGAGGTCGCGGAGGGCGTACTCCAGACGTTCGACCCCCTCCGGGATCGGACTCCGCGGTCCGATCCGCAAAGGCGGACCGAAGACGATATCGACTCGCGAGCCAGGCAACGGCACGAGCATTCTGTCCCAACTGCGCAGGAGCTTGCGGCGGGTCGCGCCGATGGCCACCGGCTGGATGGGCAAACCGCTCATCGCTGCGGCGACAATCACGCCCGGCTGGACCTTGCGCAGCGGTCCGCGCGGTCCGTCCGGAGTGAACGTCAGGTCCGATCCGTGGCGCGCGCGCCGCACCAGGTCGCGCAACGCCGCCGCTCCGCCCTGGCTCGTCGAGCCTCGACAGGTGTCGATTCCCAGATGCGCGAGGGTCTGCGAGGTCAGCTCACCGTCCCAGCTCTGGCTCACCAGCACGCTCATGCGCTCACCGAAGTAGGCATATCGCATCAGGACGAGATAGCGATGCCAGAACGCGAGAATGAACGGCTGGCCCTGGCGCTCCCAGGAGCGCACCGTCGCGTCGTCGTGATAGGCGAATTCGACGGTGGCGGCGAGGCCGCGGATCAGGCCGGAGAGTGCCAGGCTCGTCGGGCCGATGCGCCAGTCGTCCGCCGGAGCGACGGCTTGCCTGGAGCGGCGAGGCCGGGAGGAGCGCACGTCACTCCCTGAACTGGAGATCGTAAAGCCGCCGGTAGAGACCGTCCGCGGCCAGGAGCTCCGTGTGGGTGCCCTGCTCCACGATCCGGCCGGCCTCGAGAACGAAGATCCGGTCGACCATGGTGATCGTCGTCAGCCGGTGGGCGATGACGAAAGTCGTGCGATCGCGCATGAGGTTGCCGAGAGCCTTCTGCACCAGCGACTCGGATTCGGTGTCGAGCATCGAGGTGGCTTCGTCGAGGATGAGGATCGGAGCGTTCTTGAGCAGGGCGCGCGCGATGGCCAGCCGCTGACGCTGGCCGCCCGAGAGCCGGACGCCGCCTTCGCCGACGATCGTGTCGTAGCCCTGCGGCAGCTCGAGGATGAACTCGTCGGCGTAGGCGGCGAGAGCCGCTTCGCGCACCTTCTCGAGCGGCAGGTCCTTGCGCCCATAAGCGATGTTGGCTCGCACCGTGTCGTTGAACAGGATGGTCTCCTGTGTCACCAGGCCGATCTTGCTGCGCAGGCTCGCGAGCCGGATATCGCGCAGGTCGGTGCCGTCGATGACGATTCGCCCGCCGGTGACGTCGAAGAACCTGGGCACCAGGTTGCACAGCGTCGTCTTGCCCCCGCCGGACGGCCCCACGAGCGCTACCGCCTCGCCGGGCCGCACCGCGAAGTCGACCCCCGAGAGAACCTCTTTCTCCTCGTAGCGGAAGGAGACGTTCTCGAACCGGATTTCGCTCGCGAGGTCCGGAGCTTCACCCGCTCCCGGGCGATCCTGGATCTCGATCGGCAGAGTCATGAGACCGCGGATCCGTTGCGCCGCCGCCATCGACTGCTGCACCACGAGGTTCACTTTGTTGAGCTTGCGGATCGGGTCGTACATCGCGTACAGCCCGATCAGGAACTTGACCAGGACGCCAGGTTCCATGCTATGCGAGTGGATCGCCCGGCCGGCGAAAACGAGAAAAACGCCGGCGCCGATGACCCCCAGCGACTCGATGACCGGTCCCGAGAGGTTCGACAGCATCTGTCCGCGCAGGTTGGCGCGCAGGTGGCGGCGGGTCGCCTCGCGGAAACGCGCCTCTTCGAATGCCTCCATCCCGAAGGCCTTGACCACTCGGTGCCCGCGGCAGGACTCCGAGACCAGGTTGGCGAGATCCGCGGTGCGTTCCTGCGTCCGATGGCTGGTCTTGCGCATGCTCTTGCTGAACCGCACGATCGGGTAGAGGACCAGCGGCGCGGCGACGACGCAGAACAGGGCCAGCTTGAACTGGATCGAGAAGAGCAGGCACAGCAGACCGACCAGCGTCACCGACTGCTGCACGAGGTCGACGAGCCGGGTCGAGACCGCCGCCTGCAGCACGCCGACATCGTGCACGACGCGGCTCACCAACTCCCCAGAAGGGTGCTCGGCATGAAAACGGCTGGTCTGCGCGAGCGTTCGCGCGTAGAGGTCGTTGCGCAAGTCGTTGGTCGCTCCCAGCCCGAGTTGCTGGAAGGCATAGCCGTTCAGAAAGTCGGTGAAGCTGCGCAGGATGAAGACCGCGACGAATAGAAGCGGTATGAAATAGATCACCTGCGCAGGCGTGACGTTGAAGGCCGCCTTGAGCGCTTCGAGGCCGTCGTGCAGCAGCCGGTCGAGAAAGACCCGCGCCTTCTTCGCTTCCTGAAGGACGTCCGGCGCGCTGTCGGCCGTCGGAGGCGCACCCGCAGCGCCCGCGGCGGGCGCCGCGGCCCCGACGGAAACACCGCCGTCTGCGGGCAACAGTGCGCCCAGTCCGCCCGGCATTGCGCTCGAGCCGATCTGCAGCACCTCGGTGAAGATCGGTTCGAGCAACTGGATCAGGATGACGGTCGAGGCGGCATAAATTGCCGTCGCTCCCAGCGCCAGGATCGCCCAGCGCCAGTAACTCCGGGCGTAGTGCAGCAGAAAGCCGAGGATCTTCATGCCGCCTGGCCCCGGGAAGGAGCCGTCGTCTCCTGAGCCACCGGAGTCCTGGCGGCCGGCGGCAGGAAAGCGGCGACTTCCCGGGCCGCGCGCCGGCTGGCGCCGGAGCGGCCCAGCGCCGGCCGGAGGGCGGCCAGGTCCTGGCGCATCGCCTTCACCCGCTCGGGCGAATGCAGAAGTTCGAGCGCCCGCGCGGCGATGTTCTCGGGACGCGTCTCCTCCTGCATCAACTCCGGCACCGCAGCGCGCCGCAGGACCAGGTTGACCAGGCTGAAATGCGGCAGCCGCACCAGGGCGCGGGCGAGAAGATAGCTCCAGGCACCGAGCCGATAGAGCACGAGCATCGGGATGCCCAGCAGGCCGACTTCGAGGGTCGCGGTCCCCGAGGCGCAGAGCGCCAGATGAGAGTCGGCGATCGCCCGGAATCGCTCCTCGCGCACCACCGCGAGCGGCCGGCCAGCCTCCTTTTCGTAAGCGGCGAGGAAGGGAGCCAGAAACTCAGTGCTCACCGACGGCGCCTGGATGAGGAGCGGCTCGATCTCGGCCTGGCGCTCGAGGACACGAGTGGCGGCGAGCATGCGCGGCAGCAGCGCGCGAATCTCGCTGCGGCGCGAGCCCGGCAAGAGGGCGATCCGGAGCGCACCTCCCGAGAGAGCGCGGTGCGGATCGTCCCAGACCCCGGGCTGCGGCGTCATCTCATCGACCAGCGGGTGGCCGACATGGCTCACCGGCACGCCGTGCCGGCGGTAGAAATCGGCCTCGAACGCGAACAGCACGAGCATACGGTCGACCAGCTCGGAGATGGCACGCACCCGCCCCTTCCGCCAGGCCCAGACCTGCGGACTGATGTAGTAGACGACGGGAATCCCGAGCCACTTCAGCTTTCGGGCGAGGCGCAGATTGAACTCGGGAAAATCGATCAGCACAGCGACGTCGGGACGCCGTCGCTCGCAGGCTGCGACCAGCAGATCCTGAATCTCCCTGGCGCGCGGCAGGATAGCCAGCGCTTCGGAAATTCCGACGACGGAGATCTCCCGGCTGTCGGCAACCAGATCGACGCCCTCGGCACGCAGCTGATTCGAGCCCAGTCCGAAAACCCTGAGACCGGGGCGCAGGCGCTGCAACTCGCGCAGCATCCTCGCCCCGTGTTGATCTCCCGAAGCCTCCCCGGCGACCACCAGAAGGTCGCCGCCAGTCATGGGATCGGAGCGGCGGGTCCAGTCGGAAATGGATACATCAGCCATCCGACGAGGATGGCGCCGATCATCATGCCGAGGAAGATCTGCAAAAAGAGTTTCGTCTGTTCCTTGCGTCCTCGCCGCCACAGGAGGGCGAAGAAGAACCCCACCAGGGCGGCGTAGAGGGTCATCAGGACGAGGTGACTCAATCGTCCTCCCGCCGCCCGCGGGCGATGTCCCAGACGTCGAGGACCAGAAGCAGGTTCATCAAGCCGGCGGAGAGCAGGAAGATGGTGCCGTACTCGAATCCCTGCGCCTCCGGCATCCCTTGATACCCGGCGCCGTAGCGCGCCACGAAGTAGGGGGCGCCGATGCCCATCGCCCCGAGCGTCGCGAGATAGGAGAGCGGCTGACCCGCGGTAGGCCGATAGAGGTTCCCCTGCAGCCGGAGTCCGAGGCCGAAGGCGATCAGAAGCACGATCACGAAGCCGAACGCCCGGAACCTCTTGCCGAGGAGCAGGTGTCCGGAGGCCGGCAGCAGCCAGGCGATCGTCGCGAGCAGCAGAGCCCGCAGGGGAAAAACCGATTTCGCAGCTTCGGTCACCGATTCTCCGCGTCAGGGAGCCGTCAGGTTGAGCTGCTCTTTGAGCTCCTTGCCCGGCTTGAAGTAGGGAATCCGCTTCGGGGGGACTTCGACCCGCTCCCCCGTCTTCGGATTCCTGCCGAGCCGCGCACCGCGATTCCGGATGCGAAAACTGCCGAATCCGCGGAGCTCGATCTTGGACCCCTCCCGCAGCGAGTCGATGATCGTCTGAAAGACGAGATTGACGATCGCTTCAGCCTGCTTCTTGGTCAGCTGGGCGGCTCTCGCCACCTCTTCGACGAGATCCGCCTTGGTGAGTCCGTCGTTCACCGGCTCCACGGGCTGCCCCTTTACCAACTCAGGAAGGTTCGCTGTCCGACTCCGCAGGCTCGATGGCATCGCTTGTCTCGATGGGCTCGATCGCCTTCGCAGCCGCCGATTCCAGCTCGGCGATCTCTTCGTCGTTCGGCTGCGACACGCCGCGGACCGTGAGACCGACCTTCTTCTCGTCCTGCTCGATCCTGAGGATGCGCGCCCGGACCCACTTGCCGACAGGGAACGTGCCCTCCAGTTTGCCGCCGGCGAAGTCGATCTCGCTGATGTGCGCGAGACCCTCGAGCCCGTCGAAAATGTCGATGAACAGCCCGAAGTCCGTGACGTTCACCACGCGGCCGGTGACGATGTCGCCGACCCGGTTGTTCTCGACGAACTCCTGCCATTCGTTGGGCAGGAATTCCTTGATCGACAGCGAGACCCGCTGGTTGTCGACGTCGATATTGGTGATCCGCGCGCGCACCGTGTCGCCCTTCTTCAGGACCTCGCTCGGGTGCTTGATGCGCTTGGTCCAGCTCATGTCGGAAACGTGCACGAGACCGTCGATCTCCTCGGTGATCTCCACGAAGGCACCGAACTCGGTCAGATTGCGCACCCGCCCGTCGATGATCGATCCGACCGGGAAGAGATTCGACAGGCCTTCCCATGGATTGCGCTCGATCTGGCGCAGCGAGAGGCTGATGCGGCGCTGCCCGAGGTCGAGCTCGGTGACGATGGCGGAGAGCTGCTGACCGGGGACCAGAAGCTTCGCCGGGCTGACCACCTTCTTCGTCCACGACATCTCGCTGACGTGCACGAGACCCTCGACACCCTCCTCGAGCTCCACGAAAGCTCCGTAGTCGACGAGGCTCACCACCTTGCCCTCGACCCGCGCGCCAACCGGATATCTCTGGTCGACATGGATCCACGGATCTTCCTGACGCTGCTTGTAACCGAGCGAAACGCGCTCGGACTCACGGTCGAACTTGAGGACGATGACATCGACCTCATCCCCGACATTGAAGTGCTCCGAGGGATGGTTGACGCGGCCCCAGGAGATATCGGTGATGTGCAGCAGACCGTCGATGCCGCCGAGATCGACGAACACACCGTAATCGGTGATGTTCTTGACCACGCCCTTCAAGCGCTCGCCTTCCTGGAGGCGCTCGAGGGTCTCGCCCTTCTTGCGCTCGTACTCCTTCTCCAGCACGGCCTTGCGGGACAGGACGATGTTGTTGCGCCGCCGGTCGAGGCTGATGACCTTGAACTCGAGGTCGCGACCCTTCAGGCTTTCGAGGTTTTTCACCGGTTTGATGTCGGCGAGGGACCCCGGCAGGAAAGCGCGGACGCCGACGTCGACCGTCAGGCCGCCCTTGATGCGATCGATGACCCGGCCCTTGATGATGCGGCCCTCCTTGAAGCTGTTCTCCACGTCGGTCCAGACGCGCATGCGCGCCGCCTTGGCGTAGGACAGCAGGATGTGGCCTTCGAGATCCTCGGTCTTCTCGAGGAGGACTTCCACGTCGTCGCCGACCGCGACCGTCAGCTTGCCCTCTTCGTTGAAGAATTCCGCGACCGGAATCAGCCCTTCCGACTTGTAGCCGACGTCAATCACCACGGAGTTGTTGGTGATCGTCACGACTCGGCCCTTGACGATCTCGCCCTCGGCGAGATTGCGCATGCTCTGGTCGTACATGCCGATGAACTGCTCGTAAGCGCGCTGGTCCTCGGCGCTCATCTCCTCATCGATTTCCGCGCGCTGCTTGCCCAAGCTCATTCCGGTACTACCTCCTGGTTTGGATTTTTTCAGGCCTTCGCCTGTGCCCATGGAAAGGGGGCTCGAGATTCTAAGCTATTGAGAATTCGAGCTTTGAAAGTATATGGGTCGCTCGCGCCGGCTGTCAAAGGGAGCCGAGGGCCATCTCCAGCTCGAAACGCTGGTCCTGGTCCGCCTCGCCTTCGAGGGCTCGCTGCAGGGTTTCCTTCGCCTCCGCTGTGCCGATCTCCCCCAAAGCCCAGGCGCAGTGCCTGCGGACCATCGGGGAGCCGCTCTCGAGCGCCTCGGCCAGGGTCTCAATATACAACGGATCGCGCCGGTTGCCCATGGCGATCGCGGCATTTCTCCTCAATCCGTCGACTCTTGGTCGCAGCAGGGGCGTGCCGCGCAGCAGCGCGCGCAAGTCGCCCTCTGCCCCGCCCAGGACTCCCACGAGGGAGAGAGAACCGCGGGCAGGAGGGGTCGCGAACTCGGCCGCGAGCTCCCCCACCGGATCGCGGTTCCACGGGCAGACCTCCTGGCAGATGTCGCAGCCGAAGACCCACGAGCCGAACTGCCCGCGCAAGTCGCGGGGAATCTCGCCGCGATGCTCGATCGTCCAGTAGCTGATGCAGCGCGAGCTTTCCAGCCGGTACGGCGAGAGCGCGCCCGTCGGGCAGGCGTCCAGACAGCGGGTGCAGGAGCCGCAAAGATCCGCCAGGGGAAGATCGGGTTCGAGATCCAAAGAAAGCAAAAGCTCGGATAATAGAAAAAAAGAGCCGCCTTGGGGGTGCAGCAGGTTGGTGTTCTTTCCGAAGGAGCCGAGACCAGCCCGCGCCGCCCATTCGCGCTCGAGGATTGGGGCGGTATCGAGGCAGGCGCGCGTTTCGCAACCCAGGAACTCGTGCTCGATCGCTTCTTTTACTCTACTGAGCTTTTCGCGCAGAAAATCGTGGTAGTCCTCTCCGCGCGCGTAGCGCGCGACTCCCTGCCAGAAGTCACTCTCGATCTCGGGCGCGCCTGCTGGCGGCGCGTAGGGCAGAGCGAGGCTAAGAACGCTCCGCGCGGCGGGGAGGAGAATGCGCGGATCCCGCCGCAGCTCCGCATGCCGCGCCAGATAGTCCATCCCGGCATGCCCGCCCTCGCCGATCCACCTCTCGTAGGCCTGAGCCGTCGCCGAGGGGGTGAGGTTGGCGATGCCGGCGCCGGCGAAGCCGGCGGCGAGGGCCAGCTCCTTGATCCGCGCCGCGTCCTCGACTCTTCCCATGCGGTGATTGTATGGGGCGGTGCGCTAGACTCCGCGGGCTTTCGCGGATCCCGCAAGACATTGGCCCTTCGGGCACGAAAGGAAGGTCGCATGGACGCTTTTGCCGAGATGAAGGAGATGGGGCACGAGCGCGTGCTGCTGTGCTCGAACCGGGAGGTCGGCCTGCAGGCGATCATCGCCATTCACTCGACCGTCCTCGGCCCGGGCCTGGGCGGGACGCGGATGTGGCCCTACGAGAGCTTCGACGCCGCCATGACCGACGCACTCCGGCTGTCGCGCGGCATGACCTACAAGGCCGCCGCCGCCGGGATCAACCTCGGCGGGGCGAAGGCGGTCATCCTCGGCGACCCCAAGAAGGACAAGTCGGAAGCTCTCTTTCGCGCCTTCGGGCGCTTCGTCGACTCGCTGGGCGGACACTACATCACCGCCGAGGACGTCGGCACCAATACTTCCGACATGGAGCTCATCGCGCAGGAGACGGCATGGGTGACCGGCGTCGCTCCGGAGCTCGGCGGCGGCGGCGACCCTTCTCCGGTCACCGCGCTGGGTGTCCTGCAGGGTATCAAGGCGGCGGCTCAAACCCTCTGGGGAACGACCGAGCTGGGCTCGCGCACCGTGGCGATCCAGGGCCTCGGAAACGTCGGCGGCTATCTCGCCGGTTACCTCAAGGGCGAGGGCGCGCGCATCGTCGGTTGCGACATCGACCGTGACGCGATCGCCCAGGCGCAGGATCTCGGCGTCGAGATCGTCCCGCCGGAGGCGATCTACGATGTTGAGTGCGATATCTTCGCTCCCTGCGCGTTGGGAGCTATCCTCAACGACGAGACTCTTCCCCGGCTCAAGGCCAAGGCGGTCGCCGGCGGCGCCAACAACCAGCTCGCCGACGCCGCCCGGCACGGTGCCGAGATCGACGCCCGAGGGATCCTCTACGCGCCCGACTTCGTGATCAACGCCGGCGGACTGATCAACGTCTTCCAGGAGTTCGTCGGCTACGACCAGGAGCGCGCCCTGCGCCGGGCGCGCGGCATCTTCGACAACGTCCTGCGAGTCTTCGCGATCGCCCGGCGCGAGGGCATCCCGACGGCCGTGGCCGCCGACCGCATGGCCGAGGCGAGGATCGCCGACGTCAAGACCCTCGGCCCGCGCCACTGGGATCGCGCCGTGCTCGAGCGCTTGTCGATTTGAGGCGGTCGGCGGCACCCGACGGAGGCGCGGGTTCAGGCGCGGCCTGAGCGCTGCCGGATCTCGGCCAGCATCACGTCCACGACCTCGTCGGGCAGGAGCCCTCCGGTGTTGATGTGGCAGGCATCCGGTGCGGCCTGGAGCGGAGACTCGCTGCGCGAGCTGTCGCGCTCGTCACGCTCGGCGAGCTGGCGGGCGACCTCTTCCGGATCCGTCGCGGCGCCCTTCCCTGCGAGCTCGGCATGGCGACGCTCGGCACGCACCGCCGGATCCGCATCGAGATAGAACTTGAACGGCGTCGCCGGGACGACAACGGTGCCGATGTCGCGCCCTTCCATCACCCCGCCGTGTCGTTCCACGAACTCCTGTTGCAGGGCGACCAGACGCAGGCGGACCTCCGGGTGCACCGCGATGCGCGAGGTCAGCGAGCCCACCTCCGGACGACGGAGGCGCTCTCCCGGATCCTCCCCTGCGAGCTCGACCCGCGCGCCGCCGCCGCGCAGCACCAGCCGCAGGGGCAGGACTGCGACCGCCTGCGCGACGGCGGGGCGATCCCCAGGATCGATGTTCCGGTCGGCGAGATAGAGCGCAGTGGCGCGGTACATCGCGCCGGTATCGACATAGGGCACCGCGAGCCGGGCCGCCAGGCGGCGCGCCACGGTGCTCTTCCCCACCCCGGCAGGGCCGTCGATCGCCACCACGATCGGCGGCGCCGGCGGGGTCAGCGGCGGCTGCGGAGGAAGCTCGGCACTCACTTCGTGCGCGCGGTCCGGGGTGAACCGGCGGACTTGCCGCCACGCGCCGGCGCGCCGCGTCCGGGCGCGCGCCGCTTGTCGGCATGGGGCCTGCCGGAGGGTCGCTCAGGGCGACCCGGGCGGTCGGGACGTGCCGTGGCGGCGGGCTCCGCCACCGAACGCTGCGCCGGACGCTTGTCGGTGCGCGGTCGGGCCGGTTTCGCGACCACCTTGTCCGTGGCCCGGCGCAGCACGGAGAGCTCGCGGTCCGAGAGCTCGCGCAGAGCCCCAACCGGCAGCTCGGTGTCGCGGAGCGGGCCGATCGCCACCCGGCGCAGCTTCTGCACCGGATGCGCGATGCGAAAGAACATCTCGCGCACCTGCCGCGTCCGCCCTTCGGAGAGCTCGACCGCGAACCAGGTGTTTCCGCCCTCTTCGTCCCGGCTGCCGGTGCTCTTCATCCAGGTAATGCGGCACGGCGCGGTGCGCCGTCCCTCCAGCACGATGCCCTTGCGCAGACGGTCGAGCTGCGCCTCGTCGGGCGTCCCCTTCACCTTCACCTCGTAGGTCTTGTGGCAGCCGTAGCGCGGATGCGAGATGCGCTGGGCGAACTCACCGTCGTCGGTGAGCAGCAGCAGACCTTCGGTCTGGTAGTCGAGGCGCCCCACCGGAATCAAGGCCTTGCGCCAATGCTGCGGCACGAGCTGAATGACCGTCGGCCGGCCGGCATCGTCCTCGACCGCGGTCAGGTAGCCGCGCGGCTTGTTCAATAGCAGGTAGCGGTGCGAGGTGAGGCACTGGATCTTCTTGTCGTCGACCTTGATCGAGTCGACGGCCGGATCGGCCTTCTCGCCGAGCACGGCGACCCGTCCGTTGACGGTGACCCGCCCCTCGCGCATGAGGTCTTCGGCCTTCCTGCGGGCAGCGACGCCGGCTCTCGCCAGGATCTTTTGCAGCCTCTCTGCAGTCACGATTCCTCCCCACTGTCCGCATCCACTTCGATCGCTGCCGAAATCTCCGCTTCCATCGACGCGCGGGATTCGTGCGCATCCGGCGGCTCTCGCGACTCGAGCGGGTCCATCGGGTCGATCCGGAGCATCGGCTCATTCGGATCGTTCGTCTCGCTGCCGAAGGTCTCCTCGAACTCCTCTAGGGGCGGCAACTCACCCAGATTCTTCAGACCGAAGTGCATCAGAAATTCGCGCGTCGTGGCATAAAGGAAGGGTCGCCCCACCACTTCCTTGCGCCCCGAGATCCGCAACAGGCGCTTCTCGAGCAGGTTGCGGATCACCGCCTGGGACTGCTTGCCGCGCATCTCCTGCACTTCCGGCGCCGTCACCGGCTGGCGGTAGGCGACGATCGCGAGCGTCTCGATCGCGGCCATCGACAGTTTGTTGCCGCCGGCGGCGTCGAAGAACCGCTTGAGATAGACATGGTACTCCGCCGCCGTCACGATGCGAAGCCCGCCGGCGACCTCCTCGATGAAGAGGCCTCGCTCCGGCTCCGGCTGGTAGCGGGCGCGAAGCGCCGCCAGGGCGGCGTCGAAATCCTCGGCCGTGACACCTTCGAAGAGGGCGCTCAAACGCTCGACCGCGACCGGCTGGGCGGCTGCGAACAGCACCGCCTCGAGGGCGGCTTCGAGATCGGCTCGACCGTTCATGCGTCCACACTCTCCAGATCTTCGGCGGTGAGATCGAGCGTCGTCCGGTAAAGGACGATGGCGCCGTTCTCCGTCTGGTGGATTCTCACCAGGCGTAGGCGCGCCAGCTCCAGCACTGCGAGAAAAGCGGCGATCGCCTCGGCGCGGCAACTACGGGTCCTGAGGTCGTGAATGAAGTCGAACGGCGCCCCGGCGCTCAGAATTTCGAGCAGGCGTTCGAACTGTCCGCGCACCGGGTAGCTCTCGGCCGGCAACAGGATGGGATCGGGGTTCTCACGATCGTAGCGGTCGAGGACCCCGCGAAAGGCCGAGAGCAGATCGAACAGCGATACCTCGTCGAGGTCGACCTCCTCGCCTTCTCCTTCCTCCCAGGCAGGCTTGCGTCGCGCCCAGAGTCCGAGGCGCATGCGGTCGACCTCGGCCAGCGCCTGCGCCGCCTCTTTGATCCGGCGGTATTCGAGCAGGCGCTGCACGAGCTCGCCGCGCGGATCCTCGTCGACCGGCTCGCCGTCGGTCCTCTTTGGACGCGGCAGAAGCAGCCGCGACTTCAACTGGATCAGCAGGGCCGCTTCGTAGATGTACTCGCCGGCGATGTCGAGGTCCATCTCCTCCATCAGGCGGAGGTACTCGTGGAACTGGGCGCAGATGATCGCCACCGGAATGTCTGTGATCTCGACCTCGTTCAGCTTGATGAGGTGCAGCAGCAGGTCGAGGGGGCCGTCGAACACCGGCAGGTGAACGCGCCAGTCGTCAGGCAAGAGGCGGGTGACCGTCGGCGCCTGGCTCACTGCAGCTCCCGGTGGAGCAGGCGGTCGTAGTCGAGTCCGAGAGCGCCGCGCACCAATGCCATCGTCTCTTGGGCGCGCTCGCGGGCGCGGGCCGAACCGTCGCGCAAGAGCCCCAGCAGCGTCCCGCGCTCGCGCAGCAGCTCATGGCGACGGCGCTGGATCGGCTCCAGCAGGGCGATGATTTCCTCCGCCAGGAGCTTCTTGTCCTCCACGCAGCCGATTGTCGCGGCACGGCACTCACGCTCGACGCGTGCCATCAGGTCGGGTGGCGAAAGCAGCTTGTGAAACTCGAACAGATTGCAGCTCTCCGGATGCCCGGGATCGCTCTTCCTCACCCGGGTCGGATCGGTGAACATCGTCATGCACTTCTGGCGCACGACCGCCGGCGGGTCCGAGAGGTTGATGGCGTTGTCGTAGGACTTGGACATCTTGCGGCCGTCGAGGCCCGGCACCTTCGGAGTCTTGGTGAACAGGGCGCGCGGCTCCGGAAACACGTTGCCGTAGAGCCCATTGAAGCGCCGCGTGATCTCCCGCGAGAGCTCGAGGTGGCTCGCCTGGTCTTCGCCGACCGGGACGAAGTTCGCGCGATAGAGAATGATGTCCGAGGTCTGCAGGACCGGATAGCCGAGGAATCCGTACGTGTTCAGATCGCGATTCTCGACCTCGCGGATCTGGTCCTTGTAGGTCGGCACCCGCTCGAGCCAGCCGAGGGGCGTGATCATCGACAGGATGAGGTGCAGCTCGGCGTGCTCCGGCACCATCGACTGGACGAAGACCACCGACTTCCCGGGATCGATTCCCGCCGCAATCCAGTCGGCGAGCGCCTCGATGGTGTTCTCGGTCACGCGCGAGGGATCCGCATACTCACTGGTCAGCGCATGCCAATCGGCGGCGAAGAAGAAACAGCGATGCTTCTCCTGCAGCTCCACCCAGTTGTGCAGCGTGCCGAAGAGGTGGCCGAGATGGAGCTTCCCGGTGGAGCGCATTCCAGAAAGCACGATTTGAGAGTCCGACACAGAGGCTCCTTCAGGTTCCGGCGTCACTTCGCCGGCGCCGCTTCCTCAAGCTGTACCACCGGGGGACACGGATCGGGACGAACGCCAGAGAGTATAGCAGTTGGCCGCGTTCAGGCGAGGTCCCGGACGGGCTTCGCGCCGGCCGCTGGCCGGTCTGCTTCGGCCGCTCCGGACATCGCCGCCATCGCCCCCATCTCCGCCATCTCGACGCTATCGGCAAGGAGCGCGCGACGCTCGAGGAAGAGGGCGAAGATCTGCAACAGGATCGCGATGACCCCCGCGACGGCGTGCGTGACCGGATCCACCCGGCGCAGGAGGATCGCCCCGCCGAGGCTGAAAGACGCGGAAAGGGCGATCAAGGCGAAGAGTGCCGACGCCAGCGCATGGCGCCGCAGCCGAGCCGCCCGCTCCCCGGTCGACGACGGCGCGGCTTCACCTTTCGGCCGGCCCGCGCGCTGCCGCGTCGCGCGTCCGCGCGCCGCGAGCAGAAGGTAGGCGACGGTCCAGGATCGCGGAAGGACACAGAGGCAGGCGGCCGCCAGCGCAATCATGCTGTGGTGCCCGAGCTCCGGCGTCTCGCCGCGGACGAAATAGCCCTGCGTCCAGACCACGGTCAACAGCGCGGCGCCGGTCCAGCCGAGGAGCTGCATGATCTTCGCGAATCGATTCATCCCGGGCTCCCACCTGTGCGCTTCTCGAGGGCGGCGACGACGATGGACTCCCAGGTCGCCGCCACCACTTCCGGACGATATCTCTCCGCGAGCCGCCGGCGCCCGCTCTCTCCGCGCCGGCGAGCCGCCGCCGGATCGGCGAGCAGCTCTGCGATGGCCGCGGCGAGCGCCGGCGGATCCTCGGGTTTCACCAGCCAACCGGTCTCCGGGTCGAGCACGACCTCCGGGATCCCACTCACCCGGCTCGCGATCACCGGTACGCCGGCGACCATCGCCTCGAGGATGACCAGCGGCATCCCTTCGTAGATCGACGGCACGACGAGGGCCGCGGAGTGCTCGAGCAGCCAGAGGACCTCGGCCGGTGCGCGACGGCCGAGAAAGTCGACCTGATCGCGCACCCCGAAGCGGACCGCCGCGCGCTCGATCGCCTCCCGGTGCTCACCGTCCCCGGCGATGCGTAAGCGCGGGGATACCGGCTGGTCGCCCTCAGTGCGCAGCAGGGAGAGCGCCCGCAGGAGCACCTCGACGCCCTTGCGCAGGCGCAGCCGGCCGACGAAGAGCAGGCCGGGCGCACCGGCACCCTCGACTCCTGCGACTGCCTCGGGTTCAGCTACGAGTCCGCCCGAGGCATTGGGCAGAAGGGCGGCGTTGCGGGCTCCGTAGTCGCGGGCGAGCTCCGCGGCGGTCGTGGCGCTCGGCGCGAGGACGAGGTCGGCGGCGCGGGCGGTGCGCCGGCCGAGGAAGATCTGCAGCGGCGCCTTGAAGCGGCGAAAGCGTCGCTCGACGGCTCCGGGCTCACCGAGCACTTCGTCACCGCAGCGCAGCGGTCGCACGGCCCGGCGCTCCTCGGCATAGCTCACCTGCAGCAGCGCGACGAGCAGCGGACGCACGCGCATCCGCCGCATCCAGAGGGCGAGGAGGCCGCCGTCCGACTCGTGCAGCTGCACGACGTCCGGACGGAAAGCGGCGATCTTGCGCAATGCCGGGCGGACGATGGCGAGCGCGAAGAGAACCTTGGGCCCACGCGCGCCGTCGCCGCCGCGCCCGAGCACCTCGACCTCGTGGCCGCGCGCGCGCAGGCCCGCGCCCAGCTGCAGCACCTGCTCGCCGACCCCGGAGAGGTCGTGCGGCGGCAGGGTGTTGGCGATCAGCAGAACGCGCATCGCTCCGCCCGCCTACCCGCCCGCCAACTGGTCGCCGAGGCGGGCCGCTCGCGTCTCGACCCGTTCGCGCAGCCGGGCGTACTCGGGGGCCTCGAAGCGCGCCACGATCTCGCGTGCATCCTGGCGGGCGCGCTCGAGCCAGGCGAGGTGGGTGGCGAGGTCGGCGACGCGGAAGCGCGGCAGCCCCGCCTGGCGCGTGCCGAGGAGATCGCCGGGGCCGCGGATCGCGAGGTCCGCCTCGGCGATGGCGAAGCCGTCGCGGGTGGAAGCGAAGACGTCGAGCCGCTTCGCTCCCTCCTGGGAGAGCCGGCCATGAATGGCGAGGCAGCGCGACGCCCCGCTCCCCCGCCCGACCCGGCCGCGCAGCTGATGGAGCTGCGCTAGGCCGAAGCGCTCGGCGCTCTCGACGATCATCCAGGTGGCGTTGGGGACGTCGACGCCGACCTCGATCACGGTCGTGGCGATGAGCACCTTGAGCTTGCCTGCCGCGAACTCCTGCATGATCCTCTCGCGCTCCACCGCCGGGATCTTTCCATGCAGCACGGCGCTCGGATAGTCCGCGAGGTACTCGCGCACCTTGGCGCCGAGCGCTGCGAGAGAGGCGGCGGGGATCTCGTCACTCTCTTCGATCAGCGGAAAGACGACATATCCCTGGGCGCCCGCGGCGAGCTCGGCGCGCAGGCGGCGATAGGCCTGCTTGCGCTCGCCGCCGGGAAGGATTTCGGTCACCAGCGTGCCGCGTCCGGGCGGCATCTCGTCGATCTGCGAGACGTCGAGATCGCCGTAGAGGGTCAGGGTGAGAGTGCGAGGAATGGGGGTCGCCGTCATCACCAGAATGTCGGGCTGGTCGCCCTTCGACTGCAAGACCTTCCGCTGCTCGACGCCGAAGCGGTGCTGCTCGTCGATGATGGCGAGCCCGAGCCGCTGGAAAGAGATACCGCGCTGGATGAGGGCGTGCGTGCCGACGGCGATCTGCACGGTGCCGTCGGCGAGCCCGCGCCGCACGGCCGCCGAAGAACCGGAGGCGCTCACCAGCTCGATGCGGCAGCGCTCGCCGAGCAGGCGCTGCAGGTTGCCAAAATGCTGCTCGGCGAGGAGCTCGGTCGGCGCCATGAAGGCGGCCTGGAGGCCGCTCTCGGCGGCCAGAAGGAGGCAGATCGCCGCGACAATGGTCTTGCCGCTGCCGACGTCGCCCTGCAGGAGCCGCAGCATCGGCTGCGGGCGCTTGAGGTCGTCGACGATCTCCTTCACCACCCGCTTCTGTGCGCCGGTGAGGGCGAACGGCAGCATGGCGCGCGCCGCGGCGCGGGCGTGGTCGTCGATGCGGTAGCGGTGGCGCTTCTCCACCGCTGTTTCGAGCGCCCGACGCCGGGCGAGCTGGAGCTGGAACTCGAGCAGCTCGCCATAGGCGAGCCGCGAATGGGCGCCGCTCTCGCCGCGGTTCAGGGCATCGACATCGGTTTTCGCCGATGGACGGTGCAGTTGCCGCAGCGCTGCAGGCAGCAAAGGAAGCGCGTAGCGGCGCAGCAGCTCCGGCGGCAAAAGGTCAGCGGCGTCCGCCGCGTCGAGCGCCGGCAAGGCCTGTTCCAGGAGACGTCCGAAGAGCGCCGAGGGCAGGCCCGCGAGACGCGAGTAGATCGGCACGATGCGCCCCGTCCGGTCGCCCTGGGCGGGATCGACCGCCTCGCAGGTCGGATTGGTCATCTCCCACAGCCCCCAGTCGGCCCCTTTGACCGCGCCGTGCAGCAGCCAGACGCCGCCGGCCTGCAGACGCGTCAGGAGATACGGCTGATTGAACCAGGAGACCGGCAGCGAGCCCGTGTCGTCGACCAGCCGTCCGCGCACGATGACGAGGCCGCGCCGCCGCGTGCGGATCGCCCGCAGATCCTCCATCCTCCCGGCGACCGTCCACGCTCCCGGCCCCTGAATCTCCGCCACCCGCGCGACGCGCCGCCGGTCCTCGTAGCGCAGCGGCACCGTGAGCAGCAGATCCTCCACCGTCCGCAGCCCCACCCCCGCCAGCTTCTCCGCCCGCCCCGGCCCGACTCCGCGCAGGAAACGCAACGGAGTGTCCAGGCGGATCGGTGCAGCGGGAGCAGAGACTCGCAGAGGTGAGTTTTCGGGCGGCACGCTGCCGGGAAGCTTAACGCTATCGCCGTGCCTCGATGATCGCTGATTCGTGCTTCGGTGGTGGGGCACTCCGGCACTCGGGATCTAGAGCGGGCTCCTATTTGAAGCGTGGTCGCCCACTCTAGATCCCGAGCGCCAGAGCGCCTTAGGCGGAACGAGAAGCAAAGAAAAATTGGACTGTCCCCAGTTCCCCTGCGCCTCACCGCGACGCGAGGGCGCTCGGGATCCAAGGTGGGCGACCACGCTTCAAATAGGAGCCCGCCTTGGATCCCGAGTGCCGGAGCAGCGCGACCAACGCCGCTTCAATGGCAAAAAAAAGAAAGCTCTATCGAGCTATTCCGCGCGGAATTTGAGGTTGACGAGGCCGCAGCGGACTTCGTCGCCGTACTTGATCTCGGTGGGGACGCCGGTTTCGATGCGGGTGCCGTTGACGAAGGTGCCGTTCATCGTGCCGATCTCTTCGGAGACGAAGAACTTGGCGCCGCGGCGGTAGATCTTGGCGTGACGACGGCTGATCGAGCGCTGGGTGTCGGCCGGGGTGAGGTCGATGTCGGGGTCGATGCCGGTGACCGGATCGCGGCGGCCAATCATGGTCTCCGAGCCGCGCGCCAGGAGGAACTCCATCCCCGACTTGTCGTGCACCAGACACTGCGGGCCGCGACCCGCTTCAGCCTCCGCAGCGGCGTCCGGCCTCGCAGCCACAGGCTCGTCGATCGCCACCACGGCGGCGCCGGGAAGCTCGCGCAGCAGGCGATCGGTCTCGCGCAGCCGGCGCGAGAGCTTGCGCATCATCCGCACCGCGATCTCCGGGTTGGTCCGGAGCATCTGGTCGAAGGTGGCGCCGTTGATCAGCAGCAGCTTGACCGGCGTGAGCGCCCGGGCCGCGGCGGTGCGCGGGAGATCCTCGAGGATCGACATCTCGCCGAAGAAGTCGCCTTTCTCGAGCATCGCCAGTTGACGCTGGTCGGACTGGATCTGCTTGAGGATCTCGATCCGTCCCTCATGGATGATGTACATCTCCATGCCGAGGTCGCCCTCGTTGAAGATGAACTCTCCGGCCTCGAACTCGACCGTGTAGTTCGGGAGATTCGGTTTCTTGCTGGTGGTCTTGAAGACCGGCTTGGTGGTCGCCATGGCAGATCTCGCTCGCTGGCCCTAGGGGTGCTCGATGACGAGGTACGAGCTCTCCGCGTCGATGCGGGCAGGGCACCCGAGCGGCAGCGTGAGGTTCGGCGTCGTATGCCCGGCAGGGAGTCCGCAAACGATCGTCCGATCGCCGGCCCGGTCGCGGATCTGCGCGAGCGTATCGGCGTCGAACGGAGAAGCGATGGAGGCTCCGAGAATCATGGCGCGAATGCCGGTCAGACTACCGGACAGGTCCAACTGGGTCAACATCCTATCGATCCGGTAGAGCGGTTCGTCAATGTCCTCGAGAAAGAGGAGGGCGTCGCCGAGCGGCGTGGCGAACGGCGTCCCCGCGACGCTCGCGAGCAGGCTCAGGCATCCCCCGAGCAGAAGGCCTCGCGCCTCGCCTTCACCGCGACTCAGCACGGTCAAGCCCAACTCGCGCTGTACGTCGCCGGCGAGCGCCGAAAGGAGGCTCGACTCCTCTTCTCCGGAGAGCCCGCGAGCCATGTCCGCCGCGACCATCGGACCGTGAAAGGCGACCCAGCCCAGGCGCTCGACGACATTGAGCAGGAAGGGAGTCAGGTCCGAGTAGCCGATGTAGGCCCTGGGCACCGCGGCGAGACGCGGCCAGTCGAGGAGAGGCAGGACGGGCAGCAGGCCATGCCCGCCGCGGGCGAAGACAATGGCGCTGATCGAAGAGTCGTCCGCGAGCTCGTGAAAGGCCGCCGCACGCTCCGCTTCGCCGCCGGCGAAAAGGCCGGTTCGCGAGCCCAGGTTGCGCGCCGGCACGGGGATGAACCCGAGCCGCGAGAGCTCGTCGATGCCGTTCGCCAGCCGGACCGGATCGATTGCGCCGGAGAGCGCCGCGATGCCGACGCGATCGCCGGGACGGACGGGAGGTGGCAGCACCGGGGTCATGGGAAAGGGGTCGAAGAGCCCGATAAGCCGAGTTCTGTGCCGGCGATCTCGCGACCGCCGGTCACGGTCATTCCTCTGGGACCGGCGTTGCCGCCGGCCTCGAGCAACCTACCCGGGGAAGTCGTCCCGGCGAACCGGAACGGGCGGGACGGGCGGCCCGCGCTGCCATCCCCCTATTTGGTCTTGCTCCGCATGGGGTTTGCCGTGCCCCGGACCGTCACCGGCCGGGCGGTGCGCTCTTACCGCACCGTTTCACCCTTACCTCGCCCGAAGGCGGGGCGGTCTGTTTTCTGTTGCACTTTCCGTCGCATCACTGCGCCTCGCCGTTGGCGAGCATGCCACCCGTTGGAGTCCGGACTTTCCTCTCCACGCGAACGTGGAGCGACCGCGCCGGGCTCTTCGACCCCTGTGAGGATAACACCTCGCTCGGGTCAGCCGTCGCGGCGGCGGAAGATGCGGCCGAACAGGCCTCCCTCCGCTCCGGGACGCACCGTTCGCGCTGCGTTCAGGCTCCGCATCTTGGCGCTTGCCTGGAGGTGATTCGGATCCTCGCGCGCCGCGGCGGTGTACTGCGCCCGAGCCCTTTCGAGGTCGCCCTGCTGCTCGTAGATCTCCCCCAACTGGAAGCGGACATCGGCGTTGTGAGGTTCGAGCTCGAGCGCCGCCCGGCAGCTATCGACCGCACGCTGCATCCACTTGGGATTCTTGACCTGGACGCGGGCCAGAGCGAGCAGGTACTCGCAGCGGCGATCCAGCTTCGCCGCCAGTTGCAGCAACTCGACGCCGAAGTGGAAGTCGCCACGTGCCACCATGGCCTGGGCCTGCTCGAAGTAGGTCCGCGCCAACTCCTTCGACTCGACTTCGCGCTGGGCGCCGGTGACTTTCGTCTCGGATAGATCGATCGCCTCATTCTGGTTGTACTGCCGGCGGCGCTCGGGGTCCGCCAGCACGAGGTAACCCTGAGTGGCGCGCTCGAAGAGCAACGACAGCATCGGCTTGAGACCGGTCAGGCCGTAGGCCGCTTCATTGGCCGGATGGACCTGTCGGGCGAGCATCTCGTACTTCGACTGCACGAGCTCCACCGTGGACGACGGATCGACTTCGAGCAGCTCGTAGTAGTTCATTGCGCCCAGCCTGGTCAGCAGGTCCGCCACGCGAGCCCGATACTCCTCCTGGGAAAGCCGCAATGGCTCCTCCCTGAGATCGCGTTCGAATCGGCTGAAGAGCCGGTGGATGAGCGCTGCGTCGAGCGTCGGAGCGGAGTCCTCCACCGGCACGGCACGCTCGAGCACCCGGATCCTTCTTACCGCCAGGAGCTGTGCCAGCCGCTGCTTCGTCGCCTCACGGTCAAGCGGGCTCTCCGCGGCGACCTCGCTGAGGGTCATCGGCTGACGCAAACGTTCGAGCAGGAAATGCTCCTCGGGACCGAAGCCGAGCAGATCGCTCGGATCGTCCTGATGCTCCCCCTCGGGAACGGCGACGAAATGAACGCGATCGCCGCCCAACTTCACGGAAAGCTCCGCCGGGGTCGCGCCGACGGTGGCGCCGACCATCAGGAGACGGCGGGTCGGCAGAGGACCGACGAGATCCGCGGTGAGAGCCGTGGGATCGTCGACGAAACGGAAGCGGCCGGTGCGCCAGTCGCCGATGACGCGCGCCATCCTCGCCACCAGATCGAGGCAGCGCGCCCGCGCTTCGGTGGCGGCGGCGGAGCTCGACCTGTCGCTGAGAGCTCGCACGAGCTCCTCCAGCCGGCGAGCGAGGGGATGGGTGCCAGCGAGGTAGAGGCTGCCGCCGCGCAGAAAGAGGCGGCGCTTGTGCTCTCCGCCGTCCACTTCGAGCACTCCGGTGGATCTGCGGAAGTGCAGATCCTGGAGAACCTCCAGGATCGACTTATCGCTCAGATCGCCCGTAAATTCAACCGCCGGCCCGCGCATATCACTCGAAGTCTAGTCGATCTCGACTGAGGCGGCTGCCGCGGTATGCAGATGGCGGTAGACGACGCTGCCGAGCGCCGAGCCGAGCAGCGACTGGAGGTCGTCGATCGGCGCCCGGCTCACCAGCGCCAGGGTTCCGTAGTGCTTGGCGAGCAGCCGGCGCCGGACCGGCCCGACGCCAGGGATCTCCTCGAGCTGGCTGCGCAACGAGGTCGCCGTTCGCTTGCGGCGATGGCGGGAGACCGCGAAACGATGCGCCTCGTCGCGCAGCATCTGGAGCAGCCGCAGCCCTTCGTCCCGGCGCGGCAGACGGAGAGGCTCCGGCGCCCCCGGAAGGTAGAGCTCCTCCTCGCGCTTGGCCAGGGCGACCAGCGGCAGCTCGTCGAGCCCGAGCGCGGCGAGGGCGGCAGCCGCCGCTCCCAGCTGCCCCCGTCCGCCGTCGATCAGCACCAGATCCGGAAGGACTCCCGACTCCTCGCGGAGACGGCGGTAGCGACGCTCGACCGCTTCGCCGAGCGACCGGAAATCGTCCTGCCCGACGAAGCCGCGGATGTTGAAGCTGCGGTGCTCCCCTTTGCGGAGCCGGCCCTCCCTCCAGACCACCATGGAGGCGACGACGGCGGTTCCCTGCAGGTTCGAGATGTCGAAGCCCTCGATCCAACGCGGCGGCTTCGCGAGACCCAGGTGGCGTGCCAGCGCGCGCGGCGCGGCATCGCGCGCCGGATCGATGCGAAAGCGCCGGCGAAAGGCGAACTCAGCGTCCTTGCCGGCGATCCGCAGGCGCTCCGCCTTCGGGCCGCGCTCGGGATGGCGAAGGTAGATCCGCTCCCCCTTGCGCTCCGACATCCAGTCGGCCAACGCCTCCTCGCCGTCGACCTCGAACGGAAGATGGAGCTCCTTGGGAAGAAAGGTGGTCTGGTCGTAGATCTGGGGCAGAAGCTCCGACAGCAGCCGAGGCGGGCTCGCCGCGCTCTCGCCTTCCCAGAAGACCTCGCGTCGGTCGATAACCTGCCCCGATCGCATGACGAGAATCGACACCGCCGCCTGGTTTCCGTGAACCGCCACGCCGAACAGGTCGATGTCCTCCTCGAGCACCGAGGAGAGCGGCGAGCGCGTCGATTGGCGTTCGATCTCCTGCAGCAGGTCGCGCAGCCGGGCGGCGCGCTCGAACTCGAGGCTCTCCGCGGCCACTTCCATCTGGGCACGAAGCGTGCGGCAGAGCGGCGCGGTCTTTCCGCCGAGGAACAGCCGCGCACCTTCGACGGCTTCCGCATAGGCAGCGTCCGTGGTCAATCCGGCGACGCACGGTCCCAGACAGCGCTTCATGTCGTGGTAGAGACAGGGCCGGGGCAGGCCGCCGTCGATCTCTATCGAACAGACGCGCACGCCGAACAGCTTCTGGACGAGCTTCAATGCCCGCCGGGCCATGCCGCCCGGCAGGTAAGGACCGAAATAGTCGGCGCCGTCCTGACGGATGCGGCGGGTGAAGACCAGGCGCGGCCAGGGCTCGCGGGTCAGCTTGAGATAAGGGTAGGTCTTGTCGTCCCGTAGCAGCACGTTGTAGCGCGGCCGGTGGCGCTTGATCCAGTTGTTCTCGAGCATCAGGGCGGCGGCCTCGGTCGCGGTCGCCACGCACTCGACGGTCATCGCGAACTCGACCATGGCCGCGAGGCGCGGCTCGAGATCCCGTCCGAGATAGCTCGGGACCCGTTTCCGCAGCGACTTCGCCTTGCCGACGTACAGGGCTTCGCCGGCCGCGCCGCGGAAGACGTAGATCCCGGGCGAATCCGGGAGGTCTTCGATCTGTCTGCGTAGGTCGTCGTGCATCAGCCCATCGGTCCCATCAGCTGATCACCCCATCATCCGGCGTAAATCTGCTGCTCGCGGAGCTCCCTCAGGCGGTCGCGCAGCAGCGATGCCTCTTCGAACTCGAGGCGCTTGGCGGCGGCCTTCATCTCCTTCTCCACCCGGGCGATGCGCTGCGCGAGAGGAACCTCGGGTCCGTCGGCCACCTCCAGCAGGCGAGGACTCAGACTCGCCGAGTAGTCGAGATTGCTCATCGCTACGAGCGGGCTGTGGATGTCCTTCAGAATCGTCCGCGGCTCGATTCCGTTCTCCCGGTTGTAGGTCTCCTGGCGGATCCTGCGGCGCCTGGTCTCGGTGACCGTGCGGCGGATGGAGTTGGTCTCGACGTCCGCATAGAGCACGACCTTGCCGTTCAAGTTCCGCGCTGCCCGTCCAGCGGTCTGGATGAGTGCCGTCTCGCTGCGCAGGAAACCCTCCTTGTCGGCGTCGAGGATCGCCACCAGTGAAACCTCCGGCAAATCGAGCCCCTCGCGCAACAGGTTGATCCCGATGAGGACGTCGAACTCGCCGCGGCGCAGCGATGTGATGATCTCGGAGCGTTCGAGCGTCTCGATATCGCTGTGAAGGTAGCGCACACGGACGCCGCACTCCATCAGGTACTGCGTCAACTCCTCCGACATCTTCTTGGTGAGGGTGGTCACCAGCACGCGCTCGCCGCGGGCCGCGACCTCGCGGATGCGCGCCAGCAGATCGTCCACCTGCCCTTTCGCCGGGTGGATCTCGATCTCGGGGTCGAGCAGGCCGGTCGGTCGGATGAGCTGCTCGGCGACGACGCCGCCCACCCGCGCCAGCTCCCAGGGGGCCGGCGTCGCCGAGACGTAGATCCGCTGCCCGATCCGGGCGTCGAATTCCTCGAAGGTCAGCGGCCGGTTATCGAGCGCCGAAGGCAGGCGGAAGCCGAAGTCGACGAGGGTCTGCTTGCGCGAGCGGTCGCCGTGGAACATGCCGCGCACCTGCGGAATGGTCTGATGGCTCTCATCGGCGATCAACAGGAAATCCTGCGGAAAGTAGTCGAGGAGCGTCGGCGGCGCCTCGCCGGCCGAGCGCCCCGAAAGATGCCGCGAGTAGTTCTCGATGCCGTGGCAATAGCCGGTTTCCTTGAGCATCTCGAGGTCGAAACGCGTGCGCTGCTCGAGACGCTGGCGCTCGAGGAGTTTGCCCTCCCCTTCCAGCTCTTCGAGTCGGTCGCGCAGCTCGCGTTGAATCGATCCGATGGCACGTTCGAGATTCTCCTTCGGCGTCACGTAGTGGGTGCGAGGAAAGACGCCGACGCGATCGAGCTGTTCGAGAGCATCGCCGCGCAGGGTGTCGAAGCGCGTGATGCGCTCCACTTCGTCGCCGAAGTACTCGATCCGCAGCGCGCTGTCGTCGTACGCCGGGAGAATCTCGAGAATGTCGCCGCGGACCCGGAAGCTGCCGTGGAAGAGGTCGAGAGAGGTGCGCTCGTACTGCATGGCGACCAGCCGGGCGAGCGCCCTGTCCATCCCGGTCTGACTTCCCTTCTCGAAGAACTCCAACATCCCGAAGAACGACTCCGGCGAGCCCAGGCCGTAGATGCACGACACCGACGCCACGAGCAGCACATCTCGGCGCTCGAAGAGCGCCTTCGTGGCACGCAGGCGGAGGCGGTCGATCTCCGCGTTGATATTCGTTTCCTTCTCGATGTAGGTGTCCGACTGCGGGACGTAGGCCTCGGGCTGGTAGTAGTCGTAGTAGGAGACGAAATACTCGACTGCGTTGTGGGGAAAGAAACTGCGGAACTCCTGGAAGAGCTGCGCCGCGAGCGTCTTGTTGTGCGACAAGACGAGGGTCGGACGGTTGACGCGCTCCACCACTTTGGCGATCGAGAAGGTCTTGCCGGAGCCGGTAACACCGAGCAGGACCTGCTCCTTGTCGCCGCGCTCCAGGGCTTCCGCGAGCTGCGCGATCGCCGCAGGTTGATCGCCCTGCGGCGAAAACGGGGAGACGAGCTCGAAACGATTCAAGGGGCGGGGGGCCGCGACGGCTCCGCGGGCGGCGGGACGGGCTCGCCAGTCAGCGCCTCGCCGGGCTGCCGCGTGGCGTCCGGGGAAGCACGAGGAACCGCGGGAGACGTGACGCCGGCCTGATTGAACTTGTCGAGGGCGGCGAGCAGACTCGCGAGCTCTTCCCGGTTGAGACGGCGAGTCGCGGCGGTCGAGGCGGCCCCGGTGAGCTTCTTCTGCAGCTCCTGTAGCGCGACCGGATCGATCTCGCCGCTGCGGATGCGGGCGAGCGCGGCATCGAAACCGGTCTCGACATGCTGCCGGTCGGCCTCTCCCGCATCCTCGGGGAGTTTCGCCACCACTTCCGCGCGGAGCTGGTTCATGGCATAGGCGAGGACGTCCTTCGCCTTGACGACGAAGACGACCGCTGCGATGCCGAGCAGCAGCGCGAGCAGACCGCAACCGACCAGCAGCGGCTTCTGACAGCCTCCTCCGCCGGCGATCTTTTCGGGAGCGAACGGCTTCGCCTGGGGAGCCGGCGGGGGCGGCATGGCATCGTTCATCGATCGGTCCTCCATCGCACGCAAGACTATAATGGCGGCCGTG
>JANNGS010000037.1:0-105705 GCA_031403995.1 Thermoanaerobaculia bacterium
AGAGCAACGATCCGGATACCCCGGTGGTTCTGGTGCCGGTCACCCTCGAAGTCGACGGCATGGACTTCAGTGACGGCTTCGAAACCAACGACACCTCACGCTGGAGCGTCGTCGCTCCGTGACCTGAAACTCCCGCACCTGGGGGGTTTCGACGCGGCCGGTCCCTCGCGGGGCCGGCCGCTTTTCTTTGCTGGCGGACGGCTTCTCGGCATCTTGGACTCTTCGCTCACAAGAGCCTACGTGCCCGCGAAACCGGGGCAACTCCACTGAAACTGTTCGCGGGAAGCTGGAAGGATGGGCAGGATGTCGCCGGACTTCTCGACGCGACCCTCGATCGGCAGAGTCTCGTCGACGAGGTCGAGCGACTCTTGCCTCGGCTCCCGCGCGACGCACGCGAGCTCTGGCAGGAGATCGTCTCTCGGCGCGCCTGATTCCCACCCCGACTGCAAAAGTGGCTATCGGCGCTCGGAACCTCTCTCCGGGCAAGAAAAAGGGCCGGAGCACCTCGCGGCGCTGCCGGCCCTGACTGCTTTACGGGGCGCTGCTCTGGCGAGCACCGGCCACCCCGGGAGACTGGCTTAGTACATGCCGCCCATGCCGCCACCCATGCCGCCCATGCCGCCGCCACCGCCGCCGCCCTTGTCCTTCTCCTTGATCTCGGCCACCATCGCTTCGGTGGTGAGCATCAGGCCGGCGATCGACGCCGCGTTGATGAGCGCCGTCTTGGTGACCTTGGCCGGATCGATGACGCCGGCCTTGACCAGGTCTTCGAACTTGCCGTTGCCGGCGTTGAAGCCGATGTTGCCGGACGATTCGAACAGCTGACGGACGATGACCGAACCCTCTTCGCCGGCGTTCTGGGCGATCTGACGGGCCGGCTCCTCGAGCGCGCGACGGACGATCTTGACGCCGACCGCGACGTCGCCCTCGGCCTTCACCTTATCGACCGCCGCGATGGCGCGAATGAACGCCACGCCGCCGCCGGCGACGATGCCCTCTTCGACTGCCGCCTTGGTGGCGTGCATGGCATCTTCGACGCGGGCCTTCTTCTCCTTCATCTCGGTCTCGGTGGCTGCACCGACCTTGATGACGGCGACTCCGCCGACCAACTTCGCGAGGCGCTCCTGGAGCTTCTCGCGATCGTAGTCCGAGGTCGTCTCCTCGATCTGGGTGCGGATCTGCTTGACCCGGCCGCTGATCGTCTCACGACGCTTCTTGTCGTCGATGTCGGTGACGATCGTGGTGTTGTCCTTGTTGATCAACACCTTCTTCGCCTCGCCGAGATCTTCCCACTTGACGTTCTCGAGCTTGATGCCGAGATCCTCGGTGATGAGCTTGCCACCGGTAAGGATCGCGATGTCCTCGAGCATCGCCTTGCGGCGGTCGCCGAAGCCCGGCGCCTTGACGGCACCGATCTGCAGCGTGCCACGCAGCTTGTTGACCACCAGCGTCGCCAACGCCTCGCCTTCGACGTCCTCGGCGATGATGAGCAGGGGCTTGCCCTGGCGGGCGACCTGCTCGAGGATCGGCAGGAGGTCCTTCATCGACGAGATCTTCTTCTCGTAGAGGAGGATCTTGACGTTCTCGAGAGTCGTCTCCATGCGCTCGGCGTCGGTCACGAAGTAGGGCGAGAGGTAGCCGCGGTCGAACTGCATGCCTTCGACGACCTCGAGATTGGTCTCGAGACCCTTGGCCTCTTCGACCGTGATGACGCCGTCCTTGCCGACCTTCTCCATCGCCTCGGCGATGATCTTGCCGATCTCCTGGTCGTTGTTGGCCGAGATCGTGCCGACGTGGGCGATCTCGGTGCCTTCGACCGGCTTCGCCATCTTGTCGACCGCTTCGATCACGGCCTTGACGGCGAGGTCGATGCCGCGCTTCAGCTCCATCGGGTTGGCGCCGGCGGTGACGTTCTTGGCGCCTTCACGGTAGATCGCCTGCGCGAGGACGGTGGCGGTGGTGGTGCCGTCGCCGGCGACGTCGGAGGTCTTCGAAGCGACCTCGCGCACCATCTGCGCGCCCATGTTCTCGAGCGCGTCCGGAAGCTCGATCTCCTTGGCGACGGTGACGCCGTCCTTGGTGATCGTCGGCGAGCCGAACTTCTTCTCGATGACGACGTTGCGACCCTTCGGACCGAGGGTGACCTTCACCGCATCGGCCAGTTTGTTGACACCCCGGAGAATCGCGCCGCGCGCTTCCTCGGAGTAAGTGATGTGTTTGGCTGCCATGGCTTCGGTTCTCCTTGACGAGTGACGGGTTTGCTGAGGGGCTGAGTGAGGCGCTTACTTCTTGGCGGTCTTCTCGACCTTCGCGCTACCTTCGATGACCGCGAGGATCTCGTCTTCACGCAGGATGACGTACTCCTCGTTGTCGATCTTGATCTCGCTGCCGGAGTACTTGCCGATGAGGATGCGGTCGCCCTTCTTGACGTCCATCGGCGAGCGCTTGCCGTCATCGTTCACCTTGCCCGGGCCAACGGCGAAAACTTCGGCTTCCTGGGGCTTCTCTTTGGCGGTGTCGGGGATGATGATGCCACCCCGGATCTGCTCCTGGATCTCCAGGCGCTTGACCACCACGCGGTCGTGCAGGGGTCGAATGTTCACTGCGGGTTCCTCCTTCGGGTCTGTTATGTTCTTGCGACTGGCCGCCCGGGTACCGGTTAGCACTCGTCGGCGGCGACTGCTAACAAGATACGGAAAGGTTTCCTTTCTGTCAAGCCTTGGGCTAAACATCTAAGTGACCTCCACTAAGATATCGCCCAACACCCCGGGGCCCGCCGCCATCTCTGCCATCGACGTCATCGTTCCGGTCTACGGCGCACCCGCGCCCCTCGAGCGCTGCCTGGTGAGCCTCGAGCGCCATGTCGACGCCGGCCGTCATCGCATCCTGCTGGTGGTCGACGGGCCCCAGGAGGAGGCCGTGGAGCGCGTTCTCGCCGCGGCGGTCCTACGCCGGGGGGCCCCGGCACTGACCGTGCTCCGCCAGGCGGCTCGGGCCGGGTATCCGGCGGCGATCCAGCGCGGCATCCAGGCCGGCGAGACCGGCACGGCCGCCGCCCCCCCCGACGTCGTGCTGCTCAACAGCGACACCGTGGTGACGCGCGGCTGGCTCGACAAGCTCGCCACCGCAGCCGCCGCCTCGCCACGGACCGGAACCGTCACTCCCTTCACCAACAACGGCACTCTGGCCTCGATTCCGCGCCCGTTCGAGATCAACCGTCTGCCGACCGGCTTCGGCGTCGAGGATTTCGCCGCCCTCGTCGAAGCGGCCTCCGCGCGCCTCCATCCGCAGGTGCCGACGGCGGTCGGGTTCTGCTTCTTCGTCAAGCGCGCGCTGCTGGCGGAGATCGGCTCGTTCGACCTCGCGGCTTTCGGCTACGGCTACGGCGAAGAGGTCGATTTCTGCCTTCGCGCCGCCGCTGCCGGATGGGAGCACCGCCTCGACGACGCCACCTTCATCTTTCACGAGGGGCAGCGCAGCTTCGGCGCCGAGCGCGACCGCCGGGTCCGCGCCGCCGAGCGGACGCTGCGGAGGCGCTTCCCTGACTTCCGCCCCCGCCTCGCCCGATTCATGGCCGAGGATCCGCTCCTTCCGGCACGGCAGCCGATTCTCGAAGCGCTGCGCCGCCGGGTCGCGCCCGCTCCCGGGCCGGTACCGGCGGTAGCGGCGGTAGCGGCGGTAGCGGCGGTAGCGGCGGCATCCCCGGCACCGGCGGCAGTGCCGGAAGCGGTGGGGCGGGCGAGCGTGGTGCACCTCGTGCACGGCTGGCCGCCGGAGAACTTCGCCGGCACCGAGATGTACGCCTGGGGACTCGCGCACTCGCAGAAGGCGCGCCGGCCGGTGGCGATTTACACGCGCTCCGCCGACCGGCAGCTCGCGACCGGCACGGCGGTGGAGCTCGACGACCGCGGGATCCGGGTGCGCGCGCTGGTGAACCACTTCGATCAGCGCAACCCGTTGCGCCGCAACGCCCTCTACGACGCCACCGCGCGCGCCGACTTCTCCCGCTTCCTCGGAGAGACCGCTCCGGACCTCCTCCACGTCCATCACCTCGCCGGGCACGGCTTCTCGCTCCTCGACGAGGCCCGCCGGCGCAAGCTTCCGACGGTCCTTCAGCTCCAGGACTGGTGGCTGCTCTGCGCGCGCGCCAATCTCCTCGACCGCGACCGCCGGCTCTGTCCCGGGCCTTCCCCCGGGCGCTGTACGACCTGCCTGCCGCTCACCCAGGTGTCGCCTTCATCGACGCTCAATCGACTCCTCTCCCGCGCGCTCTATGTTCTCCGCCGCTCACGGGCGCGCAGCGCGCTCGCCGCGGCGGGCGCCCTGGTCGCGGGCTCGCGCGCCATCGTCGACTCCTTCCGCGCGCAGGGCTTCCTGCCGGCGGGAGTGCCCGTTCACCTGGTGCCTTACGGGGTCGACGGTTCGCCAAGCGCAAGGGCCCGCACGCCGGCTCTTCCGCTCCGGCTCGGCTTCATCGGCTCGCTCTTGCCCCACAAGGGACTGCACGTCGCGACCCGGGCGCTGGCCGGCTTGCCACCCACGGCCGCCCAGCTCGAGGTCTGGGGCGACGCGGCCCACGACCCCGACTACGTGCGCGAAGCGCTCGCCGCAGCCCGGGGCGCCGCAGTCCACCTGCGCGGCCGGTTCGCCGAAGAACAGCGCAGCGCGATCTATTCCGGGCTCGACCTCCTGCTCGTGCCCTCCCTCGGCCTCGAGTCCTACAGCCTGGCGGCGCGCGAAGCTCTCGCCGCGGGACTCCCCGTCCTCGCCAGCCGCAGGGGCGCGTTAGCCGACCTCTTCGCCGACACCGACGCTCCAGGCGGAACCTGCGGCGGCCACTTCGATCCCGAACGTCCGCAGGAACTGCGCGACCTCCTCGACCGCCTGATCGCCGATCCGTCCCAACTGGCCGAATGGCGTCGCCATGCGCCGCCGGTACCGACCCTTGCCGAGCACTTCGCGACCCTCGAGCCGATCTACGACCAGGTCCTGGATGCCGCCGGACGAGAGCGGCGCGCTGCGCGCCGCGGGCACCAGGCGCGCTAGGCTCGCCCGGTGCCCGGTCCTCTGCCTGCGCGCCTCGCCCTCGCGGCACGCCTGGTGCGCGCCGAGGGGCTACGGTCGATCCTCGAGCGCTGGCGAGAGCGCCAGAGCGAGACCAACCGGCGCCGCCGGTACGAGGAGGGGACCCTGGACGGGGCGGCCTCCCTCCTCGGCGCCGGTGAGACGCTGAACGTCTTGCCATTTCCTTTCCGCTCCGCTCTCGGAGGAGTCCCGATTGCGCTTGCCGCGCGCCTGACGCGCGAACAGGACCTGCGCCCGGTCGCCCTGCTGAGCCACGAAGCGCCGGGTTGGCGACTCGAGATCGCGCATCGGGGGCAGTTCGTCGCCGTGGATTTAGGCGGCGAGAGATGGCGATCGCTCACCCAGCGACCGACGGCCGCTGACGAGGCGATCCTCCGGACTGCGGCCGAAGCGCTCCAGACCCGGGTCCTGCATCTCGAGAGTCTCGCCGGCTTGCAGATGTCGGGCCTCGCCGCCCTCCTCGCACCCCGGGCCGTCGTCATCTCGGCACACGATTTCGCGCTCTTCTGCCGCCGACCCAATCTGGTCGAGGAACCCTCCGGACGCTTCTGCGGCTTCAGCCGAGACCCCCACCGCTGCCTGCGATGCCTGGCAGTGGACGACCCGCGCGCGACGTTTGCCGAGACCTCCGAGCGTCGCGAAGCCGCCTCGTCGCTGCTCGGCAGCGCGGCCGCCATCGTGCACGTCTCCGATTTCGCCCGTCGCAGCCATCTCGATCTCTTTCCCGGGCTCGACCCGGGTCGACACCAGGTCATCCCGCCGGCGCTCGAGTTCGCGGAGCCGAAGATTCGCCGCTCGCCGCGCTGGCCGCCGCGTCACATTGCGTTCGTCGGCCAGGCTGCAGATCACAAGGGGCTGCCCGATTTCGTCGCCGCTGCAGCGGACCTGCGAGGGCTCCACCCGGAGGTTCGCTGGTCGGTGCTCGGAGGCGGGGCTCCGTCGAGCCTGGCAGCGGCCCGGGAGGGTGGCCTGGCGATTCTCGGGTACTTTCGACACGCAACCCTGCCCGGGCGGCTCGCCGAACACCGCATCGACCTCGCCGTGCTGCCTTCACGCTTCCCGGAGACTCACTCCCTCGTGCTCGACAGCTGTGTGCGAGCCGGCGTGCCCGTCCTCGCCGCCGGCATCGGCGCGCTCGGCGAGCGGCTGCTCGAGCTGCGCGCGGGCTGGAGCTTCGATCCAGCCCAAGGCGCCGGGGGGTTGAGGACGGAGCTGGACCGGGTCCTTCGCGGCACCCTTCCCCTGCCGTCTCCCCCGTCTCTCGATGCCGCGCTTCTACCCACCGCCGCCAACGCCGCGCGCGCACATTGCGCGCTCTATGCTCAGCTCGCCGCGCGTTGATTCCCGAGGGGTAGTGTCACAAGCCCTGGTGCGCGTCGCGCTTGCGCACCACAAGGACGGTGAAATCCGAAGCCAGAGCGGCTTCGCGCAACAGGATTCGTTCGAAGGTCGACAACAGGCGCAGCATGGCCAGTTCGTCCTCCCGGCTCTCGTTGAAATTCCCGATGATGCCTTCGAGAAGCGGGCTGAGAATCGATCCACCGTAGTCCCGCCGGCTCACCAGATCGAAGCGCGCGCCAACCCTGCCGACGATCTCCTCCGAGCTCACCGCTTCGTTCGGTGCGTGGGCGAGAAAATGCGCGACCGGCGGCGAAAGGTAGAAGTTCTTGAGCAGGCCCGACGGCCAGTGCTTCCGCAGCCGCCCCGGCAGCGCGGCGAGCAGCTCTTCGACGATCTGGAGTTGGCGGGGTTGGAACTGGAAGTGCCGGGGCCCGACGTACTCGTTGAGGAAGAGCCACCCCCCGGGCCGCAGGGCACGGTCCAGGCGCGCCAGGAAACCGTCCAGGTCGGGCACCCGGTGAAGGGTGAAGTTCGACAGCACGACGTCGCAGGAGGCAGGGGCCGGATCGATGTCCGGAACCGTTCCGACATCGAAGCGCACTCCGCCAATGCCATGTTGCGCCACCCAGGCTCGCGCCGTGGCGATGGCCTGGGGCGACGGGTCGTAGCCGTCCAGCGTGGCGAAGAGGCCGCGCTGCAGAGCGAGGAACTCGAGGCCGGCGCCACCGCAGTGCAGCGACAACCAGGCTCCATTGCGGGGAATGGGGAGCTGGCTGAACATGTCGAGCAGCCAGTGACCTTCGCTCGCTCCCTGCGCGACCAGCGGCAGGATGTGCTCGCCGGCGATCGTCGGCGAGTCGGTCCAGCCGACGGCCGTCGGAGCGGCAGGTGCCGCAGGTGTCACAGGTGCCGGCAGAGCCGGATTCGGAGTCGGATCTTCGGTGCTCACGTGGACCGAAGTCTAACCCGTGGGCGCGAGGACAGGCCGCCATCGTGAGAAACTCTGCGCGATGAGCTCGCCCGGCGGGATCCGGCACAGCATCGCGATCTGCACGCTGAATCGCGGCGCCGTGCTGGCAGAGACCCTCGCCGCGCTGCCACGCCTGCTCGTCTCGCCGGAGTGCGAGCTCGTCGTCATCGACAACGGCTCGACCGACGGGACGTCGCAGATTCTCAGCGATTTTCTGCGCTCGACGAAAGGCAACGTCCGGGCGCTGCGGGAACCCCGGCCCGGGCTCTCGGCGGCGCGCAATCGCGCCGTGCGCGAGGCGCGCGGCGAGCTGCTCTACTTTCTCGACGACGACGCCGTGCCGACAGCCGGATGGCTCGACGCCTATATCGACGTCTTCCGGCAGCCAGACGTCGCCGCCGCGGGCGGGCCGGTTGAACCGGCCTTCGATGGCCCGCTGCCGGCATGGCTCGACCAACGGTTCCTTCCTTACCTCTCGGCGTGGGACCGCGGCGCAACCAGCATCGACCTCTTCTACAACGAGCTGCCCCGCGGCGCGAACATGGCCTTCCGACGAGCGTACTTCGAGCTCTACGGCGACTTCCTGGAGCAACTCGGCCGCCGCGGCGCCTCGCTGCGGTCGTGCGAGGAGGTCGAGCTCTGCCTTCGGCTCGAGCGCGGCGGCGAGAGAATCGTCTACGCGCCAGGGGCGTCGGTCCGTCATCGCGTCGCGACCGGCCGTCTGGACCTGGCCTGGATGCGGAGCCGATTCGCCGCGCAAGGCTTCTCCGAAGCGATCATCGATTGGCGGCATGCGGGTCTGCGGGGGCTTCGCGAGGGCTTCTCGAGCGCCCGGAACCGGGCACTCCAGACCCACTCCAGAGCCGCCGGCTCCAGGGAGGCGGATCCCCTCCCGAGCTGTCTCGAGCGGGCCTTCCACGGCTACCGCCGCGGCGCCGTCTACGCGCTCTGCTGTGTCGCTCGCTTCGTGTCTCCGGCCGGAGCAGTTCTCAAACCGTTCTCGCCCCCGGCGGCCTGATCGTCAAAGGGCGACATCCTTCGCCCAGCGATTTCCCCAATAGAGCGCCAGCGGTCGCACCCAGGGAAAGAGGCGCTCAGCCCCCGAATCCATTTCGCCTTTGAGCAGGCCGACGAACCAGTGCTCGAGCGTCTGGCGGTGAAACAGGTCGCGCACCATCTTCGCGGGCGGGTAACGCACATCCAGCAGACGCCACCCGAAGCCCTCGCTCGCTGCACGCCGCCAGAGGGTCACCAGGTCGTAAGTGTGGGAATGGAAGACCGCGGCCTCGGGGAGGTCGAGGATCTCGAGACCGATCTCCAGCGCGGCGGCCTGCCACTTCTTGTCTTCCATGATCGGCGCCCAGCCGAAGGGCAGCGCTTCCCAGGCCTCACGGCGGATGGCCGCATTCACCGTCGAGAATCCGATTCCACCATGGCTCGCGATCCACGAGCTCGACTCGCTGGTGAAATAGAAGCGCGGACCGCAGGAATGCCAGTAGAAGACATCCTCCCGGCTCGGCAGCTCCCGGATGCCACCCTGGACGGCCGCGAACCGTCCGGGTCGCAGCAGCGGCCCGGTCATCCGGTGGAGCCAGAGCGTATCGACCGGCACGGCATCCTGGTTCAGGAAGACCAGCACCCGGCCGCGCGCGAGCCGCGCGCCCTGGTCTCGCGTCAAGCCGTGATTGAAGGACTCCGGCGGGATGCTAAAGACGCGGGCGCCGTGATCCCGCATCCCTGCGAGCTCCTGCGCCGAGGAGCCCGAGTCGATGCAGACCACTTCGAAGGGCACATCGATGTATTGGCGTTCGATCTGCGACAGAACTTCGTCCAGCCTTTCGCCACCGTTCTTCGTCGGGATGACGATCGACACTTCGACCGCCGGGCGATTGCAGCGGAGATCCGCTGCAGGAGCGGCGGCCGATTCGATCGCGAGCTCCGCGCAGGTCGAGTGAACCGCATCGGAGCTGGCTGTCCCCAGCAGCTCGCTCCAGGAGGACATCAGTTTCCCGGCGCTCCCGCGCCAGTCGTAGAGCCGCTCGGCGAGGGCGCGCCCCGACTCGCTGAGCCGGCGCGCGAGAAGATCGTCAGCAAGGACTCTGCAGGTCGCCGCCGCGAGCTCCTGCGCGGACTCCGCGGTCAGCAGATGCTCGCCGTCCTGGGCCGCGATGCCCTCGGCTCCGAGGCGCGTGGTGACGACCGGAAGACCGCTCGCGAAAGCCTCGAGGATCTTCAGCCGGGTGCCCGAACCGGCCCTCACGGGGGCAAGCAGCAGTCGAGCGTCGCGGTAATACGCGGCGGTCTCCGGGACCGTCCCCACGACTTCGATGCCGTCGCGCCCGTCGGCCGCCAGAATTTCCGGCGGAGCATGGGCTCCGACGACCTGCAACCGGGCGTCGGGCCGCTCTGCCCGCACCCGCGGCCAGATCTCCGAAAAGAGCCATCCGATCGCGTCGCGGTTGGGTGTATGGCCGAAGGAACCGACGAAGAGCACGACCGGCCCGGCGGCGGTCCCCGCAGGCAGCGGCGTGAACTTGTCGCAGTCGACGCCGTTGTCCACGACCCGAATCCGCCGGCGACCGTCGTGCAGATATCGGCCCAGCGTCTCGGCGTCGAGCTCCGACATGACATGGACCTGGTCCGCGCTTTCCGCCGAGCGGATCTCGTAGCGCATCAGGCGCCGCAGCGAGTGCTCGTCCCCCCAGAGCTCCCGATCGGCCGCGAATCTGCGATCGAATCCGAGCTCCCGGCGGCGGGACGCGGTGACGAAAGAGAGGTCGAGCTCGGTGAGCACGACGCGCTTTCCCGGGAAAAGACGAGTGAACTGACCGAGCTCCGTGTGCTCGAGCTGCACGATCTCGGCGCCGCAACTCACGGCCAGATCACGCAGCCGGCGGCGGGCTGCAGCGAAGGCGAAGTACTCGGCGCCGCGGGGCAGCAAACTCGAAGGATCGGGCGGCGGCGCCTCTTCGCGCCGCAGGAAGTGGACCGAGCGGCAGAAACGCTCGAGCTCCTGGCGCTGGCTGCCGTCGTCGCGGGTGGTCGAGAACACCGCCAGGTGCAGGTCGAACTCGCCGGCGGCGTGCCGCAGCAGGTTCCAGATGCGAACGCTGCCGCCCGAGATCGGCGGAAAGACCGGGTAGGGTGAGACCACCAGCACGCTGGGGCGCGAGGAACGGGGGCCGCCGCCCAAGCGCCTGGCCTGCGGCCGGCAGCCCGCCTCCTCGCGGTGCCTTGCCCGATCCGCGCGCCGCTCGTAGAACCAGACTGCGGCGCGAACCCTGGCGTGGGCGAGCTTCGTCGCCAGTCTCATTCGTTCCGTGGGCGGAGTCGACACTGCCACGAGACCGGAGCCGGCGACCATCGCCGGCTCCGCCTGGCCGCTCGGCAGCGGTCCTCCGCCTGCCGCCTCCTCGAGCGACGCAGGGACGGCGATGCGATAGCGCGCTCTCCCGGCGGAGCGCACCCCAGGCGGAGGGAGTCGCGGAGGCGATCCGGCGATCGTTGAGGACTTTGCAGTCGCCGCCCGCGCGTCACGCGTGGCCTCCAGATAGCCTCTGCCCAGAATCGCGTCCGGCTCGAGGCAGGCGCCTTCGGCCCATTCGTTCCAGGCATTGATGAAGATCAGCTGCTGACCCTCCGGCCGTTTCGCGGCGCGAGAGATCAGCGCCTCGAGCCAGCGGCGATAGAGCGCCGGCGTCGAGCCCGCGAGAATGACCGCACCGGTTCGCCGGCGCGGCGCGTTGTCCCAGCCCGGCGCGAGGCAGCGAAAGGTCGGATAGGCGGGTTCGGCTCGCGCCAGCGATCGTTCGACCACCCCGGAGTAGTCGTAGATCCGGTCGCCCGACCGCGTCGTTCGATGGCGCGCACCGCGAGCCGGATCGAGATCGAGCCAGTCGGGGGAAAATTCGACGGCGGCATCGAAGCCGATCTCCGCCGGCGCCAACCGGCGCTCGAGCCATGGATCGCTCTCTACGCGGCAGAGGAGGGGGTCGCCGACGCCTCGCCGCAGCGCCTCGCGCCGAATGTGTGCGCTCGTGCGGCGCGGATCGGGGAGGGATGCCGCGCGATAGACGAGCAGCAAGGGCCGGCCGTCGACGCGCAGGTATCGCGGATCCGCGAAGGTATCGGCGAGATAGCGCGCGTGCGCTAAGTCGTCGCTCTCCGAGTAGCGCTGCTCGATCAGAATCTGCCCTTCGCGATCGGACCACGCCCGGGTCCACGACTCGTTCGCCCAGCACAGGCAGAAAGGGAGATCCGGGACGCCGCTGGCGCGGACCTCCTCGAACGGCCGCTCGAGGAGGCGCCGTCCTTCGAACCAGTAGTGGTAGTAGCAGAAGGCGTCGATGCCGTGCGCCCGCGCGAGCTCTGCCTGCGCCGTACGCGTCTCCTCGACGCGAAGGTCGTAGAAGCCGAGCTCACCCGGGAGGCGCGGCTGCGCATGGCCGCGAAACCGCGGGCGTGCCGAGGCGACGTTGCGCCACTCGGTGAAGCCGGTTCCCCACCAGGCGTCGTTTTCGGCGATCGGATGAAACTGCGGCAGGTAGAAGGCGACGAGCTTCATGTCAAGCAGGCTCCGCAGACCGGCGATCCCGGCGATCGCGCAACACGGATCGCGCCACAGCCTCGAGGTAGCCGCGACCGAAGGTGGTGTCCGGCTCGAGGTAGGCACCCTCGCACCATTCGTTCCAGGCGAAGACGAAGACCAGACGCTCCGGGGCAGGGAGGCCGCGCGCGCTCGCGAGCGCCGTGTCGAGCTCGCGCTCGAAGCGCGCGGGCGAACGGCCGGTGAGGACGATTCCACGCGCTCCGCGGCGCGGCGTGCTGTCCCAGCCCACGAGCGCGGCGGGGAGCAGCGGCGACGGTGTCGCCGGCGGGGTCATTCGCGCCCGACCCGCCGCGAGGTCGTGCGCCTCGAGGTGCGGCAGCCAGCGGCGCAGGTGAAAAAGGTTTCGCATTCCGCGCCCCAGGCGCAGACGTGAATCCAGGGCCCCTTCTCCGAGCCGGGCGAGCTTCGGCTGCCAATCGAGCGTGGCATCGAATCCAAGCGCGCGGAAGTCCGACGGCAAGGAGCTCGTATTGGCTCCGACGAGGTAAGGCTCGGCCAGGCCACGCTCGCGCGCAGCTTCCTTGATCGCGGCCGTCGTGCGCATGGGGTCTGGAAGAGAGAGCGGGCGATAGACGAGAAAGACCGGACGCCCCGCGGCGCGCAGGTAGCGCGGGTCGGAGAAGACGCCGGCCAGGTGCTCGGCATGCACCCGGTCATCGGCCGCCGAATAGTTCTGCGCGACCAGGACCTCCTGCTCCTCACCGAGCCAGCTTCGCGACCAGGGTTCGTTGGCCCAGCACAGGCAGAACGGGAAATCCGGCTCACCCTGGCGGAGCACGTCGTCCAGCGGCCGCGCGAGCAGGCGGCGCCCCGCGAACCAGTAGTGGTAATAGCAGAAAGCGTCGATGCCATAGGCGTGGGCGAGATCGGCTTGCGCCAAGCGGGACTCTGCCGAACGCAGGTCGCAGTATCCGAGATCGGCCGGCTGCCGCGGCTGCTCATGCCCCGGAAAGAGCGGTCGGGCGCGGGCGACGGACCTCCACTCGGTGAATCCTGGACCCCACCAGGCATCGTTCTCCGGGACGGGATGAAATTGCGGCAGGTAGAACGCGACCAGGCGCGTGCTCGACGATGGCGGCGATGGCAGCGCTGGCACGCGTGCTAGCGTATCGTGTGGGGTCGCGGAACGACCACCCCACACGCCGGATCGTCGATGCCCAGAGGCCACCCAGCGCACGGAGTCCACTGCACCCCCTGCACCCCCTGCACCCCCTGCAATCGATGAGCGCCTCTCACGCAAGCGTCGCCCGGGCTGCGATCGGCGTCTACACCCTCGCCAATGACGCCGTCATGGACTGGGCGCTGGCGCTCTTCGAGAGCGTCAAGACCATCGCGCCCACGCTCCCCCTGTGCGTCATTCCGTACGATGCTCGGCAGGGACTGCTCGCCGATCGCGTCCGCCGCTTCGGCTACTCCTATTTCGAGTCGCCAGAGCAGGCAGCCCTGCAGGCGATCGGCGAGAGGTTCTACCCGGCGAACGAGTTCGCGGCGCGCGGTTTTCGCAAGCTCGCCGCCTTCGAGGGACCCTTCGAACGCTTTCTCTTCCTCGACTCGGACGCCGTGGCGCTCTCCTCGATCGAAGCGATCCTCGGCGCCCTCGAGAGCGCGGAGGTCGACCTGGCCCACTTCGACACCGACCTCGACCAGGTCTACCGCCCCGGAGCGCTGCGCGAGCGGCTGGTCGCGAGCGGCGCCCGGGGCTTCAACTGCGGGCTCTTCGCCGGCCGCCGCGGCGCGCTCACGGCAGAGCGCCTGGCGGGCAGGCTCGCGGCGCTCGACGCCAACTGGAGCACCCAGCTGGTGCCCAACGCGGAGCAGCCGTTTCTCAACTACTTCGCCGACCACGAGAACCTGCGCGTCGCCGCCGCCCACGAGCTGCTGCCCGGCCACTGCTCCACCTGCTGGCCCGCCACCGGCCGCATCGTGCCCGACGGGGCCGACTTCCGGCTGCGCGATTCCGGGCGCTGGGACGAAGGGTGGAAGCTCCTGTGCGCCCACTGGGCCGGATTCCCCCTCGGACCGGCGATGCCGAATCGCTGGCTCTTCGAGCACTTCCAGCGCTCGGGAGCCCGGCGCCTGGAAGACGCCGGCCGCTGACCGCCGACCGTTGCCCGCCGACGCTACGGTGTCGGCGGTGCCGCGTCTCGCGGCCGTACTCTGATCAGAAACAGGTCGGAGGCGATCTGCACCTCGTCGGGATAGCGTGTACGCACGAAGTCGAGCAGCGAGCTTTCGGCGGTATCGCTCGTCGAGAGGATCAGGGTATCCACGCCGTAGCGGTCGATCACGGCTTCGATGGCCTCCGGCGAACCTGCGCGCCGGACCGCCAGGGAGAGACTGTAGACCGGTCGCTCCAGAAAGAGGGCGTCGTAGAAGCCCAAGGCCGTTGCCAGGCGGGCCTCCGGCGGGACCGCGAGGCGGACGGCGTCGGCGCGCGCGACGAGCGACCGATGCTGCCACTCGATCCGCTCCCAGTCCTGGCGCGGCGCGAGATCCACCGCCGCGCAGACCAGCGCGGCCACGACGACGATGCCCTCCGCGAGGCGCGCCGAGGCGAAACGACGCCCCAAGTCGCGCAGCATCACGGCCGTGGAGGCCAGGGCGATCGCGAAGAGCGGCAGCAGGAGGCGGGCCCGGAAATCGAAGTAGACGAGGACGACGGCCAGATTGCCGACGGCGAAGAGCTCCGCCGGGCCGCGGTAGCGCAGCAGGCAATAGGTCAACCCCAGAAGCAGGAGCGCCGCCACCGCGCCCGCTCCGGGCCGCACCTTCACGACCTTCGCCCGGGCGTAGGGAATCCCATCACGGAGCCGGCTCCCAAGCCCGTCAGCGATCTCGTGCGTTCGCTTCGGCACACGTTCGAGGACTTTTCTCCACGGGAGACGAGGTGAATCCGGATCCCCGAAGTCCTGATGCCACATCGCCGACGCGTAGCTGTAGACCGCGACCTGGTCCATCGGCGGGGTCGGCCGGACCGCCCGATTCCTGAGGGCCCACGGCACGGTGACTGCGAGCGCAGCCAGGACGAGTGCGACGAGGGTCTTGAGCCTGGCGCGCTCCAAGCGCCACGACTTCTGCCCGTAGACTCCACCCAAGGCGAGCCGGGAGAGGACGATCGCCGGCAGCAGCAGCGCCGAGAGTGAGCGCACGTGCATCGAGAGTCCGATTGCGAGACCGAGCACGACCTCGCGGCGCCAGGAGGGAGCTCGGGACGCCCACCTCGCGACCAGGAGGCAGACCAGGGCGGCGGCGAGACCCGGAACGTCCGACATGATCTCGTTCGAGAGCCGGCGGAAGCCCGGATTGAACCAGAGCAGGAGCGCCACCGCGAGTGCCGGAGGCCAACCCAAGCGAGGCCTCATCCAGACGAAGAAGAGCACGACAGCGACCGCGCCGAAGAGGCCCACGTACAGGTTCAACGCTCTGAAGCTCGTGCCGAAGAGCGCGATGACGGGCGCAAGCAAGAGCGAGAATCCAGGCGGCCGGGTGATGAAAGGGACCCCGAGGTAGGAGTAGCCATCGCCGGCGAGCAACGACCTGGCAGTGCTGACATAGATCGACGCGTCCCGCACTGGCTCGAACCAGGGGTGAACCACGAAACCCAAGGTGACCGCGAGCACGACAACGAACAAGGCGAGAGCGACTCGCTCCGCCCTTCCGCCGGAGGGGGCATCGCCCTCCGGGAACGGGCCGACGAGCCCCGTCTTCTCCGCGCCGCGCATCGGACTTGTGAACATACCAGCAGTCGCGTCCCCGACATTCCCGCCGCTCTCGGCCGCCCTCATCGCCCAGCCCGCGGCCACGTCGTGCGCTTGCTTCCACCTATAATGCGCCCGTGCCCGGCCGTCAGAGGATTCGAAAAGCGGGGCCCGCTGCAGCGGTTCTGGCGTTCGCAGTCCTCGCAATTGCATGCGATCAGCGCCCCGGCTCGCGGGCGAATGCACCCAATGTCATCCTGGTGACGATCGATACGCTGAGAGCAGATCACCTGGGCATCGATGGGTACCCGCTCGACACCTCTCCCAACCTCGATGCCCTGGCGCGCGAGGGGAGCTACTTCACCTCCTGCTACTCGCAGTCGGCGGCCACCGGGCCCTCGCATACGAGTCTCTTCACCTCCAACTACCCACAGAGCACGGGTGTGCGCTCGAACGAACAGCAGTTCCCGGAGCTGCCCTCGCTGGTCTCGGTCCTGCGCGCCGATGGCTATCTCGCGGCGGGCTTCGTCTCGAGCGTGGTCCTGGGCCGCAAGTTCGGGATCCAGGAAACCTTCGACCACTTCGATGACGAGACTACGAGCGTCGAAACCAACCGCCGGAACCGGGGGGAGCGCCCTGCCGCCGCAACTCTCGCAGCGGCACTGGCCTACCTCGAAGCGCCCGGGCTCCGGGAGCCGTTCTTCCTCTGGATCCACCTGATCGATCCCCACGGCCCCTACGAGGCTCCGGACGTCCCCGACCGCTTCGTGGGGAACGTCCACTATGAGAAGTACCGGCGCGAGCTCACGGTGGGAACCTCGAACTGGGAGTGGGATCGCATTCCGGCCTATCAGGCCCTCGCGGGATCCACCGACGCTGCGTTCTACATCGCCCGGTACGACGGCGAGATCCGCTACGTCGACGATGCGCTGGGGAGCTTTCTGGCCCGCCTGAAGCAGCTCGGGTTCTACGAAGAGAGCCTCGTCGCGGTGACCTCGGACCACGGCGAGACGCTGTCGGAGCCGGGACACAAGCGGCTCTTCTCGCACGGCACGATCGCCTACGAAGAGGTCGTGCGGGTTCCGCTGATCGTCAAGGCTCCGCGTTCGGGCGGAGCGCTCGACGGCATCCGAACCGATGCTCCGGTGACCCTCCTCGACCTCGCTCCGACCCTGCTCGCCCTGAGCGGTCTACGGTCACCGGAGACTTTCCAGGGTCGAGACCTGACGCGCGCGCGGATACGGCCGAACGACGTGATCTTTTCTTTCGGTAGCTACGGCTCCAGCCGGCTGGAGAAGCGCATCGGAACCCAGTTCACCGTGCGCAAGGGTCCCTTCCGTTACATCCAGAACACTCGCGACGATTCCGAAGAGCTCTACGACCATGCGACCGACGAGCTCGAGTCGCAGAACATCGTCGCGCTGCATCCGTCGATACGGGCCCGGCTTCGCAGTGAGCTGGCGGCACACTTCGCCACCGCTCCGGCGGGTGACGCAGAGTCCATCGAGAGCTCCCGCGAGCATGCCGAGAAGTTGAAGTCCCTCGGCTATCTGTGACGGAGGTGCCCATCGGAAGGCCTCGAGGAGCGCTCGTCCTGGCCTGGGCGAGCCCGCGAGAGGCGTTCCGGGACGAGTCGCGAAACGGTATCATCCTGCCGTTCTCGTGACCGAATCCGTCTCCGACTCCGTTCTCGACCGCCCGTTCGCTGATATGCGGACGTTCTTTCAGTTTCTCCTCGAACGCGGTTTCGTACCCGGTTTCACCGTCGATGTGGGAGCCAATCGCGGCCGTTGGACGGAGATGCTCAAGGAGATCTTCCCTGCCAGCGAAGTCCTGATGATCGAGCCTCAACCGGAGATGCGTGAGAGCCTCGACGCCGTCTGCCGCCGGCTGCCGGGAGTGCGATGGGTCGAGACCGCAGTTGGCGCTCGCGAGGAGACCCTGCTCCAGACCATCTGGCCGGACCTGGAGGGCTCGTCCTTTCTGCCGAAACCCGACGCCGGCCGTCAAGCGAACGGAGTTCAGCGCCCCGCACTGGTGAGACGGCTCGACGATCTGCTGCGCGCCGACGGCGGCGGGAGTCCGGACCTCGTGAAGCTCGACGTTCAGGGGTTCGAGCTCGAGGTTCTGCGCGGATGCCCGGAGATCTTCGGCAAGACGGAGCTCTTCATTCTCGAGACTTCACTCTATGTATTTCTCGATGAGCTTCCCATCCTGCGAGAGGTCATCGAGTTCATGGCCGCGCGAGAGTACGAGATCTACGACATTGCAGGCAGGATCCGCCGACCGATCGACGGCGCACTGGGACAACTCGACATCGCGTTCGCACGTCGGCATGGGCGACTTCGCCAGCACGACCTCTGGTCTTGAGATCGCGCGGCGGACCGAAAATCGCGCACCACGGAATCTGAGCGCCTTGTTCCCGGATCCGAACGCCTGCGAGAGTGAGACCCCAGCCTCTGCAACCCGGCGCCGGGGAGCGATCCTCCTGCTCTGGGCGATAGCTCTGGTGGTGGGAGCCTCGCTTCGCCTGCCGCACCTGCTCTCCGAGACCCCGCACTACGACGAATGGCACCCCCTTCTTGCCGTCAAGCGCCAGAGCCTCGAGAAGATCGCCACGACCTTCGGCAAGGCCGACCGTTCGCTGCCGGTGTCGATCTATGCCGAGCTCCTGACTCGTTCGATCGGGCTCTCCGATTTCGCGCTGCGACTGCCGTTCGCGGTCGCCGGACTGGCTTTGCTGATCGTCCTCCCCCTGGCTGTCCGCAGGCGGTCCCAGCCTCGAGCCCTGGCGCCGATGTTCGCGCTGATGCTGGCGATCTCGCCCCTGCTCGTCTACTACTCGCGGGCGATTCGACCCTACGGCATCGCGACGCTGTGCGCGCTCCTGGCGGTGCTCTCGCTGCGGCGGGCGCTCGAACCGGGGGGCGCCAGGCGCTGGGTCTGGGCCTATGTCGCGTTCGCCGCGCTGGTCGGCTGGACGCTGCCGGTGCACTTCCCGTTCGCCGTGGCGCCGCTGGCCTTCGAGTTCTTTTCACGCTGGCGGCGGCACGGATTCGGGGCGGCGAAACCCGTCTTCGCGGTCGGCGTCCGGCTCGCGGCGGTCCTGCTGGTCCTGCTCGGCCCGGCTCTCTGGCGGGACTCTGCCTCGCTCAGCGAAAAGACCGGCGGAAGCGGGTTCGATCTCTTCGGCCTCCTCGCTACGCCCCGCATGCTCTGTGGCACGCACTCCTGGCTTTTGACGGCACTCTGGGCGGGCGCCGCGGTCTGGGGTGGGGTGGCCGCATGGCGCCGGGCCGACCCGGTCCTTCAGCCCCTGATCCTCGCTGGCCTCGCCCAGATCGCCGCGGTCGCCATCGCCCAGCCCTACCTCATCGACGAGGCGATCGTCCTGACACGCTACCTTCTTCCGGTGGGCGTGGTGGGCTGGCTGCTGGTCTGCGATCTCCTGCTGCGGAAGACCGCACGCCTGGGTGGCGCCAGGCGGGAGGCGGCGGCGGTCGTTGGCGCGCTCGCGCTCGCGCTCGTGGTTTTCCTGGCCGGACCGTTGCACGATTGGTTGAGGGGCGCGCCGGACAATTTCGCTTCGACCCGCCTGCACAACCAGTTCTGGGCGCAGAAGTCCGTTTCGTCCGGCAAGTGGCCGCCGCTGCCCCCCAGGAGCTACGAGCGGATCGAGTCTCTGCCCCCGCAGAGCGCCGCGGTGCTCGAAGTGCCCTACTCGGGCTACCTCGCCGAGGCCTACGCCTATTACCAGCTCGCCCACCACCAGGAGGTTTTCCTCGGCGTGACCGCCGATTTCTGCGCCCGCCACAACACCATCGAGCTGCCGCCCTACGGCTCGCGCGGATTCAAGCTGGCGCGCTTCGTCGCTCTCGGTGACCTCGAAGGACTGCGGCGCCGAGGGGTCCGCTTTGTGGTCCTGCACCGCCATTCGGAAAAGAAAGTCGGCGAGGTCTACCTGAAGAACACCTTCTTCGATTTCGACAAGTGCGCGGGGGCCTTTCAGGCCCTGAGCGGCGTGGTGCCCGAGATCGACGATCGCGTCGCGTTCTTCGACCTCGGAGCGCCCTGGGAACGAGCACGGAAAAGGCCGGCTCCCTGAGGGAACCGGCCTTTGGAATCATGAAACCTGGACTGCGATCGGCCGATCAAGCCGATCAGGTGATCAGGTGATCAGCGATAGGACTCGTACTCGTCGAAGTCGAGCTGGCTCGCCGCGGCCGTACCGGGGAAGCCGTCGAAGTCGAAGAAGCCGACCTGGACCTGGTCACCCTGGTAGTTGCTGTCGCTGATGTTCGTGCGCAGGAAGAACTGCGTGCCCGGCGCATCCACGCGGAAGCAGCCGAAGCTGCCGTTGGGGCCGGCCGTCGCCTGCGTCCACTCGCACTCGACCTGACGGTCCAGGGCGCCGCCGAAGTTGGCCAGGAAGAACGCTCCGGCCGGCTCGTAGGCAGCTGCGTTGGTGTAGGTCCAACCGACAAGACGCCAGTTGCCCGTGGTGTTCTGGCGCTGGAGAAAGATGACCTTGTGCGGGGTTGCGGGGGCGGAGTCATCGACGACATTCATCAGGCGGAAGTTGCGGCCAGCGCCGGTCAGCGGAGCGAGCAGGCCATCGACACGAAGCCGAAACCGCAGGAGAAGGTGGGTCTCGTCGGTGGGATGATCGCTCTGCACGAAAACCGGGTTGGTGTTGCCGGCGCCCGCATCGACGTTGATCGACAGGCCGAAGTTGGTGCCGCCGAGGGCAGAACCGGCACCCACCGTCAGCGAGTTGACGGCCGCGACCGGCATCGCCGTGATGAGGGCGATCGCTGCGCCCAGTCCCAAAACAAAAGTGAGCTTCTTCATCATCGTCTCCTCTTCAAGGAAAAACCGGCATGATTTACGCCGCGTTTTCGTGTTCTGACTCATTCGGGCATCGTAACTACTTGGAAAGAGTCGAAAGGTCGGCACGTGTTACCACCCGCCTTCGGGCTTTTCGGCTTCGCACTCCACCCAGCCTACCGGTAGCGGCGCCTGTCCGCAAGCGCTCGAGGTGCGGCGCTTGCCCAGAGCCGTCCTAGGGCCGGACAGGAGGCACCGCTGCGGCGGCGGGAAGCACCGCCGCCCTGAGCTTCATGCTGCGCGCCTCCTCCATGAAATAGGGATTCTCGACCCGGACAAGCCCCCTGTCCCAGCGCGAACCGGGCAACGTGAGGGTCGAGAAACAGTCGCACCCTTCGATTCCTCCCCAGTTGACCACCTCCTGGGCGATACAGCTCAGACCCGACCTGGCCGCGGCGGCGGCGACCGCTTCGGCGCTGACCGACTCCGCGCGCCAGAAGTGGTTGTAGCTCCCCGGCCTGGCTGCGAGCACGGCTTCGAAGTTCGAATGGTGGAGAAAGGCGACGCCGTGCCTGGCGAGCTTGAGGCTGAGCTCGGAGAGATAACTCTCGAGCTCCGGGAGCTCGCAATGCACCAGCGAATCGAAGCTGAAGGCGAAGTCGATCGACCCCGCCTCGACCATGGGAAGCGTGCGTCCATCGTTCTGAAAGCAGCTCACGCCCGCGTCCCCGGCGAAGCGCTCGCGACAGGCCGCAACCGCATCCCCGACGAGGTCGACCAGGGAGAGCGCCCCGCAGAGGGGCCGCAGGTGCCGGGACCAACGCCCGAAACCGGGCGCGATCTCCAGCCCGCGGTCGCAGGGCACGAAGGGAGCGATCCGGGGGAAGATCGAGCCTTCCCATTGAATCCGGCTCCCTCCCCAGGAGTCCGACCACTCCTCGCCACCGCGGGCCCAGTCGTAGCCCGTCCAGTGCTTCAGGTTCTCCGCGACTGTCGCCATGAATGCGGTCTCCTTCCCCCGTCAGTGAAGATAGCCCAAGGCGGCGAGATCCTGCTTCAGGCTCTGGTCGGCGTCCAGGGAGGCGGCGGCGGGCGCAGGACCCTGCCAGTGCAGACGGAGCTCGAGCCCGCCGGTCTTGCCGCCCGGCTCGCACCCGACCACGGCGAGCCGTTTCGACCAGGCTTCGCGCAGCTTCTCGACCCGGGTGGCGACGGTGAGCTTCGCCGTTTCGTCGCACCCCTCGCCACGCGCCTCGATCGCCAGCTCCACGTCAGGCCGGAGCGCACGCTCCAGGTGGAACGCCAGGGTCTCGCGCGGCCCGAGGTGGAGCTCGGCGAAACCGATGTACTTCCAGTCCAACCTGGGTCCGGCGATGCGGGCGCTCTTGACGCTCGCCGGATCGACGAGATCGGAGTGAATGCCGAGCCGCAGCGGCAGGTCGGAGAGATTCTCGACCTCCAGCCGCAGGCCGGCCGCCCGGCGGCCGAAAGCGCTCTCCATGGTGCGCGGCATCTCTTGTGCACCCGCGGTGGGGGGCATCGCCGCCAGGGGCTCCTCGTCGAACTCCCGGGTGCGGAACCAGACCAGCTCGCCGGCGATCGGTTTCCACACGCTGTTGCGCCAGTCGAGCTTGAGCCCGTCCGGCGACAGCAGGCTCAGGCCGTGGTTGGTCGAGGCGGAGTAGGCCCAGGCCGGGCGGCCGGCCGGCTCCTGGGCGCCCGCCAGGAGCGGGCCGAGCGACTCACCGTCGATTCCCTCCGGAACCGCCACCCCGGCGAGCTCGAGCAGGGTGGGAAAGAGGTCGATCAGGCGGACCTGGGACGGCACCGTGAGCGCCTTGCCTTTGCCGGGGAGAACGACGACGAGCGGCACGCGCAGATTGCTCAGCGTGAGATTCGCGTGCCCCCAGCGCCCGAGCTCGCCAAACGACTCCCCATGGTCGGAAAAGAGCACCACGACGGTGTTGCGATCGAAGGGCGGCTCCGTGAGCCGCTGCAGGAGAGGCGCGAGCTTCTCATCCGTGAAAGCGATGGCGCTGTCATAGGCATCGCGAGGCAGGCCGGTGAGCGCATCGGGAACCGGCGAGGCCGGCTCTTCGGGCCGCTTGCGGATGACCGGGTGGAACTCGCCCAGGAATCCGCCGTCGGGGAGCGTCGGGTTGTTCGCCACATCGACCGTCCAGTCGGCCGGCAGATCGCTGAAACGGTCGAAGTAAGGCTGGCGCGCCGGATTCGGCGTGTGGATCTCATAGGTGTGGAGGAAGAGCAGGAACGGTTCCTCGCGGCCGTCGTCGAGCCAGCTTCCGACTTTGGCCAGGCTCAACTCCAGCTCCTGGAGCCTGAGCTCCGTCGACGCGAGATAGGCGAAGCTGTCGAATCCCTTGGCGAGGCCGTAGATGGGGTGGACGAAGCCTCCCGCGGTGAAGGCCTGCGTGCGGTATCCGGCCTCGCGCAGCAGCTCCGCCAGAAAGCCGTAAGCCGAGCCGTCGACCGCCATCCGGTAGTAGTTGGCGGGGTGACGAAACGCCTCGAGCCCGGTGAAGAGCGAGAAATGCGAGGGGAGCGTCCAGCCCGAAGGGGGAACCACCTGGCGGAAGGTCACCGATCGATGGTCGCGCACCCAGGAGTCGAGCATCGGCGAGGTCGGGCGCGCGTAGCCGTAGAGCGAAAGATGATCGGCCCGCAGCGTATCGAGCGAAATGAGGACCAGGTTCGGGCGCTCGGAGGCCCCTGACGCCGACCAGATGCGAGGCGTGCTCACGACGGCCGCGAAGTCCAGATCCGCTGCCGGTTCCGGGACCACGCTCAAGCGCAGCTTCACGGGGCCGGAAGCGAAGTCGTCGAGCTCGACCTTGAAGTCGGTCCAGCCGGCGACGAGCTCCGCAGGACTGAGCAGCCGATCCACCACCACGCGCGAAGGGCCCGACCTCCCGGTCGCTTCCAGTTTCACGCGTGCGCCGGTCCCCGTGCCCGAGAGTCGGCCAACTCCGAAGGCAAGTCTCGCCGCGAGCGGCAGTTCCCCCGACTTCTCCACGAATCCGGCAGAAGGCACCACCAGAACGTCGCGGGCATCGTCGGCCAGCGTCGCCTTCCACGGCAACCGGGCCGCGACATTCAGCCGCTCCGCGCTCAAACGGGCGCGACCGATACAGAGTCCACTCACCGTGACTACCTCTCCGGCGACCGTGGTCGGCTCGAGGCGCAACGTGAACGTGGAGGTCGCCGGCAGGCGACCCTTCAGGTCGAAGAGAAAATTGTCGCGCAGGGTCCCCGCGCCGGCTTCCTTGGGGAGCTCCAGGCTCCCTTCAGCCTCCTTCTCGCCGCTCCCCTGCCAGGAGAGCCGGACCGCGCCACGTCGAACTCCCGCGATGCGCACGAACAGGGCGTCGATCTCCCCGGGCTCGAACCGGCGCGCCAGATCCAGGCTTGGCGCGATGGCGCCGCCGCGTATCGTCAGCCCGTGCACCCCTGAGGAATCGAGCACCGCCGAGCCTGCGCTCAAGTGCACGCCTTCGGGGACGATGCGTTGGACGAGCGCGGGCTCGAGCACGCAGTCGACTTCACGCAACTGGGCGGCCTTGAGCTCGTCGCCAGGAGAGCCTTCGATCCAGCGCCAGGAGCCGGGCGCGGTTCGGTCGGGGGCGCAAGCGAGCACGAAGGCGAAGAGGGGCCCGAGGCACGCCACCGCAGCTGCCGCAGCCACCGCAGCCGGCGCAGCCGGCGCCGGACGCCGGGCGAGGCTCTTTTTCACTACAGGTATCCCAACGCGCGAAGCGATTTTTCGACCTCTTCCGGCAACGCCACCGGTTCTCGATTCAGCATCCGCTGCGGCGGACGCTCCCTGCTCCAGAGGCGAAGACTGTGCAGCAGCGGGCGCGCGAGGTCCGGCGATCCGAAGGCTAGATCCTGCGCTTCGGCCATGTCCTCGCGCGAGCGAAAGAGCTCGATCTTTCCGGATTCCAGAGTCAGGATCAGACGAAACTGGTCGCTGGAGACCGCCCGCTGGACACCGAAGAAGGGCGACTCCGAGAACGCCAGCCGCGCCACCGCGGGTGGCTCGCCGGCGAGCCACGGCACGAGCGACCGCCCTTCCATCCCTGCCAGACCTTTCATTCCCTCCGTCGCCACTGGAGCCGCGACTCCGGCGAGCTCGAGGAGCGTCGGAGCGAGATCGATCGTCTCCACGGTCTGCCCAACGCGCCTCCCGTTGCGAGCGCCGGGCGCGCGGACCACCAGCGGGACATGAGTGACCGTACGGTAGAGCTTCTCGTGCAGCACGGAACCGTGCTCCTGGAACTCCTCGCCGTGGTCGGACACCAGGGCGACGACGGTCGAATCGGCGAGGCCGAGATCTTCGAGCTGGCGCAGGAAGCGGCCGAACCAGTCGTCGACCAGCGCCACTTCGCCGTCATAGAGGGCGCGCGAGTACTCGAGATCGCGGTCGGCGAGCGACCGGGGCTCTGCCGTGTACTTCGACATCCGGATCGACTCGAGCGCTTCGCTCGTCGGTTCGAATCCGGGCGTCGGTGCGGCGAGATCGGCGGTGAAGCGGCTGCGGAAGGGCTCTCTCGGGGCGTACGGTGTGTGCACGTCGTAGGTGTGGATCAGGAGGAAGAACCTGCGCTGCGCATGCTCCGCCAGCCACTTGCCAATAGGAGCTTCCCCGACGCCGAGTCCGCCGCCGTTGATGTCGAAATAGGTGTCGAAGCCCTGGTCCAGCCCGAACTGGCTCTTCATGTAGCCGCCGTCGATGAAGGCGCCGGTCACGAACCCGGCCTGCTGGAAGCGTTCCGCGAGCGTCACCACCTCGGGCTCGAGGCGATCCCCGTCGTGCAAGACGAGATGGGTGCTGGGATAGAGCGAGGTGAGAATCGAGGTCTGGGACGGGAGGGTGTTCGGCGCCTGGCTGAACGCCCAGTCGAACTGCACGGCCCGCCGCGCGAAAGCATCGATGTTCGGCGAGGTCTGGCGCGCGTAGCCGTAAGCCGAAAGATGGTCCGCCCGCAGCGTGTCGACGTCGACGAGGATCACCGCCCGGACGGCGGTCGGATCCGGGAAGTTCGGCCCGCACCCCACCGAGAGCGCCAGGATGGCCAGCAGGGCGAGTGCACCGGAGCGCTTCGGCGTCAATCGCCTAACGCCCATCGCCAGCGCGCTCGCGGTGCGGGCACCGTCGGCTCATCGCGAGCGCGGCCACCGGGTGAGATCGTCGAGACTCCCCTGCGAGATCAGGCCCTGGGCATCGAGCAGCGCCAGGTCGCGGCCGACGTCGCGATCGAGCGTATAGGTGAGCTCCGGATTGGCGGTACAGATGGCGCAGAAGGGGACGTCCTTCGAGGACAGCTCGCCGCCGACCGCGTCGAACTCGCGGCGATCGGCGAAGGCCAGCCGCGACATCCGATAGTCGGGTTCGTTGAACAGCAGCGGCCCGTCCCCGGGAACGGAGCCGTAGACGCGATGCAGTTCTTTCTCCGGCGCCATGCAGCAGGGCAAGACCCGGCCGCGAGCGTCGATGGTGAGGCTTTGATAGAGCCACGGACAGGTCGAGACTCCCCCTCGGCTCGGCTCCTCGACCGACCGCTCCGCGAGCCGCTCCGCCCAAGGGAGCTCGAACTGGGCCTCGATCATCGCCGCGGGAAGGTCGACTTGCCGCCAGTCGTCCAGGGGTCCCTTGAAGGTCGCACCCGGACGCAGAATGTGAATGCCCTCGCGCTCGGAGCGCGCCACTCGAACACCCGGGTCGTCCCAGTCCACGGCAAACGGGGTGGTGATCGAGATCTGATCGACACCAAGGTCGGTGGCGATCCGGATCGCCTCGTCGACCTCGGTCAGATTGTGCTCGAAAGTGAGAAAGCGCCACAGAATGTAGGGGACATTCGATCCCCGCGCCTCCCGCGCTGCGATCAGCTTGCGGATGTTGGCCAGGCAGAGCGCGAGGTCTCCACCGCGGCGGAATCGGGAGTAGCCCTCCTGTGTGCTGCCGTCGATCGACAGAAAGAGGAAGTTCAGCCCGCAGTCGATCAGTGCCCCGGCGTCGATGGGGAGAGAGAAATTGGTCGAGATGCAGGTGTGCAGCAGGTAGTTCTTCGCCGCCCGGATCATCGCCGGCGTCTGCTTGTTGAGCAGCGGCTCGCCGTAGTTGTAGAACACGGCGCCGAAGGCGAAGGGGCCGAGGCGCTGGAGAAACTCGGCGTAGGTAGCGGCCGACAAGAGACCTCCGGGCCAGTCGTATTGGCCGCTGCGCTCCGGATTCGCGGTATGGACGCATCCGGGACAGGAGAGATGGCAATTGTTCGCCGGATCGAGCATGAGCTGGACCGGCCGCGATGCCAGGTCCGTGTGGCGATGCTCGAAGTGATGCCGGGCGACGATCAGGTTCGTCACCTTGAGCGCCAGCAGGCGCCCGAAGGAGGATGAGCCGTAGGCGCTGGCGAAGCGGTCGCCCAGGGCCAGCTGCGTGCGATCCGCAAGCTCCAGGAACTCGCCCTTCGAGTGGACGAGCCGCGACCGCGTCAGGAGCTCGCCCGCCAGTTGGTCGACACCGGGCACCGTCTCCGCGCCCGCGGCGACCTTCCCGGCGCTTCCGAGTCCGTCCATTCCCCCGTCTCTCACTCGACCGTCGGTCCTTGCTCCGTCTTCTGCCGGTGGCAGTTGAGGGCGCCGCAGTTCAACGTGCAGAGGTCCATGACCTCACGGTCCTGGGCCGCCTTGCTCCCGCTCCACAGCTCGACGAGCGAGCGCTCGCGCGCGTTGCCGACGAACGGTCGATCCAGGATCCGACGGGTATTGAAGCAGAGGGCCACCTCGCCCCGCGAGTCCACGATCAGATTCTGATGATGCGATCCGCAGACCGGAGAGGCGGTTTCGAAATCCGGATCGTCGATGTAGCGCAGGATCCAATCGAGGTCATGCGGGCCCTTCACCAGGAACGCGCGCTCCGGATCGAGCGTCGTCAGGTACTCGCTGAACAACCGCTTCGCTTCGCTCTTCTCCTCGACGGTGGCCCAGAAGTGCTTCTCGAAGAAGGCGTCACGTGAAGGGTGCGAATTGGAGAACGTGCGCGCCAGAACCTGCAGGTCGACGTGCTGGGCGCCGAGGTCGCGGCTGAAAGTGGCGAACTGCGGGAAGAGCGGTAGGTTCTCCTTGAAGAGCACGCCGGTGACGCAGAGCCGGAAGAGCTCGGGCGCCCAGCGGTCGCGGGCTTCGGCGAGAAGGCGGATCGCGCCGGTGGTCTCGGCGAAGGCCTCGGGGAGTCCGCGGGTCATGTTGTGGATCTCTGCGAGGTGACTGTCCAGCGAGACCGCCGCGAAGGTGACCCCGCTCTCCACCAGATCGCGCGCCACCTTCAGCGTATCGATCCGCGACCCGTTGGTCATGATCATGCACGGCAATCCTGAGTCGCGACAGGCCGCGGCGATGGCGAACAGCTCCTCCCAGTCGAGGGTGATCTCGCCACCCGGAAGGACCACGTTCCCTTCCCGGTTCAAGCGCGCAAACTCCTGCACGATCTCGATCCGGCGCTCGCGCGACATCGCGTCCGGCGGCAACTCGTGGCGCCAGATATGGCAGTGGCGACAGCGATAGTTGCAGATGTCGCTCGCGGGCAGCGATAGGAAGAGCGTCGCCGGCGGCGTCGAATGGGGATCGAAGAAGACGGTCAAGGCAATAGCCTCGGAGGATCGATGCGTGGCGCGCCGCGTCGAATCTCCACCGTGGCTCGCGGTCCGCTCGCGCGATCGACCGCCGACGAAGGAAGGCGAATCGCCCCGTCGACCTCGTGCCCCGCAGAGCGGATGACGCTCTCGACGAGATAGAGCGGACGCCCCTTGACCTGCTCGAAGGTGCGACCCAGGTACTCCCCGATGAGCCCGAGAAAGAGCAGCTGAACTCCGGCAAGGAAAACGATGGCCGCGATCAGCGCGGTGAAGCCGCGCGGCGAGGTTCCGAGAAGGAGCCGCTCCGCCAACACATAGAGCAGATACCCACCGGTGCAGAGCATGGCGAAGCAGCCGACGCCGGCGGCGGCGCGCAAGGGTGCCGCGGAGAAACCGAGCAGCCCGTCGAACAGGAGGCCGAGCAGCTTGAGGAAGCCGAACTTCGATCTCCCGGAGTGACGCTCCTGGCGTTCGACGTCGAGCCCGGTCTGGCGAAAGCCCACCCAGGCGCGCAGGCCGCGCAGGAAGAGATGGCGCTCTTCGGTCGCGCGCAGCGCCGTCGCCACCCGCCGAGAGAGCACCGCAAAGTCGCCGGAATCCAGCGGGATGCGGATGTCCGACAGGCTGGCGATCAGACGGTACGAGGCGGAGTAGCAGGCGCGCAGTATCAGTCCCTCCTTGCGATTCACGCGCCGCGCGTAGACGACATCGAATCCCTCGAGCGCTTTCTCGAGGAGCCGGGGGATCTCCTCGGGCGGATCCTGCAGGTCGCCGTCCATGACTGCGATCCAGTCACCGGCGGCATGATCGATTCCGGCGGCGATCGCCGCCTGATGGCCGAAGTTCCGCGACAGATGGACGACCTGGACGCGATGGCTGCGCTGGGCGAGATCGTCGAGGACCGCCGCCGATCCGTCGCTCGATCCGTCGTCCACCAGAACAAGCTCATGCGGTCCGCCGGTCAGTCGATCCAGCACCGCACCGACCCGGCGATGGAGCTCCTGCACGGTCTCCCGCTCATCGAAGATGGGGACAACGACAGACAGTCGACTCATCGGGCTTCTCGCGTTGAAAGATGCGGTGGCGGGCACCGGACAGACAGGATGCCGACCATGAGGGCGACATCTTACGTCGTCAGGGTCGGAATCACCATTTCCGGCGGGGTGCGGGCTAACCGCAGCTGCGCCACCCCAGGTCGCGCGCCGCGGCGAGCAGCGGGCGCAGAATGGCCTGGCCCGGCAGGACCGCGACCGCGACATCCACTTCGAGCGCCGGCGACCCGGTGGCGTCGAACCAGGCGACCCCTTCCTGCACCATCGAGAAACGCAAGCGGTAGCGGCCCGGACGCCGCGGCGGCGCCAGGCAGCCCGAGATCGTCACCGTATCTCCGGGAGCGAGATCGAACGGCAGGTCGGAGCGCGAGCCCTCCTCGACGATCGCGCTCCCTTCGGCATCCAGCCAGCTCCAGCCGAGCCGGACGGCGAGCGTTCCGGCGACGTCGGTTCCGAAGCTGGGCCAGGGCGCCGCCGACGGGTTCGAGACCGCGATCTGGACCGCCTCGGACACGCCCACTCGCATCGATTGGAGGCGCGCGCCGTCCACCAGCCGGAGGCCTTGCTCGAAGCTCGCGAGCGGGATCGGCTCGGCGAGGCGCGGCGCTATTTCCTCCCCGGGGCGAAAGACCGAAAGTCGATAGCGCTCGAGGAGCGGCCTTCCGGCGTGCACGCGGGGCAGCCCGCGGTGAAGGTAACTCAGCAAGAAGTCGGGCCGGCCGTGAAAGAGCGCAATCCGGGCGCGGCTCAGGAGTCGATGCTTGTTGGCCGGTTCGCTCAGGCAGACGAGATAGCTCGACGCGACGCCGACGAAGAGCAGCAGCAGCGAGGCGGCCGCTCCGGCGCGCACCCAACTTCGAACCGGCGGCGAGGTGCCGGATCGGGTCGGCCATCCGGACCGCACGACGAGGAAGATGAGACCCAACCAGAACGGCGTCGCGAGCGTCGCATACCGCGACGCAAAGGCCACCGGTCCGCCACCGGATCCTCTCCCCAAACCCGACAGCAGCGCCGCGCCGACAGCGAAGGCGCCGTGCGCGAGCGTCCACTTGAGCCACGGCTCCACCCGGCCGCGCTGCCGGCGCAGCTCGCGCCAGCCCAGCACGCCCCAGGCGATCAGGCCCAGGACACCCACGAGCGCTCCGATTCCGGAATCCCGGGGCGGCCAGGCCGATCCCGAGAATTCCGCGAGTGGGGCGCCGAGCAGAGTGACGGCGAAGTAGAGCACCGCGCCGAGGTGAAACCCGCGGCTCGTGGGCTCGAACTGGACGGGATCGCCGGCCCAGTTCTGAAAATAGAGCCACGACACGACCGCCGCCAGCGAGAGCACGGCGAGCGTGCGTTGCCATCGGCTGCGGCGCTCACCTGCGCCCAGCGCCACGGGCAGGGCGGCGGCCCACCAGAAGACCGGTCCGGCGGCATGCGAGAAGGTCGCGACCAGGCCGGCGACGGCAGCGCCGAGCCAGTGCCATGGCCGGAGGCGATCGCGGGCGAGAAAATGGAAGCCCAGCGCCACCGCGAACATCGCCAGGAAGGCGTGCATCATGATGCCCCAGATCCAGTTCTCGAATTGATTGAGCGAGAACAGGGCGAGCGAGATCAGAAACGCCACGCCGACGGCCAGGGATCGCGGCAAGGCGCGCAGAAGCGGGCGCACGGAAAGAAGCCAGAGCGCGAGGAGGCCCAGCCCGAGCACGACGCTCACCAGCACCTCGACACGCGTATTCCACCCCGTCCACTGCGCCAGGGGAACCAGGATCAGGCGCGGAACGAGGATGCGGTGCGCATTCTGGGACCGCGCGAGATCCGCGAAGGTCCACTCGCCGCGTTGATAGCGGTCGTAGTCGTAGGGCAGATTCCACTGGTCGAGGATCGGCACATCGACTGCGAAGCACCACAGGATCCAGCCCAGCAGGAGCGGCGGCAGACAAGCAGCCAACAGCAGGGTCGGTGACAGCGACTTCGCCGACGGCGCCGCGACCGGTGGAGCCACCGGCAGTTGACTCGTTCCGGCCACTAGTCGAGGTAGCCGAGCGAGCGCAGGCGGGCGCGCGTCTCCTCGTCGCCGATCTCGACGTCCTTCGCCTGACTGTAGGCGCGACGGATCCACGGCCGCGACCAGCGGCGCAGCTCGCCGGAAAGCCGCTCGACGATCTCCGGCCTGGATTCGGCGAGATCGACGAGCTCCGCCGGATCCGCGCCGAGATCGTAGAGCTCGTGGGAGCGCCCCCGCATCAGCGACTGGTCGACCGGATTGGGCACGAAAATCAGCTTCCAGTTCCCGTCCCGCACCGCGAGCGTGTAGTCGTACTGAAATCCGGACTCGGTGAAGACCGGTGTCGCCGCTTCGTCGCCGCGCGGCGACGGCAGCAGCGGCAGCAGCGACGTCGCCTCCATCTGCGGCGGCGGCGCGACACCGACCATCTCGAGAAGAGTCGGAGCGATGCGGAAGGTCGCGGTCGGCTGGTCGATCACCTGCCGCGCGACGCCCCCGGCCGGACGGATCATCAAGGGAACGCGCGCACAGTCGTCGTAGGGGAGCCGCCCATGCTCGAAGAAATAATTGTGCTCGCCCAGTGCCTCGCCATGGTCGGCCACCACGACCACGACGGTGTCGTCGAGCCGGCCGAGCCGGCGAACAGCGTCGAGCAGCGGCCCGATCGTGCGGTCGGCGCCGAGAATCCCGGCGTCGTAGCGCGCGACGTAGAACGCCAACTCCTCCGGCCGCTCGGGAAGCACGGCCGCGGGCCGGACTCCGCCGATGTCGGGGCGCACGATCTGCTTGCGATAGGGGTGGTCGAGAGCCACCTTCAGATCGAGGGAGTTTGGCGGGTTGATGCGAAGTTTGCGGGCGGGGTCGTACCATGCGTCATCGACGAAGATCTCCGGCGGCGCGCCGGGGGCGCGATAGGGCGCGTGGGCGTTGTTGTAATGCACCCAGGCAAAGAACGGGCGGTCGCGTTTCTGCTCGATCCACTCCGTGGCGAGCCGGGTCGCCGTGGCGAAGTTGTCGGGGCCGCGAAAGGTCTCTTCGACCCGGGTGAAGCCCTGTTGGAAGATATTGGTTCCCGAGTGCAGCGCCCCGCTGGAAATGAACGCCGCCGTGTCGAAGCCGCGATCGCGCAGCACCTCCGCGATGGTCAGCTCGCCATCGTCGAGTCGCTGGCCCGGAGTCACCCGCATCACCCCATTGGAGTGCCCGTAGCGCCCGGTCAGCAGGGTCGCGAATGCCGGCACGGTCTTCGGCCATTGCGTCACCGCATGCGAGAAGACCCAAGCGTCCTGGCTGAACGCTGCCAGCGCGGGAGTCGTGGCGCGCGGATAGCCGAGGAGGCTCGTGTGATCGGCGCGCACCGAACAGAGACTGATCACAAGGATGTTCTTCGCCTGGTGGCGCTGTCGCGTGCCAGGTGCGCACGCGCAGGCCAGGGCGAGCCCGAGAAGCGCGAGCCCGCGGATGCCCCGCATCCCGGCTCTCCCGTTCGAACGCGCCCTCCGATCACAAAATGGTTGCGGAACGTGCGCGGCGGGGGGCGGGCTGGAATTCATCGTCGTTTCACTCTAGCGCACTGGAAATCTCCCCTCGCTGGCTCGCGGCGCGCACCGGACAGCTGATTCCGGCCGCAGCGCGGGCAGCGCGCGAAGGCGGCTAGAATCGATCGTGAGCGGGCCGCATCGCGACGGACAAGATCGGAAGGATCGAGACCGAGATGGGCAACCTGGAAGAGAACTTGCGCACGTGGACCTCGCATAGCTGGGCCGACGGCGGCGAGGAGTGGTCGCAGGTCTGGGGGGGCAGCGCGAATCTCTGGTGGGGGAGCCTCTTCCCCCGCATCGCGTCGCACCTTCCCGCCTCGACCATCGTCGAAATCGCGCCGGGCGCCGGGCGGCTCTCGCATTTCCTGAGCGATTGGGCGAATCGGCTCGTCCTCATCGATGTCACGCCTCGGTGCATCGAGATCTGCCGGGCGCGATTCGCCGCCCGGCCGCATGTCGACGTGCGCCTCAATGACGGTCGGACGCTGCCGGGCGTGGCCGACCGTTCGGTTCAGCTCGTCTTCAGTTTCGACTCGCTCGTGCACGTCGATCTGGAGATCGTCGGCGCCTACCTCGCCGAGATCCGCCGGGTGCTCGCGCCGGGTGGCGTGGCGTTTCTCCACCATTCGAATTTCGGCAAGTTCGTCGACCTGGAGACCGGCGAGGCCTCGGTCGAGAATCTCCACTGGCGGGATCCGGGCGTCTCGGCGAACAATGTCAGCCGAGAGGCAGGGCTCGTCGGTCTGCGCGTGCTGGTCCAGGAGCAGGTCAATTGGGGTGGTGACGACCTGACCGATGCCCTGACGCTGCTGGGACGAGACGACGACTTTCCCGATCTTCCGCCTCGCCAGCTGGAGAATCGCGACTTCATGCGCGAGGCCGTGAGTCTCGCCAACCTCGGAGCCACCTGGACCGAAGCGGGACTCGATTTCAGCGCCCAGCTTGCGGTTCCAGGGGCTGCCCCGCGCCCCAGCCTGTGGCGGCGGATCAAGGGCAGCGCCTGACACCGGACGCACCGCAACCAGAGAACGGCCGTCGCGGCCGCACTTCCGAGGTGCATTCGGTCTCAGCCGAGCAGGTAGACTCCATCGAGACGGGGGGTCGGTCGGCAACCTTTCCAACGCAAGATCCTCACCGTCCGCCTGACCCACGAACCGGCGACGCCCAACGGATGGTTGGCCAGAAAGCGATGGCAGGATGCCTCTCAGCGCGTCGCACCGAGGAACCCGGATGGCATTTCTCCTGGCGGCGCTGGGTTCGGTCGCGGTTGTCTTCTGGGCCCAGGAGCTCTGGCGAGTGCAGGACTGGCGCATGCCGCTCTCGTGGCATCAGGGCGGTGACGCCCTCTTCAACGTGCTGCTGGCGCAGAACATCGAGGAAACCGGCTGGTATCAGGAGAATCCACGTCTCGGGGCACCCGCGGGGCTCGAGCTCTACGATTGGCCCGGAGCCATCCTGGTCCCGATGGTGGGCTTCAAGCTGCTCGGCGTCGTCCTCGACGCGCCGGGAGGCATCGTCAATGCCTACTATCTTCTAGGCTGGCCGCTCGCGGCCATCGTCGCAGCATGGGCCCTCCTGAAACTGGGGATTCGGCCGCCCATGGCGGCAGGACTCGCCGTGGTGTTCACGGCGCTTCCGGCACACATGCTCCGCGGTGAACCCCACCTCTTCCTGGCGACCCTGGCGTTGGTTCCGCCGGCGCTGGTCGTGGCTCATGCACTGGCTCGTGACGGCTTGACTCCAGGCGGGAGGGCCTGGTCGCTCGCCTTCGCGTTTCTCCTCGGAGCGAGCGATGCCTATTACGGGTTCTTCGCCTCCGCGCTCGTCCTGGTCGGCGGCGCCATCGGTTGGATGACCAGGGGCGGCATCCGTCGGCTGCTCGACGCGTGCGGCTTTGGCCTGGCCGCGACCGCAGGCCTGGTGGTCGCCATTCTGCCGACCCTGCTCTACGGCGATCGTTCGCTCGTCAGCCGGTCGGAAGCCGACGCGGGAATCCTCGGTCTCAAGCTGGGGCAGATCTTGCTGCCGGTGCCCGGGCATCGCTTCCGGCCGTTCGCAGACGTCGCGGAGCGCTACATCTCGGCCGGCTCGGCTCCCGGGCTCGGCGGCGAGAGCCACGTCTCGGCACTGGGGATCCTCGCGACCCTGGGCTTCCTGGCGCTTCTCGCCTACCTCTTTGGCGCCCGATTGCCGACGTCCAGCCCGGAGACTCTGACGGTGCTCGCGCGTCTTTCGCTCGCCGCGGTCCTGCTCGGGACCGTTGGGGGCTTCGGCTCGATCTTCGTCACCTTCGTTTCCGCTCAGATCCGGGCCTACAATCGCATCAGCGTCTTTCTCGGCTTCATCGCCCTCGCAGGTCTCGGTCTCGTCCTCGACGCGATCCTCGAGCGGACTCGAGCCGGGCGGCGGCCGGCTGTCGCGTGGGTCGTGGCCTTCATCCTGGCCATCTTCGGCGCCTGGGACCAGAGCGCGCGCGCGGCAATCCCTCGCCATGACCTGAACGCCTCGGCCTGGGCGCTCGACGGCGACTGGGTAGCGAGAGCCGAGGTGGCGCTGCCGCACGGCGCGAAGGTCTTCCAGCTGCCGTGGGTGCCCTTCCCGGAAAGCCCGGCTGCAGAGCGCCAGTTCAACTACGATTGGCTACGTCCCGTTCTCCGCTCGCATTCGCTGCACTGGAGCTACGGTGCGATGAAGCAGTCGAAGTCGGACCTTTGGCAACGCAGCATCGTCGTCCTCCCGGCGGAAGAAATGATCGCCAGGCTGCGGGCGGAGAACTTCGCTGCCGTCGTGCTCGATCGCTGGGGCTACGCCGATCAGGGAGAGAAACTCGCAGGTGAGCTCACGGGCCTTCTTGGGCCGACGGAGATCGAGAGCTCTGATCGCCGGTGGATCCTGTTCGCGCTGGGAGAAAGGACCTCGCCGGGTCTGGAGTCCGGCAGCTAGGGAGTGACGATGGACCAGCGATCGGTATTGCCAAAGTCGAAACCATCGCTGAAGACTTCCGGCGACGAGAGTCCGAGGTTGCGTCCATCATGGCGGAATTGCAGCCATGGGTGGGCCGCGGATCCGACCGGCGAACTGAAGTCCCAGGCGTAGATGGCCCCAGCCGGCGTCGCCGTGAAGGTCGCCCCGCCAGCGGTGACGACCTCGACGTCGCCATCGCCGTCCACGTCGACGATCAGCGGCGAGCTCGCCAGGCTGTAGTTGGTCCGCAGCTGCAGGGTTCCCGGCGGGTAGCTGCAGCCCGACGCCCGGCTGAGCTGGGCGCCGCTCGCATCCAGAACCACCAGCTCGATGTTCATGGGAACGACGATCTCGGGAAGGCCGTCGTTGTCCAGATCGCCCACGGCAGGCGAGGCGCTCGACCCCACGCTCGAGGTGGTGACGCAGTCCGCAGGAACCGTGGGATCCTTGGGCCAACCGGGAAGATCGGTGCCGTCGCCGTCGAGAACATGCACGCGGCCCGCTCCGGTCGTCTTGTGGATCGAGTTCACGACCACTTCGAGGTTCCCGTCTCCGTCGAGATCCGCGAGCGCCGGAGAGGCGAAGGCGTAACGCGATGGAATAGCGACCGGCCAGCCCTGCACCGCGATGCCCGTCGAGTCCACCGCGATGATGTACTCCCCCACCCCGGCATGGGTCCCTGTCGGCGCGCAGGCAGGGATGTCCCAGCAGCGCCCGGTGCCCACGACGACCTCGAGCCGCGCGTCACCGGCGATGTTGCCGATGGCAGGGGAGGAATAGAGGACCTCGTCGAACTGGATCGGGAATCCCGGAAGCTCCGCCGACCCGTCCCGCCGCCAGGCGTGGAGTATGCCTCCGTCACCCGTATTGTAAGGCGGTCCCTCGGCATGAGAATCCACGCCCACGATGATGTCGAGACTGCCGTCGCGGTCGAGGTCGGCGATCGCGGCCGAAGACCAGATCGAGTCGCGCACGAACTTCTCCCACACCACCGTGCAGTTCGAGCGCAACACCCGGAACCGCATGTCCCAGGCACCGACGGCAATTTCGAGGCCGGGGCTCGCCGGGTCGAGCTCGGCGACCGCCGGCGAAGCGAAGATACCCTCGTGGAATGTCACGGTGATGTCGGGCACGAACTCGCACTGCTGCGTTCCGGTGTGGGAGAGGACCACCAACCGGCCGTCCTGATTGGGAGTGTGCGTCGAGCCGACCGAGACGACGACCTCGGACTCGCCGTCGCCGTCGATGTCGGCGATGACCGGCTTGCTCTCGACGCCCATGCCGAGGTTTCCAGCCGCGGGATAGACCCAAAGCCGCGTGCCGTTGGTGCGATAGGCCATGACCCGCCCGTCCTTCGTGCCCACCACGAAGTCGGGCACCAGGTCGCCGTCGACGTCACCGAAAGCAAGTGAGCCTCCGTTGACCAGCGATCCGTCGTTCGTCACGCTGAAGGCGAAAGGAAAACCGGACTGGTAGGCGGGAAATGCGTCGGGCCAGGGCTGAGCCGAAACGGGAGCATGCGCCACCAGAAGAAGTAGCGGCAGAGCGAATCGGATCGGGAGCCTCATCTTCATGACCTTGCGTCGCCCGCCCGGAGTCGGGCGAGTCCAAGAAACTCATCATAGTCGCGGATGTACTCGGCCGCTGAGTAGGTTTCCGACGCGAAGACGAGGAGAACCGCGTCGGCGGAGAAACGGTACTGGATGCCCCAGACCAGCGGCGGCAGGTGCAGGCCCAGGGTCGGCCGGTCGAGAGCGACCTCGTCACGGCTGAATCCGTCGTCGACCACGACCCGGCAATTGCCGTGGACGCAGACCAGGAAGAGCTCGCACGATCGATGTGCGTGCTCGCCGCGCACCTCCCGCGACGGAACGCCGTAGACGGCGAACCATCTCTGCACTCCGAACGGAATCTCGCGGCCGACTTCGCCCACGGCGAGACGACCCCTGAGATCAGCGAATTCAGCAAGCTCCACGAGGCGGGAGCGGCCCGCGAGTTGCGGGCTTTCGCCGGGCGCGGATCCGGGGACGGAGCGCGTGATGCGCTCTGGAGTGTCGACATAGCCGGTGATCCGCGCCGGATTGCCGACCACGATCGCCAAAGCGGGAACATCGTGGTTGACCACCGCCCCGGCGCCCACCATCGCTCCCGGCCCGACCGTAATTCCAGGAAGGAGGGTCGCGTTGGCGCCGATCGAGGCTCCTCGCCGGACGACTGTACGCGGATGCTCGTCGAGCCACTTCCGGCTGCGCGGGAAGCGGTCGTTGGTAAACGTCGCATTGGGCCCGACGAAGACATCGTCTTCGAGCTCAATGCCGCTCCAGAGTTGGACCCCGCACTTCACCGTCACCCGGTCGCCCACCACTGCTCCGCCCTCGACGAAGACCTGGTCGCAGATATTGCAGTCGGCACCGATCCGCGCTCCTGGAAGTACGTGCGCGAACGCCCAGATGCGGGTTCCGGAGCCGATCTCGGACGTCTCCACCAGGGCCTGGGGATGCTGGAACCAGGTTCGGTCTGTCACTTGGAAGCCTCGCTCTCGGCCTGGGGCCGGAAGTCCTGCCGTCGTTGGACGATCCAGGCGGGCCTGCGCTTCGTATTCTCGAAAGCTCGCGCGACGTACTCGCCGACGATGCCGATGCCGAGGGCATTCAGGCCGCCGAAGAAGAGCACGAGCACCGCCGTCGCGGCGTAGCCTGGCACCTGAACCTGTCCAGCGAGGCGGGCGTAGACGACCACGGTCGCGAGCACGACGGCCGTCGCGATGCCCAGGAGGCCGAGGCCTTCGAGCAGCCGCAGCGGGAGGTCCGAGAAGGCGAAAATCGAGTCGAGCGTGTAGCGCACACGCCGGCGGAAGGACCACGCGCTCTTGCCGTGACGCCGGGCGAGCCGGTGATAGGCAACCTCGCCGCGACGGAAACCGAGCCAGAAGAGGAGGCCGACAAGCGTCGAGCGGCTCTCTTCGAGAGCCAGCAGCTCGGCAGCGAACCGGCGCGTGCAGGCGAACACGTCCACCCCCCCGGGGGGCATCTCGGGCACCACCACCCGGCGATAGAACTTCCAGAACAGGCTCGAAGCGGCCTGGGCGGAAACGGCGTCCTCGCGCCCGGAACGAGTGCCCACGACGACATCGAAACCCTCGTCCCGCACCTTGCCCGCGAGCTCGAGCACGAGCTCGGGGGGCTCCTGCAGGTCGGCCGCCATGACCGCGATGAGATCTCCGCCTGCACTGTTCATCCCGGATCGGATCGCCGCGAACGAGCCGAAATTGCGGCTCAGCGTGAGCACCGTCGCCGCGAGCGCGCGCCCGCGCAGCTCCCGCACGAGCGCCTCTTCACTGCTGTCGGGACTCCCGTCGACGACGAAGACTGCTTCGAGAGGCCCCTCCCACCGCGAGCACAAAGCTGCGAGCCGCTCGACCAGCTCCGGGATCGAACCCTCGTTCCGATAGACCGGGACGACGATCGAGAGGCTCAACCCGGCCATGCAGCACATGCCTCGATGACGCGATCGATCTCCTCGGCGTCAAGCCAGGGATGAATCGGCAGGGAGACTTCGCTGGCGCACCACCGCCGGGCGCGGGGGAGCTCGTTCACCTCCTCGAGCTCGAGCCCGGCCACTGCCCGCTGGTCGGGAATCGCGATCGGGTAGTGAATACCGGTCGCGATCCCGCGTGCGCCGCAGTGCGCTCGAAAACTCTCTCGCCGGTGCGGCTCGACCAGCACGGGGAAGAGGTGCCAGACCGGCTGTGAATCCGGTGCGGAAACGGGAATCTCGATCCTGCGGCTCGGGATGCTCGAACAGTACCTCTCGGCGATGGCTGCCCGGCGCCCTGTCCAGGACGCGAGCCGCGGCAGCATCACGTCGCCGAGAATCGCCGCCTGCAGCTCGTCGAGCCGGCTGTTGAGACCGATCTCGACATGGTCATAGCGCGCGCCCTCGCCGTAGCTGCGCAGCCGGCGAGCGCGTGCCGCGTGCTCGGGATCGCGACAGAGCAGCGCGCCGCCGTCGCCCATCGCGCCCAGGTTCTTGGTCGGATAGAAACTGGTCGCCGCGACGGCTCCTGCCGAGCCCGTCGACCGGCCTTTCCAGGTCGCACCGATCGACTGGGCGCAATCTTCGAGCAGCAGCACGCCGTGCCGTTGAGCCAGATCTTCGAGCCGATCGAGGTCGACCACGTGCCCACAAAGATGCACCGGGAGGAGTCCGCGCACGTCGCCGCGGCGCAGGCGCTCCTCCGCCGCATCCAGGTCGAGCAGCCCGCGCTCGTCGACGTCGACGAAGACCGGAATTGCCCCGACGCGCAGTATCGCGAGGGAGGAAGCAAAGGCGGAGACCGGCGTCGTCAGGACGCGATCACCGGCCCGAATTCCCAGGCACCGTAGACCGATCTCGAGGGCATCCAGGCCGTTCCCGACCCCTACAGCGTGATCGAAACCCCATAGTATTGCGAGAGCCGCTTCGAATCGCCGGACCTCTTCGCCGAGGATGTACCAGCCCGAAGACCCGACCTTCGCCGTGGCTTCGAGCACCCCCCCGCCGACCTCAGCCCAGGCCCGCCGGAAGTCATTCAGGAGAATAGGCTCCGGAGCATCGACCATGGCCCGAGAGCGTACCATTCGGGCACACAGATCCTACGCGCCGGAAGCGGCTTCGCATTTCTGGGAGCCACGAGCTGGGTGCGAGTGGCCTGCGGCGGGTCACGCTGCCGCGCGGCACTCGAATTCCGCGTTCTCAGCGACGGGGCAGAAGGTCGACGTCGACCGGGAACTCCGTCGAGTGGATGCAATTGCCGGGAGGGCGGCATCCCCCCGGCCGCCGGATCAGATCCGCTCCAGAATGACCAGGTCCTGGTAGTTCTGCATCCCGCCTTCCCGGATCTCCAGGATGCGAAAGTATTTCGACCACTCACGCCGGGTCCAGTCGGGCGTCTGGAACGCTCCACGGTAGTACCCCGCGGGTGCGACACCGTCGAGAGCGTGATCGTCGCCTCCGTCCCAGAAGCCCGCCTTCAGGAAGTCCTGCACAGGTTGTCGGCGGGACCACGCGAAGCGCCGGCCGGGACTGGAGGTCGGATACGCGAAGCGTGCAGCAAATGGGCCATGAACCGATGCGAGGAAGAGACCCCCGGGAGCGACGATTCGACGCATCTCCTGCAGCCACTGTCGCTGCACCTCCGGCGGCAGATGAGACATGACCGAATAGCCGATCGCCAACGAGAAGTGTCCGTCCGGAAAACGGGTTGGCGGCAGCAAGTCCACGGCGACGAACGAGCCGCCTCGAAGGTTCTCACGGCACCAAGTCACCGCCTGCGCGTCGATGTCGCAACCGTGGACTTCGACTCCGGGGTTTGCGCGCAGGAAGCACCGCGTCACTCGACCGCAACCGCATCCCCAATCCAACATCCTCGAAATCGACTCCCAGTCGCGGTACTTCGCGATGGCATCGATGAACTCGGTGTAGGAGCGAACTCCGTCGGCATCGAAGAAACGTGGATCGGGAGAACCGCTGACTCGCTGCATGAGCTCCGCCGGCGGATGTTGCAGATCCTCGAACTCGGGGGCGAGCGTGGTCCGTATCGCAGTGAGGACGCGCCTTCCCTGGCGCGCCTCCACCACGACCCGTCTGCGTTCCGGGCTGCGCGGCACTTCGACCCGAAAGCCCGAGGCGCCGGCATGCGGAATCCAATCGAAGACCCGGGCGACATCGTCGCGCTGCGAGGGCACGAGCTCGCTGAGCGCGACGCCGTCGACCGAAACAACCACCGCGGTCGTCGCCAGATCGGGATGGCAGATCCAGCCGGAGAGACTCCAGGAATCGCCTTGGAGCTCCATCGTCTCGAAATGCCCGCGACCGGGGCCGATCGGGCTCATCCACGACTCCATGGGCTCTGGCATGCAGCAGGCATCCTCATCAGCTCCGGTCTCGCGGCGCCAGCACCGCGAGACGCGCGGCGATCTTCTCGGCGGCGTGGCGCCAGGTCCACTTCGCCGCCATCTCCCGGGCGGCGAAGTCGCCCTTGGCGCGCGCCTCGTCCTGGTGCTCGAAGACGTGGCGCAGGAGCGTCCGCAGGTGACCCTCGTCGGCCTGGGCCCAGCGAAAGCCGGCGTAATAGGGGCACTTCGCGACCGCCGGAACGGTGCCGGCGATCTGCAACCGGTAGGAGTTCGCGTCGTTGACGAATTCGGTGTGCGAGCTCCAGTCGGTGGCGATCGTCGGCAGGCCGCAAGCCATCGCCTCCATCAACGGCATGTCCCAGCCCTCGCCGCGCGACACGGCGAGAAAGCAGTCGGCCGAGCGGTAGAGCATCGGCAGCTCGGCATGCGGAAAGTCGAGATTCAGCAGGTACGAGATCTTGCCGCCGAAGGGGTCGAGCCCGAGATTGCGGATCTCGGTCTTCAACTTGAGGAGCGGATCGCGGTTGCTGATCTTGCACAGCAGCCGCACCGGCTCGTTGGCGGTGAAGGTGTCGTTGAAGGCGCGCAGCAGCAGCCACGGGTCCTTGCGCTCGCCCCATTCGAAGTTGGCCAGGAAGACGAACTCGCCGGTCGGGTTCGGCAGCCGCCGCGCCCCGGGGTGGAAGTACTCCGTGTCGACACCGAGCGGAATCAGGTGGATCGGACGCTCGAGGCCGGAGGCGAGGAAGCCCTGGCGGTTGAACTCCGAGGGCACCCAGATCTCGTCCATCTCGTTCGCCTGCGCAACCCAATCGCGCGGAAAGCCGTCGACTTCGAGCATGGTGAAACCGACCCGGACCTTGCCCGTGGCGCGACGGAAGACGTCGCCCTGGCCATAGACCACCGACAGACCCGAGCTCGCATGCCCGCGCGGCAACTCCCGTCCGCGCACCACGTTGAGGTAGTAGTCGCCGGTGTTCTCCGGCTCCTCCACCTTGAACGGCGAGCCTTTGCCGTAGACATAGCGGTAAACGCAGCGCACTCCTAGGTGGTGATCGAGCTCGTGCAGGTAGGAGCGGCTGCTGCGCGCATAGCCGGTCGGAAAGTTGAGGATCGACTGCCAGACCAGGTCGCGCCGGTAGTGACCGTCGAGCTCGTGCTGCCACTTGCCGCGAAAGACCGCCCGGCTGCGCTCGAAAAGGGACGTCCGGCCGGCGTCGTTGCCGGCGGTCGAACCGTGCTCGTCGTGCACGACCTGGGAATCGCCGGCGTAGAGCGTGCGAAATCCGACCCGACGCGCGCGCAGGCAGTAGTCGGTGTCCTCGAAGTACGACTCGAAGTCCTCCGAGAGCCCGCCGACCGCCGTGATCACGGCGCGCTTAAGGTAAGCCACCGCGAAGGTGATCCCTTCGACCGCCCGCCGACCGGTGAACTGTCCGATGTCGTGCTCGAGGGCGCCGATCTGCTGTCCCCACATCGTGTCGGGCAGGACGTAGGTGCCGGCGTGGAGCAGCCGCCCGTCGGAGAGCACCTGCCGGCAGCCGACGACGCCGATGTCCGGCGCCGAATGCGCCGCCGCGCGCAGCCGCTGCAGCCAGTCGCGCTGGACGAACTCGAGATCGTTGTTGAGCAGCACGATGTCGTTGCCGGCCGGCGCCGCGGCGATGCCGGCGTTGTTGCCGCGCACGAAGCCCAGGTTCGCGGGCAACGCCAGGAGCTGCGCCGCGGGAAACTCCGCCAGCCGTGCCGCCGTACCGTCGCTCGAACCGTTGTCGACCACCAGCAGCTGCGCCCCCGTGAGGTCGCTCGCCAGAAGGGTTTCGAGGCAGCGCCGGGTGAGCTCCCAACGATTCCAGGTCAACAGGATCAGGGTCACCGGCGGCAGCACCGGCGGCAGGTCGGGCAGCGGCTCCCCCGGGGTCGGATTCGAGGTCATGCGCCCGATCCGGTCGCGGCCGCGGTCTCGGGAGAGGTCGCGGTCCGAGGCGCTACGGGAGAGCGCGCGGGGCTCGGAGTGAGCGAACGCCAGAGGTCTTCGAGCGTCGCCTCGAGGTTCGCCGGCGAAATGACCGTGGTCTCCGTCCAGTACTCGGGCTGGTGGGCGATCCGCGGCAGGGGCGACAGACCGTCGGCGATTCGCGCAAGTTGCAGGAGGTCGGCGCGACAGAGCACGCTCTGCAACAGGAGAAGCTCCTGCGAGCGCCGGTCGAGCGCGCTCTCGAGGGTCGCGATCCGCCCTTCGAGACGGGCAATTCGCGCCCGCAAGGCTTCCGCTGGCGGCTCGCCCGGATTGCCCAAATCGGCCGTCACCAGGCCCTCCCGACGAGACCCCGCAAGCGCTGCAGGAGCTTCCAGCTGCGCGAGCGCGTGACCGCGTCGTGGAACTGCGCGAGCTCCCGGAACCGGGATTCGAGCTCCGCATACTCTCGCGGCCGCAGTTCTCGGGACCCGGCTGCCAGGAGGTCGGCCTCGTCCCCACCGAGAGCGATGCGGCTCAGGCGTTCGGCGCGCTCCGTGCGCTCGCGCGACGCGAGGCCGGCCGCGAGTGCCGCACCCTCGAGCTCGCCCAAGCGCCGCGCCAGGGCCAGAGGTTCGGATTCGATCATGAAGGTCGGCATCCTATCGCGCTATCCCAGCGGCAGCAGTGCCTCGTTCAACGCCTCGGCGACGCGCCCCGGATCGTGCAGCTCGCGCACGATCTGCGCGCCGACGACGGCGCGCGCCCGTGCCGCCACCGGGTTCGCGATGAGTCCGTGGAGCGTCGTCACCCAGCCGGCCGCACCGTCCGGGATCGCCACGCAACGGGCGAGCGCCGGGTCGAGCCCTTCGGCCGCGGCGGGAGTCGCTACCGCCGGAATGCCTGCCGCCAACGCCTCGAGGAGCTTGATCGGCGTACCGGAGCCGGCGAGGAGCGGCGCCAGGGCGAGATCGGAGGCGGCGAGAAGCGCCGAGAGGTCGTCCGGATCCGCGACCAGGCGGCCACCCACTTCGCGCACGCGACGCACGAGCGACCGCGGAGGCCGGGCGCCGGCGACGAGCAGTCGCGCGCGCGGGTACTTGCGCGCCACCTCCGGCCAGACCTCGTCCAGGAACCAGCCGATGCCGCGGAAGGTCGGAAAGTAGCCGAGGTTGCCGGTGATGGCGAGCTCGGCTTCACCGACTGGCGGGGCCGGGCGAGCCGGCCGCGCTGACCGGGCCGACGGAGACACCGCGGGATGGGACGCCGGCGCAAGGGCGAGCGGAACGACCGTCAGCCGCGCCGCGAGGTGCGGTGGCAGGGTGGCCGCGAGGTGCCTCCTGTCGCGCTCCGAAACCAGGAGCGCCGCCGAGCTCGCGGCGATCATCCGGTGCTCGTCCGCCGCCAGGCGCCGGGCTTCGAAAAGCAGCAACGGTCGCATCCAGAAACGGTCGAGCTCCGCGCGGCGCTCGAGGTTGAGCGACAGGCTGTCGACGAGGTCGAGCACCCAGGGAATGTCGGCGAGCGCATCGGTCACGCCGGCGAGGCGCACCAACTGCAGGAGGACGCGATCGAACCGCGGAGCGAGCTCGCGCAGCCGGCGCCGCAGGTCCTCCGAGGCGACCAATCCGCTCTCCAGCGATCGCCCAGCGAAGAGCGCCGCTGCGACACCGCGCGCCGCCGATCCGCGCGAAGCGCGAAAGGTTTCGATGGCGCAGGACGGCCCGAGAGGAGGCCGCTGCGGCGACGCCGGACTCGCCGGCACGAGAAGCGTCACTTCGTGGCGCGTCGCGAGGCCCTCGGCCAGTTGCAGCAGGCGCAGCTGATAGCCCTTGCGCGTCGGCCAGGGCCAGGCGGTCGAGACCAGCAGGACCTTCATCCCCGGCGCGCTCCGCCGAAGTGACCGATGACGCGCGCCGCGAGCGCCGCGAAGCGCGCCGCGAAACGCGCCGGCGCATGGTCCGCTGCGAGGCGCTCCCGCCCGCCGGCGATCAACCGGTCGGCGAGGCCGGTTATCGTCGACAGGCGTTCGATCGCCACCGCGAATTCCTCGCCGTCGCGGGCGAGCAGCAGCTCGCGGCCGTCGCTGGCGGTGAGTCCAGAGGCTGCCGCCGGGCTCGCCACGATCACGACGCCGCGCGCCCACGCCTCGAGCACCCGCATGCGGACTCCGGAAGCGATGTCGAGCGGCAGCACCAGCACGGCGTCCGGCGAGAAGGCCTCGGCGCTCGCCGTCGGCGATCGGTGCACAAAGACGCCGGGACGCTCTGGTCCGGAGCCGCCGAACCAGTGCAGCGCAGCGGCCGGACTCGCCGCTCGCACCCGGGGCCAGATCTCGTCGACGAAACGCTGCTCGGCCCGCCGGTTCGGTTCCCAGCCGGCGCTGCCAAAGAGCACCAGCGCCGGAGCCCCGACGAGTCGCTGTCCGGAAGCCGCCAGCTGGCCGGGAAAGGGCGGCGGCAGGACTTCGATGCGCGCCGACTCGGGCGCCAGCGCGCGCAGCCGCTCGCCATCCGCCGCCGACAGGGCGATCGTGGCCGCCGCAGCTGCGAGCGCCGCACGCTCGGCGCCGGCGAGTCGAACCGCCTCGCGCAGCAGCAGGGTACGCGCGACGCCCCGGCTCGCTTCACCCAGCTGGCGCCAGAGATCGCTCTCCACGTTCTGGGCGCGCAGGACCCGGGGCACGTGCAGCGGTCCCTCCGGTCCTGCCGGAGCGCTCTGCGCGAAGGCCTGGAGTTGCTCGGCCACCACGAGGTCGAACGGCGCCCCGTGAAGAGCTTGGCTGTCGTGGAGCTCGCGCGCCACCCTGCGCGCGAGCTCGGGCCGGTCGTGGCGGGCCAACGAATAGGGCCGGCCCGAGACCGTCGCGGTGAGAGCCGCGAAGCCGCGGGAGCGTGGCCGGGTGGCGACCAGACTGGGCCGGCAGAGAGGACGCAGCGCTGCCTCCGTCGCCTCGAGCTCGCTCGCCCTCACCGGCGCGACGAGGGTGACTTCGATGTTTGGCGTGGTGTCTGAAGCCGATGTCGCCGATGTCGCCAGCGCCGCCAGGGACTCGGCGAGCAAAAGCCGCCCGCCGTCGCGCGGTGGCCACGGGGCTTTGGTCGCGATCCAGAGCACGCGCAACGCCGATGCGCTCCCGCCGCTCAGACCAACTGCAGGAGGTGCCCGAGCTTCTCGCGCTTGGTGCGCAGGTAGTCACGGCTGTCGGCGCTCGGCGGAATCTCGAGCTGCACACGCTCGACGATCTCGAGGCCGTAGCCGGAGAGCGCGACATACTTGCTGGGATTGTTGGTCATCAATCGCATGCGCTCGACTCCGAGATCGCGCAGGATCTGCGCTCCGACGCCGTAGTCGCGCTGATCGGGACGGAAGCCGAGGCGCTCGTTGGCCTCGACGGTGTCGTGTCCGGCATCCTGCAGCTCGTAGGCCTTGAGCTTGTTGAGCAAGCCGATCCCCCGGCCTTCCTGCAGGAGATAGATCAGCACCCCGCGCCCGGCCTCCTGGATGCGGGTCATCGCGAGCTCCAGCTGCAGCCCGCAGTCGCAGCGCCTCGAGCCGAAGATGTCGCCGGTCAGGCACTGGCTGTGCACCCGGACCAGGACCGGGTCCTTGCCCCGGAGGTCGCCGAGGGTCAGCGCGATGTGCTCCTCACCGGTGAGATCCGAGCGATAGGCGTGAATGACCAGCTCTCCCCAGCGCGAGGGCAGCCGCGGCGAGGCGACGCGGCGGACCAGCGATTCGTGCGCCAGGCGGTAGCGGATCAACTCGGCGATGGTCAGTACCGGCAGATCGTGCGCCACGGCGAAGCGCAACAAGTCGGGGACCCGCGCCATCGTGCCGTCGTCGTTCATGATCTCGCAGATCGCCGCCGCGGGCTGGAGGCCGGCGAGCCGCGCGAGATCGACCGACCCCTCCGTTTGCCCGGCGCGCTTGAGGACGCCGCCGCGCCGCGCGCGCAGCGGGAAGACGTGCCCGGGGCGCAGGAGATCCGCGGGCCGCGTCCCCGGTTCGACGGCGGTGCGGATGGTCGCAGCGCGATCGGCGGCCGAGATCCCGGTCGTCGTCTTGCCACGCGCTTCGATCGACACCGTGAAAGCGGTGCCGAAGGACGAGGTGTTGTCGCGCACCATCGGCGGCAGGTCGAGCTCGTCGCAGCGCTCCTCGGTGAGCGCCAGACAGACCAGCCCGCGCCCGAATCGGGCCATGAAATTGATCGCCTCGGGGGTCACCTTTTCGGCGGCGATCGCCAGGTCGCCCTCGTTTTCGCGATCCTCGTCGTCCACCAAGATGACCATGCGCCCCTGCCGGAACTCCTCCATCGCCTGTTCGACGGAGGCAAACGACGGCTCGGGGGCGGATGGCGGAAGGCTCATGGCGCTTGAATGGTAGCGCACTCGCCGGTCAGGGGGCGGTCAGAACGGATTGCCGAGGCTGATGAACCAGACGTAGGGGTCTTCGAACGGCTCCCGGTCGAGCTTCCAGCCGATCTCCAGGCGGAGCGGTCCGACCGGCGACAGGTAGCGCACCCCGAGGCCGGCGCCCCACTTGAAGCCGCCGCTCCGGACGTCGCGATAGTCGGTCCAGACGTTGCCGGCGTCGAGGAAGAGCGTCCCGCCGACCGGCCCGGCCACCGGAAAGCGGTACTCGAAGTTGAACAGCGCGAGGCCCCCGCCGCCGGCCGGATAGGGATCCGGGGTGGCGTCCTCGGGATCGAGGAGAACGGTCTCGCCGACGATCCCCAGCTCGTCGCGGCGGTAGGCGCGGTGGGTCGTCCGGCCGCCGGCGTAGAAGAGCTCCGCCGCGGGGACGCTCGCTTCCAGGGCGTCTCTCGGCGTCTCTCCGGCGCCAGCGGCCAGCGGTTCGATCGCTCCGCCGCGGGCGCTCCCCGCGAGGACGCCGAATCGGCCGAGGGGCAGGTAGGCGGTCGCCTGTCCGAACAGCTTGAGGAAGTTCGCGTCGGCGGCAAGTGCCGGGAAAGCGTACTCGAGCTGGAACGAGCCGTTCCATCCGCGCGTCGGGTCGAGCGGATCGTCGCGCCGGTCGTAGTTGGCGGTCGGCGTGACCGAGGCGACCCGCGCGTTCCGGCTGTCGAGCGGGATCTCTTCATTGAAGAACGCGTCCTCGGCTTCGAGCTCGACCAGGCGATAGGAAGCGAACGCCTGCAGCGACCAGCGCCCAAGCTCGCGCCCGACGACCACCTGCCCGCCGCGCCGGTCGACGACGAAATCGGGCCGGTCCTCGTGCTCTTCGTAAAGCGTTGCCAAGAGCTCAGCGTGGAGGTTGCCGAGGTAGGGCTGACGGTAGATCAGCCGGAAGTGCTGGTCCTTCTGGCTGCCGAGGAGGTCGAGGGAAAGCGAGGAGGCCCTGCCGAAGAGGTTCCCCTGCGAGAGACGCAACAGGCCGCGGACGCCGCTCTCCGAGTCGTAGCCGGCGCCCGCCTGGATCGACCGCGACCGGCCCTCCTCGAGATCGACCAGGAGCTCGCGCGCCTCGCTTCCCTCCGCGCCCGGCGCCAGGCGCACGTCGACACGGGTGAAGATCCCCAGTTTGTAGAGACGGCGCTGGAGCTCGAGCATCTCCGCCTGGCGCACCGGATCGCCGGGCTCGACGCCGAGGAACCGCCGCACGACGGCGGGGTCGGTCCGGCCCAGACCGCGCAGGAGGATCCGGTCGACGACCCACTGCTCGCCGGCGAACACCCGCAGGCGAACGGTGGCATCCAGGTCGTCCGCGCTCCACTCGACCTCGGCGGAGACCAGAGCGTTGCCGTAGCCGCGATCTTCGAGCAGAGCGCGCAGCGTATCGACGCTGCGTTCGAGCAGCAGGCGATGAAAAGGTCCGCCGTTCTTGAGCGGCAACGCCTCTCGCACATCGGCCTCTTCAAGCGGCGCGAGATCCTCGAGAACCAGCCCGGCGACCTGCCGGCGGCGCCCTTCGACGATCGGTACCACCACTTCGAGACGATCGCCTTTCTCCAAGATGCGGGCCGGGCCGACACGCGACTGATCGAATCCCTCGAGGAGGTAGAAAGAGCGCAGGTTCGAGAGGTCGGCGGAGAGCTCCTCGTCGACCAGGCGTCCGCTGCCCGGCAGCAGGAAGCGACGCGCGGAGGTCGTCATCAGGCGGCGGAGGCGATCGGCACTGTAGCTCGCGTTGCCTGCGAAACCGACCTCGTCGAGCACCAGGCGAGGCCCAGGCACGACCTCGAAGGCCAGCCGCAGGACCGCCGCCGAGCGCTCTTCGGTCCGGTTCACCGCGACGCGATAGTGCCCCTTCTCCTGGAAGTAGCGGCGGATGCGCTCCATCGATTGCAGCACCAACGCTTCGTCGTAGCCGCCGTCGCCGAGGAACGGCACGAGATCCTTCTTCTCGAGCTCGCGTCGGGTGATTCCCTGCACCGAGAACTCGACCTTCGGCCCCAGCCGCACCGTGAAGACGAGATCGGCCGCGTGCGCTGCCGGGTCGAGCGTCTCGGGCAGCCGTTCGACGACCGCCTCGCGATAGCCGCGGGAGAAGAGCCAGGACTGCAGGCGCTCGACGTCGTCCGCCGCGACCCGCTTCCTGAACGGCGAGTCCGGTTGCGAGCGCAGCGCCTCTACGAGCTCGGCGTCGGCAAAGGGCGGAGTCGCGCCCTCGAAGGCGACCGCTCGCACCTTCGTGCGCGGGCCGGCGGCGATGCGGTAGGTCACTGCCGCGCCGCGTGCACCCATCGATTCCGCATCCCCGGCAGCTTCGGCGTCCTCGTCCCCCAGCGCCACGGCGAGGCGAACCTCGGCATCGAGGAAGCCCTCCTCCATCAGCAGGTCCTGCAGGCGGTAGACGCCGCGCAGGAGGCGGTCTTCGCGCAGCGGCTGGCCGGTGCGCTGCGGCAGCGCCTCGAGAAGCCGCGTCTTCCTGAGACCCAGATCGCCGGTGACTTCGACCACGGTGACCTGGACGTCGGTCCACAGGGCGACGACCGCCACGACCCCGTCCGGTGCCGCCGGACGGGCGTAGATCTCGACCTCCGAAGCCAGTCCCGAGTAGCGCAGGCTGCGCAGGGTGCGCCGCGTCCGCGCCTCGTCCATCGGCTCGCCGACTACGAGCGAGATCAGCTCGCGCACCTCGTCGACGTCGACTGGAGCGTCGCTGCGGAGCTCGAGCGCGCGGACGATCGGCGCCGGCGAAGCGGGAGGCTGGGCGAAGCCGGTGGCCGGAGCAGCCATGGCGCTCGCTGCGATCGCTGGGATCGCTGAGATCGCCGGGATCACGGCGATCCGGGTCCACCACTGCCACCGCCGCCGCGACATCAGAAGCGCTTCTCCCAGCGCGCATCCATGGCGTAGGACTCATCACCGTTCTGGGTCAGCACCAGGGTCAGGTCGTCCGAGATTTTCCACTCCACCTGCAGAACCTGCTGCGCCGTGGAGGAGGGATCGACCGAGTAGGTCAGGTAGACCCGGCTCGACAGGCGCTTGCCGACCGTGACGCGCGCCGCCGAGAGATTGTCTCCGCCGGCCAGGGGGTCGACCTTCAGGCGGTCGATGCCGAAGAGCTTGCCGACCCGCGCGCTCACCAGCGATGCCGCCTGGCCGTAGAGCAGTGTCTCCGCCGCCATGCCCGGCGCCGCCCCCTGCGCCGAAGTCGAGAGCTCGGAGAGGCCGCTCGGAGTGCCGGTCGCGAGCAGCGACAGGACATCGTAGTCGGGAAGCGGCGGGTCGGAGGCCAGCGTCGTCGACGGCCGGGCGATCGAGCCGAGGACGGTCAGGGTGACCTGGTATTCGTTGATCTTGGTGCGCGCCACGACGTCGAGGAGCGGCTCGATGCGGGTCGGATTGGCGAAGGTCACGATCGCGCGATCGAGGGTGTAGGTCGAACCGCTGTAGTCGATCGTGCCTCCCGGGTCGGTCGTCATTTCGCCGAACAGCACCGGATTCGCGAGCGAGCCGCGCAGCGCAAGATTGGCGCTGCCCGCGAGGTTCGCCAGGTTGTTGCGCACGCGCACCGCGCGCGGCGCGAGGACGGAGATGTTGAGGTAGGTCGTGCCGAGGAGCTCGTCGGCTTCGTCGATCTGCACGCGGGTGCGCGACAGCACGCGCTCCGCGAGCTGCCGGGGAGAGAGGTTGATGTCGCGCAGATAGTAGACGCGGTCGAGGGTCAGCGCACCCGAGAGCTGCCGCCCTTCCGGTGTCGACTGCAGGGTCAGATCGCCGTCGCCCCGCACCAGCCAGCCCTCGGGGTAGCGCACGGCGTTGCCGCGCACGGCGATCTGCGCGCGGTAGGCGAGCGGCCTTCCAGGCGCCGCGAGGTCGAGCCGGCCGCTTGCCGTGATGGTGCCGCCGGCGAGGTCGGAGCGCAGATGATCGAGCACGAAGGCTTCGGGGTAGAGCAGCACCAGCGCCTGGATGCGGTCGAAGCTGTGCGGGAAACTCACCGGGATGTAGCGCGCGTCCCGCAGCTCGGCCTGGCCGTTCCACTCCGGCTTCGCCAGCGTTCCCTTGGCGGTGGCGAGGACGTCCACCGCGCCGGAGAGATCGATACCGGCGAAGCTCTCGACCCAGTCGACCGACACCGAGGCCTGCAGGCGGAGTTCGAGCGCCGGTTCGGCCGGCGCGAAGTCGACGCTGCCGGAGAGAAACAGCTCGTCGCCGGTCGCCGCCTCGCCGAGGTAGAGCGATTCGAGCACCAGCTTCGAACCGGCAAAGCGCACCATGACCGGCTCCAGCGGGCGCAGCCGTTGTTGCTCGTAGGCGAGCTCGAGCTGCGGAATGCGCAACGTCAAGGCGAGCTCCTTGTCGGGAGCGAAGAGCACTTCGAGCTCGGCGGCGAGAGTGCCCGCGAGGCCCGCAACCGGCTGGCCGGCGGCGATTTCGATCAGCCGGTCGAGCCGGTCGCTTTTCAGGGCGAAGCGCAGCTCGCCACTCTCTCCGGCGGCGAACGCTCCGCCGCCGGAGAGCGCGAGCAGTCCGGGCAGGTCGAGAGCCGCTTCGAGCCGGCGGTCGGCGAGCTCGACGTGCAGCGTGCCCGCGAAGCGCTGGGGGGACTCGCCTCCGGCAGCTGCCGGAGGCATTGCGACACTTCCGACAGCAGCGGTGGCGAGGACCGGGCCGGGAAGCTCGAGCTCGGCGAGCTCGGCGTCGGCGACGAGACGCGGCTCGGCGACCGTGCCGGTCAGACGCGCCACGAGCGCGGCGTGCCCGCGAAGGCGGGTCCCGGTGACCCCTTCCAGAGGCAGAGCGGCGAGGTCGAAGCGTTCCCCGGTGAGCTCGAAGTCGAGTCTCTCGCCTTCGAAGAGCAGCTCACCGCTGCCCTCGAGCAGACCAGCCGGAGCGCTGAGGCGCATCTGCCGCAGGCGCAGGCGGTCCGCGTCCCAATCGAGGCTCGTCTCGAGCCGATCGAAGCCGAGCCCGGCGACCTTCACCGGCGAAACCGTGCCGCGCAGGTCGCCGGTCAGCTCGTCGAGCGACCCGCCGAGGTGGAGCGCCCCGGTCGCCTCTCCGGCGAGCGGCAGGGGAAACGGCAACCAGGGCGCGGCCTCGGCGACCGGCCAGGCCTGGAACTCGACGTCGAGCGCCAGGGGCGGCGGCGCCGGAGCGGCCCGCGGCGCGGGCGCAGCCGGAGCGAGAGGCAGGACGCCGCCCAGGCGCAAAGACGAAGCGCCGCGCGTGAGCGTGAGCTCGAGGTCACGCACGGCGAAGGCGTCGACGGTGAGGCTGCCCCGCGCGCGTGCCGCCGCAACACCCGGAGCGTGAAAGTCGGCGAGATCGAGCTCGAGGCCGATGATCGGAGAGGTCGCCGATGTCGGCGAGCTCGGCGCGGCGCCGGCGAGGGTAACGTGCGCGCTCAGCCGGCCGCTGCCGGTGTCCGGCAGCCAGAGCTGCGGCGGCACGTTGTCGACGAACGGCTGCAGACGGACCAGCTCTCCCAGGTCCCTGCTCTCGACCTCGACGTCGAGCTCCCCGGTCTTGCCGATCAGGTCGTAGGCGCCGCTCAGCGCGATCCGTTGCGCCGCCGAAGCGAGCTCGACCTGGGTGAGCTCGAGTCGCCCTTCGACCAACTGCAGAACCGCCATGCCTGCGACCGGCACGGCCCCAGCGGCGTTCGGCGGGGCCGGCGGCGCCGCGCGCAGCTCGAACGATCCCGCGCCCACTCCCCGGCGGGCGTCGTTCAGGGGAAACTCGTAGAGGAGGCCCCCGTGCGCCGAGGCCGAGAAGGCCGGCGCGGGAAGCTCGAGATCCTCGAGCACCGCGAGGAGGCGGGGTCCCTCGGCGCGCAGGGCCAGCCGCGCCAACGGACCGGGCTGGTCGAGGTCGACCTCGAAGCGGCCGGAGACCGGGCCGCCGGCGTAGATCGCCCGTTCGAGGTCGAGGCCGATCGTCGAGTTTCCGGGCCCGCCACCCGCGACCTCGCCCGCGAGCTCTTCGAGCCGGAATCCGAAGAGATCGACGCCCGGCGACGTCAACCGTCCGCCGTACCAGATCTCTTTCCTTTCGAAGCGCACGTCGCCTTCGAACCGAAGCGGGCCGGCGATCTCTCCCGAGAGGTAGCCCAGATCGTCCAGGAGCCGCCCCTGCGATTCGACGACGCCGCGAATCTCGCCGTTGGTGCCGCCGCGCCAGCCGACGAAGCCGGCGACCCGGGCCTCGAAGTCCGGCGCCAGGAGGCGCGCCTGGAGGATCTCTACCCGGTCGTCGCGCAAGCGCACCTTCGCGGTCAGGGTCGAGGCCCACGGCAGCGCTTGCGGCAGGGTCGTGACGACCTCCTGCGCCGTCAGGTTGCCCTGGAGCTCGGTCCCCCCGAGCCCGGAGAGCTGCAGGAGGAGGGCGTGCGCCTCGACCGCCAGCGGCACACGCTGATCGGCGAGCTCGAACTCCCCGTCCTCCACGGAGAGCCCGCCGATCCGCAGGGTGAACCGGCTGTCGCCGCCTCCCGACTTGATGTCGGGAAGATTGTCGCGCCCGTCCGGATAGAGCTCGATGTGGATCCGAACGCCCTGCGCGGAGACCGTCTGGAGGTCGATGACGTCGTGCTTCAGCGCGTCAAGATCGGCATCCACCCGCAACCGGCGAATGGAGAGCAGAGCCGGATCCCTGGGGCCCGGTCCCGAGATCGAGAAATCCTCGATGCGCAGGACAAAGGGGATGAGCTCGAAGTCGAGCTGACCGACCTGGACATTGCGTCGCAGGATCTGCGAAAGCTGCTGTTCGAGGCGCGCCGCGAGGCGCTCGCGAACGAACTCGGAAGCGAGGAAGCCGCGCAGGCAGAGAAGGACGAAGGCAATCGCGGCGAGCGACCAGAAAAACGGACGGACGACCCAGCGCCGTATGCGCAGCCAGACCACCGACCGCTATTCCCCCCAGTGCAACTTGTTGCGCAGGCCCTCGAAGATCGAGCTGCGTCCGCCGGTGCGCACCAGGTAGGCGGGCTGCGCTGCGCGCGTGACGCGCACGCGGTCGCCGAAGCCGATCTCGCCGCCCTCCTGGCCGTCGACCGTGAGGTAGACCCGGTCGGCACGCGATCCGATGGCATCTTCGCGCGCCTCGATCCCGATCTCGATGACGCTCGTATCCGGGACCACCAGCGGACGCAGGGTCAGGGTGTGCGGGCAGATCGGGGTCAGAACCGAGACCGGCAGCAGCGGGTGCAGGATCGGTCCCCCAGCCGAGAGGTTGTAGGCCGTCGACCCGGTCGGCGTCGAGATCACCAGGCCGTCGGCGCGATAGCGCGCCACCAGCTGGCCGTCGACGGTGAGCAGCAGCTCGATCATGCGCGACAGCGCGCTCTTGGCGAGCACGACGTCGTTGAGGGCGCGGAAAGCGATCCGCTCGCCGGTGCCCTTCTGCTGTTCCACTTCGAGCAGCGAGCGCGGCTCGACAGCGTATTGGCCGGACAGGACCTCGACCAGCGCCGGGTAGAGCTCGGCGCGCCCCACTTCGGTGAGAAATCCGAGATGCCCGAGGTTCACCCCCAGAATCGGTGGACCGCCGGCGGCCTTGCGCGCCACGGAGAGGAGCGTGCCGTCGCCGCCGAGGACAACGACGAGGTCGCATCGCACGCCGGGGACGAGCGGCCCGTTCCCCGAGGTACCGGTCTCACGGGCGGTGCCCGGCTCGACCAGCACTTCGAGCCCGCGCCGGCCCAGCCACTCGACCAACTCGCGAGCGACGCCCGCTGCGTCCGCGCTCGCGGCCTTCGCGACCACTCCGACCCGACGTGCCCCGCGCGGTTCGATCATCGCGGCTCCTCACCTGCCGGGAAAGTCTCTGCGGTTCCTGCCGGCTGCAGCGTCTGGACGGATGGCGGCATGCGGAGCAGAGCGAACGCCTCGCGGTTGCCCTCGGCGCCGGCGACGGGGGAATCGTAGGTCCCGAGCAGTTCGAGCCCGAGCGCGGCGAGCTCGCGGGCGCGCAGCTCGATCGTCGAACGTCGCAACCCTTCGTCGCGCACCAGGCCTCCCTTGCCGACTCCGCCGCGACCGACCTCGAACTGCGGCTTGATCAGCGGCAGCAGCAGCCCCCCGGGGGCAAGGTGCGGCAGGAGTGCCGGCACGACCTTGGCCAGCGAGATGAAGGAAACGTCCACGACGACGAGATCGAACGGCCGGTCGAAGGCGTCGGCGGCGAGATAGCGCGCGTTCTCCCGCTCGCGGACCTCGACCCGCGGGTCGTTGCGCACCTTGAGATCCAGCAGGCCGTAGCCGACGTCGAGGGCGGTGATGTGCGCGACGCCGCGCTGCAGGAGGCAGTCGGAGAAGCCCCCGGTCGAGGCGCCGACGTCGAGGCAGCGCCACCCGGCCGGATCGACCGCGAAATGCTCGAGCGCGGCGGCGAGTTTGCCGCCGGCGCGCGACACGAACGGCTCGGCCGCTCCGGTCAGCTCCAGCCGGACGTCGTCGCGCATCGGGCTGCCGGGCTTGTCCACCCGCACGCCGTTGACCTCCACCTGGCCGGCCATCACCGCGCGATGCGCTTTCTCGCGCGAGGCGAAGAGGCCGCGCTCAACCAGTAGCTGGTCGAGACGCACCGGCGACACCCCTCGTTCTTGTCGTCCCTGTCGTTCCTGCCGTTCCTGACGATTCTCCTGAGGCCTTGTTCTGGGCTGCCAGATCCAGCGCAGCTTCGCCTTCGGCGCCGCGCCGTTCGCGCGCGCCCGCCGTCCTGGCGAAGAAGCTGCGGAAACGGAAATAGAGGCCCTCGGCGTCGAGTCCAAGCATCTTGCGCAGGACCTCCTGCGAGCCGTGGGGCACGAACTTGTCCGGCACGCCGATGGCGAGCGTCGTGACCTGCGAGAGCTCCATCTCGGAGAGCGCCTCCATGACCGCGCTGCCGAAGCCGCCGGCGAGGGCGTGCTCCTCGACCGTGGCGAGACGCGCGCCGCCTTCGAGGTCACCGAACTGGTCGATCTGCAGCGCCAGCAACTCGCGGTCGAGCGGCTTCACGAAGCGCGCGTTCACCAGGGTGATCTCGATGCCCTCTTTCGCCAGGCGCTCGATCGCTTCGAGTGCCGGATAGACGGTCGAACCGATCGCCCAGACCAGCCCGTGCCGCCCGCGGCGCAGGATCTCCGCCTTGCCGATCGGCAACTGCCGGAACTCGGCGTCGAGCGGCACGCCGATGCCGTTGCCGCGCGGGTAGCGCACGGCCGTCGGATGCGGCTGCTCCACGGCGGTGGCGAGCATGTGCTGGAGCTCGTTCTCGTCCTTCGGGGCCATGACGATCGCGTTCGGGAACATCCGGAAATAGGCGTAGTCGAAGAGGCCGTGGTGCGTCCAGCCGTCGTTGCCGGCGATGCCACCGCGGTCGAGCGCGAAGGTGACGGGCAGATCCATCAGGCAGACGTCGTGGAAGATCTGGTCGAAGCCGCGCTGCAGGAAGGTCGAGTAGATCGCCACGATCGGCCGCATCCCCCCGAGCGCGAGGCCGCCGGCGAGCGTCACCGAGTGCTGCTCGGCGATGCCGGTATTCAGAAAGCGCTCGGGAAACTGCTCGGCGAACGGAATCAGACCGGTGCCGTCGGGCATCGAGGCGGTGATCGCGACGATCCGCGGGTCGTGCTCGGCGAGCCGGATGGCCGTCTTGCCGAATACGGCGGTGTAGGAAGGCGCCGCCCCGGGCTTCCCTTTCTGGATCCCGGCGACGGGATCGAACGGCGAGGGGCCGTGATACTCGACCGGTTCGTCCTCGGCGTACTTGTACCCCTTGCCCTTCTGCGTGATCGCGTGCAGCAGCACCGGGCCGTCGATCGCTTTGGCGCTCTCGAGCGCTTCGAGCAGGGCGGGAATCGAATGACCGTTCACCGGGCCGATGTAGCGGAAGCCAAGCTCCTCGAAGAGAGTGCCCGGGGTGAAGACCTGCCGCAGACCCTCCTCCAGACCCTTGGCCACCTCCACCATCGGGTCGCCGATGCCGGGAATCTTGTGCAGCATCTTCTTGATGTCGTCCTTGAGCTTGGCGTAGTGGCGACCCGCCATCAGCGCTTCGAGATACTTGGTCAGCGCCCCCACCGAAGGGGAGATCGACATCGAGTTGTCGTTCAGGATGACGATCATCTTCGTACCGAGGTGGCCGGCCTGGTTCATCGCCTCGAAAGCCATCCCGGCGGTCATCGAGCCATCGCCGATCACCGCGACGACCTGGTGCGACTCCTGCCGCAGATCGCGCGCCACGGCGAGGCCAAGCGCCGCGGAGATCGAGGTCGAGGCGTGCCCTGCGGCCACGACGTCGTACTCCGACTCGCTGCGCATGCAGAAGCCGGAGAGTCCCCCGAACTGGCGCAGCGTCGACATGCGCTCGCGCCGGCCGGTGAGGATCTTGTGGGGATAGGTCTGGTGCCCGACATCCCAGACCAGCAGGTCGCGCGGCGTGTCGAAGATGTAGTGCAGCGCGATCGTCAGCTCGACCGTGCCGAGGTTCGAAGAGAAGTGGCCGCCGGTCTCCGAGACCGCACTGACGATCTCGTCACGCAGTTCGTCGGCGAGCTGCGGCAGATCCTCGCGGGAGAGGCGCCGCAACTCTTGCGGGTTGGAGACGCGATCGAGTAGGTTCATGAGATCTCCGGAATGGGCCTGCGATACCGCCTGCATGACCGCCTGCACGATGCCCGCCAAGGTCCTCGCAACCTTGCCAACGCCCGCTAGCCTCCGCGCCGGTCGAGAAACGAAACCAGCGCAACCCAGGTCTCGCGCTCTTGCAGCGGCAAAGCCGCGATCCGGTCCACCGCTTCCTGGCCGAGCTCCTTCAGGCGCGCACGGCTGCGGTCGAGCCCGTGGAGCGCCGGATAGGTGAGCTTGCTCGCGGCGGCGTCCTTCCCGGGCGTCTTGCCGAGACTCGAAGCGCTCCCCTCGATGTCGAGAATATCATCGCGGATCTGGAACAGGAGTCCGATCGCCTCTCCTAAGTCGCGCAGAATCAGATCTTCCGCCGCGCTCACCGCGGCATAAACGCCGCCGAGCCGGAGACTCGCAGCGAGGAGTGCACCGGTTTTGCCGCGGTGAATCCGCTCGAGCGCTGCGGTGGCCGCGCCCGGGCCGGCGGGCCAGGCCGACTCGGCCTCGAGATCCTCGCTCTGTCCCCCGATCATGCCGCTGGTGCCGATCGCGTTCCCGACCAACGCCACCGCGCGCGCCCGGAGCGCCCCCGGCACTGCCTCCGGAAGCTCGGCGAGGACCGTCAATCCGAGAGTCAGCAGGGCGTCGCCGGCCAGGATGGCAGTCGCCTCGTCGAACCGCTTGTGCAGAGTCGGTCGGCCGCGGCGCAGGTCGTCGTCGTCGAGCGCCGGCAGATCATCGTGAATCAGGCTGTAGGTATGCACCATCTCGACCGCCGCGGCGCCGGAGAGGAGGTCGGGGGTCGCCGCCCCGAACGACCTGCCGGCGAGCAGCACCAGCGCCGGCCGTATGCGTTTGCCGCCGCCGAGCGCGCTGTAGCGCATGGCTGCGTGCAAACGCTGCGGCGCCAGGCTCGGCGCCGGCAACAATCGGTCGAGCTCGGCCTCCACCAGCCCGCGCGCCTCGGCGAGAAAGCGGCCGAAAGCGTCCCGCCCGGCCCCCGAGTCGGCGCTCATGGAGCGCCCTCCGGCTCCCGGGGAACCTCCCCCGGAGACCTCCCGATCTCGAGACAGAATGGGGCCGCCAGCAGCAGCAACGCCACTCGCTGCACCTCGGTATCCCCCCAATTGTGTTCGAAGAGGCCGGCGACCGACAACGCCATCAGTGCGGCGGTGACGCCGAGCCAGAGGTCGGCGCGCGATCCGTTCTCACCCGCCGCAGGACCCAGGGCCAGGTCGGTGCGATAGCCGCGCCAGGCGCGCGCCAGGGCCACCCCGAGCAGAACCAGAAAGCTCGCCAGCGCGGGCAGGCCGCGCTCGGCGGCGAGCTGGACATAGCTGTCGTGCAGATGGGGGACGTTGAGTCGCGAGGCGCTCGAGTGGCGATAGATCGGATAGAGCCTCTCGACCATGTTCGGGCCGATGCCGAGCAGCGGGTGCTCGGCGACCATCCGCGCCCCGGCCTCGAGCATGCAAAGCCGGTCGTAGCTCGACTCGTCCGAGAGGTTGCTCACCGACAAGGCCCGCGCCAGGATCGGGACCGGTGCGACGACGACGAAGGCAAGCGCCGCCGGCACCGCCAAGAGAAGCAGCCGGCGGCGGCGCATCCAGAGCAGCCAACCTCCACCCACCAACAGCCCCAGCCAGGCGTTGCGGGTGAGAGAACCGACGAGCGCGATGTTGATCACCGCCAGCGCCGTCCAGGCGAGCCAGGGCCGGCCCATCCGTCCCCGGGCGCCCGAAGCCTCTCCCCCTGCGGCCGGCGGACGGAACATCAGCCGCGCGATGAGCAGCAGGTCGACGAGCAGCAGGATGCCCGAGAAGGTCATGACGTGCGAGAACGGTCCGCGGATCCGGCGGTCGAGATCGCCGAATCCGAGCCAGTATTGCGCCAGCCCGGCGAGCGCCGCCAGCATCGCGGCGAAAATTGCGGCATCGAACAGCCAGCGCAGACGACGCTCGCCGGCAATCGAACCGATGGCGAGCGGCAGGGCGGCAAGCGTGAAGAGCTCGCGCAGCGCGGTGAAGCTCGTCGCGGGATCCTGCGAGAAGACCACTGCGACCAGCAGGAGCCCGCCGTACACGCCGACAGCGACCAGGAGCGGACGGGCGCGCTGGAAGCCCGGATCCGTCCGGTCCCGAAGCGCCGGGAAGGCCAGCACGGCGATGCCGAGCGCGACGTTCGAGAGGGCGATGCCGAAGAGCGTCAGCAGGTGCGCCGCGTAGAGGCCGAAACGCAACCTCTCGCGCGTCGCCGCATTCGAGGGAGCGAGCCGGAGCGGAGCAGGCAACCCCACGTGGGTAGGCGACCCGGCGACCTAGCGGGCGAGCGCCGCAGCCGGCAGGGCTTCGTCCACGAGCATGACGGGGATGTCGGAGACGATCGGGTAGAGGATCTGGCAACTCTGGCAGAGGAGCCCCTCTTCCACGACCGGCACCTGATCGCGGAAATGCTCGCGATAGCGCTCCACCAGGCTGCGGCAGGTCGCCTCCGGCAGCGCCACCTGCGCGACCGCGGCACGGCACTTCGGACAGACCAGAATGGCGAGCAGATCGGGATCGAGGGTCATCGGTCGCAAGACTCGAGGCGCCAAGAAGATAGCATGGAGGTGCCACCCCTTTGCTAGAGTTCGCCCGGGCGCCGTACCGCCGACTCCGACCATGACACCCCCCGCGCAGGACCTCGTCTGCCGCTCCTGTGGCGCGCCGCTCGACCGCGTGATGGTCGATCTCGGCAGCTCGCCGCTTGCCAACTCCTACCTCGCCGCCGCCGACCTCGCCAGGGCTGAGCTTTTTCTGCCGCTCTGCGTCTACGTCTGCGAACGCTGCTGGCTCTGTCAATTGCCGGAGTGCGCGACACCGCAGGAGATCTTCAGCGACTACGCCTACTTCTCCTCGTTCTCCACCAGCTGGCTCGAGCATGCAAGGGACTACGTCGACGCGATGGTGCCGCGCTTCAAGCTCGGCCCGACGAGCCAGGTCGTCGAGATCGCTTCGAACGACGGCTACCTGTTGAAGAACTTCGTCGAACGCGGCATCCCGGTCCTCGGAGTCGAGCCGGCGGCGAACGTCGCGGAGGCGGCGCGGAAACTGGGCATTCCAACCGAGGTCCGATTCTTCGGCCGCGAGGCAGCCCGGGATCTGGTGGCGCGCGGATTCGCCGCCGATCTCCTGCTCGGCAACAACGTGCTGGCGCACGTTCCCGATCTCGACGACTTCGTCGGCGGCCTGGCGATCCTGCTCAAGGACGACGGCGTCCTGACGATGGAGTTTCCGCACCTCGTGAAGATGATCGACGGCAACCAGTTCGACACCATCTACCACGAGCACTTTTCCTACTTCTCCTTCGTCGCCGTCGAGCGCGTCTTTGCCGGCCACGGCCTCGAGCTCTTCGACGTCGAGGAGCTCGCCACCCACGGCGGCAGCCTGCGGGTCTACGCCCGGCACAAGGAAGCGTCGTGCAGGACTTCGGGACCTCGCACGCCGCCCTCACTGCGTGTCGACGAGCTGCTCGCCCGCGAGCGCACCCTCGGCGTCGAGACTCTGGACTACTACGCCGGCTTCTCCGGGACGGTGCGCGAGACCAAGCGGGCCCTGCTCGAGTTTCTGATCCGCGAAAAGCGCGCCGGCAAGTCCATCGTCGGCTACGGCGCTCCGGCCAAGGGCAACACGCTGCTCAACTTCTGCGGCGTCCGCGGCGACTTCCTCGATTACACCGTCGACCTCAGCCCACACAAGCAGGGGCTCCATCTCCCCGGCACGCGGATCCCGATCCGCGCCCCGGAGGCGATCTTCGAGACCCGGCCCGACTACGTTCTCATCCTGCCCTGGAATCTGCGTGAAGAGATTGCTGCGCAGATGGCAGGAATCCGCGACTGGGGTGGACGGTTCCTGGTCGCGATCCCCGAGGTGCATCTGCTGTGAAGCTCGTCCGCCTCGGCATCCCGGGGGCCTTCCTCGTCGAGCTCGAGCCGCTGGCCGACGACCGGGGGTTCTTCGCCCGCACCTTCTGCGCGCGCGAGTTCGAGGCCGCAGGGCTCGAGAGCCGGTTCCTTCAGACGAGCCTGTCCTTCAACCCGCGGCGCGGCACGCTGCGGGGCCTCCACTACCAGGCGGATCCCCACGGCGAGGCCAAGGTTGTGCGCTGCGTCCGCGGCACGGTCTACGACCTGCTGGTCGACCTGCGGCCGGAGTCGCACATCTATCGCCAGCACATCGCGATCGAGCTTGCGGCCGACCGGAGGAACGCGGTCTATATCCCGGCTGGAGTCGCGCACGGCTTCCTGACCCTGACCGACGACTGCGAAGTGCACTACGCCATGTCGGAGTTCTACGAACCGTCCGCGGCGCGCGGCGTGCGCTGGAACGATCCGGCGTTCGGCATCGCCCTGCCCGAGCCGGTGCGGGTGATCTCCCCCCGCGACGCCGGCTATCCCGACCTCCTCCCGCCGCTCGCCGGCTCGCGAGCCCTACGATGAGCCCATGACCGGCGCCGACCTCTATTCGCTCGCCGCGCGCCTCTTTCCGATTCCGCGCAGCATTACCGGCGACGGCGTCCGCCAGAGCCTCGCGATCCTCGCCGAGCAGATAGCGCTCGACATCCACGAGATCCCGACCGGAACGCCGGTCTTCGACTGGACGGTGCCGCGCGAGTGGCGGCTGCGAGAGGCGCACATCACGGCGCCCGACGGCCGGCGGATCGCCGACGCCGCCGGGCACAACCTGCAGCTCCTCGGCTACAGCGCCCCGTTCCGCGGCCGCGTCGGGCTCGCGGAGCTCAAGCAGCATCTCTTCACCCTACCCGGGCAGCCCGAGCTCATTCCGTACCGCACGAGCTACTACAAGGAACAGTGGGGATTCTGCCTCCCCCACCGGCTGGTCGAGACGCTGCCCGAGGGCGAGTACGAAGTCGTGGTCGATACCGAGCTGTTCGCCGGCAGTCTCTCGCTCGGCGAGCTCGCGCTCGCCGGTGAGTCGGCCGACGAGGTCCTCCTCTCGACCCACAGCTGTCACCCGTCGCTCGCCAACGACAACCTCTCGGGAATGGTCGTCGCGACGGCGCTCGCTGCGAGCCTCGCGGCGCGGCCCCGCCGCCGGCTCTCCTACCGCTTCCTGTTCCTGCCCGGTACGATCGGCGCCATCGCCTGGCTGGCGACAAACCGGGCGCGGCTGCCGCAGATCCGCCACGCCCTCGTGCTCGCCGGGCTGGGGGCGCCGGGCGCCTTTCACTACAAGAAGTCGCGCAGCGGCGACGCGCCGATCGACCGCGAGGTCCGGCGCGCTCTCGCCCGGAAGGGCGAAGCGCTGGTGGTCGAGGAGTTCGTGCCCTTCGGCTACGACGAGCGCCAGTACAACGCCCCCGGCATCGGGCTCGAGGCGGGCTGCTTCTCGCGCACTCCCTACGGGCGCTATCCCGAGTATCACACCTCGGCGGACAACCTCGATCTGATCCGCCCCGAGACCCTCGCCGGATCCCTCGCGGCGCTCGAGTCGATCGTCGACGGACTCGAGAGCCGCGAGTGCTTCCGCAACCTCTCCCCCGAGTGCGAGCCGCAACTCGGCCGGCGCGGACTCTACCGCCTGATCGGCGGCGACGACGCCGGCCGCGAACGCGAGCTCGCCATCCTCTGGATGCTCAACCTCGGAGACGGCAGCCACTCACTCGACGACATCGCCGAGCGCTCGGGAATCGCGCTCGACCGCCTGCGAGAGGCCACCGCCGCGCTGGTTGCTGCCGACCTTCTCGCGCCGGCCTGAGCGGTCGCGCTCGGGACACCGCTGAGGTCAGCCCCCTTGCGGCGCTACGACGAGAGCCGCTCGAGGCCCGGGAAGGCGTCGAAGCCGGCGTCGAAAGTGAAGATCGTCGAGATGCCCCTGGTTTCCATCACCGCCGCGTGCACGGCGTCGCGCGCCGACAGGCGGGGGTAAGCCAGGACGATGTCGCGGGCCCGGAGGACCGTCGGGAGGTCGACCGGGAAGACCTCATCGACGACACCCAGGAGCGCCTCCAACGCCGGCTGGATGGCGTCTCGCCGGCCGATGGCGACATAGCGGTGCAGAATCTCCTGCAACACCTCGGCGTCGGTCACCAGGCGCTCGCCGTCGGCGATCGCCCGCTCGAGGCGGCGCTGGGCATCGACCTTGTGCGGATGCGCCGCCCCGACCAGATACATCGGCACGTTCGAGTCGACGAAGATCAGGATTCGCCCTCGACGCCGTAGCCGCTCTCGATCTCGGCCAGCAGCGCGCCGATCTCGCCGGTCGGGAAAGCGTGCCGGGCCGCGGCGCGCACGACCGCGAGCTTGCGATCCGGGGCGCTCGCCGGCGCCGCCTCGCGGCCCGCGCGAAGAGCCGCGCGCACCCACTCCGCCACGCTGACCCGCGCGAGTCGCGCCGCCCGCCGCACCTCCTGCAGCTCTTCGTCCCCGAGCAGGACCTGGAGTCGCTTACTCATGCCGGAAGCATTGCCGACTCCTCCTGTGAAGTCAATCAGGAGTCGCTCAGGAGCAGATGCGACGACAGCCACGCCATCGAAGAGATCGCCGAGCGCCCGGGCATCGCCGTCGAGCGCCTGCGAGCGGCGATCCACTCCTCGGGCCCGTGTCGCCCGCGCCGCCGGTCTTGCGTTCTAGGGGGCAGGAGACGCCCATGCCCTGCCCACTCTTCGCCGCTCGTCGCTTCGCTCTCGTCCTCGCCGCCGCCGTTGTCGTCTTGTCCACTCCGCTCCGCGCTCAGCCCTCCGAAGCGTTCGACCGGCTGGTGAAGCTCCCGACCGGGGTCGGGGACGCGAGCTTCTTCGGCGAAGTGATCGCCGTGGGCGATGCCGACGGCGACGGCCGCGACGACGTCGCGATCAGCGGCCGGATCGACTCGGGTTCGGGCGACCGCGGGCAGGTGCGCATTCTGCGCGGCGCGGCGCCGCACGACATCGTGGTCGACGCCCTGCTGATCGGCTCGATTCTGGAGCTCTTGGGAGCCGCTCTCGCCTTCGGCGACTTCGATGACGACGGCAAGGACGAACTGGCGATCGGCCGGCCGCGCCGGAACGTCGCCGGCGAGACGGCAGCCGGCGACGTCGGCATCCGCCGGCGTCTGCCCGACGGCAGCTGGCCGGAGATCGAGAACTGGAACCAGGAGTCTCCTGGAATCTCCGGCGTGCCCGAGGCCGAGGACTTGTTCGGATCGGCGCTCGTCGTCGGTGACTTCGACGATGACGGCGTCGATGACCTGGCGATCGGCGTCTCCGGCGAGGCGGTCGGCGCGACGGCGGCGGCCGGGGCAGTGCAGATCCTCTACGGCGTCGCCGGTCAGGGGCTCTCGGCGAACGGCAACCAACTGTTCCATCAGGACTCCGCCGGCGTACCTGGCGGCGCCGAGACGGGGGACCGATTCGGCAGCGTCCTCACTGCCGGCGACGTCACCTGCGACGGCATCGACGATCTGGTGGTGGGCACGCCGGACGAAGACGGGGGAACGACGATCGACGTCGGAACGGTCACCGTGCTGCCGGGCTCGTCGGTCTTGGGAATCGACACCGCCACCGCCTTCCAGCTCGAGCAGCAGGACTTCGGCGGCGGAGCCGAAGCCACCGACCGCTTCGGCTCTGCCATCGTGGTGGGTCGGATGAGCAGCCTCCTCGGCTCTTGCAAGACCCTCTTCATCGGCGCTCCGGGCGAAGGCGTGGGAGAGGTCGCGGCGGCTGGCGCCCTCTTCTGGTACCGCGACGGTGCGACCGGCTACTGGACCGAGAGCGATCTCGGGCACGTCGAGGGCACGCAGGAGCGGTTCGGCACTGCGCTAGCGATCGGCGACTTCAACGGCGACGGGCTCAATGACCTCGCGATCGGCGTCCCCAACCAGGACTACGCCGCCGGACCGGCCAGCGGGGGCGTGCGTATCGTCCAGCAGCACATCGCCGGGATCTTGATACCGAACGGAGCGGCGACGGTGCGGATCGAAGCCGGTGTCGAGGCCTACGACACCCGGGTGAGCGGTGAGTTCATGGACTATTTCGGTGCCGCCCTCGCCGCCCCCGACCTGAACGACGACGGCCTCGCCGACCTGGTCGTCGGCATGCCGTTCTCGGACCTCGACGGCGACACTTTCTCGGGCGGGGCCGAGGTCTTCTTCTCGGCCCTCTTCGCCGAGGACTTCGAAGGCAACGACCTCGAAGAGTGGGACGACGTCCTGGACTGAGCCGCAAGGTCCCCGTCGAGCTCCGCACTCGACACAACGATCGACTTGCGGGAAGAGGCCGGGACTCGCCGTCGCCGACGGTCACCGGGCCGAGGAGGCTCCCCTGGGCGCTCGACGCCAGCTCGGCCGCCACGGCACTCTTGTAACTCCGTCCTTCCTTTGGTCACAAAGGACCCGGCCGCGGCTCCCGGGGCGATTCCCTTCTGCGACCCAGGAATGGCCCGGATCCTCGTTGGCGCCGCCGCTTGCCGGGGCTTCGGGACGCTGCCGCGTCGCTCCCGAGAGGATGGCGCAGCGTTGGCATCCGCCTTGCTCACTGAAGCTCGATATGAAATGGACCGGGATGTACCTGCTGGGTTACACGATACTCGTCGGCGGAGTCGTTGCGGCGTTGTGGAAGATCGGCGTGCTCGAATCGATCGGGACGTTCTGGACCGGCGTCGGACTGGTGATCGCTATCGGCCTCGGGATCATGATCGCGGTGGCCAACAGCGGCACCAAGGAGAACATCCAGATCGACCGTTGAGCCGTGGAGGCGCCCCCGAGACCCCCAAAGAGCGCTGCGGCTTCAGGCCCCCGGGCTGGCGCGGCGGTCGCGGATCTCGAGCTCCAGCTTCGCCGTCACCAAGCTCCCTGCCGGCACGTCGCGGGTGACCAGGGCGTGGGCGCCGATGAAGGCGTCGTCGCCGACCGTCACCGGGCCGATGAGGCTCGCCTGGGCGCCGACGGTGACGCGGTCGCCCAGCTTTGGCATCTCGCCAATGCGCGACAGGGTCGGGGCGCCGAGGGTGACACCGTGCATCAGCAGACAATCGGCACCGATCTCGACCGCGTTGCCGATGACGATGCCGGTGCCGTGGGCGATGCGCAGGCCGGGGCCGACCTTCGCCGCCGCAGCGATATCGACTCCGGTCAGAAAGTGGTTGGTACGCGCGATCGCCGGACCCAGCACCGGAATGCGGTGCTTTTTGAACCAGTGCGCGAGACGATGCAGGACCACCGCCTGATAGCCGTTCTCGAACAGCAGCGACTCCAGCACGTACCAGGGTGCCGGCTTGCTCTTGATCTCGCGCAGGCGCCGCGTGTCGGCGCGAAGGTTGTCCCACATGGTGGAAAGATGGGTTAGGGTACCGCAAGGGAGGCCGCATGCGCGAGATCTGGGGTCTCATCCCCGCCGCCGGCAAGGCGACGCGGCTCCGCCGCGATCCGCAGGGTCACCTGCGCAAGGGACCCAGCAAGGAGATTCTTGCCCTGCCGCAGACGCCGCAGTCGCCGCAAATGGGCGCCAGCGCAGACCGCCCGCCGCGCATCGCCTGCCAGGACCTGCTCGACAATTTCCGCCTCGCCGGCGTCGCGCGCTCCATCGTCCTGTTGCGCCAGGGCAAGTGGGACATTCCGAAGCGGCTCGGCGACGGCAGCGAGTTCGGCGTCGACCTCGCCTACCGGGTGATCTCCACGGCGGAGGCCTCGCGCGGCGTGCCGTTCACGCTCGCGACCGCGATCCCGTTCCTCGGCGACCGCATGGCGGCGTTGGGCTTCCCTGATCTTCTGGTGCAGCCGCGCGACCTGCTCGCCCGGCTCGTCCGCCACCGCGAGCAGAACCAGAGCGACCTCGCTCTGGCGCTCGTGCCGTGCGACCGGCCACAGAGCTCGGACCTCGTGGCGCTCTCGCCGCGCGGCAAGGTGCGGCGGTTCGAGATCAAGCCCGAATCGACGACGCTCAAGTGGACCTGGGCATTCGCCCTCTGGACGCCGCGCTTCAGCCGTTTCCTGCAGAAGTGGACCGAGGGCTTCAACGCACGCTCCCTGCGCCTCGGCCGGGAGCCGCACGCCGGCGACCTCTTCATCGGCGCGATGAGCGCAGGCTTCGAGATCGACGCTTTGACGGAGCCCTCGGGACGAGTCCTCGACATCGGCACGCCCGAGACACTGGCGGCCGCCTCCGGTTTTCACCCGAGTTCGTAGACCGCGCCCTCGACTGAGACCTCGACCGGCTGCGGGCAGCTGGGCTGCCGGCCCGAGGCAACGAGTTTCAAGGGGCGACCGGCTGCGCCGCTTCCGTCCAGCGCAGGTCCGAGGACAGGGCCCCGGAGTCGAGCAGTTGGCGGATGTGCGCCAGGCGCTTGTACCGCGGACCGTCGAATTCCGCCTTGGTCAGACCGGCCGCGAGGTAGGCCTCGTAGATTTCGCGCGCACCGCTTCTGGCGTTCCACTTCAGGCGGAACTCCGGGAAGGCTTGGGCAAGCTTGTCGCAGCTCACGCGGTAGTTGCGCGCATCGGGGCCCGCCCCCTGGGCGAAAGTCACTTCGCAGCCCGGGATCGTCTCGCCGACGATCCCGGCGAGCTCGCGAATGCGGTAGTTCTCCGCCGAGGCGCCGATGTTGAACGCCTGCGCGTGGACCTTCCCGCGCGGGGCCTCGAGCAGCAGCAGGAAGGCACGGCAGATGTCCTCGACGTGGACGATCGGCCGCCATGGCGTGCCGTCGCTCTGCAGGACGATCTTCCCCGTGGTGACCGCCCAGGCGGTCAGGTTGTTGAGCACCAGGTCGACCCGCAGGCGCGGCGAGATGCCGTAGGCGGTGGCGTTCCTCAGGAAGACCGGCGTGAAGTTGTCGTCCGCGAGCTGGGTCAGCGCCTCTTCGAGCTTGACCTTCGAGACCGCATAGGGCGTGAGCGGCGCAAGCGCCGCCTGCTCGTCGAGGAGGCCATCCCCCGAGGCGCCGTAGTTGCTGCACGACGACGAGAAGAGGAACCGTCCGACGCCGGCCTCTTTCGCCAGGCGCGCCAGGCGCAGCGAGCCGTCCAGATTGATGTCGTAGGTCAGCTTCGGATTGATGTCGCCCAGCGGATCGTTCGACAGTGCGGCGAGATGCATCACGGCGTCGAAGCCCTCGAGGTCGCCGACCGTCACGTCGCGCAGATCCTGGCGCCGCGACGGCCAGGGCTCGGCGACCGGTGGTCCGAAGGTGCAGGGCTCGAACAGATCGCTGTCGATCCCGCAGGCGTCGATGCCGTGCTCGGCGAGGAGCGGCATCAGGAGCGAGCCGATGTAGCCGTGATGACCGGTGACCAGAACACGCATTTTGGGGAGTCCTTTCGCGAATCTGCCGGATGCGATTCTATCTGCACGGGCTAAGATCGTCCTCCGAATGCGTCCCACCGGCCGCCTCCTGCCCGTCCTGGTTTCCTGCGCCCTGGCTGTCGCCGACACGGGCTGCAACAGTCCCGCCAGATCTCCGGCACCGGCGCCCGCCCCGGCGGCGACCCACCCGCCGCAGATCGGATTCGAGCCGGTCCCGACCCGCGGCTACATCCTGATCTCGATCGACGCCCTGCGGGCCGATCACCTCGGGGTGTACGGCTATCCGAAGCCGACCTCGCCGTTCCTCGACGAGCTCGCCCGCCGCGCGACCGTCTTCGATCACGCCTTCGCGCAGATCCCGTCGACTCTGCCTTCGCACATGTCGATGTTCACCGGGCTCTATCCGACCGAGCACGGCGTCTTTCCGCCCTCCGCCGTGCTCGCACCCGAGATCCGCACCCTGCCCGAGATTCTCCTGCACGCCGGTTTTCACACCGCCGGGCACACCGAGGGGGGATACGTCCAGGGCGGCTATGGCTTCTCCCGCGGCTTTGGCGAGTGGACCGACACTCCCTACGCCGACGACACGGATGTCGAACGCACTTTCGGACGCGGAGCGGACTTTCTCGAGTCCGTGAAGCCGGACGAACGGTTCTTTCTCTTCCTGCACACCTACACCGTGCACGATCCCTACTGGCCGCCCGAGCGCTATCGCGAGATGTTCTGGCCGGGGCCGCCGCCGGCCTCGGCCGGCGAGCCCACTGGGCCGCACTTTGCAGCGGTCAACAACGGTCTCGCCGAGACGACGCCCGAGGCGGTCGAGTACTTCGAAGCGCTCTACGACGCATCGATCCGCTATCTCGACGATCGACTGCGGCAGCTCTTCGCCGACCTCGAAGCGAGCGGGCTCGCCGACGAGACAACGGTGATCTTCACCGCCGACCATGGCGAGGAGTTCCTCGAACACGGACAGCTCGTGCACACTCAGATCTACCCCGAGTGCCTGCGCATCCCGCTGATCGTCGTGCACCCCGCCCAGAAGAGCGGCGCGCGCATCGGCAGAGTCGCGCAGACCGTCGATTTCGCTCCGACCGTCTACGATCTCGCTGGCGTGGCGGCGCCTCCGGGGCTCTCGGGCCAGAGCCTGAAACCGTACCTGCGCGCCCCGGAGCGGGCCCTCTCCGGCGAGGCCTACGCGGAGCTCAAGGTGCTGCGCTTCGACGCCAGATCGGTCCTCGCAGAGCGCAACGGGAAGCTCATGCAGGCGACCTTCGCCGCGGCGGTCATGGAGTCCGACGGGCACTGGGTCTCCAAGGCAACCCACTTCGACGCCCTGCCGCCGGCGCTCGAGTTTCGCGCCGTGGCCTTTCATCAGCCGCGCGAAGTCCAGGCGGTCGTGGACGGCAAGCCAACGGCGAAGCTGCTCCTCGAAACCGACTGGAAAGGGTTCCGCCTCGAGCTTCCGGGCAGCGCCCGAAAACACCGGGTGAGCCTCACCACGCCGGGTTGCGAGACGCCGCTCGCCGTCGGCGTGGGCAACGACGGCCGCTGTCTGTCGTTCAAGCTCCACGGCCCGCCGCTCGAGCGCCGCGAGCTCTTCGACCTTTCGAGCGACCCCCTGGCGGCGAAAGACCTCTCGACCGAGCGCCCCGACCTCCTGCGCGAGCTCCTGGCGCGGCTCGAGAGCGGCTACCGCCATCAGCTGCGGACCGCGCCCGCGGACCAGGCGTTGACCGAAGAGCAGATCAAGAACCTGCGCGCGCTGGGGTATCTGCAGTAGCGCGGCGCTCCTGTAGACCGGTACAGGAGCTTCTTCTCTCGGAGATCTCTCGACGAGGGGTGGCTGGACCGAGGGCTCCCATAGGCCCGGAGCGCGCTTCCTCAGCGCGAGGACCTATGGGAAGCGGGCCAGACAGGACCCCGAGCAGAGTCGCCAGATCGAGGAAGAGCCCTGATCAGCCTGGCGGCAACATCCCTAGCTGCCACATGAAGAAAATGCGCTGGTCGGCAGCGTCACGGATCTTGAGATTGAGCGGCTTGCCCTGGCCGTGGCCGGCCTCGCGGTCGACCCAGAGGAGGACCGGCTTCGCGGCGGGCACGTCCGCCGTCGCCGCCTGGAGCGCCGCGGCCATCTTGCGGGCGTGCAGCGCATGCACACGGCTGTCGTTCTCGCCGGCCGTGAGGAGCACGGCGGGATAGTCGGTGCCGCTCTTCACTTGCTGGTAAGGCGAGTAGGCGCGGAGGAAGGCGAACTGCGCCGCATCTTCTGCCGTGCCGTACTCGGGGACCCAGTAGCGCGCCATCGAGAAGTACTGGTAGCGCAGCATGTCGAGGAGCGGCACGGCCACCAGCGCGACCCGGAAGAGGTCGGGGCGCTGGACGACCGCCGCGCCAGTGAGCAGCCCGCCGTTCGAGCCGCCGGCGATCACGAGCTTCGCCGGGCTGGTGTACTTCTCCGCGATCAGCCACTCGGCGGCGGCGATGAAGTCGTCGAAGACGTTCTGCTTCTTGCCCAGCATCCCGGCTTCGTGCCAGGCGTCGCCGTACTCGCCCCCACCGCGCAGGTTGGGCAGCGCCATCACGCCGCCGGCATCGAACCACTGGAACATCGTGGCGGAAAACACCGGCGTCTCCGAGATGTTGAAACCACCGTAGCCGGTGAGAATCGTCGGGTTCAGGCCGTTTTGTACCAGTCCCTTGCGGTGCACCACGAACATACTGACCTTGGTGCCGTCCTGCGAGGTGTACCAGACCTGCTTCACCTCGACGGTCGCAGGATCGACCGGCACCGGCGGGCGCTCCCAGAGCGCCGGTTCGGCGGAGGGCTGTCCGAGGTCGACGCGGAAAATGGTGGTCGGATAGTTGAAGCTGGTGAAGTTCAGGTAGGCCTCGGTGCGATCGGGCTCGGCCGCGAGACCGGCGGAGCCGATCCCCGGCATCTGGAGCTCCCCGAGCGACTTGGCGGGGGTGCCGGAGAGGGTCGCGCCAACGGCGCCGTTCGCGTCGGCGTAGATCGCCGAATCGCGCGCGACGTCGAAGACCTCGATCAGGCTCGCAGCGTTTTTCAGATACTCGACGGCGAGCAGACCCTTGGCGACGTTCACACTCTGGATCGCCATCCCGGCGCGCTCGGCGACCACGGTGCGAGGGCGCCACGTTGCGCCAGCCCCGGTCGACCGCAGGTCGTAGGCGTCGACCCGGCCGTTGGGCGCCCCGACGTTGGTCTGGACGAAGAAGGTGTCGCCGTCGACGAAGCCGAACGAGGTGCCGTCCTTGCCGACCGCCACCTCACGCTTCTCGAGCTTGCCGGTCGCCAGGAAGTGCGCGAAGTCGGCCACCCAGAGATCGTTCGAGCGCGTGCCGGTGAAGTAGACGAGAGTCAGCCACTTGCCGTCCCGCGACAGCGAGCCGCCGGGACCCCAGGTGGTCGCGAGCTTCTCGTTCTCCTCCCTGGTGTACTGGCGGAAGAGAATCGGATCCTGCGCCACTTCGGTGCCCATCCGGTGGTAGAGCACCCGGCCGCTGTAAGGATCCTTCGGGTCCTTGAGATTCTGGTAGAGGAAGCCCGAGCCGTCGGGCATCCAGTCGGGGGCCTGCGTCTTGTTCGGAATCTCGAGCGGCAGGCGCTTGCCCGAATCGACCTCCATCAGGTAGAGCGTCGTGTTCTCGTCGCCCGCCCTGTAGGTGCCGTAGGCGACCTGCCGCCCGTCCTGCGACGGCGAGATCCAGGTGATCGTCGTCAGGCCCGACGGATCGAGCTGCGCCGGATCGAGCAGCAGCTTCGAGTCGCCGCGCGAGCTCTGGCGCCAGAAGTAGCTCGGCTGGTTCTGCGCCCCTTCGCGGCGCGAGAAGAAGTAGCGCCCGCCGCGGATCGCCGGCGTCGAGACCGAGCCGACCTCCATCAGCGGCCGGAGCTTCTCTTCGAGCGCCTTGCGCCCCGGCAGATTGTCGAGAACGGAACGGGTATGGGCGTTCTGCAGATCAGTCCAGGCGCCGACCTCGGGCGTCACCTGGCCCATCCGCTCGGGGTTCGAGTTGTCGCCCTCGAGCCAGCGGTAGTTATCCACGACCGCGACGCCGTGAAGGGTCTCACCCACCGGTTCGATGCGGGTGACGGGCGGCTTGGGAGCCCATTGCGCGACGACCTGGCCCGCGAGCAGGATGCCGGCGAGCGGGGCGAGAAGTAGGAGCGTGAGCTTCATCCAGGCCTCCACGACGTGGGGAATCGGCCGCGGATGCGGCACGGGGAAACTCTACCGCAGGCCGGTGACCGGTTGGCAGCGGCCGCCAGGGGCCGCCAGGGGCCGCCAGCGGTGCGCCGCCTCGGACCGCCGCCCGCGCGGAGTAAGATTACGGGTTCATGAGCTCCTCCGACCGGTCCGAAGCGATCACCACGCGCGAAATCGAAGCGGTGGTCATCCCGCACGGCTCCACGACCCGAATCCCGTTCGGAACCAAGGTCATGATCATGCAGAAGCTGGGCGGCACCGTGACCGTGACGACCGAGTACGGCGGCCTCTACCGCATCGACCCGGAGAATCTCGACGCCATCGGCATGCAGGTGCCGGCCGCCTCCCCGGGCGTCGCGGCAAACGCGGGCGACGACGCGAAGTCGCTCGACGACCGGGTCTGGGAGGTCCTGCGGAGCTGCTACGACCCGGAGATTCCGGTCAACATCGTCGAGCTCGGGCTGGTCTACAGCTGCCTGCTCGACCCTCCCGACGCCGACGGCCGCCAGGTCGCCAACATCCAGATGACCCTGACTGCCCCCGGCTGCGGCATGGGAGACATCCTCTCCCAGGACATCCAGAAGCGCCTCGAGAAGCTGCGCGAGATCTCCAAGGCCCAGGTCGAAGTGGTCTTCGATCCGCCGTGGAACCAAGGCATGATGAGCGAGGCGGCCCGGCTGCAGCTTGGTTTCTACTGACGCCGGGGCCGGCGGGCAGGATTGCGGCTCTTTCCTGCCCGCTCGGCGTAACATTTTCCAGCGCCGGCAGTAGTCCCACTTGAGAGGTCTGCTCATTTTGACGCCGCCGGATCCGAGATTTCCCGAAGTCCAGGTCACGTTGCGGACCCGCAACCGCTGGGCCGTGGCCTCCGCCGTCCGCCAGGCGCTGCGGCGCGCCGGCAAGGACAGCCGGGATATCGACCTCTTCCTCGCCGAAGCGATGGCCAGCGACGACCCCCAGGCCCTGCAGGAGACCTGCAACCGCTGGGTGCGTCTCAATCCGTTGACGCAGAACTGAGGGGCTTGGCTTGGCGCGCGCTGCGGAGCGCGCGCCAGCCTGCGGCCGCCAGCGCGAGGATGATGATGGCGAACCCCGCCAGCAGCAGCAGGCTCTGCAGCGTATAGCGCTCGTCCGCCCCGCCGGCTTGCAGGGAAAAGTACTGCCCGACCGACATGCCGGCCAGGACCACGACCACCAGACCGAAAAGCCGATCGCGCTCTTCCTGCACGGCGCCTGCGAGTTCGTCGCGCCTCCCGGCCGCAACCGCCATCGGCAGCAGAAAGACGAAGTGGCAGTAGTAGTTCGAGGGATAGAAGAAGAACGGCACGAGCAGGAGGCCCAAGAGGGTCACTTGATGCAGGGGCCGCCAGGCGACACCGAGGATCAACAGGCCCAGCGCGAGCCCGTTGATCCCGTAGAACAGCGGCCGCAGCTCGTCGAAGTTGCTGACCTGCCGCCGGTCCCATTCCTCCCAGACGTCCGCGACCTGCTGCCGTGCCAGCAGCCGCGTGGTGTCCGCGGGGCGGTAGGCCAGGAGGTTGCGCAGACCGACGTTGTTGGTGCTCGGGCCGACAGCGTGCTTCTCGATCTTGGTGAACCAGCCCTTCCATGCGGCGTCGAAACCGAAGACCCCCGAGGTGAGGAGCACGAGCCCCAACACCGCCGCCGCCGCGCCCGCAATCGCCCGCAGCGCCTGCCCCTGCGCAGCTGCGAGCGCGCGCAAGTTCCAGGGCCGGCGGCGATGGGCGACCTCGCTGGCGATGAAGAGCAGCACCGGGACCAGGAGGAAGAGAGCCGCGAGCGCCGGGAAGGCGCGGATGAGGCCGGCATAGGCGAGGAGAAATCCGCCCAGGAACGGCCGGCTCTTCTTGAGCGCACAGGCCCCGAGCCCGAGCGCCACCAGCCAGTCCTGGCGCAAGGTCGAGCCCATCAGGTTGGACCCGAACTGGTAGAAGTCGGTGGCGCCGAAGAGGATCACCGTGTACAGCATCACGCGCATCCCGAAAACGCGCGCGAGCACGATGAAGAAGAGGAGCAGCAAGACCGGATCGATGAGGCCGGCGGCGCCCAGGGTCCATTCGTTGGCGGGCAGGTCGCGGAGGACGAGCCACGCCGACAACAGCCAGACCGGCGTCGCGTTGCCGCCATGGTCCTGCATGCTGTCGAGATAGGCGGAGCTGCCCATGGTGTCGATGAAGTACTTCATGTCCTGCTTGAACTCTGTCCAGCGCTCTGGCGAGAAACGCGCCCGGGCAGCGTTGAGCCGCGGGGCGGCTTCGACCCCGGTCATCATGTGGTTGTCGGTGAGATCGCGCAGGTTCGCGTTCTTGACCGACGCCGGATCCCCCTTGCCGACGACATCGACGTAGGCCGCGAGGCTGGCGAGGTAGACCCCGTCGTAGCGCAGCTCCTCGAAGTACTTCACGGTGGGAAAGTAGTTGCGCATGTCCCAGGTGTGGACGATCGACGGCCGCCCCTTGGCGACGTCGAGGAACTGCGCCGCGCCGAAGTGGTAGTAGCAGGCGAGCGCCAACACGGCGAGAATGCCGAGCGTGGCACGGGCCACCGCCGGTTTGGCCGCAAATCGCACGGGCAGGAAGGTCTCTTTGACCACCAAGACACCCGCGAGCACCGCCACCACCGCGCGCATCAGCGACTCCACGTCGGTGTTGGGGAAAGGATAGATCTCGGCCAGCGCCACGGCCGCGCGGAGGGCGGCTGCGATCGGCACGACCGCCAGGAGATCGAGCCAGCGCGGCCCCTCCCGCCGGTGCAGCAGCAGGAATACGGTCCCGGCGATCGCCAGCAGCACCAGACTGTCGCGGGCGGCCTGGTACGACGGCGTACCTTCGGCCCGTGCCAGATCGACGCTCGGCCACGCGGCGGGGCAGGTGGAAAAGACCGCGAGCTCGGTGACGGCATAGCGGAAGTCACCACCGCTCGCCGACAGGCGGAGGTAGCGGGCGGAGCCCCCGAGCTCGCCCTGGCGTAGCCGCATGCCGGCGCCAGAGACCGGCGGGGCGTTCCACAGCACGGTGAAATTCCGGCCGTCGATCGACCCGGCGAGAGCGTAGGTGTCGTTGTTGTCGCCCTGCACGAGGGCGCAGGCGAGATGCTTCTCCGCGCCGAGGTCAAAAGTGATCTGGGCGCGCCCCGAAGTCAGACGGGAGGCGAGACGGGTCTCCCAGAAGTCGCCCTCGACCGCCGCCAGCCCGTCGGTCAGCCGCGCGGGATGCGCAATCCCGACCACTTCACGGACCCGGGCCTCCTGGAGAAGGTTGCCCGGGATGGGGCGAACCGCGGTTCCGCCGCAGGCGACCAGGGAGAGAACAACGCCGCTGGCGAGAGCCCACAGGAGGCCAGGGCGTCGAAGCGAAAACCCGGGACGCCGCATGGGGCGAATTCTAGCGGGTCCGGGGAACCCGGGCGGCGGCGCGGACGGCGGAGGTGGAATGCGCACCCCGCACCGTCCGCCCCCGGCCGCTCACCCTCAGGGCACCGCCGAGGACCACTCCAGGGTGTCGCCCGACTCGAAGTCGTCGGAGAACAGCGACGACGGCAGGACGATGATCTCGAACGTGACGTCCGCCGCGCCCCGGTTCTCGACCACCACGGCGAGCCAGTCCGCGGATCCGGTCGGGTTGACCAGGCCGCCGCGCTCCGTCGCGGTGCCCGAGCTCGACCGGTCGCGGTAGAGATCGAACTGGCCCTTGGACTTGGTCCAGGTCGACGCTGTAGCGCCGTCGGAGCGGAAGCCGAAGAGGACGAGGTCCGAGCTGCCCGCCGTCGGAACCACCCGCACCCGCCGGTGACTCCCCGCCTCCACATAGACGTCGACCACCGAGAGCACCTGCGCCGCGCCGAGGGCGATCGGTCCGAGCGTCACCGGCGAGGGGGAGGGACCGGCCCCGATCGCCATATCGGAGAAGTTCGTGTTGAAGCCGTCGGTGCCCGAGAACATCAGCTCCCGATAGTGCTCCGGGGTCGTTGTGCGGTGGTTGCCGTCGACGACGATGAAGTCGATGGCGCTCCCGCCGTAGTAAGAGCCCGCCTCGACAATGCGCAGGCCCGGATCCTCGAACAGCGAGTGGCTGGCGAGCTCGAGGTCGTGGTCGGAGGTGCCGAGCGGCCGGATCCCCATGGCGCGCCAGTAGTTGGACGCCCCCCAGTCGGCCGGGTAGACGACGAGGTGGTTGCCGGTCGGCTCGGGCGGCGAGAGGTCGAGGTAGCCGACCTCGGGCGAGATGCGGTACTCGCCGCGCCACCACCCCGCTCCCAGCCAGGTGCCACCCGAGGCCCAGTTGGCGGACCAGAGCTCCGCCTTGAAGGTATAAGTCTCGCTCGCCGGCGCAACGAAGTCGACGATCTCGTAGGCGTTGTAGACGCTCGTCGAGGTGCCGACGACGGTCGTACCGTCCTCGCGGTAGGCCCAGAGATCGATGTCCGCGGGAAGCGGGTCGGTCGTGTAGGCGGCGTTCGGGTTCGACGACCAGGCGATCGCGAAGCGCACCCTTTCGCCCGCGTAGGCGAACTGGGTGTAGACGATCGGGAAGGTGGTCGTCGAGCCGATGGACTGCTCCGCCCAGTTGCCGCGTTCGGCAGAGACCGCCGCCGCTGCGCCGACGATGCCGCCGGCGCCGTCCTTGTCCGACAGACGCGTCGCCCCCTCGATGTTGTGGAGCGCGGTCGCCATGAGCACCCCCTTGACCGCCTCGGGATTGGGCCCGAAGCCGGGGTCGACCTCCATGATGTTCGCCGCCATCGAGGTGACCATCGGCGACGCATAGCTCGTGCCGCTGCCCACCGGTCCGACCCACGGATCCGCCGTCGTCGTGCTCCAGATGCCAGCGCCGACGCCGGCGATCTCGGGCTTCTCCTGCGAGCCGGAGCCCGACGAGTCGAGCGGGTTGCCGAAGCTCGAGCAGCCGTCCATCACATCGCCGGCCCAGCCGACCGAGTCGAGATCGTCGTAGTTGCCAACCGCCAGGATGTTGTGCCCCTTGGCCGGCGAAACGACGTAGGTCGAGAAGGCGCCGCCGCAGCCGTTGCCGAAGTTGCCGGCGGCCACCACCACCGTGTCGAAGAAGGTGCGCACGAAGTAGTCCTGGTGGCGGTCGACCTCCCAGAACGTCGGGCTGTTTGGGCTGTCCCAGTACCAGCTGTTGTTGAGCACAGCCGCGTTAGTGGCCCCCCAGTCCATCGCCGCCGACATGACGGCGAAGCTGCTGTAGCTGCCGTTCCCGCTGTGGAGCGTCACGTCCGCTGCCAGGCCGTGCTCGGTGCCGTGGGTGCTGCGGATCATGCCGGAGACCGCGGTCGGGTGAGCGGCGAACGGCTGCCCGCAGTCATAGCAACTGGTGAGCGTCAGGAACGGGTTGGCGAAATACGCCCGCTCGCCCTCGGTGACTGACACCGCGACTCCCGAGCCGTCATACCCGACATTGTTGATCGGAGTCACGTTCTGGGTCGGACGGGCGAAGGCAAGCGACGGCCCGCCGACGCCGGAGGCGTCGTCGAGGGCGTCGATCTGGCTCCAGCTCGCCAGCTCCTCGAGCACCTCCCGGCGGGCGTCGATCACCGCCATCGGCGAGATCTCGCTGACGTACGAGACCTCCAGGTCGAGCAGCATGAGGCGGGCGAGGAACGACTCGCGCACCGGGGCGATGAGATCGCGAACCGCGGCGAGCCGGGCCTGATCGGCGGCGGCGAGCGCCGCCTGCTGTTCGATGCGCTCCTGGTCCCGGGCGGCGTCGACGAACGGCCGCTCGACGTCAGCGGGCTTCGCGAACTCCTGGACCGGCGGCGCGGCGCGCGGCGGCAGGATGGCGTTCGGGTCGGCCGGCAGGCCGAGCGCGGTGCCGCTCGCGTGTTCGCTCCCGCGGCGGCGGAACGAGACCTTCTCCTCGCCCAGCGGCGCCAGGTCGACGGCGAGCCAGACGGCGACCCGGGTGGACTCTCCTGGGCTCAGAGTTTCGAGATGCCGGGCGAGCTTGGGCGTGATGGCGCCGTGGCGTTCCCGCCAGGTCGCGCCCGCGCGCCGGATCTCGGCATAGCGGTCGACCGGTCGCGCGCCCTCCAAGGTCGCGCCGACCGCGTCGCCGGTCGCGTCGTCGATCGCCTTGACGGTCTCGAGCCGGCGGCCGTCGAGCAGGGTCTCGACGTCGACCCGGACGTCGGAGAGCCGGCCAGCGTCGAGGCCGAGCGCCACGGCCAGCCGTTGCGCGACGTCGCCGGTAGAGGGAGCCGCGGCGGCGCCCGCCGGGAGCGCCCCCAGGCTGCACGAAACAAGCATGGCAAAGCACGCACGGATACAGGGATGGTGGTTCATGCCCGACCTCCTCAGTTGAAGTTGCTGACTGTGAATTATTACCATATTCCCTCTCGGCACAGGACACCGGGGGGCGAGAACACCTCGCGGCGGCACGAGAGTAGAGTCCTCGAGCGCTCCCTCATGCTCGACCCTGCCCTGACGCACTTCGCCGCCGAGCATCCCACCCTCGAGCTCCGCGAGCGCTTCCTCGACCTGCCGGGGGTCCGCCTGCACGTCGTCGAGGCCGGTCCGGCCAACGGCAAGCCGGTGCTGCTTCTGCATGGCTTCCCCGAGTTCTGGTGGGGCTGGCGGCACCAGATCCCGGCGCTCGCAGCGGCTGGACGCCGAGTGGTCGTCCCTGACCTGCGCGGCTACAACCTCTCGGGGAAGCCGAAGGGGATCCGCGCCTACGGCCTCGACCCGCTGACCGACGACCTCCGGGGACTCCTCGACGATCTCGGCTCCGGGCCGGTATCCCATCCGATCGACGTCGTCGCGCACGACTGGGGGGGCGCCGTCGCCTGGTGGGGGGCGCTGCGCTTTCCGGAGCGCATCGCCCGGCTGGCGGTGCTCAATATCCCGCACCCCGCGGTGATGCGGCAGTTCCTGCGGCACAACCGGGAGCAGCGCCGGCGCAGCCGTTACATCTTCTATTTCCAGTTGCCGTTCCTGCCGGAACGCAAGATCCGGGCGGGCGATTTCCGGGGTTTCCGGGCGATCTTCAAACGCAGCAGCCGACCTGGAACGTTCTCCTCCGGGGATCTGGAGACGTACGCCGGCGCCGCGCGACAGCCGGAAGCCCTCACCGCCATGTTGAACTGGTACCGCGCAGCCTTCTGGGCGCCGCCGAAGCGCCCCGCCCACCGCCGGGTCGAACCGCCGGTGCGCATCCTCTGGGGGCTGGACGACGTCGCCCTCGGCGCCGAGATGGCGGCGGCCTCGGTGGAACGTTGCCGGGAGGCCAAGCTCTTCCGCATCCCCGGGGCCGGACATTGGGTGCAGCACGAAGCCGCGGACGAGGTCAACGGCCTGCTGCTCGATTTCCTGGCCTGAAAGCCGGTACGATTCCAGGCGTCATGCGCAAAACTCTCGTCACCGGAGCCCTCGGCCAGATCGGCTCCGAGCTCGTCGTCGAACTGCGCCGCCTCAAAGGCGCCGAGAACGTCATCGCCTCCGACATCCGCGTGCCGCCGGGCGATCTCGCTCTCGACGGCCCGTTCGAGGTCCTCGACGCCACCAACGCCCGCCAGGCGCACGACCTCGTCCGCCGGCACGACGTCGGGACGATCTATCACCTCGCCGCGCTCCTCTCGGCGACCTCGGAGGAGAAACCGCACGTGGCGTGGGAACTGAACATGGGCGGGCTCTACAAGACGCTCGAGATCGCCCGCCAGGAGCGCTGCGCGGTCTTCTTCCCGAGCTCGATCGCGGCGTTCGGTCCCTCCACACCGCGCACGCGCACGCCCCAGGACACCCTGCAGCGGCCAACGACGATGTACGGCGTCACCAAGGTCGCCGGCGAGCTGCTGACCGACTACTACGCTTCGCGTTTCGGCGTCGATGTACGGGGCCTGCGCTTCCCGGGCTTGATCTCGCACAGCGCTCCGCCCGGAGGGGGAACTACCGACTACGCCGTCACCATCTTCTACGAGGCGCTTCGGCACGGCCGCTACACCTGCTTCCTCGGCCCCGACACCCGCCTCGACATGATGTACATGCCGGACGCGATCCGCGCCACGGTCGAGCTGATGGAAGCCGACCCCAGCCGTCTGAAGCACCGCAACGCCTTCAACCTCGCGGCGGTCAACTTCACGCCGGTCGAGCTCGCGGCGGAGATCGCGAAGCACCTGCCCGGCTTCACCCTCGACTACGACGTCGACCCGGTGCGCCAGCGGATCGCCAACTCCTGGCCCGAATCGCTCGACGATTCGGCGGCCCGTGCCGAATGGGGCTGGGCGCCGCGCTACGACCTCGCCGCCATGGTCGCCGAGATGCTCAAGGAGCTGCGCATCAAACTCCGGATTGTCTGACGCGCGCCTCTCGAGGCGCGCCCGCATCGAGACAGAGAGGTCCGTATGCCCCACGATCGCTTTCTCGCCGCCTTAGCGAACGACCTCGCCGTGCTCGATGCGCGCGGCAACCCGAAGCGCCACGAACTGGTCATCGAAGGCGTCGTGCCGGCCGCGGGCGGTTTCGGCCCGCGCTACCGCATCGCCGGCCGCGGCGGCGAGCTCTTCCTGAAGATGAACTCGAACAACTACCTCGGCATGAACCTGCGCCGCGACGTGATCGAGGCCGAAGAGGCGGCATCGCGGAAGTTCGGCGCCGGCCCCGGCGCCGTGCGCTTCATCAGCGGCACCTACGCGCCGCACATCGAGCTCGAGGCGACCCTCGCCCGCTTCCACGGCCGCGAGGCGGCGATGATCTTCTCGTCCGCCTATGCCTCGATGCTCGGCGTCTTCACGCCGCTGGTCTCCGAGGAGACGGCGCTGGTCTCGGACGCCCTCAACCACAACTGCATCATCAACGCCATCAAGCTGGCGCGGCCGAAGGAGAAGCGCGTCTACCGTCACAACGACGTCGCCGAGCTCGATGCGCGGCTGACAGAGGTCATCGGAGCCGGGGGCTGCAAGCGCGCCCTGATCGTCACCGACGGCATCTTCTCGATGCGCGGCGACGAGGCGCCGCTGCCGGCGATCTTCGCGGTGGCACGCAAGCACGACGCCGCCTTCCCGGAGAACGTCGTGGTCATCGTCGACGACAGCCACGGCGTCGGGGCGTTCGGGTCGACCGGCAGAGGCACCGAGGAGGCGAGCGGCTCCGGCCCCGCCGACGTCCTCATCGGCACCCTCGGCAAGGCGTTCGGGGTCAACGGCGGCTACGTCACCGGCGCCGCCGGCCTGATCGACTTCCTGCGCGAATCGGCGCCGACCTACATCTACTCCAACCCGATCACCCCCGCCGAGGCGGCAGCGGCGAAGAAAGCGGTCGAGATCCTCGACGGCCCCGACGGCAAGGGGCTCCTCGAACATCTCGCCGCCAGAACCCGACAGTTCCGCGACGGCCTGATCCGGCTCGGTTTCGAGACCCTTCAGGGCACCCACCCGATCGTCCCGCTCTTCGTCCGCGACACCCCAAAGACCACTTCCCTGGTGCGCCACCTCCTGAAACACGGCGTTTTGGCCACCGGACTCAACTTCCCGGTCGTCCCCAAGGGCGACGAGACCATTCGCTTCCAGATCTCCGCCGACCACACCGACAAGGACATCGACTTCGTCCTCGACGTTCTGGCGGGGTTCAAGGGGTAGGGGCGGGCCGCCTTCTGCCCACCTCGGATACAATTCCGGCGAAACGACGCACTGCGGCATGAGCCGCCTGTCCCCTACCTAGGAGCTTCGCGATGCCGAATTCGAATCGACCCAGCCTGATCTCCGGCGGCCACCGCGGCGCCGAGTCCGAATTCGGCCGCTGCGCGAAGCGCTGGGGGATCGACCAGACCACCCTCTCTTTCGAGGGCCACGCCATGGAGTGGCCGGTGGGCGTCAAGGTCCTCGGCGAGGCCGAGCTCGCCCAGGGCGACATCTCGATGGAGATCGTCTCCAAGCGCATGGGTCGCACCTACCACGAGGCCGACCTCATCCGGCGCGTCATCCAGTCGCTCTACCACATGGTCAACAGCACCTGGCAGGTCTTCGCCATCGGCTGGATCCAGCCCGACGACACCGTCAAGGGCGGCACCGGCTGGGGAGTCGAGCTCGCCAAGCTGTTCAACCGTCAGGTCTGGGTCTTCGACCAGCAGCGCAACGAGTGGTTCACCTGGACGGACGGGCGTTGGAAGCCCGAGTTGCCGAAGATCGGCGACCGCGCCTTTGCCGGCACCGGCACGCGCAACCTTTCGGACGAAGGCCGCGCCGCGATTCAGGCGCTCTTCGAGCGCTCGTTCGGCCCGGCCAAGCACTAGGCGCTAGGAGCCGCGCGGTCCGCAGCCGGCGGGATGCAGCGGAACCACCCAGAGCGCGGCGGCGATCTCACGCCCGGCGAGCCCGAGGAGGCGCGAGTGCTCGAGGAGCATCGCCTCCCGCGGGTCGTTCTCGGAGAGCACGAGATCGTCGACGCAGTGCTCGCGGGTCAGGCGATCGAAAGCCGTCGCGAGCCCTTCGCGGCGCGCCGCGAGATGCAGGCTGAAGACCGGACGCTCCAGAAGCACCGTGTCGCGGTGTCCGAGCGCCGTCGCGAGAATCGCGTTCCTGGGGAGCGCGGCGTTCACAGCCGCGGCTCGCGCCAGGCCTGCCTCATGCCCGGCGCGGATGAGGTCCCACTCCCAGCGTGGCGTGAAGTCGAGCAGCGTCGCCAGGGCGACCGTCACCATGGTCGCAGCCTCGGCTCGGGCAGGGGTCGTGTAGCGCCGCCAGAGGTCGCGCACGAGCTCGGCAGTCCCGGCCAGCGCGATCACGAACACGGGCAGCATGAGGCGCGATCGGAAGTCGACATGGACCAGCAGAACCGCCAGGCAGGCGAACGCGAAGAGCTCCGCCGGACCTCGCGCCTTGAGCGCCGCGGTCGCGAGTCCGACGAGCAGGAGGGCCGCGAGCAGGAACCAGCCCGGGTGGATCTCGCGCGGCCCGGGCGACGGAACCGGCATGCCGTGGCGAAGACGGCTTCCGAGGGCGTCCAGACAGTCGTAGATCCGGACGCGCGCACGGGACAGGATCTGCCCCATGGGCAGACGGTCCGAATGGGGATCGCCACGATCGACCCGCCACATTGCCGTGGAATAGTCGGCGACGGCGACCTGCTCGACGGCCTCGGCCGACGCGATCGCCCGATTCCGCAAGCTCCAGGGGACCGAAAACGCCGCCGCGACGAGCAGCAGGATCGCCAACCGCGCTACCGCCCGCCGCTCCAGGCGAAAGGCGCCCGCGCCATAGAAGCCACCGCGCCAGAGCCGCGACAGCACGATCGCCGGAACGACCGCCGCGTTCAGGGAACGGACGCAGATCGCGAGCGCGATCACGCACCCGAGCCAGGCTTCTCGCCCTGGCGATGGTCGGCGGCTCGCCCAACGCTCAACCAGGAGACAAGCGACCAGAAGCGCAAGCCCGGGCACGTCGGACATGACCTCGTTCGACAGCCGCCGGAACCCGGGATTGAGCCAGATCGCTGTCGCGACGGCCATTGCAAGGGGCCATCCCAATCGTTCCCTGAACCAGAAGAAGCAGAGCACAACGGCGCCCGCCCCCATCAGTCCAACCCAGAGATGGAGCGCCAGGAAATTCGTTCCGAAGAGGGCGAGGACGGGCGAAATCAGCAGCGGAAACCCCGGGGGCCGGGCGCTGAACGGCACCCCGAGGTACGAGTAGCCGTCGCCGCCGAGCAGCGCTTTCGCGGTCGTGATGTAGACCGACGCATCGCGCACGGGCTCGAACCAAGGGTGAACGAGCCCGAACAGACTGAGCAGAACGAGCGCCAGGAAGAAGCCTGTCGCAGCCCGCTCGCGGGAGTTCGGGAGCATTCGGTCAAGCGTATCCCGCCGGCCCGGCCCGGCTCGCCCCCCTCGCCCCCCCCTCGCCATGGTGGGCGTCTTTCGCCGCGGCGCGTCATTTTCTTGCCGCAGCTTGACGTAAAGCCCGGCGGGTGAGAGCCTGAATGCACTATGGCTCGCGCCGCCCAAGCCGCCAAACCCACTTCTCGCAAGAGCCGCCCGGAGCGCAGTCCCGATTCTGCTGCCCGGCGGCCGGCGGTCCTCGACCGCTTGACCGATCTCGCGCGTCCCATCGTCGCGTCGCCTTTGAGGTCCGAGGCCATCGTGGTCCGTTCACCGTTCGACGGGGCGCTCGTCGGCACCGTTCCGCGCTCGCTGCCGGACGACGTCGTGCTCGCCGTGGCGCGCCTGCGGGTCGCCCAGGAAGAGTGGGCGATGCGGACGTTCGACGACCGGGCGCGCATCTTCCTGCGCTTTCACGATGCGCTGCTCGACCGCCAGGAGGAGATCCTCGATCTCGTCCAGCTCGAGTCCGGCAAGGCGAGGAAGCACGCCCTCGAAGAGGTGCTCGATACCGCGATCGTCACCCGCTTCTACGCCGTCCATGCGGGCGACATCCTCGCCCCCAAGGCGCGCAAGGGCGCTCTCCCCGGCCTCACCCAGGCTTTCCAGTACCAGCATCCAAAGGGCGTCGTCGGCATCATCTCACCCTGGAACTATCCGCTCTCGATGGGCATCACCGACGCCATCCCGGCGCTTCTCGCCGGTAACGCCGTTCTTTCCAAGCCCGACCTCCACACACCGTTCTCGCTCCTCTGGGCCCTCGACCTGCTGGTCGAATGCGGCCTGCCGGAAGAGCTGATGCTGGTCGTCGCCGGCGCCGGGACGGAGCTCGGACCGCACATCATCCAGGCCTCGGACTTCATTCAGTTCACCGGCTCGACCGCGACCGGACGGCTCATCGCCCGCCAGGCGGGAGACCTCCTGACCGGCTGCTCGCTCGAGCTCGGGGGCAAGAACCCGATGCTGGTTCTCGCCGACGCCGACCTCGAGGCGGCCGTCGCGGGTGCCGTGCGCGGCGCCTTCTCCTCCGCTGGGCAGCTGTGCATCTCGATCGAGCGCCTTTACGTGCACGAGTCTCTCTGCGACCGCTTCGTCGCCGAGCTCGTGCGCGCGACGAGCCGCCTCAAGCTCGGGCCGGCGCTCGATTGGAGCTGCGATATCGGCTGCCTGATTTCCCCACAGCAGCTCGCCACGGTAACCCGGCACGTCGACGACGCTGTCGCCAAGGGCGCGCGCGTCGAGATCGGCGGCAAGGCCCGGCCCGATCTCGGACCGCTGTTCTTCGAGCCGACGATCTTGAGCGGCGTCGTCTCCGGGATGACACTCTTCCTCGAAGAGACCTTCGGACCGGTCGTGGCGGTCTATCCGTTCCAGACCCATCAGCAGGCGATCGAGCTCGCCAACGCGACGGAGTACGGCCTGAACGCCAGCATCTGGTCGCGCGACACCGAGCTCGCTCGCCGCATGGCGACGCGCCTCCAGGCCGGCACCGTCAACATCAACGAGGCCTACGCCGCGGCCTGGGGGTCAGTCGAGGGGCCGATCGGCGGCTTCAAGAACTCCGGCCTGGGCCGCCGCCACGGCGCCGAGGGCATCCTCAAATACACCGAAGCCCAGACCGTGGCCGTGCAGCGCGGCATGGCCATCGCGGCGCCGACCGGCGTGCCGGACGAAGTCTTCGGGCGCTGGATGACCCAGGCGCTGCGCGCGCTGCGCCGTGTTCCGTGGCTTAGGTAGCCTAGATAGCTGAGCTTGGCATCCCCCCGAGGTCCAAGACCCATGGCTAAGATCCTCCTGACTGGTTTTCCCGGCTTCCTGGGCTCCGAGCTCGTCCGCCGCATCCTGGCGCGCAAGGGCAAGCCCTCGATCGTCTGTCTCGTCCAGCCGAAGTTCGCGACTCTCGCGAGAAAGCGCCTGGCCGAGATCGAAGCGGAGTTCGAGGCCGCCGGCGCGGGCATTCACGGCCGTCTCACCCTGGCGACCGGCGACATCACGCAGGTCGGCCTCGACCTCGAGAGCCCCGCGGCGCTCGCCCGCGAGGTGGTCGAAATCTTTCATCTCGCCGCGGTCTACGACCTCTCGGTGCGGCGCGAAACCGCGCTCAAGATCAACCTCGCCGGCACGCGGAATGTCCTCGATTTCGCCGCCCGCTGCGCCAAGCTCCGGCGCCTGCAGTACGTCTCGACGTGCTACGTCTCCGGGCGCTACGCCGGCATCTTCCGCGAGGACGATCTCGTGCGCGGCCAGGAGTTCAACAATTTCTACGAGGAGACGAAGTACCTCGCCGAGATCGAAGTGCGCGAGCGCATGAAGGCCGGGATGCCGGCGTCGATCTATCGCCCGGCGGTCGTCACCGGCGACAGCCGCACCGGCGAGACGCAGAAGTACGACGGTCCCTACTACGTCATCCGCTGGCTGCTCAAACAGCCGACGGTCGCCGTCCTGCCGGTGCCCGGCGACCCGAAGCGGACGCGCATCAACCTCGTGCCGCGCGACTTCGTGATCGACTCGATCGCCGCGCTCTCCGAATGGAAGGGCGCCGCCGGCCAGTGCTATCAGCTCGCCGACCCCGATCCGCCGACGATCGACGACGCGATCACCCTGATGGGCAAGGCGACCGGGCGGGTGATCGTGCGCGTGCCGATGCCGCTCACCGTCGCCAAGTCGGCGATCGAGTACGTGCCCGGCGTCTACCAGCTCCTGGGGATTCCGGCCTCCGCCGTCGACTACTTCATCCACCCGACCTTCTACGACACCCACCACGCCGACCGCGACCTCGCGGCGCTCGGCATCCGCTGCCCGAAGCTCGCCGACTACATGCCGCACCTCGTCGAGTTCATGCGCGCCCACCCCCGACATCGAGTCGGGCGCCATGGTCTAGATCGCAAGGACGAGTCCTCCTGGCCGCCGCTCAGGGGGACCAGAAGTCCGCGGTTCCGGATTCGAAGGCGTCGAGGAAGATCGCCCGCGGGCGAGTGAGCCGGACGACGCGCACGAAGCGCGCCTCGAGGTCGGCGGGACCCGTCGCCACGAGGCTCAGGTCGTTGCCGCCGGTAAGCGAGTCGTTCCAGAGCGCGCCGGGTACCGTGAACGTGGCGGTGCGCCAGCCGCCCGAGTTCGTGTAGACCTGCGGCGCCGTCGAGAGCACGCCGCCCGTTGCCGGGTAGTCGATGCGAAACGAGCCGCTGCCGCTGTCGCGATAGGTGACTTTGATCTCGCCTGGAGCAACGCCGCCGGCGAAGAAGCGCTCGTCGAGGTCGAGGTAGATCGCGCTGCGTCCGAGGGCGAGCTGGGTGCGTAGCCCTTCGTAGGCCGTGCCGTTCTCCGGCGCGAGTTCGTTCGACCGGATATCGGTGCCGCGCCGAACGATGCCCTCCGGCGCGACGTCGCGCTGCACCAGCCAGCGCTCGAAGTTCCTCACCCAGGGTGCGCCGCTCCATGTGTGACTGCTGTCGTCGACCCAATAGAGATCCTGGGCCTCGCGCAGCGCCGCCCAGGCGTCGGCCGCCTCCCAGACCCGCTTCCCGAGCGCGAGCCGCGTCCAGCTCCAGAGCGCCGGATACTCCGCGAGGTAACTCGGTCCCGGCACGACGTAGATCCAGTTCATGCGCAGCTGCAACGCTTTGAGGTTCGCCATCTTCACCGCGTAGGCGGTATCGCTCGCGGTGAAGCCGCAGTCGTTGAAGCACTCGTTCTCGGTGGCGACGACGCGGCGGCCGTCGAGGCCGCGCCAGTTCTCGTCGGTCGTCATGTGGCCGTCGGCGGCGATCGTCGTGCCGTAGGCCGGCACGTGGTTGAGGTGAAAGTTGAACACCTCGGTGATGCCGGTGCGGATCCCCATCCCCTTCGCAACCGCATCGCGCGCGTGCAGATCGTCCAGGGTCTCCCAGGGTCCGAAGGGATAGTCCTCGCCGGTGAAGACCAGCTTCCAGGCGTAGTCGTCCTCCGGGTCGCTGTTCTCGCCGTTCAGGATGTCGACCAGGTCCTGCATCGCCGGCTGGAACCAGCCGTCGAAGGTGGCGAAGGTGAGGCCGAAGTCCGCCGCCGCCTGGGTCGGGATGTCGTAGTCGAACTCGCACCAGGTGAAGGCGCCGGGGACGTACATGAACTGCAATCGCGGATCGCCACGCAGGCCGCGCACGACGAGCACCTGGCGGAAGAGCTCGCGCGCCTGCTGCCAGAGGCAGGCGTTCCAGATCGGCAGATGGGCGTCGTTCTCATAGCCGGTGCCCACCGGGGCGACCCCGCAGAGGGTCTTCACCCACTGCGGCGCCCAGTCGTCGCCGCTCACCCAGAGACGGAGCCAGATCGGGTCGCTGCCGGCGAGCTGGCTGTCCCAGGAGGGAAAGCTCATGCCGTAGACCGAGTCGGTGGTCGTGGTCGAAAACGATCCTGGCGTCGGCTGGAGCTGGCGCCAGGTGAAATCGGCCACCCGCACGCTGACGTTGAACGCCGGCGCCGCCTCTTCCGAGAAGAAACCTGAACCGGGCGTCGGCGTCACCCAGGCCGGCAGGCTCCAGTCGTCGCCCGGGACATCCGCGACCTGGGCGGCGACGCCCGCCGGCGGCACTGCTGCACCCACGGGCGAGAAAAGCAGAAGCGCACACAAGGAAAAGGACACCACGGGGCCGAGGCGGGACACCTCGCTATCCTACGCTCCCCCCACCGCGCGTGATGTGGCCGGTTTCACCCGCGGCCAGCAGGTCCTCTCCCGGCGCGCTCCCAGCCCATTCCCGCGCGGCGGGCGCGGCGGGCGCGGCGAAAGGCATGGGGTGATAGCTTCCGCCATCACGATTCAGCTCGCGCGCGGCCAGGCTCCGCGCAGAAGGAGAACGACGATGTGGCGACCTCGTGCAGCGCAGCTGTCCGCGTTCGGATGGAGTGTCCTGGGCTGGCTGGCGACTGCGAGCCTCGCACTCGCCGCGCCGCAGACACGGATGTACTTCGTCGCGGCCGACGAGGTGGTCTGGGACTATGCGCCGAGCGGCCTCGACCAGATCACCGGCAAACCGTTCGCGGACGGCCTCGCCGCGGCGGTGATGAACCGGACCGCAACGACGCTCGGGCGGGTGATGAAGAAGGCGATCTATCGCGAGTACACCGACGCCTCCTTCCTGACGCTGAAGGCCCGGGCGCCGGAGTGGGAGCACCTCGGAATGGTGGGGCCGCTCCTGCGCGCCGAGGTCGGCGACACGATCGAGGTGCTCTTCCGCAACAACACGCGCCGCACGGTGAGCATGCACCCGCACGGCGTCTTTTACACCAAGTCGTCCGAGGGCGCGGGCTACGAGGACGGCACCGGAGGCGCCGACAAGAACGACGACGGCGTCGCTCCGGGTGGTACCCACCGCTATGTCTGGCCGGTGCCGGAGCGCGCCGGTCCGATCGAGAGTGAGCCGAGCACCAGCCTCTGGATGTACCACTCGCACGTCCACGAGAGCGCCGACGTGAACGCCGGGCTGATCGGGCCGCTGATCGTGACCCGCAAGGGCGCGGCGCGTCCCGACGGCAGCCCGAAGGACGTCGACACCGAGATCGTCGCGGCGTTCCTGGAGGTCGACGAGAACGCGAGCTCCTACTTCGAGGAGAACATCCAGACCTACGCCCTCGATCCCGCCAAGTATCCGCGCGCGGCGCACTTCGCCGATCCGCTCTACGGCGCCAACCTCAAGGAGACCATCAACGGCTTCTCCTTCGGCCACACGCCGCCGATGCGGATGCGCCAGGGCGAGCGCGTGCGCTGGTACAACTTCAGCTCCACCAACTTCGAGATCCATGCGCCGCACTGGCACGCCAACACCGTGGTGGCGATGCACATGCGCACCGACGTGCTGAATCTGCTGCCGATGGGGATGATCGTCGCCGACATGGTGCCCGACAATCCGGGCATCTGGCTCTTCCATTGCCACGTCGGACCGCACCTCGATGCCGGGATGATCACGCGCTACGAGGTCGTGCCGGTCCCGGGAGCCGTTTCCGGCGCCGTCCCGGCCATGCAGCACTGACCCGCCGCCGTCCGCAGCCGGCGGACGTAGACTCCGCCCATGCGCGGCATCCGTTTCCATCGCACTGGCGGTCCCGAAGTTCTGCAGCTCGACGAGATTCCGCTGCCGGAGCCGGGCCCGGGAGAGGTTCGCATCGCCCTGCGTTTCGCCGGGGTGAACTTCATCGATACCTATCTCCGCAGCGGGCTCTACGATCCCGGGCCGCTGCCGGCGCTCGCCGGCAAGGAGGGGGCCGGCGTCGTGACCGCGGCGGGAGCCGACGTGATGTCGCCGCGCGTCGGCGATCGCGTCGCCTTCTGGGACGCCGCCGGGAGCTACGCTGACGAGGTCCTCCTTCCTGCCGCGCGCGCGCTGCCGCTGCCCCCGGCGCTGTCGTTCGAGCTCGGGGCGGCGCTGCCGCTGCAGGGGATGACGGCGCACTACCTGGTGCACGGCATCCGGCCGGTCGAGCCCGGCGACACGGTGCTGATCCACGCCGCGGCCGGTGGCGTCGGGCTGCTCGCCACCCAGCTCGCGAAGCGCGCCGGGGCGCGGGTCTTCGGTACCTGCTCGACGCCCGCGAAGGCGGCGCTGGCGCGCGCGGCGGGCTGCGACGAAGTGATCCTCTACACCGAGACCAACTTCGCCGACGCAGTGCTCGCCGCGACGGCGCATCGCGGCGTCGATCTGACGATCGACGGCGTCGGCGAAACCACCTTCCGCGACAGCGTGCGCGCCACGAGGGTGCGCGGCACGCTGATCGTCTTCGGCCAGTCGAGCGGTAGGATCGCGCCGTTCTCGCCGCGCCCGGTGCTGGGCAGCCGGACTATGGTGTCGGCTTCGCTCTTCGACTACGCCCGGACGCCCGAAGAGCTCGCCCTGCGGAGCCGCTTTGTCTTCGACCTCGCGGCGGCTGGCGACCTCGAGGTGCGCATCGATAGCCGCTTTCCCCTCGCCCAGGCCGCCGACGCCCACCGCCGTCTCGAGAGCCGGGCGACGGCCGGCAAGCTCCTGCTCGCGATGAGCTGAGCCCCACCCGACGCCACCCGGCTTCCTGGTGCTCCCGCCGACCCCACTGTCGCCATTCCCGGGGAACATCCTGCGTTTTTTCTGTTCCCAATGGCTCGTTCCACTGTCCAATTCTGCGGCGGCGAGCCACAATATCTCGCGCGCTGAGGTTCCCTTGGCATCAAGGGCGACACCGACGCAGTAACGGGAGGCACTCGTTGAGCAGATTCAGGGAACGATCTCGAACTCCAACTCTCTTCGCCGCGCTTCTCCTCGGCGGCGCGATGGCTCAGAACTCTGCCTTCGCAGCGCAAGCCAATCCACCCGCCGCCCTGGGCCTGAAGGACCGCGTTCGCTGCCAGGAGGCGATCGAGCGGGTCTATTGGAACCACCGCTCCTCCGGCCGGGAGCTCTCCTTTGCGCAGGCCCTCCCGCAGGCCGTGCTCCGGCAAAGAGCCGAAGATGCCGTGGTGAAGACGGCAGCGTTGCGCCTCTTCTGGCAGGTGACGGTTTCGCCGCAGCAGGTGCAGGCGGAGCTCGACCGCATGGCCGCCCATTCGCAGTCGCCGGCGCGGTTGCGCGAGCTCTTCGCCGCGCTCGGCAACGATCCCGCGCAGGCCGCCGAATGTCTCGCCCGCCCGGCGCTCGTCGACCGGCTCATCCGCACCGAGTACGCCCACGATCCGCGCCTGCACGGCGCGGCGAAGAGCGCCGCGGCCCGCGAGCTGGCCGAGATGGGCTCACCCGCCGCCGGGCAGCCGGCCTCCGGTGTGCGCAACGAGTTCGAGTGGCGCCGCGGACACGACCGACTGCGCGATCCCGGCAGGCTCGGGATGGAGCCGGACGAATTCGACGCCCGCGTGCGCGAGCTTGCAAGGGAGATGGGGCGGGGGGCGAGCGGGATCGAGATCGGCAGGCCGAGCCCGCTGCGGGAAGACGAGCACCGATACTCCTCGACCGTCGTGCACGAGCTCGACGACCAACTTCTGCGTGCGACCACGACCGAGTGGCCCAAGCGCCCGTTCGAAGCCTGGTGGAGCGAGACGCGCGGGCAGTGGGCCGCTGCAGGCGAGCCGGAGCCGTTCGCTTACCGGCTCCCCGTCATCGCCGACACCGCCGGCACCGCCTGCGCGGACGACAGCTGGACACCGACCCTGCAGCTGCTCGACCCGCGCTACTGGCACACGGCGGTGTGGACGGGCAGCGAGATGATCGTCTTCGGCGGCATGAGCTCCGTCGGCACGACCTACAGCGACGGCAGCCGCTACGATCCGGCGACCGACACCTGGCAGCTCCTGCCGACCTTGGGGTCGCCCGGAGCTCGCCAGTCGCACCTGGCGGTGTGGACCGGCACGGAGATGGTGGTCTGGGGCGGCCGGGCTGACGCGAGCGGCGGCCGCTACAACCCGGCAACCAACAGTTGGTCAGAGACTGCAGTCGCCTTCGCTCCGCAGCCGCGCGCCAATGCGAGCGTCGTCTGGACCGGTTCCGAAATGCTCGTCTGGGGCGGCGAAGGATCGACCGGGCTGCTCAACAGCGGCGGCCGCTACAATCCGGCGAGCAACAGCTGGACACTGATGGCCACCGCACCGCTCACCCCGCGGGCCTATCACTCCGCCGTCTGGACCGGGTCCGAGATGATCATCTGGAACGGCTACAACGTTCACCTGGGCCAGCTCTATGGCGACGGTGCACGCTACAGCCCCGCCACCAATTCGTGGACGCCGGTTGCTGCCACGGACGCTCCTGACGCGCGCTGCTATCACACGGCGGTCTGGACCGGCACCGAGATGATCGTCTGGGGCGGCGCCAACGAACCGGCCTACGACCAGAGTGGCGGTCGCTACAACCCCGCGACGAATTCCTGGATGCCCACCAGCCTCGTCGATGCCCCGTCGCAGCGCTCGTTCCACGCCGCGGTCTGGACCGGCACCGAGATGATTGTCCAGGGCGGGAGCTTCAACGTCGTCGCCGGTGGCCGCTACGATCCTCTCTCCGACACCTGGACGGCGACCCATCCGGTGAACTCCGCCAACAACGGCCAGGGCATCACCGCGGTCTGGACCGGCACGGAGATGATCGTCTGGGGCGGCCTCGACGACGACTTCCTGTTTCACTACGACGGCGGCCGCTACGACCCGGAGCTCGACCTCTGGCACCGCACCGGCACCATGAACGTCCCCGCCGCACGCGGCCTGCATGCCGCCGCGTGGACCGGCAGCGAGATGATCATCTGGGGCGGCAGCAGCTGGGGAGGGAGCCTTCCCCCCGGTGCGAGCTACGATCCGGCGACCGACAGCTGGCGGGCCGTCAGCACCGTCGGCGCACCCATAGGCTCCGAGACCGCCGTGTGGACCGGGACCGAGGCGATCTTCTGGGGAGGAGTTCCGACCGGCGGGCGCTACAACCCGACGACCGACAGCTGGAGCCTCGTCAGCGAGACGAATGCCCCGGCGAGCGGCATTGGGTACTCCCTCGTCTGGACCGGCAGCGAGATGATCGTCTTCGGCGGCATCGGCACCGACACGGTCGCCAAGCGTTACCGGCCGGCGACCGACACCTGGACCGATGCCAGCATCGTCGACGCCCCCGGGGCGCGCGATCATCACGCCGCGGTCTGGACCGGCACCGAGATGATCATTTGGGGCGGCTTCATCAACGACGGAACCACCCCCACCGGTGGACGCTACAACCCGATCACGGACCACTGGGCGCCGACGAACATCGCCGACTCTCCCATCACCCGGAAGTGGCCCGTCGGAGTGTGGACGGGTACCGAGATGCTCGTCTGGGGCGGCAACGACTGGCTGTTCCTGGGCGACCTGGGTGACGGGGCGCGCTACAACCCGGCGACCGACAGCTGGACGACGATCAACCCGCTCGGAGCGCCGACGCCACGCATCGCGCAGGGCGTCTGGACCGGCAGCGAGCTCCTGCTCTGGGGCGGCGCGAACGACTCCAGTGGCGGGCGCTACGACCCGGCGACCAACTCCTGGCGTCCGACGACCTTCGTCGACGCTCCTCCGGTGCGCATGGGCGGGCGCTGGTCGACGGTCTGGACCGGCTCCGAGATGATCATCTGGGGCGGCATCATCGAAACCCAACAGGGGAGCCGGTACTGCGCCGCTTTGCTGAGTGCGATCTTCGTCGACGGCTTCGCGAGCGGCAACACCTCGGCGTGGTCTTCGGTAGCGCCCTGAACAGAGCGCCGCGCCCTTCTTCGGAAGACCCGGGCGTTCCTCTATCGTCGAGGGAGTGTGAGCTCGACCTCGCCCGGTCCGGAGCTCACTTCGAGCGTCTTCTCGAGCCGCCGGCCCGCGGTCATCGCGACGATCCGGTAGGTGCCTGGACCCAATCTTCCGACACGTGCTTCACCGTCCTCCGAGAAGGCGATCGCCGACGAGCGCAGGAGGAAGGGGGCCAGGTCGACGTCGTGCTCGGTGAAGATCGCGAACCAGGGCAGACGGGAGCCCTCACAACCTTCGCCCTGACACTGAACAATGAGATCTCTGCCGCGCTCGATTTCGAGCTCGAGGCTGCGCTCGCTAGTGCGCAGATCAAACGGCCCGGAGGCGCCCGCACCAGCGAGCGCGTCGGACCAGACGATCGAAAATCGGCCGCGCGGAAGCTCCGAGAGGCCGAGGGCGCCCCGGCGATCGGCCGGAAGCGCCCGAAGGCTGTTCCCCGCGGCGTCCAGAACGACGAGCGGCAGACCGGCGGCGCGCGTTCCATCCGGGCGTTCTGCGACGAGGTGGAGGCTGGCTCCGTCCGTCCGCTCGAGCTCGGCGAGAATCGGCGCCGCTCCCGTCGCCGTCACCAGAACGGGCGTGGGCTCGGTCCTCCGGTACCCGCGCGCCTCCACGAAGAGGCGGTACTCCCCCGAGGGGATCCCGGTAAGACGAAATCCTCCGGTGCCATCGCAGGTCGCTCGGACGATTGTCTGCGCGTCGGCGTCCACCAGCTCCACGGCCGCTTCGACTCCGGCGCGCGAGCCTTGATCGAGCACGGTACCTTCGACTGTCTGACCACTCACCTCGAGGGCCACCGTAGCCTCGCGATCGTCCGGAACGTCCAGGATACGGGTGGCCTGACGACCCTCCAGGCCGAAGTAGGCGGCTCGGAGCCGGCCGGTCGGCGCGTCCTCGACGACGAACGTCCCATCGACATCGACTGGAACCGTCACCGGCATCGCGGGCCGCCCGGACCAGCGTTCGGAGCCCGCAGCCTGGCCCTTGGCCAGCACAACTCCGAGGCTCGACTCGAGATCGGCCAGAGGACGGAGCACGATCTCGCCGCCGCCGATCGGCGCGCCGCCCTCCAGAACGACGCCGGAAAGCCGCGTCCTTCTCAGACGGAGGTCGAGCTCGAACCGATCCTCGCGGGCGGGAACGGCGATCTCTTGATCCAACAGCAGCCGGTCGCCGCGGACGAGAACTCGATACCTTCCCGGTCCGACGCGAAGCGCTCCAAAGTGGCCATCGCCGCTGGTATGCGCACTGGCGACGGAGTCCGCGTCACGATCGAACGAACGTGCGAACTCCACCCGCACGCCCGCGACTCCCGAACCGTCGTCGCGCTCGATCGAACCGCTGACGGCGACGAACGGATAGAGGTAGCGAACAGCGAGGTCCTGGACGCTCTCGTCGTCAAGGTCCACCTCCTCCGACCACGGGGCGAGATCGCCGCCGCGGATCTCGACGAGGAATCGGCCGATCGGCAGCCCGGCGGCGACGAAGCCGCCCTGATCGTCGGTGAGCACAGTGCTCTCCGCCTGGCCACCGAGGAGAAGCCGGGCACGACCCGTCGGTCGAAGCGACACCACCGCTCCGCCGACTGCCTCCGAGGTGCGCGCATCGAGCACGACCCCGCTCACGCCCGCACCCCGTCTCAGAACGATCGGGCCGAGATCGACGGGACTCCCCGGCGCGAGCTCCAACCAATCGATCGACTCCACCCGCCAGCCCGGAGCCTGAACGCGCAGGGCGTATCGTCCCGGGCGATGCACCCGGAGGAGAAACCGTCCCTCCGGCAGGATCTCAGGATCGACCGCGAAGGTCCGTTGCCCGGAACCGTCCTCGAACGCCTCGACGAGATCGAACCGGACTTCGCCAGGAATCGTGCCGTCCTCGCCGAGGACCTGCCCGCGGAGGCCGCCGTAGTCGGCGAGACGAATCACCTGCGGTTCGGTGAGCGGCGCGCGAATCGCGACCGGTGCCGAGACGCCCAGATCCGCTTTCTGGGCCTCGCACTCGACAGAAGCCGCCGGCAGCGCCACGCGGGCTTCGCCCGAATCGCCTGTGGGGGTCGCCACTGCGCCCTCGCAACGCACGGTCGCTCCGGCCACCGCTGCCCCCTGCGCGGTCCGGACCAGGACGAGGGCCCGGCTCCCCGGGTCGAGGTTCACATCAAGACTCTGCGCCGGGACCACCAGAGTTCGGGAGAATGGGAGATAGCCCGGAACCTCTGCCTCAAGTGAGATGTCACCGCGTGGAAGCGCGGTGATTCGCCAGGCTCCAGACTCGGCGACCGTTCCGCAGCGACGGACGGTGAAGCGCTTGGCGGTGGCCTCGGGAATCGGCCGCCAAACGGCGCAGATCGAGCCGTGCCCGGCTGGGACCTCCCCATCGCCGACCAGCGCCCCCGTCAGCTCGATCCCCGGCTCGATCACGAGTCGCGCCAGCTCCCTCCCGCCATCGAGATGCACCAGAGAAGGAGCAAATCCCGCGGCATCGATCACAGCGACGCCACCCGGTGTGCGCGGGAAGGCAAAACGGAGTCTGCCGTCTGCGTCGCTCCCGCCGACGACTTGAGTTTCACCATCTCCCAAAGTGCCCGGCTGGTTGGCAGGCAGGAATACCGTAATCCGAGCGCTGGCGACGCCTTGGCCGGCGGCATCTACTATCCGAGCCTCCGCCTCCGAAGCCTTGGCCTGAGCCAGGGCGAAAACGAAGGTTGCGACCGTGCAACCTACTTTCGCTGCGAAATTCCGCTGGAAGCGCTTCATTCCGCTAGGGGTTCGCCGGCCTGATTCCCAAGGGCGGGGTGAACCACAGCGCGGCGAGAAGCTCTTCGTCAAGCAACTCGACCTGACTTGCGTTGCTCGGAATGCTTCGCAGGAGCAGCAACTCCCCAGCTGCACTCCAGATCTCGATCCGAGGTCGCGGAGCCAGCGCAGCGGCGCGAGAATATTCCTCGCTATCGACCTCGACTGTCAGACCTGGGAAAGCGTTAGCGCCGACGTGCCTCGCGGAGACACCGGCCGGAACCACGGTGGCCACAATCAACTCCTCCCTGCGAGCAGGATCGGCCAGCCACTGTGTGAGCTTTTCCATCAGCAACGCATCACACACCGTGCAACCCCGAAGCGACGGCCAATAGAGAATAGCCAGCCGGTGCGGCGTGCGGTCCAGCCAAGATGCCACTGGCCCAGGGACGAGGCTTTCTCTGGTTCCGGAGTTGCCGCCGGCGTCAGCGATACGAGCGCAGAGAATCACAAGCAAGACTACGCCCACGAGGCCGATTGCGACACGCATCGATCGTCGTTTCAGCTGAGAGCTGTCCGCGTTCATGGAGGACCCACAAATCGACCCAAATCGGGTCGAGGAAAGGTAGTCATTCGGGTCAAGGGTTGGTACCCCACTTGCTTCATCTGGCCCTTCTCGAGCACTGCCCATCGACTTCTTCCCGGAACGAAGACGATCTCATCTGCTCGAGTGGGGAGTTCGATCGCGCCTGCCATGGTATCCGCCAGAGGATCAACGGGAAACACCAACCACCGCGTACCGCCGCCCGCACGAGGTTGGCGCGCGAGAATCAAGAGCCAGCGGTCCTCGATGCAAAAGAGCGCTTCCGCGAGGCTCGCGAGGTGCATGGCCGCCCGTCGTTCGGCGACCGACTCTCTGCCGAGGAGCAACGGGAGGTCCGGCCGGCGACGGAGTTCCTTGGGGAAGCTCTTCAGCGTCCCTCTGGAACTCCCGAATCTCTCAAGGGAGACTGACGCCGACATCCGTAGGAGATAGGCCTGATCACCGCAAGCGGCGACTTCGCTGGGACCAGAATGATAAGCGGACAACTCGTCTTCGTCTGCCGCCACCGTACCCAGATGCTCCAGTCGCCCTTGAGTGCCAAAGGGCGCGGCAAACATGGCTGGCTCGGACCACTTCAGATCATGCGACTGGACCTGCCCAACACCGAAGAATTTTGTCGCGCCAGCGTCAAACGAGTATAGGAAGAGTTGACGGTACTCAGAGGCCTGTGGGTCTTCCCACTCCAGAAGCATGGAGTCGATCGGGACAAACTCCCTGTCCAGCCAAACCCAGCGATAGAAATTCGATCCAATGAGATAGCGATCACCCACCACGAACGGATAGGCGGGTTTCAAGAACTCCAACGGTCCCTGCCCGGGTTTGGCGATTCGGCGGACGATCCTGCCGCTCTGATCGAACACGAAGACCTTCCCAGCTTCGGGATCGGCAATCACTAGCTCCCGTTCTTCAAGGTCCCAAGCCGCTTGGCCGACCCAAAGTGGCCCCGATTCCATCTGGGAGCTGACCAGAGGCGCGCTGTCCATTGCCCTTGGGGCGGTTGCCCCGGCCCCAGGGACTGGAGTGCAGAGTGCAAGTAGCATCGAAAAACCGGCAGCGCCGAGACAAGCCCCGGCGCTGCCGCTCCCAGGCAAGACTCTTAGCCGCAGACTGTGATCCGCAGGCAGCCTCGGGGCGAGCCAGCGCAGTCGTTCCAACCCTCTTGATAGTCCATCTGGCACTCTGCTCCGCAAGCGTCGCAGCGGTTCAGGTTGGCGTGAGCGGGTGGCGCCGGAGCCAAGATCAGCGCGCCAAACAGAAGGAGCATCGCTCCCAAGATCCATTTCACCTTCGACATTCTCGTTCTCCCTTGTTCCTCTCGCAACCTGGGCGAGAACTGGCCGAGCGGGTGGAATCCCACCTCGGAGACTCATGGCTTGGTCGAACTCGCGCGCAATTCCGGATAACCCACTTCCCAAGAAGAGTCGCGATGGCAGATTCCGCAGGGAGAGTTCGCACTTCAATTCCTGGCGCGATCGAATGAGAGGACGACGGAAGACTTGCCTCATCGGCTTCATCGAAAAAACCGTAGCACAAGTCAAAGTGCGCTCAAGCACGGTTCCATTTCCTGGCTGTGCCGCTGCTCCAAGCAGCATGTGATAGGCCATCGCTGCGCCACAAGACACCTGGAATCCGCAGCTGGAGCTTGCAAGACTCCGAGGGAAACTCGCCACCCTGCGCGCCGGCTTGCCGCTCAAGCGCCCTCGTTGTCAGCACGGCGGCGAAAAGGGGAAGATGAGCTCCTGATGCCCGACGCGCTCAAGGTCGTTCTCGCGCTGCTGCCGGCGGTGGCGCTGTTCTTCGTCATCCGCATGGTGGTTGGGCGGCGCATCGCGCAGGCGGTGGCGCTCGCCAAGGCAGAGGCCACGGCAGCGCGGGCCGCGATCGAGGAGCGGTTGCGCGGCCGGGAGGAGCAGGTCGGCGAGCTCCGTGCGACGTTGGTGGCGAAGGAGCGGCGGGAGTCGGAGCTCGAGGCGGAGAGCTCCGGGCTGCGGGCGCAGGTCGCGGCCTACGACGAGAAGGTGAAGGCCTTCGAAACTGCCGAGAGCCGTTTGACTGATGCCTTCCAGAATCTCGCCGCGCACGCTCTGACACGCAACAACCAGCAATTCCTGGCGCTCGCCAAGGAGAACCTCGAGCGTCTGCAGAGCGAGGCCAAGGGCGACCTCGAGCAGCGCCAACAGGCGATCGCGGCGGTGGTCGAGCCGATCCAGTTGGCGCTCGGCAAGATCGACGCCGAGGTGCGGCGGGTCGAGTCGTCGCGTCTCGAGGCGTACGGCGCGCTCTCCGAGCAGGTGAAGTCGCTCCTCGGATCGCAGGAGAAGCTCCAGCTCGAGACCGGCAATCTGGTCAAGGCGCTGCGGCGGCCGGAGGCACGCGGACGCTGGGGAGAGATGCAGCTCAAGAGGGTGGTCGAGTTCGCCGGCATGCTGAACCACGTCGACTTCGTCGAGCAGGAGTCGAGCAACACGGAAGAGGGCCGCCGCCGGCCCGACATGATCATCCGGCTCCCCGGCGGCCGAAGCGTCATCGTCGACGCCAAGACGCCGCTCGACGCCTACCTCTCGGCGATCGAAGCCAAGACCGAGGAAGAGCGCGCGGTCTTCCTCATCGCGCACGCCCGCCAGCTCAAGGAGCAGGTGCGCAAGCTCGCGCAGACCGCCTACACCAGCCAGTTCACCGACACGCCCGAGTTCGTGGTCCTCTTCCTGCCGAGCGACGCCTTCTTCACCGCGGCGCTGGAACAGGAGCCCGGCCTGATCGAGGACGCCTTCCAGCAGAGCGTCCTGATCGCGACCCCGGCAACGCTCGTCGCCCTGCTCAAGACCGTCTACTACGGCTGGCGCCAGGAATCCCTCACCGAGAACGCCCAGAAGATCGCCGCCGAAGCGCGCGAGCTCTACAACCGCGTGCGCATCTTCGCCGAGCACATCGACCGCGTCGGCAAAGGCCTCGAGGACGCCGTTAAGGCGCACAACAACGCTTCGAGCGCCTTCGCCAGGCGCGTCGTACCGCAGGGCAGACGAGTCGAAGAGCTCGGCGCCGCGACGGAAAAGAAGCTCGCCGCCCCGCGCGCCGTCGCCCTGGGCACCCAGGAGATCGCGAGCCTGCCAGGCGAAACCGCCAGCGCCAGCGGCGACGGCGAAGCGGAAGACGACAGCGAGAACGAACGCGAAGTCGTCGACCTCGCCGACAACCCCTAGGAGCCTGCGCGGCAGGACGCCAGCGCAGTGGCCGACCTGTCATCCCACATCACCCTCGCCCACCCGCGCAATCCACGCGCCGCGGGAAACTCCCTCGACGCCGCGCTGGCGCTGCCGCCCCGCTGGCAAGTCCGCCTGTCGTCGATCCACCTGATCGAGCAGGAGGGCGCCCAGCCCTGGCGCCGCCTCGCGATATTCGAGCTCGCACCCTGAGCCTCTGCCGGGCACCGCAACCTTTTTCCCCCAGCCCCTGTCTCAAGGCTGATGAAGACTCACTATCGAGTCAGCGCGTCCACCGGAGCCATCGAGCCATGCACTCCTATCCCGAAGCCCTGATCGTCATCGCGCTCACCGCCGGCTTCCTCGGCTATCAGCTCCTGAAATCGCGTGAACGGCAGCGCCGGATGGAGATCCTCCACGCCGAGCGTCTGGCGGCGATGGACAAGGGGATCCCCTTGCCGGAGCTGCCGTTCGATCCGCCGCCGGGAGCGTGGAAGCGGCCGCCGGACCGAACGGTCGAGCTCGCCATCGGCATTGTCCTCGCCGCCTTCGGCATCGGCGCGATGGCGATGCTCGCGATTCTCGCCGCGGACAAGCCCTACTGGGCAGTACCGCTTCCGATCGCCCTGATGGGCTTCGGCCTGGTCCTCTACTACCGGCTGTCCACCGCGGCGGACTCCTCCGACGCGACGACGCGACATGGAGGCTGACAACGACCTCGTCGCGCGCGCCGCGGCGGGAGACGAAGCGGCGTTCACTGCCTTGGTCGAACGCTACCGCGACCGGGTCTTCCGCCTGGCCGTCTCGATCCTCGGCCAGGCGTTCGTCGGCGAGGCCGAGGAGGTGACGCAGGAGGTCTTCCTGCGCGTCCACTCGGCGCTGAAGTCGTATCGCGGCGAGGCGAAGTTCGGCACCTGGCTCTACCGGGTGACGTTCAACCAGACGATCAACCTCAAGTCGCGCGTCCGCTTCACCGCGCCCCATGTCGGCGAGGAGGTCCTGGCGCAGCACGCGGCCAGCGACCCGGACGCCCTCGCGCGGCTCGAAAAAACGCGCCGCGACGCAGCCGTGGCGGAGTGCGTCGCCCGGCTTCCCGAGGTTTACCAATCCGCGCTGCGGCTGCACTACTGGATGGGAGAGAGTGTCGCCGAGATCGCGACCCTTCTCGACGTGGCGGAGAACACAGTGAAGTCGTACCTCTTCCGCGCCCGCCAGCTGCTGCAATCGATGTTGAAGGAACGAGGAGTCGACAGTGTCTGAGCCTGGGAAGAGGGTCCGAGACGACGGAATCGAAGCGCTGCTGCGGGCGTCGATGGCGACCGCGCCGCCGCCGGCACTGCCCCCGACTTTCACCGAACGGGTGACCGTGCGGTTGCGTCCGCGCCGGCTCAACCCGAGCGCCAAGCGGACCCTGCGCCTTTACTCCTTCGCCGTTGCCGCTCTCTCCGTCGGCGTGATGGCGAGCCTGGGAGTCGACTGGGTCGTCATCGCCCTCTCGCTTGCCGTGCCCGCGGCGCTCGGCCTCCTGCTGCGCAAGCGCCTGCGATAGAAGCTCGCTGAGCGCGAGGAGAAGTCGCACGAATACTACGACGGCCCGGTAGTGGGGTTCAGCCTGTCGCACTGGGCGTAAAGTCCTCGCCGCCGACGGACGGCGATCGCGAGCGGCAGAGGCGCGGTTTCGGAGCGTCGTGCTGCGATCAGGGCGCGTTCCATGGCTTGTCGTCGAGTTGTTCGAGGTTGCGCCGACCATGGACGATGGTGGCGATCAGGATGCGCTCGGCTTCGACGCGATAGACGACACGGTAGGTCTGAACGAGCAGCTCGCGAACATCCATCTGATCGGGCGCTTCGGGGACGCGGCGACCGAGCTCAGGAAAATCGGCGAGCCGTTCGGTGGCGCGGATGAGCTTCGCGATGAAGCGCTCGGCGTAGACCAGAGAGTCCCGGGCGATGTAGTCGTGAAGCGCCTCGAGGTCTGAGATCGAGCGCTGCGACCAATCGATCCTCACGAGACGCGGAAGCGCTTCTTCACTTCCTCGTGCGAGACGACGCGGCCCTCTTCACCGTCGCGCAAGCCCTCGGCGATCTTCTGGCGGACGTAGACCTCGTACATCACGTCGTCCCAATCGGCGTCTGGCGGGAGCTTCTCGGCGAGCTTGTGGACTTCCTCTCGGATCGTGCTCATCGTCGGGTCTCCGTGGGTTCGATTGTAGCGCCGAACGGCACCGCGACTTCCGGGTACCTGGCGATTCCCCGCAGCCAGCCTGCCCGCAGGGTTTCACGGTGCCCGACCCGCGAAGGCAGCCGTCGCCGTATCATCCGCCGGTGCCCCGCGCCTTGCGGCTCGACCGACTCGGCATCCTCTGGACCCTCTGCTGTTGAGGTGCTGTTGAGGTGCTGCTGTTGAGGTGCAACTGCTGTTGAGGTGCCTGTTGAGGTGCTGTTGAGGTGCCACCTGCTGTTGAGGTGCCACCAGCTGTTGAGGTGCCAGCTGTTGAGGTGCCACCCGATTTCCCAAGATGGCTCCTCCGGCCTTCGCCGCCGGAGTTGAGGTGCCACCCGGAGTTGAGGTGCCACCCGATTTCCCAAGATGGCTCCTCCGGCCTTCGGCGCCAGATAGCCGGACCCATTTCCGTCTTTCATCAGGATGGCACGCAGATTACGCTACATACCTCCCGGAGGAGCCCTCGTCGAGATCACCTGTCGGACGATCCAGGGCCGCCTGCTCCTGCGCCCCTCGACGGGCCTGAATGACGTCACCCTGGGCGTGCTGGCTCGTGCCGCACGTCTCGCTTCGCTCCTGGTTAACGCCTACGCGTTCCTCTCCAACCACTACCACCTGCTCGTGACGGTTGCCGATGCCCAGCAACTCGCCGAGTTCATGAACTACTTGAACTCGAATCTCGCCCGGGAGGCCGGCCGCCTCGTGCGCTGGCGCGAGAAATTCT
>JANNGS010000038.1:0-48819 GCA_031403995.1 Thermoanaerobaculia bacterium
ACGGAGTTCCGGGCCGCGCTCGTTCGTTACGTCGAAAATGGCGGACGCATTCTCGTCATCGATTCGCCGCAGAATGAGAAGTCCACTGCGGCCGCGTTGCTCGATCCGTTCGGTCCTGCCCACGCGGTAGACCACCTGATCATGTGCAGGTTTCAATCCGCGCGCCCCGCGGGGGGCGCGACGACGGACGAACGAGACGAACGACCGGCGCCGGTTGTTTCAATCCGCGCGCCCCGCGGGGGGCGCGACCTTGTAGGCGGGGTGGCCCTTGCGGCGGATGTGGTTTCAATCCGCGCGCCCCGCGGGGGGCGCGACCGTTGCCGGCGATGATGTTGCCGACGTTGGTCAGGTTTCAATCCGCGCGCCCCGCGGGGGGCGCGACTGTACGTCTGCAACTCTAGTCGCATCTGCCGCTTCCGGTGTGCAATCCGCGAACCCCAAGCGCCCGAGCTCGCTGGCTTCAGTTTTCAAGGAACCATCCCCTGCATCCTATTGAGACCGTTGACGTTGTCGCTGCCGCGGACCTCCCGGGAGAACCCCGGTCGCTCGGGGTTCGCGCTCACGTTATTAGTGGGCCCTCGAGGTCGAGGACGTTCTTGATCCCGTGGTGCTCCACGTGCCCCTTCCAGTTGCTGCCCATGAAGTAGAAGCGCAGGCTGTCTTCGGCGGGATCATAGACCTCCAGCAGGCGAGCCCGGAAGCCGGCCCATTGGGTCGGGTCGACGATGCACTCGAAGACCGAGTTCTGCACCCTCTGCCCCCAGTCGGTGCAGGTCTTCGCGACCCTCCTCAGCCGCCGGCGTCCCTGCGGCTTCACTGTCGAAACGTCGTAGCTGACGACAACGAGCACGGACTTCCTCCAGTCTTTGGCTCTACTTCCAGATGAACGGCGGATAGCCGTCGAGGTCGCCGCGCAGAAATCTCGAGAAGAGAAGGGCCTGAAGATGCGGCAGCAGGCCCACCGTCGTCCGTTCGCCTAGAAACGGATGCACGATCTCTTCCTGCTTGCGTTTCTGGTAGGCGACCAGCACCTCCTTGCGCCCGTCGTCGTCGAGCAAAACCGCCCCCGTCTCGGTGACGCGGAACCGCTTCGCGTCGAGCTGCCGGAGATTCACCAGCGAGAGAGCGAGACGATCGGCCAGGAAAGGGCGAAACTCCTCCATGAGATCGAGCGCCAGGCTCGGGCGCCCGGACCGGTCGCGGTGGAGGAAGCCCACCTCCGGGTCCAGCCCCACCGGTTCCAAGGCGCTCCGGACGTCGTGGACGAGGAGGGTGTAGAGAAACGAGAGCAGCGCGTTCATTCGGTCGAGCGGCGGTCGCCGGCTCCGCCCCTCGAATCGGAACTCGGCCTTCTGCTGCACGATCAGGTCGTCGAAGGCATCGAAGTAGTCGCGCGCGGCGATCCCTTCGAGGCCGCGAATGCGATCCAGGTCGGTCTCGCCACGCACCGCCTCGAGGTGAGCCGCGAGCTGTCGTGCGCGGTTCAGGATCCGAATGGCGACCTCGTCGTCTTCACGGTCCCGGGCGGCCCGCAGCAACACGCTGCGAGAATTTGCGATCTTGGCGGCGACGATCGGCCGTGCGATCGCGACCGAAGCCGCTGCATCGTCCGCTCTCCGGTACTGTTCGCGCCGGAGCAGCACGTTGCCATGCACTTCGCCCTGGATCCTGGCCAGGAAGCGGCCGTGTTCGGTGAGATGCGAGATGCCAACCCCCGACTCGGCGCAATAGCCCATCAGGAACGGGCTCACCGAGACCTGCCCGAAGCAAACAATCCCGCCCAGGTTGTGAAGCGGGAGCTGGAGCCGCGTTTCCTGCTCGACGCGCACCACGACCGTCTGGCCCTCCTTGGCGAGGTAGGCGCCCTGGGTCGTGACGTAGAGGGTGTTCAGATGGCGCTTCAAGTTTCCTCCGTGTCGACGCCTCGCCCGAGCTCGTCGGCAAGCGCTTTTTCCAGGTACCGTACGGCCGAACGTCCCGCGATCTCGGGCCGGCAGATCTCGAGCAGGGAGCAGTGGTCGCACTTCGGCTCGCGTCGCCGGAGCGGCGTGATCGCCGCCGCCAGGATCTCGCGTGCCCGGTCGGCAGCCTGCCGCACGACCGCGCGGAGCTCCCCGTCGATCTCGACCTCGAGCCGGCGGCGCGTCTTGCCGTAGAAGAGGGCTCCCCGGGGGACCTCGGTGGCGAACATCTCCTCCAGGCAGATCGCCTGCGCGGCGAGCTGTACCTCGTCGGCGCGGTGCTCTTTCGGTCGCCCGTGCTTGTACTCGACCGGGAACGGGCGCCAGCGGCCCGGCCAGCCGCGCACCTCGATGCCGTCGGTATCGGCCCTGAACTCGACGACATCGGCCTTGCCGACGAGCCCGAGCCCGAGGCTCCGAAGAGGCACCGCGCGGCTGATGCGCAGGTCACCTCTCGACTCCGCCTGGCCGACGTCGACCTGCTCGTGGAGCGCCCGACCTTCGACGGTAAGGTAGTTCTCGACCCAGACCCGCTCGACGAACATCAGCGCGAACTGGCGCTCGCAGAAGACCAAGTGCTGAAGGGCGGAGATGGGCAGCAGGTCCTCCTCGGCGAAGCGCGGTGCGGTGTCACTCATGCGGGCGGCCCCTGGAGGAGAAACTCCTGCCAGCTGCAGGTCGCGATCGCGGTCCCGGCCACGACGCTCGACGGATCGCGACCCGGAGCGTGCACGAGAAGCGGCCGGAACTGCCGATGCAGGCCGACGAAGCGCAACAGACCCGCGAGGTCGCGGGTGGCGACGCGGCCGGTCTTGATCTCGATCGCCCACGGCCCCCAGCTCCCGCTCGACACCAAGTCGACCTCGTGAGGCTCCTGCCGCCAGTAGGAGACAGTCTGGCCCGCATTCCAGGCAAGGGCGATGCACGCGTTTTCGATCTGCCGCCCGGCCGTATCGGCCGCGCTCGGCTCCAGAGTCTCTGGCGCCTCCAAAAGGCTCGCGAGGAGGCCCTGGTTCAAGACGACGAGTTTTGGCGGCGAAGCTCGTCGGCGGATCTCGTGCTGCGAATACTTCGGCACGGCAGCCACCAGGTAGGCCGCTTCGAGAACGGCGAGATAGTGCGCGATGGTCTCGAGGGCGCCGGAATCAGCCAGCTCGCCGCGGAGCTTCTGGAGCGTGACGATCTCCGCGGGGTGACCCGCCGCGACGGCGAAGAGCTGTCTCAGCAGGGCGGGCTTTCGAATCGTCTCGAATGAGAGAAGGTCGCGCCCGAGAGCCGGTTCGAGAATGGCATCGCGCAGAAACGCCCGCAGGCGATCCGGCTCGCGCCGGAACGCCACGGCACCCGGAAAGCTCCCGTGAGCCAGCGAGAAGTCGAGCGCTTCGGCGCCAGCGAGCCCGAGCTGCCGGGCGAGCTCGGAGGCCGGCCAGTGCAGCAGGCGAAGTTGTTCGAACCGCCCCGCCATCGTTTCGCGCGCGCCGCGGCCGATCTGGAGGCTGGAAGAGCCGGTGGCGACGACATGAATCGCGCGCCTCTGGCGCACGACCCGATCGTGCTCCGCCTTGAGCTTTCTCTCCCAGGCGGGCAGGAAGTGGATCTCGTCGAGTAGAAGGACGGCGCTGCCCTTCTCCTTCGCGAGCCTCTCCGCCTCCGCCCATTGCACTTCCCACCAGCCCGAGAGCGCCGCCGCCGGAGCGTCGGCGGCGGCGTACACCGCGCGCCCGGCGAACGCTTCCGCAATCTCGAGCAGGAGATGCGTCTTTCCCACTTGGCGCGGTCCGGAGAGAAGCTGCACCTTCCCCGGAGGGCGCTCCGCCAGGCGAGCGAGCAACGTCTCGCGGACCGCCGAGTAGGTGTGAGGGAATCGTTTGTCGACCATAGTCGAATAATTATTCGACTATGAAAGATAAAGCAAGTCTCCACCTTCGGCGGCCGGCAGGCGGCGTCTCAGACTTTCTCATGGACCTGGATCCCATCCGGGATCGAAGCACGGTCGATGATCACGTCGAAGTCTGCGAAGCTGCGCGGGACCTCGACGCCGTCCCTCCTCTTCACGGTAACGGCCTCGAGGAGTCGGTGCGAAGGAGCCACACCGAGCTCGTTGGGATGCTCGAAGACGATCAGGCGCCGAGCCGCCATGCTTCCGGCCGGGCGAGCTGCCGACTGGTCGAACTGAAATGCGTTTGCCAAGCTCTCCCAGAGCAGCTCGAGGTCCGCAGCTGCGAACCCCGTCTGCTTGGCCAGGAACGGATTCACGAAGCCGTGCGCGCGATACAGGCCGTAGGGCACGGTGAACTTCCGGCCGATCGTGCGCTCCTTCTCTAAGTCGCGTTCGTTGGTCACAGAGCTTCGCGTGATGGCGTGTTCCGAGGTCACGACGGGCTCGACCGAGCGCGCAAACGAAATCTGGATCGGGCCACGGACCTGTCCGCAGTTGACCCCGGTGCTCATGACGGCCCCGAAGGTGCGAATGTCGAAGAAGTTGCAACACATGAACGTGGTGAGCTCGCGGGCCTTGGCCACGTCCTTCGGCAGCTTGTTCGAGGGGGCCTCGCCGATGCTCTGGTATGCGCGCTCATGCTTCGAGTTGAGAACCGCACCATCGGTGAAATAGATCTCGTTCGGCGGTGTATTGCCCCGCGTCATCCCCACGTAGTTGCGGATCTTTCTCTTCAGGCAGACATCCGTTACCAGTCCGTGACCGGTTTCGGCATCCACGCGCGGCAGATTGCCCGCATCCGGGTCCCCGTTCGGATTGGCATCTCTGACATCGAACAGGTAGATGAAGTCGAATCGGTTCATTGCTCCTCCTCGGGTTCTCCGAAAGTTGGGTTCGGCGTGTTCCCGCTCGCGGGCGCTGCCTTGGTGTAGAAATCGCGGGTCTGGTGGTAGTAGCCAATGGCGAACAGGCCTTGATCGGCGAGGCCGAAGTGCGCCGGAAAGCCGTCGAGCGAACTCAGGATCTCCTGTACAAGCCGTTCCCGATGGACTCTCAGGCCACCCTCGAGTTTGGCGAGGTGGTGCTGGTAGGTTCGCAACAGCCGCGGAAAGACGGTTACTGGAGTTGCGGATGCTGTCCCGTAGTAACTGTCGCGGATTGTCTTGTTGAGCTTTTCTCCCAGCGCGTCCTTCTGAGTCTTTTCCAGTGCTGCGAACAGCCTCCCAAGTCGGTAGGAAGGGTCAGGTCGATCCTTGTCCAGGCTCATGGTGACCTCCCGGTTGAGATTGCGATTGAGATAGCCCTTGAGCACGCAGGCTCTTGGGTAGTCGATGCGCCGATCCGCCGCGATCCTGCGCAGCACGGCGGCGAAGAGGGCTTCCGGATACCGGGCACCCGTTACCACGGCTCGCAGGAGCGGCGCGGCCAATGTCGGCGGGATGTCCTTCGCTTCGCGCGCGGTTTGCCGCAGGAGAAGCCAAAGCGGCGGGAACTCTGGGTCCGCTCGCCGCTTGCCGGCGGCCGGCTGAGGATCGAGTCCGATGTCTCGATGGTGGCGCCGAAGATTCTCGAGAAGCTCCGCGAGCGTCCCGGAGAGGAAGAAGCGCACGGCCACGCGGCCGGCGTTCGGGGAGAGCCCAAGGAGGTGGAATCCCTTTCGCTCGGGTTCCTGTTCGAGCTTGGCGTAGGCCTCTCGACCCTGGCGCAATGCCTGCAGAAAAGCCTCCAACTTCTGGCGCAAGCCTTCGTCCTGAGCGTCACCGGAGTCGGCTAGGGTCGAACCCTCCGAGGCGAATCGCGCAAACAGATCCTCCGTGGCCGTCGCGCTGTCGGTCCAGAAGACCACGGTCGCATCGCCTAGTGTCAGCCGGTGCTTCTCCCGTCTCGGTCCGTCGAGGAGCCCGTTCAGGGCCGCCATATAGCGGTACGCAGCCTGCTCCGACACCGGGGCGTTGAAGCTTTGCTCCTTTCCGAACGATCTGAACGCCTCTTCGTCGAAGCTAACCAGACCGCTCCCGAAGCTCTGCCCGCCAGCGAGTCCCTTGACCTTCTCGTGGAGGCGCGCGAGGGGTTGCTGCTCACCCGTGACTAGGCAGGTCCCGGTGGGGCCGTGTTCGACCGCCCCGAGTCGCCGGCGCCACCACTCTTGAATTGGCGAATCCTCGTGCACCCAGGCTGTCTCACCTTGGATCTGAAAGAGTCCAAATCCTGTTTTCGCCGCGTCCGAGAGGGCGGGGAAATGGGGTGCCTGGTCAGGGTCCCAATTCCGCAGGAACGCACAGACAGCGTCGAATGGCGAGCTGCCGATCTCGGTTTGCGCTTCGAGATGACGATCGCGAAACGCATGAAACGACTGAACCGACCGAGCTCGGTCTTCACCTTCGGGATCGGCGCCAAGCAGGTACGCCCGATTGTCCCAGAGAAAGCACGGGTTCATACCTGATCCGCTCGGCTTGGTCGACCCGAGGACGCGCACCGGGCGGGGCCGCAGCTTGTTGTTGGTTAGAACCCGCGCATCCTGAATATCGACCAGATCGCCGGCTTTCGATAGAACGACCTTGAAGCTGATCTTCTGGAGGCTGAACCCCGGGGGAGCGATCTCGTAGCCAGGATCGGCTGCCAACCGATCGTAGAGCTCATAAAGGGACTGGAGGATCATGGCTCAGACTCTCGTCAATGCGTTCTGCAAGTCGGAAAGAACTCCATTGCGGAGTACAGCACGAAAGAAACGTGGCCGGGCCGTGAGCCGCCGGCCGCGATTCGATTCGACGATGGCACCGTTCCGATCCTCGACGAAATCGATGTCGTGCAAGACGAAGCCCAAGTCACGCTCGCCGCGAAGCTCTTCCGGCATCGGGCCGAACTCGTCGACGAGCCGGAACTCGGCCGGAAACTCTCGCGTTCCGAGGTACGGATGATGGAAGTACTGCCCTTTCTCGGCCCTGCGCTTGAACATCTCGAGATGTTTCGCCTCAGCGTCAGCGAGCGGCTTCCCTTCCGAGTCACGTGCGTCGAGAACTTCGACGTGCGCCACGATTCCGTAGCGCACGTCTTTCAGCACCATCGCCGCGCGCTGCACTCGTACGGTGGAATCGTCGACCTCCAGTCCGAGGAGCCCGCGTCCCGCCTTCATCGCCGCTGCGACTCCATTGCCGCCTTTGATCGGAATCTTGCTCCCGACCTCGTTGCGCCGCACCTGTATGAACCGGATCGGTCGCAGAACCCGAATCTCGTCGACCGCCCAGCGCATCTGGGGCTTCCAGTAGATCGCCTCCAGGATGCCTCGCGCCGCGCTGGGAGTCATGACGTCGTATGAAACGCGCTCCACCTTCATCTCGGGGCGATTGAAAGCCGCGAGCTCACCCCACACCTCGAGCTTGACTCCGATTGTCACCGCTACCTCCTTTCACGCCATCAGCAGGTCTTCGGATGGCTCTTCCAGGCGCACGCCGAATTCCTCCGAGTAGTGGAGCTCTGGACTGACGAGGAGTGCGTAACGCTCGCCGAGTAACTCGAGGTCACTTCCCGCGTGGCGCTGCCAGATCCTCGCCGGAATGGCCACAGTGTAGCGCTGCAGCCGGCGATGGAGGTCCCTATCCGGCGCCTGCCACCGCACCCGCAGCTCTCCCGCGAGCCGCTTGCCTTCCTCTCGCCACGGAACGACGATCGGCAAGCCACCGTCCTCGAGCAGGCGGAATCGTTCCGCAACGCGTGCGAAACCAAACAAGAACGGCAAGCTCGGGTCCTGATTCAGATGGAACTCGTCGAGAATCCTCTCCTTGTCCCAGCGCGAGCTCTGATCCCAGTAGTACAGCCTGAAGTAGTGCTCGATGGCCTCCGGGGACAACGGATCCTCGTGCAGAGGGAGAATCTGACGCGCACAGTCAGCCGTTTCCGCGAAGTACTTCTCCGACCGCTCGTGTTCCGACTGAAAGACGTAGGTCTGCCCCAGTCCATCGAGCTTCCCGTTCCGGTTGCACCGGCCAGCTGCCTGAGCGATCGAGTCGATCCCCGAGAGCGACCGGTAGACAACCGGAAAGTCGATGTCCACCCCCGCTTCGATGAGCTGAGTGGAAATCACGCGACAAGCCACGCCGCTGTCGAGCCGGGCGCGGATTTCGTTGAGCTTCTCGGTTCGATGGGCCGGGCACATGAGTGCGCTCAAGTGGAAGCAGCCTGCCCTACCCTGAATCCGCTCGAACAACTTCCGAGCATGCGATCGAGTGTTGACGATACACAACACACGCTCGTGAGCCAGCAAGCGCTCGGTCAGCTCGGCATCCTCGATGCGCCCCACCTCGCTGACTTCGACCCTTCGCAGCGATCTAAAGAGGACATCCCGTTCGGGCATGATCTCGCGAGCACCTTCCAAGCCAATTTCGAAGCCGGGCCGCCTCTCGATTGCCGGCTGCGTCGCCGTGCAGAGCACAACGGTCGAGCCGTAGTGGCTCGTCAGCTCGCGCAGGGCGGCGAGGCAGGGCGCCAGGAAGTCCACGGGGAGAGCCTGCGCCTCGTCGAGGAGGATCACCGAGCGCGCGAGCCGATGGAGCTTTCGGCAGCGCGAGGTTCGATTCGCATAGAGCGATTCGTAGAGCTGCACCGAAGTGGTCACGACCAGGGGTGCGTCCCAGTTCTCGGCCGCGAGCCGACTGGTCGATGTTTCCTGACCGACAGCTACGTTGCTGTGGTGCTCCAGCACCAGCACCGAGGGTTCGATGCCTTCGACTCGATGTAGGGCTCTTCGGAACTCATCCGCGTTCTGCTCGAGAATCGTTGTGAACGGAGCAACGTAGATGATTCGGCTCAGGCCGTGATGAGCGGCGTGGCGCAAGGCGAACGCCAGGGAAGAGAGCGTCTTGCCTCCGCCGGTCGGTACCGTCAGCGAGAAGAGGCCCGGCGGCATCTCGGCGGCCGCGAGACAAGCCTCGCGGACCCGAGCCCGTTCCCGATTGACTGGAGTCGGTTCCCAGCTCTTCGCCGCGAGGTACTGATTCAGAGCACGCTCCATGCGCTCCAGAATGTTGTCGCGCGGAGCTGGGCGGGTCGCCGCGCGAAGTGGATCCATGAACTCCTCTGTAGACAGGAAATCAGCATCGACGAGGCAAGAAAACAGCATACGGGTGAAGAATGCGAACGAGAGAGCCACGTCGCCTCGCCGCACCGGGTCCTGCCGGCTGGCCAGACAGAGCGAGAGGAAGGCCGGAAGCGCTGGGAACGTCTCGTCGATGATCCCCTTCGGGGCGTTCGCCCAGGGCTCCAGGCACTTCGCGAGGCGCGCCTCGAAGCAGGCGTAGGGCGAACGACCATCGAGCAGCCCACTGTGATGTCCGGAGATGCAGTAGCCGAGGAGGTGGCCTAGTACCGGCTCGGCCCCGACCGCGTGCTGCGCGCCAGCGGTCGAATGGTCCACCTTGCCTTGAAGCTCCGCTTGGTGGACGTCAGCGTCAGCCGACCGCTCGAGGTATCGCTGGAAGGCGTTGGAGTACTTTCCGAGGTCGTGCCAGAGGCCGGCGAGGTGCGCCCAGTGCGAAGCGCCAAACGGCGCTGCGAACGCGGATGCGAGCGTCGCGACTCTTGCGAGATGCTCTTCGAGCGGCTCCCACGCATCCTCCGGCCCCCCCGGCTTGGTGTGCGCCCAGAAACGCTCGGTCACCTCACGCATCCTTGTTCGCAGGGATCTTCAGCGCGGCTCGTCTCAGATCCCGACAGCGCTCTTCGTTCCTCGCGTCCAGCGCCAGCGGGCCGGCAATCTTGAGCTCCAACGATGCGAGCACTCCGACCCTCTAGGGCAGGGTCTGTTGGAGGACTTCCTGTTTGCGCGCCTCGCGGTAGGCGGCGAGCCGGCCGAGGAGCGCCGCGTCCTCGAGCGCCAGGATCGCGGCGGCGAAGAGCGCGGCGTTCGCGGCGCCGGCCTTGCCGATGGCGAAGGTCGCCACTGGGATCCCCTTGGGCATCTGGACCATGGCAAGGAGTGCGTCGAGCCCCTGGAGCGGTGAGGAGTCGATCGGCACGGCGAGAACCGGCAGCAGCGTCTTCGCGGCGAGCACGCCGGCCAGGTGGGCGGCGCCCCCGGCGCCGGCGATGAGCGCCTTCGTGCCACGCCCGGCGGCGCCGGCGGCGTATTCGAGGGCCTCGTCGGGAGTGCGGTGCGCCGAGAGCACCCGCGCCTCACAGGGGATCGCAAGCTCCTGGCAGATCTTCACCGCCTCGGCCATCACTTCGTAGTCGTTCTTGCTGCCCATCAGGATGCCTACCAGCGGCTTCTCGCTCCAGCTCATCTCGGCCTCCCCACGGTTCTCCGCGGCCTTCCCCGGTCTTCCCTGGTTTCCAGTGCCACCGGCGGCTACTCCTTCGGCCGCGCCCGGGACGGCCGGGCTGGCGGGATCTGTGCAGCCTGCAGAGCTTCGATCAGACGCTCCATGCGCACGCCACGGGAGCCTTTGACGAGCAAGAGATCGCCGGCCCGCACGAGGCCTGCGACTTTCGCGGCTGCCGCCGCGGAGTCGGCGAACAGGCGATGGGGTGTCGCGAGCGGTTTGGCGAGCGCGGCGAAGGCGTTCGCCACCTCGCTGCCGACGAGAATCAGTTGGTCGGCTCCCGAGCGATCGGCCGCCGCGAGCATTTCGCGGTGCTCGGCGGGGGAAACGGCGCCGAGCTCGAGCATGTCGCCCAGCGCGATCACCAGCCGGGCGCTGCGGCGCTCCGCGAGCTCGCGCGCCGCGAGGAGCGCGGCGCGGACCGACCGTGGATTCGAGTTGTAGCTGTCGTCGAGGATCAGCAAGCCGGAGGCTTCGAGCGCGCAGAGCCGCCCCGGTACCGCTTCGACCGCGGCGATCGCTGCCGACATCCGGGCGAGCTCTTCGGGCGAAGCCGAGCGGTCCAGTAGGGCGAGCGCGCCGGCGAGCGCCGCCGCGATGTTCAGCGCCGCCGTCTCGCCGAGGAGCGTGGAGGGGATGCGGATCTCGCGCGGCGACCCGCCGAGAGCCGCGAACGAGCGCCCGCGAGACCGCAGAACGACCGTCGACATCCCGGTCGCGTCGACCGTGCGCGCAGCGACGGCGAGATCGCAGGTCGCCCCCCGGCCGAAGGTGAGCTGTTTCGCGCCAGCGCGCGCCAGCCGGGCGCGCAGCAGCGGATCGTCGCCGTTGGCGACCGCGACGCGGCGCGCCGCGAGCAGGAGAGCCCCCTCCTCGTCGGCGATCGCCGCGACCGACCCGAGCCTCTCGGAGTGCTCCAGGTCGACGTTCACGACCACGGCGACGGAAGGGCGCGCGATGCGGCCCAGCTCGGCGATCTCGCCCGGCACGCTGGTTCCGCATTCGAGGACGATCGCCCGATGCTCCGGGGTGAGCGTGAAGAGGGTCATCGGCACGCCGACCCGGTTGTTGAGGTTGCCTGGCGTGACGAGCGTCTGCCCGAAGAGCGCGCGCACCGCCGCGGCGGCGAGGGTCTTGGTCGTCGTCTTGCCGGCGGAGCCGCCGATCGCGAGGACGGGCAGCGGGCGGCTGCGGGTCTCTCGATCGACGAAGTGGCGCGCCAGGTCGCCGAGCGCCACCAGCGTGTCGGCGACCTCGATGCGCGGCCCTGCCACGCCGCGGTCGCTCGCGACGAGGTTCACCGCTCCGCGAGCCAGGGCGTCGCCCGCGAAGCGGTGAGCGTCGTGCACTTCTCCGACGATGGCCACGAAGAGCCCGCCGGAGGAGACCGTGCGCGAGTCGGTCGAGATCTCGACCAGCGCCCGCGCCGGCTCGACCTCGCACAGGATTCCGCCGGTCGCCGCGGCGATCTCACCGGCGGTGAAGGCTGCGAAGTTTCGCGGGATTGGAGTTGCCAACTACTCGCCGCCGGGGGAGTAGCCGCGTTCGCCGTCGAAGGTGAAGAGCCCTTCGGTCTTGATGAAGTCGAGACCGGCGCGAGCGCAGCGGTCGAGCAGCGCCGCCACCTGCTCGTGAGAAACGGCGCTGCGCCCGTCGGGAGCCAGGAATCGGCAACACCAGTGATCGGTGCAGAAGGTCTCCGGCGAGCCTCCGGGCCAGACCTTGGTGCCGCGGTTGGAGATCGCCTTGAGCTCGAGTCCGTCGCCCCCGAGCTGAACCACCTGCCGGGCGAGCGCGTCGCCGCCTCCGCCGGAGCGATCTCCAGTCCAATCGAGGAAGAGATCCACTCCGACCATCGCCTTGGTGGCGCGCTTGCGCTCGCCGGCGCCGTGGCCGGTCTGTGCCGGCGCGTTCACGTAGCGGGCCGGCTTGAGCACGGCCGGCTCCTGCCCGAGCCGCGCGATGACCGCCTCGCCGAACTCGCGCGTGCCGACCTTCTGCTTCGAGATTCCGTCGGAGAAGATGTCGTAGGTGTGAATGCCGTCCTCGATGGTCGAGAGCCATGCGTTGTGCACGCGCTCGGCGATCTCCGCCTGGCCGATGTGGACGAGCATCAGGATGGCGCCGTGGAGCAGGCCTGACGGGTTCGCCAGATTCTGTCCGGCGCGCCGTGGCGCCGAACCGTGGATCGCCTCGAACATCGCGACATGCTCGCCGATGTTCGCCGATCCCGCGAGCCCGACCGAGCCGGCGATCTGCGCGGCGACATCGGAGAGGATGTCGCCATAGAGATTGGGCATCACGATGACGTCGAAGGCGGTCGGCGTGTCGGCGAGCTTGGCCGCCCCGATATCGACGATCCAGGCCTCCTTCTCGATGTCCGGGTACTCGGCGCCGATCACGTCGAAGACCTCGTGGAAGATGCCGTCGGTCATCTTCATGATGTTGTCCTTCATGAAGCAGGTGACCTTCTTGCGCTTGTTGCGGCGCGCGTACTCGAAGGCATAGCGCACGATCTTCTCGGAGCCCGGGCGGCTGATGAGCTTCAGGCACTGGAAGACCTGGTCGGTCTGGCGGTGCTCGATGCCGGCGTAGGTGTCCTCTTCGTTCTCGCGCACGATCACGACGTCCATACCGGGGTGGCGGGTGCGGACGAACGGATGCAGCGACATGCAGGGGCGGATGTTGGCGTACTGGCCGAAGGTCTTGCGGACCGTGACGTTCATGCTCTTGAATCCGCCGCCCTGCGGCGTGGTGATCGGCGCCTTGAGGAAGACGTTGGTTCGGCGCAGCGAATCCCAGGCCGACGGCTCGATGCCGGCGAGGTGGCCGCGCTTGTAGACCGCTTCGCCGATTTCGATGGTTTCGACCTCGATCTGTGCACCGGCCGCCTGGATGATGGCCAGCGTCGCCTGCATGATCTCGGGGCCGATACCGTCGCCATGGGCTACCGTGATGGGGGTTTTGGACGTCATTCGGGGGTCCCTCTCCTGATGCGCCGGAGGCCGGCGATAGTGGGCAGTCTATCGGACGGCGAGGTGGCGGGCGTTTCCGGGGCTTTTCGGCCCGTGATTCCGCCTCCGGCGCCTGCGAGCGTGGTTCCAACCTCCGCCGTCGCTGGTTACCGGAGCACCGACACCTGGGGCGGGCAGGTATCGGCGCGGCCAGCCGCTTCGCCGTGCGCATGGAGCGGACCGGAAAGCGCGGTGAAAGCGAGCCAGACGCCGAGCGCGACGTAGATCGCCGCGGCGCTCCGCCGGAGGATGGTCGACTGCGCCAGCCCCCGCAGGCGGGAGGCGGCGAAACCGGCGGCGAAGAGCGCGGGCAACGTTCCGGCGCCGAACGAGAGCATGACGAGCGCGCCGTCCACGGCGCCGCCGGCGAGGCTGGCCATCGCCAGCATCGAATAGACGAGACCGCACGGCAGGAAGCCCCAGACCAGGCCGAGCGCCAGCGCATGCCCCGGCCCGCGCGCCTGCAGGAGCTTGCGGCTCAGCGGTTCGATCCGCCGCCACAGGCGCGCTCCCAGGCGTTCGATCGGCTGCAGGAACTGCGGCCGGCCGGCGAGGTAGAGACCGAGCCCGACGAGGAAGAGGGCCGCCAGCAGGCGGCCCCCGCGGCGTGCGACCTCCGGCGGCAGGAAACCGGCGAGCGTCGCGCCCAGCGCCCCAGCCAGGGCGCCCAGCGCCGTGTAGGTGAGGATCCGGCCGGCGTTGTAGGCGAAGAGTCCGCGCAGGCGGCCGGCTCCGCCGACCGAGAAGGCGCCGACGATACCGCCGCACATGCCGAAGCAGTGCCCGGCGGAGAGCAGGCCCGCGACGAAGGCGCTGCCGGCCGCGACCGTGTTCACTGCGCCGGCCCCAGGCTCGTGGTGTTCTCGGCGGGCTGGCGGAGCGCGCCGACGATGCGCCAGTCCTCCGCTTCGACCTGGAGGTAGTACTTGCCGGGTGCGAGCGCCGGCAAGCGAGCGCGATAGGCACCGGTCGCCGTGCGTACGAGGTCGACGTGGGCGTCGGCGCCGCCGCGGGTGGAGTGGAGGAGGGCGAGCTTCAGGACCGCCGGCAGGCTGCCGACGTCGAGCGCGGTGACGGAGGCGGTGACCTCGGTGCCGGTGGCGGTCCCGGGGGTGGTCTCGGAGGCGGACCGTACCGGGGCGAGATGGACGACAGCGGCGAGGCCGCGGCGCAGGGCGGCGACATCGCGCTCGATCACGACGTTGATCGCCTTGCCGCGGGCGTAGTAGTCGTCGACCACGACGCCGTCGAAAACCTGGAAGGCGACGACCACGGTCGAGATCCCGGCGATGACCGACCAGGCCGGGAAGGCGATCATCATCCACACCAGCGGATTGCGGTACCAGACGTCACTGCCGGCGGCGGACATCAGTCTCCCTCGTGCTCCTCGCCCTTGGATTCGTCCGACTCGTCGTGCTCTTCCGGCCGCGGGCCGAGAAAACGCGCCGACTCGCGCACCGAGATCTTCGCATCGTCGGCGGCGAACAGCTCGAGCTCGATCTCGTTCGAGTGCTCGTGCAGGTCGTCAGGAGCGACGCGCAGCCGCACCGGCACATCCCGGACCTGTCCGGCGGTGACGTCGAGATCGCCGGCCTCGTAGTCGACCGTGATGCCCGGCAGCCCCGAGGCGCGCAGCAGATAGGTGCGCGCCTGCTCCTCCATGTTCAGCACTTTCAGGCGATAGACGTTCTCGATCCTGCCGTCGCGCGCTTCGCGGTAGGGCGCGTTGCGGTCGCGCAGCACATCGAAGGCGACCGGCACGCGGTGCGCCAGCGAGACCGCGACCGCCGCGATGATCCCCGCCATCAACAGCCCATAGGCGGCGACCCGCGGACGCAGGATCTTCGTCCTCAGGTTCTCCATGGCGTTCAAAGTGGTGTAGCGCACCAGGCCGCGGGGAGAGCCGACCTTGTCCATGACTTCGTCGCAGGCGTCGATGCAGGCGGTGCAGGCGATGCACTGGTACTGCAAGCCGTTGCGGATGTCGATTCCTGTCGGACAGGCCTGGACGCAGAGGGTGCAGTCGACGCAGTCGCCGAGCGGTTTCAGGGCCTCGCGCGCCGACTCCTTGCCGCGCGCGCCGCGCGGCTCGCCGCGTGCCGGGTCGTAGGAGACGATCAGCGTGTTGCGGTCGAACATGGCGCTCTGGAAGCGCGCATAGGGGCACATGTAGATGCAGACCTGCTCACGCATCTTGCCGGCGAAGAGCAGGATCGCGACGACGATGAAGGCGAGGAAGAAGGTCTCCCAAGGTCCGAGGCTGCCGGCGAGGATGCGGCTCCCGAGCTCGCGGATCGGGGTGAACGATCCGAGGGTCGAAAAGGCGGTGAAGAGGGCGAAGGCGATCCAGAGCAGCCAGCGGATGACGAGCTTCGAGGTGCGCGGCAGCGAGAAACCGTTCTTGCGCAGCCGGATCTGACTGGCGCGGTCGCCTTCGACCCAGCGCTCGATCCAGACCAGCACCTGGGTGAAGACGGTCTGCGGGCAGGCGTAGCCGCACCAGACTCGGCCGGCGAGCGCCGTGAAGAGGAACAGGGCGAGCGCCGCCACCACCAGCACGGCGGTGAGGTAGATCAGGTCCTGCGGCCAGAAGACGAGACCGAAGAAATAGAACTTGCGCGCCGGCAGGTCGTGCAGAAAAGCCTGCCGGTCTCCCCATCGCAGCCAGGGGAGACCGAAGAGCAGGCCCAGGGTCAGGAAGAGCGCCGCAATGCGCAGCCGCGAAAAGCGGCCGTGCACGATGCGCGGATGAACCTTCTGGTGAACCGAGAAGTAGGAATTGCCCGGTTTGCTGCTCTCGGTCATGACCCCTTCGACAGGCCGTAGACGTAAGCCGTGAGCAGCCGGACCTTCGCCGGGCCGAGGAACTCTCCATGTGCCGGCATCATCCCCTTGCGCCCGCCGGAGATCGTGCGGGTGAGCGCCTGTTCGGAGCCGCCGTACTGCCAGATGTCATTGGTGAGGTCGGGCGCGCCGACCGCCGGGTTGCCCTTGCCGGAGAGGCGATGGCAGGAGAAGCAGAGCATTTCGAACTTCTGCTGGCCGGCGGCCACCAACTCGGGTTGGCTCGCGCGGCCGGTGAAGTTGAGCACGTACTGCACGAGCTCGGCCACGCCCTGCTTGCCCACCGCCGGCTCCCAGGCCACCATGTTGCCGGCCCGTCCGCCGACGATCGTGGTCTCGATCGCCTCCGGCGTGCCGCCCCATTTCCACTCTTCGTCGCGCAGGTTCGGGTAGCCGGGCGCGCCGCCGGCGTCGGAGCCGTGGCAGGCGGTGCAGTAGTTGAGGAAGAGACGCTTGCCGATCTTCCGGGCTTCGGGATCCTGGGCCAGCGTCTCGACGTCCATCGACTCGTAGCGGGCGTAGATCGGCCCGTAAGTGGCGTCGGCGGAAGCCACCTCGGCGCGGTACTGCTCCTCCTGCGACCAGCCCTTCGTGCCGCTCCAGAAGCCGAGGCCCGGGAAGAGCACCAGATAGACCACCGCGAAGGCGATGGTGCCGTGGAAGAGCCAGCGCCACCATCCGGGGAGCGGGTTGTTGAGCTCACGCAGATCCTCGTCCCAGACGTGGCCGGTGGTCTCCTCCTCGCCCGGGCGCTTGCCACGGGTGACTGCGATGAGGAAGACGAAGCAGGCGAGGAGCGAGAGGATCGAAACGATGCCGATGAACCAGGGCCAGAAGCTGCTGGTGAATTCGCTCATTTCGCGCTCCTCGTCTGCCCGCCGGCCGGGAGATCTTCTTCGAACGGAATGCGCTCGGCCTCCGTGAACTCGGCCTTGGCGCGCCGGCTCCAGGCCCAGGCGACGATGGCGATGAATCCAGCTGCCGAAGCCAGGGTGAAGATGTTCTGCATCAGGACGGGGTTCATGCTCACCTCGGTCACCTCCGGGCCTTGACGGCGGTGCCCAGCCCCTGCAGGTAGGAGATCAGGGCGTCGAGCTCGGTCTTGCCTTCGAGGTCGGCCGGCGCCGCGGCGATCTGCTCGTCGGTGTACGGCGAGCCGAGCTTGCGCAGGGTGCGCATCTTCAGCTGGATGGACGCCGCGTCGGCGCCGCCCGCCGGGGCCTTGGCGAGCCAGGGGAAGCCGGGCATGATCGATTCCGGCACCAGGTCGCGCGGCGCGACGAGATGTTCGCGGTGCCACTCGTCCGAGTAACGCCCGCCGACCCGCGCGAGGTCGGGACCGACGCGCCGCGAGCCGAACAGGAACGGCCGGTCGTAGACGAACTCGCCGGCCACCGAGTAGTGCCCGTAGCGCTCGGTCTCGGCGCGGAACGGCCGGACGAGCTGCGAGTGGCAGACGCCGCAGCCTTCGCGGATGTAGATATCGCGGCCGGTGAGGTCCATAGCCGAATAGGGCACCAGGCCCTCGACCGGCACGGTGGTCGACTTCATGTACCAGAGCGGGACGATCTGGACGAGGCCGCCGACGCTGATCGCCAGGAGGATGCCGACGATCAGCAGGACGACGTTCTTCTCGATCTTCTCGTGCGGATAGGGCTGGGTCATGGCGCGCTCCGATTACCTCAGTGGGGGCTCAGTGGGCCAAACCCGGAATGGGCATGTCGATCGTGCGGGCGCCACGCGTCGTCCGCACGAGGTTGTAGACCATGATCAGCATGCCCGTGAGATAGAGGACTCCGCCGAGGAATCGCACCAGGTAGTACGGGTGCATCGCCTGCACGGTCTCGACGAAACTGTAGGTCAGGTTGCCTTCCGCGTTCACCGCCCGCCACATGAGGCCCTGCATGACGCCGCCGGCCCACATCGAGGTGATGTAGAGGACGATGCCGACGGTGGCGATCCAGAAATGGAGCTCGGCGAGCTTCGTGCTGTAGAGCTCCCTGCCGAAGAGCTTCGGGATGAGGAAGTAGAGCGCTCCGATCGAGACGAAGCCGACCCAGCCGAGGGCGCCGGAGTGGACGTGGCCGACCGTCCAGTCGGTGAAGTGCGAGAGGGCGTTGACCGTCTTGATCGACATCATCGGCCCTTCGAAGGTCGACATGCCGTAGAACGACAGCGAGACGATCAGGAACTTGAGGATCGGGTCGGTACGCAGCCGGCTCCAGGCGCCCGAGAGAGTCATCATGCCGTTGATCATGCCGCCCCAGGAGGGGGCCAGCAGCACCAACGAGAAGACCATGCCGAGCGACTGCGCCCAGTCGGGCAGAGCGGAGTACAGGAGGTGGTGGGGACCCGCCCAGATATAGGTGAAGATCAGCGCCCAGAAGTGGACCACCGAGAGGCGATAAGAGTAAATCGGCTTGCCGACCTGCTTCGGGATGAAGTAGTACATGATGCCGAGGAAGCCGGCGGTGAGGAAGAAGCCGACGGCGTTGTGGCCGTACCACCACTGCACCATGGCGTCCTGGACCCCGGCATAGGCGGAGTAGGACTTCCACCAGCCGGCCGGCAGCGCCAGGCTGTTGACGATATGCAGCATCGCCACCGCCAGGATGAACGACATGAAGAACCAGTTGGCGACGTAGATGTGCTTCACCCGGCGTTTGGCGATCGTGCCGATGAAGACGACGGCATAGGCCACCCAGACGACGGCGATCAGGATGTCGATCGGCCACTCGAGCTCGGCGTACTCCTTGCTCGTCGTGATCCCGAGCGGCAGCGAGACCGCGGCGGCGACGATCACCGCTTGCCAGCCCCAGAAAGTGAAAGCGGCGAGCTTGCCGGCGAACAGCCGCACCTGGCAGGTCCGTTGAACGACGTAGTACGACGTTGCGAAGAGCGCGCAGCCGCCGAAGGCGAAGATCACCGCGTTGGTGTGCAGCGGCCGCAGCCGGCCGAAGCTGATCCACGGGAGGTCGAAGTTGAGCGCCGGCCAGACCAGCTCGGCGGCGATCCACAGGCCGACGAGCATGCCGACGACCCCCCAGACCACCGACATGACAGCGAACTGGCGCACGACTTTGACGTTGTAAGTCTCTTCCTGAGCGATCAGAGCCATCCCCTCTCCCTTCGCCTGCGATCTCTTGGGCTCGCTGCCTCGTCTGCCCCGATTTCCCGTTCTCGAAGTCGCAGCGCGAGCGCGTGGTGAGGCCGCGAGTCCGCGCCAGGTTCCCCCCCGGGTGCCGGGAGAACTCTAGCGAGGAGCCGGATGCAAGTGGCTACCCGGACGGGTGGTGACGAAGGCGGGTGGAGTTGGATCGGGAGACGGTAGCATCCGCGGCGTGGCGATCTGCTTTCACTGCGGCCTGCCGCTGCCCGACGGCGCTGGTTCCGGTCGCTGGAGCTTCGCGCTCGACGGCACCCAGCGGGCCGTCTGCTGCGCCGGCTGCGAGGCCGTGGCGCGCGCCATCGTGGCGAGCGGCGGGGGCGACTACTACCGGCTGCGAACGGAGCTCCCGCCCCAGGGGCGCGAGCTCGTACCGGACTTTCTCGGCCAGTTGGCGGTCTACGACCACCCGGCCGTCCAGCGCACGATGGTGCGCGACTCGGGCGACCTCAAGGAGGCGGCGCTGCTGCTCGAAGACCTCTCCTGCGCCGCCTGCGTCTGGCTCGCCGAACGCAGCGTCGGCGGGCTCGCCGGAGTGCACGAGTTCTCGATCAACTACGCCACCCGCCGCGCCCTGGTGCGCTGGGATCCGGCGGCGGTCCGCCTGTCGCGCGTTCTTCAGGCTCTCGCCGCGATCGGCTTCACCGCCCATCCGTACGATCGCGAGCGCGCCCAGGAGGGGCTGGCGCGCGAGCGCCGCGACCGCCTGTTGCGTTTCCTGGTCGCCGGGGCGCTCGGCATGCAGGTCATGACCCTCGCCGTGGCGCTCTACGCCGGGGCCTTCTCCGGCATGGAGGAGCCGTTCCGCAAGTTCTTCCGCTGGACGAGCCTGCTGCTCACCGCGCCGGTGTTGCTCTATTCGGCGCGGCCGTTCTTCGCCGGGGCGTGGAAGGACCTGGCCCACTCTCGTGTCGGCATGGACGTGCCGGTCGCCCTGGGCTTGACGCTCGCCTATTTCGGCAGCGTCTGGGCGACGATCGCCGACCGCGGCGAGGTCTACTTCGACTCGGTCGTCATGTTCGTCTTCCTGCTGCTCGGCGCCCGCGTGCTGGAGCTCGTGGCGCGCGAGCGCGCCGTGCGCGAGCAGGAGTCGGTGGTACGCAGCGTCCCGGCGACCGCCCGGCGGCTCGATTCGAGCAACCAGGAGTCGATGGTCGCCACCGTCGAGCTCGCGGTGGGTGACCGGGTCCGGATCCTCCCCGGCGAGAGCGTGCCGGCCGACGGCGTGATCGAAGAGGGTCTTTCCTCCCTCGACGAGGCGCTGCTCACCGGCGAGAGCGTGCCGGTGGCGCGCGCCGCGGGCGACCGGGTGATCGGCGGCGCGGTCAACGTCGAGAGCCCGCTCGTCGTGCGCGTCACCGCGGTCGGCGAGGGTACGGTCCTCTCGTCGCTGCTGGCGCTGGTCGAGCAGGCGCTCGCTGCGAAGCCGGAGATCTCGCGGGTCGCCGACCGCACCGCGCAGTGGTTCGTGCGCCGCATCCTGGTGCTCGCGGCGGGCGTCGGCCTCTACTGGGCCTGGGCCGACCCGGAGCGCGCTCTGCCGACCGTCATCGCGGTGCTCGTCGTCTCCTGTCCCTGCGCGCTCTCGCTGGCGACCCCGGTGGCGCTCGCCGCGGCGAGCGGGGCGCTGGCGCGGCGGGGGCTCCTCGCGACGCGCGGCCACGCCATCGAGACCCTCGGCCGCGCCGATCTCTTCGTCTTCGACAAGACCGGCACGCTCACCACCGGCAAGCTCCGCGTCGATGCAGTCGAGCCGCAGGCACCGTGGAGCGCCGCCGAGGTCCTGGCGGTCGCCGCGGCGCTCGAGCGCGGCTCCGAGCATCCCATTGCCGGCGCGATAACGAGCGCAAGTGCGAACGCGACGGCAGGCGCAAGTGCAGGCGCCACCGGGCGGGCGGCAGCGGGATCGGCGGCCGGGAGCACGGACGATCCCGCGCTCACCGATCTGCGCAACGTCCCGGGTCGCGGGCTGACGGCGACCGTGGGCGGGGAGCGCGTGGCCCTTGGTTCGCCGGCCTTCGTCACCGAGCAGCTCGGTCGGGCGCTGCCGCCGGCGATCGCCGCGCTCGCCGCCCGCGAGCGCACGCTGGTCGTCCTCGCCGGCGAGTCGGGGGTGCGCGGCGCGATCCTGCTCGACGACTCGCTGCGCCCCGAGAGCCCCGCCCTGGTCGCCGAGCTGCGCCGCGCCGGGAAGCGGGTGCTCCTCCTTTCGGGCGATGAACCCGGGGCGGTACGCCGGATCGCCGCCGCCGCCGGCATCGAGGAGTGGGAGGGGAGCGCCTCCCCCGAGCGCAAGGTGGCACGGGTGCGCGAGCTCACGGCGTCCGGTGCGGTGGTCGCGATGATCGGCGACGGCGTCAACGACGCCGCGGCGCTCGCTGCGGCGCCGGTCTCGGTGGCGATGGGGAGCGGCGCCTTCCTCGCGGCGGCGACCGCCGACGCCGTGCTGCTGTCGAACCGGCCGCAGGACCTCGGTTTCGCCGTCCGCCATGCGGCGCTCGTCCTCCGCCGGGTGAAACAGAACTTCGCCCTCGCCTTCGGCTACAACCTGATCGTCATCCCGCTCGCCGCGATGGGCCGCATCCCACCCTGGGCGGCCGCCATCGGCATGTCGGCGAGCTCGGCGATGGTGGTCTTGAACGCTCTGCGCCTGCGGGACTCGAGGAGCTCCTGATGGAGTCCGTCTACCTGCTCGTCCCCCTCGCCGCCGTGCTCGCCCTCGGCACCGTCGCGGCGCTCTTCTGGGCGGTGCGCTCCGGCCAGTTCGAAGACCTCGAAGGCCCCGCCCACCGCATTCTGATGGACGACGACGCCCCGCCCCCACCCGAACAGGGACACGATCCGGGGACACACAAACGGGACACACAAAAAGGACACACAAATGGCGTATCCATCCCTCCGCCGTGACCTTTTTGTGTGTCCCGTTTGTGTGTCCCCAAGCAATTTGTCCCGCAGGGGCGCTCGAGTGCCCCCACGCTGCTTGGCCGACCCCGAACGAGTCGACCCCTGACGAAAGTGAGGGTCGGGGTGCGACTTTCTGCATGGTCCGCCGGGAGAGACGGTTGCTAGGGTGCCAAGATGATCCTGTTCCATCCGCCCTTGCCGGCTGTCTCACTCTCCGGACCGCTCTCGAAAGGAAACCCCATGCGCCAGCGCATCTCGATCCTCCTGCTCCTCCTCGCGATTCTCGCCGGTCCGGCCCTCACCTCCGCCGTGATCGTGCAGATCGCTGTCGGCCCGGGAAACACGTTTTCGCCAAAGTTCCCCACCATCAACGCCGGCGACACGGTGCGCTGGACGCTGGCGGGTGGCACGCACAACGTCAACTCCGACACCGGCCTCTTTCGCAGCGGCAACGTCAGCAGTTCCTGGCCGACCCCGTTCGACCACCAGTTCAACTCGGCCGGGACGTTCGGTTACCACTGCGAAGCCCACGGCTCGGCCGGGGATGCGATGTTCGGGACGATCACGGTCACCGGCGGCGGCACTCCCGGCGTTCTGCAGTTCAGCACCAACAACACCTCGGCCGCCGAGAACGGCGGCAACAAGACGATCACCGTGACCCGCACCGGCGGCGACAACGGCGCGGTCTCGGTCGACTACGAAACCGTGAACGGCAGCGCGACCTTCCCCGGCGACTACATCCAGTCCAACGACCGGCTCGAGTGGGCCGACAACGACGACAACCCCAAGACCTTCACCGTACCGATCGTCAACGACAGTGTGGAGGAGCCCAACCAGTCGTTCTCCATCCAGCTGGTCAATCCCCTGGGCGGCGCGACCGTCGGCACCAACAACGACATCGTCGTGACGATCAACGACGACGACGCGCCCTCGGGCAGCCCGGGCTCCATCCGTTTCACCAGCGCGACCGCGACGGTGAGCGAGGGCCAGGCGAACGTCACCCTCACTGCCGAGCGCACCGGCGGCTCGACCGGCCTGGTCTCGGCGGCCGTCAACACGGCCAACGGCTCGGCCATCGCGGGCTCGGACTACCAGGCGATCACCAACGGCGTCGTCACCTGGAACAGCGGTGACAGCGCCAACAAGACGATCGTCGTGCCGATCGTCAGCGATACGAGCGAAGAGTCGAACGAGACCTTCACCGCGACCCTCTCGGCGCCCACCGGCGGCGCGACGATCGGGAGCCCGGCGACCGCGACCGTGACCATCAACGACGACGACGTCACCTGCAGTCCGTGCGTCGCCGACGCCACGACCCTCTGCCTCGCCGGCGGTTCGGGCGACCCGGCGCGCTTCCGGGTGCGGGTGAACTGGGAGAACTTCCAGGGCGGCACCGGAGCGGGCTTCGCGGTGCCGTTCACACCCGATTCAGGCTTCTTCTACTTCTTCAGCCCGAACAACCTCGAGCTGCTGGTGAAGATGGTCCGCGGCTGCGGCACCGCGCTCAACGCCTACTGGTTCTTCTACGCCGCGGCGAGCAACGTCGGGCTCGAATATGAGGTTCTCGACACGACGGCCTGCGTGACGAAGACCTACTCCAATCCGGTCGGCACCTTCGCTTCGTTCGGCGACATCAACGCCCTCGCGACCTGTCCGTGAGCGGCGAGCCCACGAGCCTCAGCGCCGGCGGCCCACTTCTGGCCGCCGGCCTCTTTCTCCTGATCTTCGCCGGATCTCCGGTGGTGGCCCTGCCGGGCTTCACCGAGGAGCTCGACGCGACGCGCACCGAGGCCTGGGCGATGCGGTGGTTCGCCGCGCTGGCGACGCCGACGATGTTCGGCGTCGCTGGCGAGACCGAACCGTGGCGCTTCGACCTCGCGCTCGAAGGCGGGTCGATTCCGTCGCTCTCCGAAGAGGAGCGCCGGGTCGGCTTCAACGGCACCAAGGTCGAGGACCTGAACCGCGCACCGCTCTTCGGCCGGCCGGTGGTGCGGCTCGGCCTGCCGGCCGACTTCAGCCTCTCGGCCGGCTGGGTGCCGCCGATCGATTTCGACGGCGTCACGCCCAACCTGCTCTCGCTCGCCCTGGCGCGGCCGCTGTGGACCGGCGAGCGCGGGCGGCTGGGGGCGCAAGCTTTCTACCTCGACGGCAAGATCGAGGGGGACATCAGCTGTCCCCAGGACGAAGTGGACGCCGGTGACGATCCGATCGGCAATCCGTTCGGCTGCGAAGAGGCCTCGGACGACACCATGTCGATCGCCTCCTGGGGCGTCGAGCTCGGTTACGCCTGGCGGGCGACCCCCACGGTCGAGCTCTTCGTTTCCGGAATCTGGCAGCAGCTCGACAGCGAGTTTCAGGTGCGCGCTTTCTACGACGGCTTCGTCGACCGCAACAAGCTGGTCTACGATGGCGACGACATCGCTTGGACGGCCGGCCTTGGCTGGCAGGCGACCGAGCAGCTCCGCCTCGCCGGCGAGCTCTTCTACTCCCCCCTCGACGTGGTCCGCGACCCCACCGGCCAGGGCCCGAGCGAAAACGACCCGCTCTTCAACTTCCGCCTGATGGGGACCTATAAGCTCCACTGACCGGGGACACACACGGGGGACACGCTCGGACACGTTGCGGGCGTTGCGGGGGGGGCGTTGCGGGGACACAATGGAGGGACACGATAAGTATCGTGTCCCTCCATTGTGTCCCTCCATTGTGTCCCCTGATTGTGTCCCCTGATTGTGTCCCCTGATTGTGTCCCCTGATTGTGTCCCCTGATTGTGTCAAGGACAGGTGGAGAAGGCCTGCGAGTCGAGGATCGCGGGAAAGGCCGTGCCAAGGGGGTTGATCCGCGACCATGGCACCTGCCGCTCGGTGTCCTCGACAGTCAAGGTGACCTCGAGGTTCGTGAGTCCGGCGGCGTAAACCCAGTACCGGTCGTTGAAACCGCAGGCGTCGATCACCTTCACGGCGAGCTCGAGGTTGTGCTCGTCGAAGAACCAGAACAGCCCGCTGTCGTCGCCGAAGGGCGCGGCGGTTGCGTCGCCCTGGCCGCCAGCGAAGTCGACCCAGTGCGACGTGACGCGAAAGCGCCCGCCGTTCAAGCAGTGCACGGTCGGACCAGGAGTGCAGGCGCCGCTGCCGGACTCGGCAGGAAGCGCTCGTGCGACAGCCGTTGCTGTTGGCGATTCGCCCCCAGCGTCCGGCGGCGGCGCTCCACAGGTGTCGAAGAGGCCGATCTCTTGCACGGGTGTGTACGGCGCGCCGAGCGGGTTCTGGAACACCTGAACCTCTCCGGTCCAGGTGTCGGTGACCAGCAGATCCACGTCGAGATCGGTGAGACCGGCGGCGTAGATCCAGAAACGCTCGTTGAATCCGCAGCCGTCGACTACCTTGACCAGCAGCTCGAAATTGTCGGGCAGGAAGAACCAGAACCCGCCGGACTCGTCGGTCAAGGGCACGCTGCGCCCCAATCCCTCGCGCGCGATGTAGTCCTTCCAGAAGGCCCGCACCCGAAAGCGCCCATTTTCCAGACAGAGGGTCTTGTCGTCCGCGACGCACGGCAGGACGAAGCGCCGGGTCATGACGTCGAAGTCCCAGTTCGGAAACGGCTCGCCTCCCGGCTGGCGGCGCCACGAATCGTAGGAGACCTGGATCAGGCCGGAATCGCTGAGGGCCACGGATGGGCGCTGCTGCTCGGCGTAGACCTGCTCGTTGACGAGAACTTGCGGCCCGTACGGCGTGCCGTCGGGGCGATAGGCACGAATGTAGCTGTCCTGTTCCGTTCCTGGCCCTTCATAGGAGCTCATGAACGAGACCGCGAAATTCCCTGCCGCATCCATCGCCACCGTCGGCCAGCTCTGGTCCCCGAGCGAATTGGAGCTGATCTGAAACTCGGGTCCGACCTTGACGCCGGTCGGGTCGAAGCGCTGGCCGTAGATCCCCGAACCCGAGCCGTCCTGCTCGATGCTCTCCCAAACCACCACGAAGTTTCCGTCCAGATCCGCCGCCACGCTCGCGTATTGCTGGTCGCCCAGCGTGAAGGAATTGACGCCGAATTCCTCGCCCAGGAAGAGACCGCTCCGGCTGGCGATCCGCCCCCGAATGCCATCGTCATTCCCGTCGAGGCCGCCACCGTTCCAGACCACTACGATTCTGTCGTGATCCAGGACCGCGATGCCCTGTCGACCGCCATGATAAAGGGGGAACTGATCCAACTCGAGAACGGGTGAAGAGGGGACTCCTTGTGCGTCGACGACGCGAAAGAGAATCGAAACGAGGGTCTGCGGGTTCACATCATCTGGGGGTCTGAACCGTGCCCAAACGACCGCCAACGATCCGTCAGGGAGGAGATCAACCTCCGGCGCGAGGTCACTGTCGCCTCCGGGTTCCACGATGAAAGGCGGTCCGATCAGGCCTGCTGTCGTATCGAGCCAGCGGCAAGAAACGTCGTTGGCGTCGGACATGCAGGCTGCCCCATGACCGGTTCTTTCCAAGACCATCGCCTCGGCAACAGTAACGCTCTCACCGATGGGAATACCAGGGAACTGGGTCTCCCCGACCGGCGTACCATGGACATCGAGTCTGCGCAGGTTCTTCAGTTGCTCCCGATAGTCGTAGTAAGCGACCAAGCCGGAGCCGTCCTGGGCGATCGCCGCGATGGAGCCGATCTGCCACTGCTCCTGAAACGGGTCGACCTGGAGCTCCGGACCGACCGCGAGCTGGCCGAAGGCAAGGCCCTCCGCTGCCAGACAGGAAACCAAGGCGAAGAGCCAGCGGGGATGTCTCATTCGCTGTACGGTGGGCTGACCAGGGTCTCGCCGCCCGCCGCCTTGCCTTGATTATCGAACGCGCGCTCGTACCAACCGAGCCCACGCTCGAATTCGCGTGACTCCCACTCGATCTTCACCACCCCCGCGGCATCGACCACCACGGGGCCCAGCCAGAACGACTGGGCGGAGCTGGTGTTCACCTGCTGAGATGGACCGAGCGGGCTGAGCAGCCCGTTCAAGCGCTGCGATCGGATGGCAGCTTCCTCCGTCACCGGATCCCGCTGTACCCAGGCGAGGGTGAAGATCCCCGCGGCATCGCTGGCGATCCGCGGAGTGTGGTACTCGTAGCCGGCGCCGGATAGCAGCTCGACCGGCCCGCCCACCAGGTTGCCCGAGTCAATCACGGCCTGACCCCAGACTTCCGGCGTATCGAGCACCGGCCCCGCCGCCACCCAGACCACCACGGCATCGCCGGCGCTGTTCACCCCCACGGCTGGGCTAGCCTGTTCCAGGCCATCTTCGGGGCTGACTCGAAACTCGTCACCCACCAGACCCCCTCCCTTGTTCACCCATCGACCGCGGATCTCCTGCCAGCCGTCGCCGTCGAAATCCGCCTGCCAGACGACGAGGAAATCTCCCGTGCCCGAGCGCGCCGCCCGCGGGCGAATGGGCAGAACCCCGGCGACGGCACTGATCTCGAAGAGCTCGCCCTGAGGCTCGCCCTTGTTGTTCAGAAGGAGGCCCAGAATGCCCGTGGGCCGTTCCTGTCCCCCCCGTTCTGGGCTCGGCGCGAGTTTTCCTGAAAGGACTTGCAGATCGATGTCACTTTGCCCGCTCCAGGCCCCCGGAGCCGTCGTCGTCCTGGACATGTACAGGATGCGATCGCTTAGCGCCGCGTCCAGAAGGAACGCCTTGTTGGTCCACCGACAACACTGCTGACCCTGCAGACACGAGAAGCAGCTGTAATTTGGCGTGCCACCCTCAGCGACCGTCGTGGTGATTCCAGTCTTCGGATCTCGAAGGTATGCCGAGCTGAAGTTGAAACTCAGGCCCTGTGTCTGAATCTCGATCGTCTGGTTCCAGGGCAGGTACGCGACCAGAAGGTCCGATCCCCTGGCCATGACCATCTTCTGTTCCTGTGCGGCAGGCTGGAAGCGAATCCGGCTCTGGTCATAGGTGTCGAGGTAGTCGGAGAAGCTTACCGTCTGATAGGCCCTCAGGACGTTTCCCATGGTAAGGATCTGCTTGGAGTCCTGGCGTTGCAAGTCGTCCGCGAAGGAGTCGTAGGCGCTCCCTAATTGATAGGTCAAGCAGGCGTTTGGTTGCGGGAGTCCGCACAGACCCCAGTCCCAAACGCCGCCGACGCCGAAGGTATAGCCGAAGGCTCCGGACAGCCAGCTCAAGTACCCAGCCTGGCGGGCGCGGTAGGCCGAGTAGTTTGAATTGGGCACACCGCCTTGATTGTAGATCGCCTCGCTATTGACCGCCGCTTTCCTCGGGTTGGTCACCGGGGGCAAAGTACCAGAGCTCGTTCCGGACATCTGCCAGGCGACTTCACGAGCGCGTTGCGTGAGACTGGTGAGCTTGTCCTGCTGATTCGTTCCCGCGCCGAACCCGCTCTGGAACATCTGGAAGTCGAGCCAAGAGAGGTTCTGCAAATCGTCCATGGTCGAGGGCGTACCCTGGTTCGAAAAGTGATTCGTGATCAGGTGTCTACCTACGACCGCGTCGATCTCCGGTCCCACCGCCTCCTGAAGCCTGACGTACTCGTTGGGGTCCGCCGCGTCGGTACAGTCCCCATCGAGGTCTTCCCACTTGTTGATTGCGGGGGCGTCGAAACCGGGCGAGAGGATCACGAAGCTGCCCGCTACGCGCGAAGCCATCCAGCGCGCGAAGGTCTTCGCCTGCGATGGCATGGGGAAATCTTCGGGGCCGGTCTCTCCGGGGTGGTCGCTACGAGGCTCCATGAGCCCTGTAATGAGGATGTAGATCCCGGCGTCGTTCGCTTCTTGGATCTTCCTGTCGAGCTCTCGCCAGAAGAGCGGATTCGGGAGCGAGCAGTTCGTGGGCACAATCGGTTGCAGAGTGCAGGAGGACGCACAGGAGGCTCGGGGAAGCGGGCAGGTAGCCTGACAGCTAGCCAGAGTCGAGAACGGCGCCTGGGGTCCGACGGGAGGCAATTGGGCGTCTTGCGAGCCCGCCCAAGCCGGGGCCAATCCGATCTGGACCACACTGACACCCTTGTTCCATTCGCTTGGTCCTTCCCGGCGATTCGCGAGATAGGTCGTCCAGTGGGCCGCTGTCGCCTTCATCGGCGCGGCCCACGCGCTGTCGCCGATCCAGGCGAAGTCCAGATTGCCGCTGCCCACGAATCCGAGCGTATGCCATGTTCTCAACCCAACCCCGGGCACGTACCAGCCCATGTTCCATTTTCCGAGGAATCCGCGCTGGTAGAGCTTGTTCGTCGACGCGTAGGGTGAGACCACGACCGAGCCACTGCTGATGAGATCCGGATGGCTCACCGAGTCCCCGCAGGTCGACGGAGTCTCGCAAGTCGTGACCCAGGACCAGGTCTTGGGCACGCTCGAGGCCGGGAATGCAAACCGAGTCACGAAACGAGCCTTATCGGCACCAATCCCGGTTCCGCCGTCCCAGAAGGCGTATCCCGTTCGCGTGTACATTCCCGGAGCTGAGAAGGTGACCTTGAGCCGGGTGTCGGCGTAGCCCTTGCGGCCGGAGAAATCGGCGCCGTTCTCGCCGTTCACCTCGAGGACGCACTCCCATCTCACCCACGATTGGGTTGCATTCGCGCTCTGGTTCTTACATTGGGCGTCCTGGCCGAAAGCCTGCGTCGCGACGAGCAGACCGAAAGCCGTCGACAGCGCAAACCCAAGGCGTTGGCGGCACCCTGTTCTCTCAATCTCCCGGCTTTCTTGCGTCGCAGGCGTTCCAGCGTCTCTTCCCTGGCTCACTGTGGCCATGACTCCCTCCGGAAAGGCCTGTCGGCATCGTTTCCTGCAGCTCGGCCAGGAACGACGCCATCGGTTCCTGGATCTTGGTGAGAGTGCTGATGACGGGCACCTTGTCCGGGCCGTCGCGGCGCACTGGATGTGAGCCTGGCTGCCCAGCTCGAACTCTAGGGGGGGGGGGGGCGGCACCGCGAAACCCCCGCGAGGGTAGGACTATCAGCGCCTTTCCCTACCCGTTCGAGTGGCTGCTGCGCTGTTCTGCGACGTGTCCTCTCCTTTCGCCGCAAACCCGTTGCGACGGGTCCTTTCTGGTCCGTATCCCATGGGGTGCTCGCGCTGAGGAAGCGCGCTCCGCGCGATCTGATCTCACACCGAGCCCTCGGTCCAGCCACCCCTCGTCGGTAGAGTTGAGAGAGAAGCTCCCTGTCCCACAGGGGCGCTCGGGCGCTCGAGAATCCAGGGTGGGCGACCACGCTTCAAATAGGAGCCCGCCCTGGATTCTCGAGTGCCGGAGTGCCCCCGCCACCCCCGCCTCGCAGACCAATCTGCTAGTTTCCGCAGGCCCCGGCCGGGCATCCTTCGCCCGGGCCGGGCGTAAACAGACCTCGAACTGATCCTTCCGCCTGGAGATCCGCCCGATGACGCTTCGCTCCCGCCTGTGCCTTCTCGTCCTCTCCTCGACCGCGCTGTTTGCTTTTCCGCTACCCGCCCTAGCCGACGACGGGCACGCTCACGGTCCCGCGCTGACTTCGGCGGACCCCTATCCGCGCCAGGTCGCGACCGCCGCTGCAGTCGACGAGAAGGAGGATGCAAAGAAGGACGAGAAGTCAGACGACAAGAAGGACGACAAGCCGAAGTGGGACGTGAACAACCCTCCGGGTCCGCACCACGACGTGGCGATCGACGTCGACGAGGGGACCTGGATGACGGTCGACATCTCGCCCGACGGCCAGACGATCGTCTTCGACCTCCTCGGAGATATCTATGCGATGCCGGCGGCCGGCGGAGACGCCAAGGCGATCAGCTCCGGCGTCTCCTGGGACATGCAACCGCGTTTCTCGCCCGACGGCCAGTGGATCGCCTTCACCAGCGATCGCGCCGGCGGCGACAACATCTGGATCATGAAGCGCGACGGCTCGGATCCGCAGCAGGTCTCGAAAGAGAGCTTCCGCCTGGTGAACAGCCCGGCCTGGAGCCCGGACGGCGAGTGGATCGCCGGCCACAAACACTTCACCGCCGAGCGCTCGCTCGGCAGCGGCGAGATCTGGCTCTGGCACAGGAGCGGCGGCGACGGGCTGCAGATGACCGAGAAGCCGAACGACCAGAAGGATGTCGGCGAGCCGGCCTTCTCGCCCGACGGGCGCTACATCTACTTCAGCCAGGACACGACGCCGGGCGCGACCTTCTCCTACAACAAGGACTCGAACGGCCAGATCTACGTCATCCGCCGTCTCGACCGTGAGACCGGCAAGATCATCGACTTCGTCGACGGCCCCGGCGGCGCGGTGCGCCCGACGCCGTCTCCCGACGGCAAGCGCCTCGCTTACATCCGCCGCGTGCGCTTCCAGTCGGTGCTCTTCGTGCAGGATCTTGCCTCCGGCATCGAGCAGCAGGTGTACGCCCATCTCGACCGCGACATGCAGGAGACCTGGGCGATCCACGGCGTCTATCCCGCGATGGGCTGGACGAAAGACGGCAGCGCGCTGGTCCTCTGGGCCGGCGGCAAGATCCACCGTCTGAGCCTGCCGGCGACCATGGACCCCTCCGGGCGGACGCCGGGCCTGGTCGCGGCCACGGCGGCGCAGGTCATCCCCTTCCGCGTGCGCGACAAGCGGCAAGTGACCGAGGCGCTGCGCTTCCCGGTCGAGGTCGCCCCGGAGACCTTTCCGCTGCGCATGATCCGCTTCGCCCAAACCTCACCCGACGGCAAACGGGTCGTTTTCCAGGCGCTCGGAAAGCTCTGGGTGAAGACTCTGCCGGATGGGCGGCCGGAGATGCTCACCGCACAGCGCGAGCACTTCGAGTACTTCCCCTCCTGGTCGCGCGACGGGAAGTCGATCGTCTACGCGACTTTCGACGACGCCATGTACGGCAGCGTGCGCATCGCTCCGACGGCCGGCGGAGAGAACCGGCAAGTGACGGCCGAGCTGGGTCACTACTTCGAGCCGGCGTTCTCTCCCGACGGCAAGTCGATCGTCTACCGCAAGGGTTCGGGCAACTATCTGCGCGGGCAGGGCTGGGGACGGGAGACCGGCATCTACGTCGCGCCTGCCGTCCCCGCCGTCAACGGCGCCACGGGTAACGCCGCCAGGCCGACGCTGGTGACCGAAGATGGCGCTTTGCCGCAGTTCGGCGCCGCCAGCGACCGCGTCTACCTCATGCGTGTCGGCGAGGAGGACAAGCGCTCGCTGGTCTCGCTGACCCTCGCCGGCGCCGACTTGCGCACCCACGCGACCTCCGAGGCGGCGACCGAATTCCGGCTCTCGCCGGACGGCAAGTGGCTCGCCTTCAGCGAACGCTGGAACGTTTTCGTCACCCCGTTCGTGCCTACCGGCAAGGCGGTCGAGGTCGGTCCGAAGGCGAGTGCCGTGCCGGTGAAGCGGGTTTCGAAGGACGCCGGAGAGGGGCTGCACTGGGCGGGCGACTCGCGGACTCTCCATTGGTCGCTCGGACCGGAGCTTTTCTCGCGTGAGCTCAAGGACACCTTCGCCTTCCTCGCCGGCGCGCCCGAGAAGCTCCCGGAGCCGGCGGCCAGTGGTGTGCGACTCGGCTTCGACGTCGCGTACGCCAAGCCCACGGGCGCGATGGCTCTGGTCGGCGGCCGGATCGTCACGATGCGTCGCGATGCCAAGGGCGCCGCGGACGAGGTGATCGAGAACGGCGTCGTCGTCGTCGAGGGCAACCGGATCGTCGCCGTCGGACCGCGCGAAGGCGCCGGGGCGCCGCAGCTCGCGCCCGGAACGAAGATCATCGACGTCGCCGGCAAGACGCTCATCCCGGGGCTCGTCGACGCCCACTGGCACGGCGCGCAGGGGAGCGACCGGCTGATACCGGAGCAGAGCTGGGTGAACCTTGCGAGCCTGGCCTATGGGGTCACGACGATTCATGATCCGTCGAACGACACCAACGAGATCTTCGCCGCCGCCGAGTTGCAGAAGAGCGGCACCATCGTCGCGCCGCGCATCTTCTCGACCGGCACGATCCTCTACGGCGCCAAGGGCGACTTCAAGGCCGAGATCGACTCGGAGGAGGACGCGCTCGCGAATCTGAGGCGCCTCCAGGCCGCCGGCGCCTTCTCGGTCAAGAGCTACAACCAGCCGCGGCGCGAACAGCGCCAGCAGGTCATCGCCGCCGGCCGCGCGCTCGGCATGATGGTGGTACCGGAAGGCGGCTCGCTGCTCGCCCAGAACCTCACCCAGGTGATCGATGGCCACACCGGCGTCGAGCACTCGCTGCCGGTCGGCGCCATCTACGACGACGTCACCCAGCTCTGGGGTGGCACCGAGGTCGGCTACACGCCGACTCTCGGAGTCGCCTACGGCGGCCTGATGGGCGAGGAGTACTGGTACGCCAAGACCGACGTCTGGGCGGAGAAGCCGCTCGCCGACCTCGTACCGCGCGAGCTCCTCGATCCGCGCTCGCGGCGCCGCGCTGTCGCTCCGGAAAACGAGTGGAACCACATCCTCGCGGCGCAGAACGCCAAGGCGCTCGCCGACGCCGGCGTCTCGGTGCAGATCGGCGCCCACGGCCAGCGGGAAGGTCTCGCCGCGCATTGGGAGCTCTGGATGCTGGTGCAGGGCGGCATGTCGCCGCATCGGGCGCTCGAAGCCGGCACGATCGCCGGCGCCGAGTACCTCGGCCTCGACAAGGACGTCGGTTCGATCGCGGCCGGAAAGCTCGCCGACCTCATCGTCCTCGACGCCAACCCGCTCGACGATATCCGCCTGTCGACGAAGCTGCGCTACGTCCTCGCCAACGGCCGGCTCTACGAGTCGGCGACCATGAACGAGATCGCCCCGGAGGCCAAGCCGCGGGCGCCGTTCTGGTGGGAGTGAGCTACTGCGGGTTCTCGCCGATCATCCCCAGCAGCAGCCGATCGCCGCACGGCACCAGGTAGTAGTAGTTGATGAACTTGGCGCCGGCGGAGTTGGCGCCCTCGGCGCGGACGTAGCCCGTCCCTGGGTTCATCTCCGTCTCCTCGGCCTCTTTCGGCGTCTCCGGCGAGAGGAAATGCAGCGCGTGCTGCTCGAGGTCAGCGTCGATCCCTTCGAGTCCGCGAATCGCGGCGATCTGCTCAGCGGAGAAGCCCTGGGCCGCGAGCCAGCCGCGCAGGTCCTTGGCGAGAGCCGCGGCGCGGATCTTCGCCAACGCCGCGCTGACCGCGGCGGCGTCGGGGGTCGTCATGTCGCCCTTGGAGAGACCGCCGTCCATGCGCTCGATCTCGCTCACTTCGAGCGCCGAGGGCTTCCGGACGGGCAGGTCGAACTCGAAGTTGCCGTAGTACTTGTGGGTCAACTTGCCGGCGATCTGCTCTGCGGCAGCCTCGCGGCGGGCGAACTTCCACTCGTGGCCGCCGACGTCCTCGGAGCGGCTGGTGCCGGAGTACTGCGTCCCGGCGCTGAAGTAGCGCGACTTGCCCGTGGCGTCGAGGTCGATCTCGTTCCAGCGCGCGTCGCGCAGCACGGAGAGCGCGCGCGCCTCCGCCATCGGACAGGCGGCACCGAGGATCGGCGAGGCGATCGGCTTGTTCGTGACGTAGACGGCGGTCTCGCCCGCCAGGGTCGGGCCCCAGGCGATGCCGTCGACGAGGTCGAAGTCGCCGGTATTCGCCTCCTTGTAGTGCCCCGAGACCGGCGCGGGGTAGGTGTACGGCTTCGGCTTGGCCTCGGCCGCCGGTGTCGCTTTCGGCGTTGCGCCAGCGTCCGAGGCGTCGGAAGTGGCCGGCCCGGCCTCCCCCTTACCGCAGGCGAGCGCACCCAACAGACCCAGCGCGACGAGAATACGGCCTCCGTTGTTCTTCAGGCTCATGGTTGATCTCCTTACCAGAGCCTAACGCTCTCCTATCCTGGAAGGGGACAGACGATTGGGACAGTCGTTTCTCCTGCTCGGGGTCCTGTCTGGCCCGCTTCCCATGGGTCCTCGCGCTGAGAATGCGCGCTCCGGGCCCATGGGAGCCCTCGGTCCAGCCACCCCTCGTCGGTACATCTCAGAGAGAAGCTCGTGGGCTCGCCCTCGCGGTCGGTATCCGGCGATCGGGCTCCGAGCAGCGCAGAGCCCGAGGAGGGAGGAGAGGGACCCCCGAGGGGCGAGCAGCACAGGAGCCCGATCGCCACCACCAACGCCGTCTGCGGGCGAGCCTGCAGAGGGCGGGGCGGGCTCTTACAGGTGCGGTGTGATCTTCGCTTCCGGCCTGGTCTCCTCCATGGGCGGGAAGAGCTTGACGAGCGCCCACAGGATGAAGATCGGCAGCACCATCACGATGAGCGCCGGGAGGAGCCCCTCGCGGGTCGCGAAGCCCATCTTGTAGGTGGTGTAACCGAGGAAGCTCTTCGAGAACAGCTGGCCGCCGATGACGACGTTCCAGCGCATCGCGAAGATGCCGACCATGGTGAGCGCGGCGGCGACGACATACATCCGCTGGCGAACGAGGATGCTGAGCTTCCTCATCTGGGTGATGGCCAGCAGGGCGAGCGGCACGAGCGTTCCGAGCACGATCTGCAGGACGATCTGCGAGCCCCAGAGCCGCGTCTTGACCATGAAGTCGAGCGACTGGAACGACTCGTCGGACTCGTAGATGCGATGAATCAGGTCGAGCATCTCGAGCGAGAAGTCGACGATGAAGGCGTAGTAGAGATACTTCGCCATCGTGTCGAGACAGGGGACGTCGATCGGAATTCTCTTCGACTTGCAGTAGATGATGTAAATGAGCAGAACGGCCGCGATGCCGGAGACGATCGCCGAGAAGAGAAAGACGATCGGCATGAGTGGCGTCGACCACCAGGGATTCGCCTTGATCGAGCCGAAGATGAAGCCGACGTAGCCGTGCAGCAGGAAGGCCGACGGGATCCCGACCACGGTGATGAAGCGACCGACCCGGTCGTCGATCTCGAGCGAACGCGGCGAGAGGTTCGTCGAGCCGAGAGTCAGGACGCGGTAGAAGAGGCGCAGCAGCCCCTTCTCGGAAGCGGCGCGGTGCACGATGAGGGGACGAAACTCGAGCCAGATCTCGATCACCAATACCGCGAGCAGATACCAGAGATAGACGAAGCCGAACATCGCCATGGCCGAGGTCGTGTGCGGCGTCGTGAACATCTCGAACGAGCGCTCGGGGTGGCCCAGGTGGAGCTGCAGCGGCAGCGGGGCGACCAGCATGAAGGCGAGCGCGGTCAGCAGCGCCAGGCGGTAGGTCGGTTTCACCGCCTCGACGTTGAAGACCCGCTGCAGCGAGGCCAGGATGAAGGCGCCGGCCACGAGACCGGTGATGAACGGATAGAGCACGATCAGGATGCTCCACTGGAGCTCCATCTCGTTCGGATACATGAAGCCTTCCACACCGGGCAGGGAGTGCATGGTCGGCTCCTTTTCAGCGCACCGCGGCGTCGAGGCCGTTGTAGTAGGCCTTCGAGCCGGTGGCGAGGTTGGGTTTGAGCACCTGCACCTTGTGGGTGCGCAGCAGCTCGTGGATCGGATCGCCGGGATTGCGCAGGTCGCCCAGCAGGCGGGCCTGGGTCGGGCAGACTTCGCAGCACGCGGTGGTCAGCCCCTTGGTGATCCGGTGGTAGCACAGGGTGCACTTGTCCACCGTGTTGGTGCGCGGGTCGATGAAGCGGCAGCCGTAGGGACAGGCCTGGACGCAATAGCGGCAGCCGATGCAGTAGGTCTTGTCGACCAGCACGACGCCGTCCGGTCCTTCGAAAGTCGCGCCCACCGGGCAGACCTGGACGCAGGGCGAGTGCGCGCAGTGGTTGCAGAGCTTGGGAACGAAGAAGCTCTTCCCGCCTTCGACCGGATGCTCGAGCGGCGGGAAGCCGTCCCGGCCGCCGTTCGGCGAGTCGACGATCGGCAGCAATTCGCGTTTCGGGTGCACCGGATCGGGCGGCGGAATGGTGTAACGCTCGACCCAGGTGCGCGAAAACCAGGCTTCGTCCGGCACGTCGTTCTCGCGCTTGCAGGCGTCGACGCAGCGACCGCAGCCGATGCACTTCTCGACGTCGATGAACATCGCCCACCAGTGGTTGTGGACGTCGTATCCGGGTGCGTCCTGAGGTTTCCCGGCTTCGATGAACGACCAGGCCTCGGAAGCGGCGCCCGTGAGCATCAGATAGAACGTTCCTTGGGCGAGGAATTCGCGGCGGTCGAGACTCATCGGTTTCTCCTCATGGCTCGAGCTCCTCATGCCTGATTCGCGGCTGCATCACATTGTCGGGTTGTGCGCTTTGTGGCATTCGGTGCAGCTTTCGCCTTCGCTGTGGTCCGCGACCTGAACCTGCGGATGGCCTGGCGGACGTGCCGGGTCGGCGGCATGGCAGCGCGAGCAGAGGGCGATGGCGTCGAGCGTCGCCGGCTTCGAGGCGTCGGGATCGGCGGCATGCGAGGCCAGCGGACCGTGGCAGGATTCACAGCCGATTGCGCCGTGCCTGGCGGCCGTGAGCTCGGAGACGATTTCAGAGTGGCACTCTGTGCAGGCGGCGCGGCCGGCGAAGTTCAACGGCTCCTGCTGATTGGCGACGATCGAACCAGGACGGAAGTGTCCGAGCTCGCCGAATCCGGCGGGGACCATGATCGAACGCACCACGAGGAAGGTCACGACTCCGGCGGCGAAGAGCAGCGCCAGTCTGAATAGATGTTCGGCGTCGCGAGGAATCATCGGCATGCCGCACCTCCTATGGCGTGAGTCGAGCCTCACTCTGTCGGTTTGTGTCCTCGACACCAACCGTCAATGGGGTGGGATTGTCGCGCCACCTCCCGGGGTAGCCCCCTTGAGCCGTCAAGGGCCCTGCAGGCTCGCCCCGTTGCCTCAGGGCAACGAAGTGGAGACGACGCTGCCGCCGGCCGTGCCGACCCAGAGGCGGAGGCTCCCGGGGGCCCCGCCGACCGCGAGCGCGCGCACGTCGCGGTGGGGCAGGCCGTCGCTCATCGCCACCCATGTCGCGCCGCCGTCGCGGCTGGTGAAGACGCCGCGCCAGCTGCCGGCGAAGAGCTTGCCGTCGGGCGCGACAGCGACCGCTTCGACGTCCTCCTCGGCGAGCGCCGAACCGGCCTTCCGGAAGCTCGCCCCGCTGTCGTGCGAGAGGAACAGTCCCTTCTCGGTGGCGACGAAGAGCCTCGCCGCCTCTGTCGGGTCGAGCACCACGTCCCGCAGATCGCTGCCGGAGCCGGGCAGGCCGCCGCCCACGGCAACCCACTTGGCGCCGCCGTCGTCGGTGCGGAAGAGGGCCTTTCCGACCACCGAATAGACGACGCCGGGAGCTGCCGCGCGCAGCAGCGTCACGTCGTCGCCCGGCAGCCCCTGGCCGGCGGCTTTGAAGCTCTTGCCGCCGTCGACCGACTTCCACACCGCCTGCCCAGGGTCGTCGTTCGACCACGATCCGGCATAGAGGATGCCCGGATTCCCGGGATCCTGCGCCAGGCTGCGGAACTGCGCCGAGGCGAGATTACCCTTCATCATCTCGCGCATGGAGGGCTCCTTCTTCTCCAGCGCGCGGAAACTCCGGCCGGCGTCGCTCGACCGCCAGGCGCTCGAGCCGTCGAACGCCCAGACCATCTCCGGCGACTTGCCGTCGAAGAGCATCCCGTCGAGCTCGACCTCGTCGCCGCCGTCCTCGAACGGCTCGGCCTTCTCCGCCCAGGTGCCGTCGGCGTCGCGGCGGAAGAGGCCGGTCGCCGTCTGGGCGAAGATTGCCGCCGAACCCGGAGCGGCGTAGATCCTCTCCACCCAGGCTGCGGTGAGACCGGAGGTCGAGGGTGCCCAGCTCGTGCCGCCGTCTGCGCTGCGGTAGACGCCGCCGCCCGAGCTCGCGGCCAGCATCTGCCGCGCGTCGGCGGGATCGACCGCGACGGCGTGGAGGAGATAGCGCCCGCTGTCGCGGTCCGAGCGCTGCCGCGATGCGCCGCCGTCGGCGCTGCGCGCGAGGTGAGCCTGCTCGCCGCCGTGACCGCCGGCGTAGACGATGTCGGGGTTCTTCGGATCGGCCGCCATCGCGTAGGCGTCCTGGTTCTCGACCCGGAAGTCGCTCCAGCTCTTGCCGCCGTCGCGACTGCGGTAGTGCAGGTTCGTCGACGGCACCCAGATGTCGGCTGGCCGCGACGGCGCGAAGGCGATGCGGTAGCCGACCGGGTGGAGCGTCGACAGCTGGCCGGCGTAGCTGTCGGTCACCACGTTCCAGGTCGCGCCCCGGTCGCGCGAGCGCCAGAGGGCGGGCTTTCCCGGATTGTCGAGGCCGAGCCAGAGCGTGCCGGGGCTGCCGGGGTCGACTTCGAGCCACTCGATACGGCTGTTCGACTGCGGCCGGCCGGCATGTACCCAGCTGCTGCCACCATCCGCGCTGCGGAAGACGCCCCCATTCGCGGCCGTGGCATACGCGAGGCCCGGCGTCCGGGCGTCGAACGCGACGTCGACCACCGTGCCGAAGAACGGGCCCTCCGCGCGCCAGGTGAGGGCCTCTGCCGGCAGCGCGGGCGACGGCAGGAGTGCGCAGGGGAAGCCCGCGACGATGGCAATCGAAGTGAAGGTGCGCGCGCGGAACGGTAGGTGCATGGCGTCTCCTCGAAGGGAACTTCCTCAGAGGAGAAAGACGCTATCCGAGGTCGAGAGAGGACAGAAAGAGGCCGCGCGCGCGGCGGTGGTCGCGGTCGGACTCCGGCACTCGGGGATTTGGGGCCGGCTCCTAGTGAGGCTTGGTCGCCAACCCCAAATCCCCGAGCGCCGGAGCCCGCCTCGGAGCTCTTTTTCTCTCAGATCTCCCGACGAGGGGTGGCTGGGAAAGGTCGGGGACACATTGCGGCCGCTCGGAGGTATCGGTGCTCGGCTTCCCTGTCAGCCGCTATGTGTCCCCTGCGGTGCTGCGATACGGACCAGACAGGACCCCGAGCATCGCGGTGGCTGGCCGGCGGATTTCGTCAGACGCAGGCAGGCGTGCCGATGCTGCTCGACCAGTAGCAGCTGTCCGCGGCTTCGAAGTTGTCGCGGAAGATGCAGCCGTCGACCGAGTTGCCTTCGGAGCAGTTCTTCGCCCGGTCGGTGGCGATGCCGGTGGGGGAGGTCAGGCTCGTCGCCGGCCCGGCGACGTAACGGATCGGTGTGGCGTTGTCCACCGCGGTGCGGGCATGACCGATGAAGTTCGCGTCCAGGCCGCCTTCGTTGCCGATCAGCATTTCGTCGCCTTCGGTCAGGACCACCTGATGCGGGGCATCGAGCAGCGTCGCGACTCCCTGGATCTCGCGCAGCCAGGAGTCGGCGCCGCTCGCCGTCCGCGCGTAGAAACGCACCGCGTCATCCCCCAGATTGATGACGATCAGCTCGTCTTGTTCCAGGTCGACCAGGAGGCCGCGAGGGTTGCTGATGCCGCTGCCCGTCAGCCCGAGGGTACGGATCGGGGCGACATTCCCATCGGCGGCGCGAGCGAAGACCCGAACGCGCGGCACGGCTGGGATCCCGTTGCTGAAGTTGACGACGTAGAGCTCGTCGTTCACGAGGTCGAGGTAGCCCATGGCCGGCTGGTTGAGACTAGCCAGTGCGCCCGAGATCGTCCGCGTCGGCGCGACGTCGCCATCCGCGAGGCGCGGAAAGACGCGCACCGCACCGGCCGCATCGATGACATAGAGCTCGTCGTGCAGCAGGTCGAGCAGCGTGCTGCAGGCGTTCACCAGCCCGGTGGACGCGCCGCTGATCTTGCGCAGCGGCGGCACTTCGTTCACGTCGTCCATCGAGAAGACCAGGATCGAGGTGCTGCCGAGGCAGCCGCTCACCCAGATCTCGCGATGGACGCGATCGAGCATCAGCGTGAAGACCGACGGCAACTCGGTCAGCGGTCCGGAGATCGTCCGCAGCGGTTCGACCTCGCCGTTGGCGTCATCCGCAAAGACGATGATCGCGTTGCCCGATCCGACGAAGATCTCGGCGGAGGCCGAAGCGGCGACGCCGAATGCGCAAAGAACGACCGACCCGAGGACGGCGAAGCGACGGCTGGAGACTCGCATGATCGGATCCTGCCGCGCTTCGCGCCGCGGCGCCCCACCTTGCGGAGGGGGGCGGAAGGGGGCGGCACAGCGGAAGCGGGTAGGGCGGCGAGCGCGGTCCGCCCGCCGCCCTGACCTTTCATTCCCGCGCCAGCTGTGACGGGCTACCTCTGCGTCGAGAGATCCGGCCTTGCGACGTAGAAAGTGGTGTTCGTCTCCTCGACGGCGGCGTCGAACTGCTCCAGCACCGCCTTCGCGGCGTCCTGCGAGCCCATTCCGGTGGCGAGGACCTCCATGAAGCCGGGTTTCGGATCCTCCATCTCGGCGTAGGTCGCGTAGGGGAAGACGAGCGTCAGGCCGCCGGGACCGCCGATGGTGCGCGACAGCGCGTAGCTCTTCTTCCAGCCTGCGGCCTGGAGGCCCTGGTGGATCTTGGTCGTCGCTTCGGCGATCGCGCCGCTCATCCCCGACTTGAGCTTGTGGTCCACCACCCAGAAGTACTTGTAGTCGACGCCCATAGCCCACTGCGAGTTCGCGTAGTCCGATTCCGCGATGGTGTGCTCGTAGCGCTCGAGATGCGGCGCGACGTCGCGGGCGAACGCCTCACCCGCCTTGTTCGCCTCCTCCCAGGCCTGCTGGGCGTCGAAGTCGGCCCAGCGATGCTCGCCCGAACGGAAGATGACGTGGGAGAGGTCGGTGCCGACAATTGGCTGGTAGGCCTCCCAGAACCAACCCTCGCGCGCCTGCTTGCGCCAGGCGAGATGCACCTTGACGCCGGCTTCGAACTCGGCTTCGTGGCCCGGCTTCGCCCAGAACGTCCAGAAGTCGGCGAGCGGGCCGGGCATCTCCTGCGCGCTGGCTGCGCTGGCTGCGGTGGCCGCAGGCTTCGCCTTGGGCGGTTCGGCGGCGAGCGCCGGCTCCGGGACTCCGACCGCGGCGGCAGCGGCGACAGCGACGGCGACGAGAATCGACTTGCGCATCCACATGACGTACCCCCTCCATTGCGAAAGTTCCGCCGCATGGACGGCGGAACGCCTCCTCCACCGGCAGTGTTTCCTGCCGGGAATCCGATGAATGAAAGAGCAAGCTGCGCGGAGTCTAAACGGTTGCGCCATCGCGGAGCGAGTTCCCGGGACGAGCCCACCGGAGGGGGCGTCCCTTTTATAGGACATCGGCGCGGTAGGAGTCCCATTGGCGGTGCGCTAAGTAATGATTCTGCAAGGGCTTGCACAGAAATCGCTGGCTGGCATGCAGATCGCTACCTGGTTGCGGCAGGAGGAACCACGATGAACCGAAATCCGACCTGCCGCCACCGAGGAGTCTCCGCCGCCGTCGTCCTTGCCGCAGCCGCACTCTGGGTCCCACCTGCCGCACGCGCCGACTTCCCGCTGCCGCTGCCGCACGAGCTGCACCAGGAGCTGCGCCAGGAGCTGCGATCGCACGCGCACGACGTTCTGCGGTCGATCGGACGGATTCCGCAGCAGATCCACCGCGAGCACCTGCGCCACCTCGAGGTCTTCCTCAGCGGCAGCTCCTACTACCAGCCGCATCGCCACAATCACTCGATCTACAACTTCCCAGTCTCGCTCGACGGCGGCGTCTACTATCAGCCCTACACCTACTGCAACGACAGGCTCTACGGCAGCTATGCTTCGCTCCCGCAGTTCTGGATGGGTTGGGGAGTACCGTCGCAGGGCCATTGGTGCGGGAGCCACCGCGCCTACTATCCGACCGGCCACTCCTGCTTCAGCCACCGATCGCGGTCGTACTCTTCCGGCCGCTACGACGACTACGGTCGCAACGATCGCTACGGCTACAACCATCGCCACGGCTACAACAACCGCCACGACCGCTCCAGCACCTACGGTCGCTCCAACCACTACAACGACTCCTATCGCCAGGGCCGCAACGATCATTACGCCCAGCAGAACTACCGCGGTCGCAATGATCGCAATCATCGAAACGATCGCTACGACCAGAACAGTCACCGCGGCCGCAACGAGCGCTACGCAGGCCACTCGCGCAACTCGCAGAACGGTCGCTATGACCACCGTGGCCGCGGCAACGGTCCCAAGGGTGGCAAGGGCAGCAAGGGCGACAATCGCAACCAGCGCAACAACCGCCATCAGGGCTCGCGCGGTCATCACTGAACAACCGGTCCGCCAACGGGGACCGTTCCGGATGCACCGGGACGGTCCCCTTTTTTTTGTTTGCCTGGCCCGGAGATGGCGCCATTTTTTGACCTCTGGCGTTCTTCCTGGTGATGGAGTCAACCGGAGGAGTGCTCATGTCCAACCCTGTCCCCACCCCAGCCCGAAGCCTTGCAGCGCGCAGGATCCGCTTCATGGCGCTCCTCGGCGCGGTGGTCTGCTCGGTGATTGCCGCCAGCGCAGCCAGCGCCGCCGCCGACCCGGACCCGGGCAAGACCGTGACGCTCACCGATGTCGAGAAGGTGTTGGGCGGCAAGTTCACCAGCCGCTCGCCGGAGCCGGGAGTGCTCCTCTACGAAGAGGACGGCGGACCGCGTCAGGTCGACATCTACCTATGGCCCGCCAACGGCAAGAGCCTGGCATCGCTCACACCGAACCTCGTCGCCAACGGCGAGCCGATCGAGGAGGTCGCCGGTCTCGGCGACGGGGCGATCTATCGCCCGCAGGGGAACGAGGCGCTGGTCGAGGTGCGAACCAAGTCGGAGGAGGTCCTCTGGCTGACCGTGAAGGTGCACAACGTCGACGACCCGGCCGACACCAAGCGGATCGCGCTCGACCTCGCCAAACGCGGCGCCGCCCGGCTCTGAGGGACCCGGGGACACACACGGGGGACACACACGCGTGTGTGTCCCCCGTGTGTGTCCCCAAGCCTTCCGGTTTGGGTTAGTCTGCGCCGACTCCAGGAAAGGCTACCCCCATGTCCACGCGCAGAACTGCGACTCCGACGATCCCCGCGCTGCTCGTTTTGCTCCTCTTCTGCTGTCCAAGCGGCCCGGCCCAGGCCCAGAACCTGCTCACCAACCCCGACTTCGACGGTCCGGGCGGGCTCGACTTGTGGCCGGTCCAGACCGGCAGCACGGTGCTCGGTGCCGACTCCGGGAGCTGCACGACCTCCGGTGCGATCGCTGCGACCTCCGGTCTCTCCGGCGGCGGGGATCAGGCCTTCTGGATCACGTCGCAGCAGTGCATTCTCGTCGACCCGGTCGCCAACCCGGTGATGCATCTCGCCGGCATGTACAAGACGACGGCGAGCGTCTACAGCCGCATCTACCTGCGGCTGCATTCGGATACCTCCTGCCTGACGCCGTTCGGCTATTCATCCAATGTTTTTGGCGAAACTTCCGCCGCCTGGAATCGCCTCGCCGGTGCGGTCGCGATCGATGGCGCCACGATGGCGGTCGGGGTCTGGGTCGAAACCTACGTCCAGACCTCCGGCGGGCCGGCGTTCACCGTCGAATGGGATCGCTTCTATTTCGGCGTCCTCCCCGAGACTTTCCTCGACGACTTCGAATTCGAGAGCGGCAGCGCTTGCCGCTGGTCGGCGGTCGTCGGCGGAATCTGAAGCGGCGGCGGCGCGCGCCGCAGTGCCGAATCTCTCTGCTCCTGCATTGCGTGCTTCACACCTGTCGGCGGCCGATTCCTCTAGGGTGTCGCAGGAGGAGCGCTCGTCGGGGGGCGGTGCAATACTCCTTCTGCGGCGCCGCTGCTTTTCGGGGGCTCCTCGTACTCCGTCCCCCACAGAGAGGAAGCCATGAGATCCCATCTTTCGAAGTCGTTCCGGTGGATCGCTTTCACCCTTCTCGGCCTGTCGGTCTGGAGCGCCTCCGCCGCCCTCGCGGTACCGCCGCCGGTCGACGCCGGTTTCGTCATGTTCCGCGGCGCCTCGTTCCCGATTCAGGAGAGTGCCGGCCATGTCGACGTGATCGTGCGCCGGCATCGCGGCGGGAGCGGCGTCGTCACCGTCGACGTCGCGACCGTCGACGGCAGTGCGCTCGCCGGCGAGGACTACACCGCGACCACGGCCACCCTGGCCTGGGCGGACGGCGATCGCGCGGACAGGATCGTGTCGATCGAGCTCCTCGCCGACGACGTCGCGGAAGGCCTCGAGACGTTCGGCGTCCGGCTGTCGAATCCGACGGGCGGGGTTGAGATCGGAGCGCTGGCGAGAACGGTGGTGCGCATCACCCCCGACGGCGGCGGTGACCACGATCCGCCGCACGCGAGTCGGATCCGGTTGCGCAGCGCCGTCTTCCCGGCGTTCGAGCGCGCAGGGACCGCGACCTTCGTCGTCGTCCGGCAGGGCGCGAGCATCGGCGCAGCGAGCGTCGACTACACCACGGTCGACGGCAGCGCGACCAACGGAGCGGACTACACGGCCACCGCAGGAACCCTCGACTGGCTCGATGGCGAGACCGGCCCGAAGAACGTCAGCGTGGCGCTCGTCAACGACGCCGTGGCCGAGCGTCACGAGACGGTGAGCGTCATGCTCACCAACGCGGTCGGTGGAGAGTTGGGCCAGCGCGACACGGCGTCGATCCTGATCATCGATGACGACGGCGGCAACGACGAGGACTGCGTCCCCGACGACGAGACGCTCTGCCTCGAAGACAGCCGGTTCGCGCTGCGCGGCACCTGGCGAGACTTCCAGGGCCACACGGGCGTCTTCCACTCGGTGCCGTCGACGGACGGATCGGGGCTCTTCTGGTTTTTCGACGAGAACAGCGTCGAGGTCCTGGCGAGGGTGATCGACGGCTGCGGGCTCAACGACCATCGCTGGGTCTTCTTCGCCGCCACCACGAACGTCGCCTACACCCTCGAGGTCACCGACCTCCGGACGGGCGCCGTCCGGCGCTACTCGAACCCGCTGGGTACTCGAGCTGCCGCGACCACGGACGTCACCGCGTTCACCTGCACGCCCTGAGCGCGCGCTGAGATCGGAAGAGCGTCGACCACGAGAGGCTTATCCATTGTGGTCGCGCTCTGGCTCAGGGCGCCGTCAGGCTCCAGCCGTCGGTTGTGTTGGTCTCGAAGCCGTCGCCGAGCACCAACCAGGGGAAGTACGAGTGCAGGCTCGGGCCGTTGATCTGGGTCAGCGCACCGACGATGGTGCGCAGCGGGGCGGTATCTCCGGCGGCGGTGCGCGCGAAGAAGAGCACCGCCTCGGTGGGGATGGTCCGGATGACGGAAATCTCGCCGGTGAACGGCTCGACGTCGATGCCGCGGTTCCCGCCGAAGCCGGTCGCCGCGCCGGAGAGGACCCGGAGCGGGGCGGCATTGCCCGTCGCGGTGCGCGAGAAGACCCGCACCGTCGTCCCGTTGACGACGAAGAGCTCGTCATGGACCGCATCGACGGCGATTCCGGCCGGGTCGCTGAGGCCGGTCGCGGCACCGGTGATCGAGCGCAACGCGATCGCCGGGTCGCCTGCGTCGAGGGCGAAGAAGTGGATCGCGGCGGCCCCCGGCGTGCGGTCGGTGACGATGATCTCGTCGTTCAGCAGGTCGAGATCGAAGTCGAGCGTCGTCGTCGGCCAGGCCGGGGCGGTGGCGAGGATGCGCGAGGGGAGGGCGTTCCCGGTCGCAGCGACCGGAAAGACCAGGATCTCGCTGCTGTCTTTCGACAACACGTAGATCTCGCCGCGCTCCCAATCGACCTCGAGGTCCCAGGGCGTGTTGATCGTCGTGGCGAGCCCGGAGATCGTGCGCAGCGGCGCGGTGGGCCCGTTCGCCCCGAGGCCGAAGACATAGATCGTGTCGGGGCCTCGCCCGGCGACGAAGAGCTCGTTGCGCGCCACGTCGACGGCGACCGACGACGCCAGGTCCATGAAACCCGGCGTCGCGGTGATCTCCTGCAGTGGCGCCTGCGGCCCGCCGACCGCCGGGTCGAACACCAACACCGAGTCGGCGTTGGCGTTGGCGACGTAGACCTGGCCCGCGGCCGGGAGAGCGAGCGCTGCCATCACCACTGGGGAGGCGAGCGCTGTGATCACCAGCGAGGAAGCGAGCGCTGTGCGAGCGGCCGCCAGGGCAAAGGACAGGCTGTCGAATCGGGACATGAGCATCTCCTTGCTCCTCTACGCGGAGAACTTCGCCGCGAGAGGCCACCCGCCCCGTCGCGCCGCCTGCCCTCCTACCGCGGCCAGAGCCAGCCGAAGCAGCCGCCGGTGACGAGAGCGTAGACCAGCCCGTCGCAGACCGCGCGCAGGGTGTTGCTCCACGGCATGCCCATCCAGATCGAGTTGACGATGCAGCCGAGGCCGTAGGCCATGAAGGCCGCCGTGCCGACGAAGCGGAAGACGATGAGGTAGTCGATGCCCGGGGCGAGCGTCCGCCCGGCGAGATAGGCGAGGAAGAGGCTGACCAGCATGCAGTAGACGAACCAGAGGCCCAGGGTCTTGCCCATCGCCATCGGCGCGTTGGGCAGCAGGGTGAGCGTCCCGACCGGGCCGCGGCGGAACTTCTCGATTCCTTCAGGGGTTCCCATCTCCTTCATCGAGTCGCAGGCGGGGAACATGTAGTAGCCGGGGGGCAGCGCGGCCTTGCTGAGTCCGGCGAGCGCCTCGGCCTCGTTCGGGATCTTCTTGTAGTCGGCGGCGTGGTATTTCAGCACCATGTGCAGGATCGAGCTGACGAAGAAGACGGCGACGCCGGCGACAACGATCGGCATCCAGAGCGCGGCAATCGTGATCATCTGGAACCCCCTCGAGTGGGCACGACGCGTTCGCCGGCGAAGAGCCGCCCGCGTCGTTCGTCAGAGCCCGGAAATATTGAGCGGAGACTACCACTCAAGGGCTCGCCCGCAGACGGTGATGGTGGTGGCAATCGGGCTCCTGCGCTGCTCGCCCCTCGGGGGTCCCTCTCCTCCCTCCTCGGGCTCTGCGCTGCTCGGAGCCCGATCGCCGGATACCGACCTAGAGGGCGAGCCCACGAGCTTCTCTCTGGCACGTACCGACGAGGGGTGGCTGGACCGAGGGCTCCCATGGGCCCGGAGCGCGCTTTCTCAGCGCGAGGACCCATGGGAAGCGGGCCAGACAGGACCCCGAGCAGAGAACTGCGAGGGCTCGTCTCGTCAAGAAAATGGCTTCAGCAGCCGCCGGTGTCGGACGTCCACTGGCTGCAGTTGCCGGGCTCGAAGTCGGCGACGAAGAGGCTCATCCACTCGTCGACCCCCAGGTCGTAGGTGCCGAACGGCCCGTTGGGGACCGCCGGAGCGTCGAAGCCGCGCGCCTCGCCATGGATGTCGGTGTCGACCGGCGTGTAGCGGAAGGTGTCGCAGTAGTCGATCGCCGGGGAGTCGGCGCGCAGGCGCGGGCTGCCGCTCGCGGGCGCCGCGAGCACCGCATCCGCCGACGCCACAAGCTCGAAGCTTGCGGGGTCGGGCGGCAGCGGGAAGTTTGCCAGCGAGCGCGTGACGATGCAGTCGCCGTACAGGGTGGCGCCGTTCGCGGGCGGGCTGAAGGTCTTGTCGTCGAGCATCACCGAGGAGAAGACCGCGATGTTCGAGCCCGCGCCGGTGGCGAGGAACGTCCCACTCGAACCGACGCTGTTGCCCCAGGCGGTGACGAACGCTGCGGTCAGGTTGCCGCCGCTGATGGCCAGGACCGGATAGGAGAGATTGGCGTAGAGAATGTCGCCTTCGAGCAGGACCGTCGAGCCCGCGCCGTCGACCGCAACCGCGGCGCCCGAGCCGGGCGAAGAGTTGCCGAAGAAGTTCGTCCGCCGGATGTTGGCGTCGGCACCGCCGGTGACCCAGACGCCGCCGCCAGCCGAGAGTTCGCCG
>JANNGS010000039.1:0-6701 GCA_031403995.1 Thermoanaerobaculia bacterium
CGGTTGCAACGGTGCCGTCGGCGCTGGTCGCGGTGCGGGCGCCGGAGGGGGACTTGAGGGCGACCGAGGCCGTGCCGTCGGGGGCGGTCGTGGTCGTGCGGGTCTCGCCGGTCTTGAGCTTCTCGGTGAGGATCGTCGTCGTGCGCCCCATCGCCGTCGTCTTCGTGATCGTGTAGGAGGCGCCGCCGTTGTCGCGCGACAGGGCCGTGAAGCCGCCGAGGGGGTCCTCGTCGCGCTCCAGCCGGCCCTTGGCGTCGAAGGTGAACTCGACGACATGATTGCGCGCGTCGGTCATCGTCTGCATCAGGCCGCCGGCGTCGTAAGTGAACCCGACCTCCTCGGACTCCGGATTCTCGATCGTCGCGAGATAGCCGTTGCTGTCGTAGGTGAGCTCCGTCCGCTGCCCGAACGGCGCCACGATCGCCGTCGCGACGTGCGCGGCGTTGCGCTCGACCGTCGTCACGTTGGCGAAGGCGTCGGTGATCGACGTGGCGTAGCCCAGCGAGTCGTAGCCGAAGGTGAGCAGCACCTGCCCGGTCTGCGCGTCCTCGGTCCGCAGGTGCTTGCCGTAGCTGTCGAAGACGTAACGCGTCCTGCCGTCCTCGGAAGGCACCAGGATCACCTGGCTCGGGGCGGAGGGTGGCTCGGGGAAGACGTCCTCCACGGCGCGAATCCGGTTGCTGCCGCGCTCCGAGATCAGGAGCCGGCCGTCGGGCAGAACTTTGATATCGGCCGGCGACGAGAGCTTCGCCGCGCGCGCCTCACCGGAGGTGGTAGCGAGCATCAACAGAAACAGGGGGCTCCACTGCCGGAGCCTTGCAAAGGCTCGCTTCAGAGGACTGAATTGATTGCGAAGAATCTCGATGGGCATTCCGGAAGTCGCCAATCTCGGCCTAGGCGAAGTCTTGGTCTACCAACGATCGCCTGATTGCGAAGCGCCCTATCCCCATAGGTCACGCACAAGAGCGACACCTTCACCGCCCAGCTCAGACTCAAAGACACTCCAAGACGGGAACTGCTCCCGAGACACAGCGTCGCCCGGGTCAAACATCTCGGCCAACGGGTCAACCAGACTCCAGGTAGCCGCACGATCTGCGAATGCGCGAAGGACCTCGCCGAGCGGTCGTCCATGCAACTTGGCAATCGCACTCGCTCGCTCGAAACTCGCGAGCGACATAAAACAGAAAGGTACGCCGAACTGGTGCAGCAGGTGCTGCGGATCGAGCGCCGCCATCTGAGCGATGAGCTCAGGAGTGCCAAGCGCCAGATTGGATGAGACCACGATGAACACGCCGTTTCGCTCATCCGTTCCGTCGATCAGATTCTGGACGTCGGCGAACTCCGGAAGGCGCGCGCGAAGATTTCTCGCCTTCGCCTTGCCCTTCGAGATCGCCTGCGTCGGGCCGTCGAGGTCTGCCAGGAGATCCTCAGTCGACATGCTCGCGATCGTTTGAGCAAGCATCCGCTTGGCCTTCACCTCGACGAGGATGAGACGCTGCGCCTCTGGTTCGATCACCGTGAGATCTGCCCCTCTCAGTTCCGGGGCGCCATAGGCGCGCTCCCTGAAGCTAGGGAGAGCCAAGATGTCCTCCAGAACCCATGCGGCGAACGCTTCCATGCAATCCCCACGGTAAGCCTCATACCGATCCTTCTCGGTCGGGCCTTCTCCCTGAAAGCTCTCGAGAAGGTAGAAGTCCAGCACCTCGAAGAACGACTTCAGGAAGATCGCCAGGTTCGGAACCATGAACTGTCCAGAAGTACTCAGGCCGAGAACTGGATAGCGCTCCAGTGCGATCAGCCGAGTCGAATGATGCCCCGCAGCGAACGGGCCGGCAGTTGCAACCTGGCGCTGCCGATCAATTCCAGCAGCGAAGATCCGGAGAAACGCTGCCACGTCGGACGCCGAGATCATTCCGCGGCCTTTGTGAATCAAGTCGATCGGAGAAAGGCTCGCCAAGGTCGGATCCAGGCTGAGTTCACAGGCGGCCCTGATGACAGCATGAACGGTCGGCTGCCCTTTACTCTGGATCCTCAATTCTCTCTCTACTTCATGCGCCATCGTCTCTTGCCGATCCCTCGCGAGGATCACGACGCACAGGAACACTCGCCCGAGCTGCGCAACCGAGGCGCCCAGATGAGTGAAGATCCGCGGCAGCATCTCGCTGGCCCGCGCAACTTGATTCTCGCTCAACTTGCTTCCGGCCACCTTCATGAGCGCGTCGAAGAAGAAAGCTGCCCTTCCGATCAACAACGCCGGATCAACAGCCGTCGCCTGGAACTGCGCGTGCATGATCCGACTCAGGAAGCGCTGAAGCTCGACCTGGTTCCCCGGCAGGCCAGCTTGTGCTCTCAAGGCGGCTCCTGCCACAGGGTCATAGGTGGCATCGCGGCAGTTGTTCAGGATTCTCGATACATCTTCGTCCTGAATTCGCTTCGTCCCGGTCTCACAGGCTGAACTCGCCAGAAGCGCCGCGGCAAAGAGCCGGAGGTGCGGATAGTTCAGCTGAGCTTTGGACCCCAACTCGCTGTCGAAAGGGAGAAAGACGTCCCATCCAGACAACCAGCTCGAGATCGAAGCCGAGTGGTCGAGGAACGTATTGTTCAGAAGCGAGGTGGCGAATTGAAAGCCGACCGCAGACCCGCGCTCGCGGTGGATCGATGGTCCCCGCCGCTTGGTCTTACTCATTTCACCTTCAATCGTGCAATTTGAATGGATTCCTCGTGGGCCAAAGGGCGACCCTGTCCAAAGTCACAGACTCTCTAAAGGTGCGGGGTCGAGTTTAAGCCGCGACGCAATCGGCACCCCTATTCGCAGGAAGCGGGCTGCCCCCAGCCCAGATCCCAGAGGGCCGCTCTCGTGACTTGGAACTCGAGGTCGCCCTCGAGGTAGTAGGGCCCCATGATCTGCGGCGGTGCGAGGGTGGTGCTGAAGTGGCTCATGGCGCTGCCGCTGATACCGGTCGTCGGCGCGTACATCTCGACGTTGCCGGCCGGAGTCCAGCCCGAGGTGAGGGTTCCGATGACGGTCGCGATGCCCGGGCCGCTCCACTGCAGCTCGGGCCCGGAGGTCATCGCCGCGAGGCGCTGGCTGTTAGACATGTCGGGGAAGGCCGCCGGGCTGGCGCCGAAGCGGACGAGGCGCGACATCAGGGCGTCGTCGTAGCCCAGGAGCTTGGCGCCGCTCACCCGGCTCACGCCGGTGACGAAGCCCAGGCCGTGGGCGATCTCGTGCAGCGCTACCGGTACGAACCAGATGTCGCTCGGTGAGCCGAGGTCGCCCAGTCCGTAGTCGAAGCCGTCGTTGCCGTAGACCGACGGGCCATCGACGTTGGAGTTGAATTGAATGTGGAGATCGAGCTCGCCCGGGTCGAGGTCCATGCCGGCGAGCTTGTCGGCCAGAGCCGACGCATACCAGGTGCCCGCCCGCGGCGCGCCGGCGAAGTCGCGGAAGAGCCCATCGGGCCCGCCGACGCCGAGGGTCACCGGCGAGCTACCGTCGATCGGGTCGAAGCTCACCCCGACGCGGACCGGCACATCGCTGTCCAACTGCTGCGACCAGACCTGCAGCGCGAAGTCCACCACAGCGAGCCGCGCCTGCCCCAACGTCGTCGCCGAGTTCCCCGACCGCGGCGTCCAGGCCGCAGTGGAGTTGAGACCCTCGCCCGCACCGTCGAGGTTGACCACCTCCACGGTGAACCCCGCCTCGCCACGGCCGGCAAAGAGTCCCGCAGCGAGAACCGCCAGCAGACCGCAAGTCCACCGAGCTCCTCGCGCCCTCACGGTCGAACCTCGCCGCCCTCTGCAGAGGTGGCAACTGCCAACTCGCGTTTGGCCGGCGCCTCTTCGCAGGAGAGCACCACCCTGCCATCGCGCTCGTCCGCCAGGAGCGCACTGCGCAGCCCACCCCGCAGCCGCAACTTCACCCCGCCGGCTCGCACCGCAACCGCCTCCTCGCGCAAGCCGAGCGCCGCGAGCTCATCCACCCCCATCGCCGCCGACGCTTCGGCCTCTGCCCGCGCGGCCATCTCCATCACCGTCGTCGGCGAAGGCGCCTCGAATCGCTTCGTCGCCTCGTTCCGGTAAGCCACGCTCGGCTCCGAGCAGGGACCCGCCGGAACAGCGCCGGCGGCATTGGCGGCACCGGCCGCAAGAACCGTCATTAGGAGCAAATTCGTCAGATTCCTCACCGCTGTCTCCTTCGGAATGCACAGAATGCTCCGGTCATCGCAACATTCCCCCTCTCCCCAGCGCCCGCCGCACCGCAGGCAGGTTCGTCACTCGCTGCTGCTGTCCCAGCTCCGGTCCCGTTGACCCACCGCGGCTATGAGAGGCAGTGAGAATTGCGGCTGCGCGCCGATCTCCAAGGAGACCCCGGAGCAGCGAAACCGCACGCATTCAGATCCAAAGCGCTGGCCCGGGCGGCGGTCGGAGTCTCCACACCACTAGTCTGAGCTCACGTCCTCGCGCGATTCGAACCTCGAGAACTCCAAGATCGAGCTTGCGACTTTCTGAGTGCTCCATGACGCGCCCGGCGTCCAGAGCTCCACAGTGCCGTTGCTTGAAATGGCAAAGACGCCCTTCTCAAGATCGGAGGCAATTGGAAGTACTCCAGAGAGTCCAGCTACCGCTAGGCGCTCTGCGACATCCACTTCCGATATTGGGAAGAATCTGGCAAGCGGCCACTCACGAGGAGGCTGCTTCGAGGAGTCGATGAGCACACACTCTTGCATTTCAACGAGCGGTGACTCTAGATAGAACTCTTCAATCTCAGGTGGGGGATGGAACCCAGCCGCCTTGGCTGCACCAATGAGATCTGGGGCTCTCAACCTCGTGGCAGCCCCTGCCGTTCTTTTCGGCGAGACAATCGAGAAGCGAACAATTGCCCAGAGGATCGCGATCAGCGGGACCAGTGCAGCCACCAGGATCAGTGACCTCATTTCAGAATCTCCTCATATCGAAGACTTCCAATGCCTTAGTCGGGTTGATTCCCAAGGGACGCTACCGCAATCGAAAACTGCGCTGAAGAGGATGCTTACACGGGGTGAAATCAGTTCGCGCACTTGCAAGCCTCATCAGATCCTGATGGACCCGCAATACCTCCGTAGATCCCTGCGACTGCCCCTCTAACCCCCCACTCCACTCCGCTCCGGGCAAGCGAGCTCCCATTCATCCACGAGTTGAATCCTTCGGAAAGCGGCAGGTAGTTGAAGCCCGCATTAGCCAAGCCTCTAGGGGCACCCACTCGCTGAGGAATCAGCCAGTGGTGGAGACTTTGTCCAGCTCGCTGAAGGAAAGGCCGCCCTCCTCCTGCGGCTTTGCTCCAAGTCGACCTCACTCTTCCCCAGACCCTCCCATCGACAGCCAAGCGACTAAGGCCTTGCGCCATTCCCCCGCTCCCAGCTTGATAGATAGCATTGCGCCCCAGATGCGCTCCCCCAAAAGCTAGGCTCAGCGCTGTGCCCGACCAACCGCCAGCCGAATAGGCTGTGCTGCAGCGATTTACAATGCTGCCAACACCTGTCCAGTCGCGGATGTGGGCAGTGATTCCGAAGCTCAGGGTATCGCCGAAACCAGCGGCGAAGTCACCGACACTGTCCAGCCAGTCCTCTCCGGTGGAATCGAAGAGATTCACAGGGTCATTGATCACATAGCCGTAGAGATTGGTGTCCCCGCCGCCAAACCCGATCGGATCCTTTGCCGCCCATCGCCCAGTCTCCACGTCGTAGTCGCGAGCTCCGAATCTCGTCAGGCTGGTCTGGATGTCGTAGATCCCGCCGGCGAAGCCGAAGGGTTGGAAGCCGGGGTTGGTGTCGAGTTGAATTCTTCCGAAGGCGTCGTAGTCGAGGCGTTGGGCGACGGTGCCGGTGGCGGCGTCGACGACCAGGCGGACGCTGCCGAGGTGGTCGGTGAAGACTCGGTAGGTGACCCCGGCTTTCACGATGTAGTCGGGGACGTTGCCTTTGGTGGCGTAGACGAACTGGCTGACAGTGTTGCCGCTGCCGTCGAGCTCGGCGGCGGGGGCGAGTTGGCTCTGATAGAGGAAGCCCTGGACGAGGGTGCCGTTGACCTTCTTGCCGACCCTCCGGTTCGCTGCGTCGATGACGTAGTCGAGCGTGATGCCGGTCGGCAGGAGGACCGTGCGGAGATTTCCCAGGACGTCGTAGGAGTAGGTCGTGACGTCCGTGCCGTCGGTCTTCGTCGCCAGCTCACCGTTCGCGGTGTAGGTGTAGGTCTTCGCGCCGTAGCTCAAGAGACGGTCCTGGTCGTCGTAGACCGCAGTGCCGCTGCCCCAGCCGTCCGTCCAGGCGGTGCGGTTTGAGTTCGCGTCGTAGCCGTAGTCGGCGACGACGACGCTGTCGCGCTTCACCTGGTCGAGCCGGCCGGCGGTGTCGTAGAGGTACTCCCAGGAGTGCGTCACCCCTTCAACCGTCTCCGACTTCGTCGCGATGCGCCCGCCGTTGTCGCGCGCGGTGTCGAATGCGTAGAGGTCCGTCGCACCGTGCCGGGCGGTGTAGGTGTCGAGCTCGCCGAACCCGGTGTAGGTGAAGAGCTCCGTCGCACCCGCGAGCGTCGTTCCGGAGAGGAAGCCGGTCGTCGTGCTGCGCGCCAGCGTCAGGGCTCCGGCCTGCGTCAACAGGCCATCCAGGTCGTAGCCGAAAGTGACCTCGTTGGCGTCGTTGATCTTCCGCGAGGTGAGCTCG
>JANNGS010000040.1:0-3350 GCA_031403995.1 Thermoanaerobaculia bacterium
TTTTCACCGCTTGCTCTACGCCTGCACAACCGGCCAAAACGATCAGGTCAGCGAGCGAAACCTGCTTGCCCCCGGACTGCACGCCGTTAAACGCGGTCTGGATGCCTTCCAGAGTCTTGAGCACTTTCGCCAGCTGGGCAGTTCTGCAGACGATCGGCCAGCGACTCCCCCTCGATGAGCTCCATCACCAGGAACTGGTGGTCGTCCTGGCGTCCAACGTCGAACAGGGTGCAGATGTTGGGGTGGTTCAACGACGAGATGGTGCGCGCTTCGCGCTCGAACCGGGCGCGGATCTCCTCGTTGAGCGCGAACCCCGGCGGCAGGATCTTGATCGCTACGTCGCGCCCCAGGCGCGTATCGCGGCCCCGGTACACCTCACCCATGCCGCCGGCGCCGAGCGGCGCGACGATCTCGTAGGGGCCGAGCCGATCTCCGGGGGACAGCGCCAACAGGGGATTCCTTATCTAGTGAAGCGCGCCCGTGATTCTAGGGTGACAAGTGGCGGCTCCGCCAGATTCTGGTCACGAGCGTCGGGGATTGATTCGAGGCAGCGTGCGACCGACTCCGCACGATTTCATCCTACCCCGTTGTCCACTTGGGTGTCCATGACCATCGTAAAATACGGTCGCTCCCCGTAACCCTCGGAAACGGGACAAGGCAACGAGTTAGTAACTTCAGACCTCCTGACATAGAGCGCCTTGGATTTGTCCGCTTTTCATCACCGCGGACCCCCCACGGTGAAGCGAAGTCGTAGCTTCGTCCCCGGGAAGCAGACCCGTCTTCCGTTCAGTTCCTCACAGAGCGCCGCGATGGCACGGGTACGGTGGGCCGAGCTGAGTGCTGCAATGACGATGCGTAGCTCCGAGTCGGTCACTTCGATGTCCCCGGGCGCAGCTAACGCGGACTGGATCAGGGTGCGCCCTTCCTGCTCGGCCCTCTTGTAGTGCGGTGCGACCAGCCGGACGAGGTCGCTCTCGGCCTGGTAGGCCACCATCTTGAGGAGGCTGGTGAGGTGCTTACGCTCGGTGGCGAGCTTGACCACCTGCCCCTTGACGACTTCTTGCACGGGCACGCGGGCAGGCACCTTGGCTCGCTTGGTCTCGAGCTCCGTCACCCGCCTGAGCGTTGCCCAGATGCCCTGACCCAGCTTGGCGTTGGTGATCTTGAAGCCGCGGACGATCCTGCGCACGGATTCGGTGTTGGCGAGTGCCTTGATGCCAAGGATCGCGGAGAGCCTGGCGAGTTCGGCTCGGGCCTCACGTAGCTCGGCCGTCAGGGTCTTCCACGCGGGATTCGGCACCTCGCGCGCCGCATCATCCGGTTCGACGGCGTAGTCCACGAGGACGTCGAGCGCGTACTCCTCGCGCAGGTACTTGAAGAAGTTCTCCTGGCGCCAGCGCTCGAACATCCGGTAGGCGACCTCGGCAGCGGCGAGATCGCGGCGCGAGGTGATGATGGGTGTCTGATGTCCGCTCTGCGTCAGGCGCGTGACCTGCCGCAGGCGAAGCCGCCCACCAAGTAGCCGCACCCCCTGATCGGCAAGCGTGTAGCGGATCGTGCGACCATCGATGAGTGTCTGATGCGTGCCGAAGTGACGTTTCGGCACCCGACGGAAGCGCCCCTTGCGGTAGGTGAGGATGTCGAAGCCCTCGGAGACGAGGCTCTGGAAGAGCCGGGGGCTCCACCCACCGCGGTCGAAGACGATCGTGATGCGCCGCTCACCGACGAGCACGCGAACCTCTTCGAGGACCACGGGCAGCATTTTGACCAAGCCCGCGTTGGCCTCCGCCGTGACGACGAACAGCGGCTCGCCGCTCGCGTCGCCCACCCAGTAGTCCGAGGTTGCCGGCATCGGCAGGCGCATGCGGGCGACGTGGGCCTTCGGAATGGTGTGCTGGCCGTGGTAGACGCGGACATGACCGTCTACGTAAAGGAACCCCATCGCAGCCCCACGCGCCGCCACGCGCCGCACCGCCAGGGCGCGGCCGAACTGGGCCGCCCGTCCCAGCGCCGCGAGGCGCGAGAGCTTGCGGCGAAGCGTCTTCACTTCGGGAGCACGGTCGAGCCCGAGGACTCGGCCGAGATCTTCGGGCGGGTGCTCCTTGAGGGCCTCCGGGCGCTTGATGCGCAGCAGCGCCATCAGAAGAAGCGTGACGAGCGTCGTGCGAAGTCCGTAGAACGCCGGGCCGATGCTGCCGTAGATCTCCCGCGCACAGTCGAGCACACCACTGTCGGCCAGAGCAGGCAGCGCCAGCAGGGCACCCGCGCGCGGCACGCGTACGCCGGACCGGAACAGCGGCGCCGCGTCGGCAATCAGTCCAAGGTAGGCCAGCACGCGGTCCACACGTCGGTTGGCGGGGTCCGTGTCGAGGGAAACGGCAAGAGCCTCGCCATCGGCGATCGACGACACAGCCGGGTCTGGACTCGTCTGCCGTGCCGTGTCTGCTGCCGGCCCCTCGCACGGTCGCATCGGAAGAGCGGACAGGTTTGGGTCCGCACCGACGGGGGGGATCGGCAGGCGGGGCTGGAGAGGCTGAGCTGCGCTCCAACCGAGTCGGCGCAGGAGCTTGCGCACCGCCTTCTCGCTCACACCGATGCGATGGGCGATCTCGCGGTTCGACACCCCGTCAGCCTTGAGGCGACCGACAAGACGTGTCCGCGACGACTTCAACCTGGGCCGCCCTTTAGGATACCCACTGCCTCGCCCGAGCGACAACAAACCCCCGGCTTCGAACCGCCTCTGGTGGCGGCGGAGGGTTCTCGCCGTGCATCCGAACGCACGCCCTACGTCGTTCTGATCGGCCCACCCCTGCTCAACAAGGCTCACCATTGCGTGGGCTTCGGCCATGCGATCCCCCACAGCGTACTGCGCCAGCGCGACGCCGGCAGCGACAATGATGCGATGCCCGTCCTGCGTGCGCACAAGACAACGATCGTTGACAACATACGTGTCGGATGAGCCGTTCGAAATCGGAAAGAGGTCACGCTGCTCGTTCGTCCCCGGCATGGGCGGAACTGTATCCCAAGGAACGAAAAAGCGGACAGGTTTGGGTCCGCACCCAGGGCGGGGCGAAGGGGGAAGCTACAGAGGGGAAACCTGCCGCACTATGTCAGGAGATCTGAACTTACAGATTCTGCTGGCCCGTCCGTACCGCCTTAAAATCCCCCGTCCTTTTCGGGACAGGCGGGTTCGATCCCCGCCCCCGGCACCACCTATTCCCATGACCTCGCTCCGCTGAGTGACGATGCGCGCTTGGGGGCTCTCATCACACTCATGCGGCTTCAATCACGACGGCTCCATCAGCTTCGCACCGGCCCGGGTGGAGTGGGAACCCACACGGCCGTGTGCC
>JANNGS010000041.1:0-37306 GCA_031403995.1 Thermoanaerobaculia bacterium
GAACGATTCGCCAGTCAACACCAGGTGCACGCCCTCGACGCCTGCAGCCTTCGTGGTGTCGATGCGGACAATGCGGGCATGCGGCTGGGTGGATCGCAACAGCCGGGCATGCGTCATGCGCGGCAGGAAGATGTCGTCGGCGAATCGCGTCTGCCCGGTGACCTTGGCGCGCCCGTCGACGCGGCGTCTCGGATGGCCAACGACGCGCGTGGTGCGCTTCACTGATCGGCCTCCCGCTTGCCCTGAGCGAGGAGCGGCCGTCGATCGTCGACGGTCGGCCCGAGTCGAAGGGAGGCCGCTTCAACGGCTTCAACAATCTGCAGGTAGCCCGTGCATCGACACAGGTTGCCGGAAAGCGCCTCGCGGATCCGATCACGCGACGGGTGCGGTTCTTCGTCAAGCAGCGCCTTCGCGGTGATCAAGATGCCAGGCGTGCAATACCCGCACTGGGCAGCGCCGAGATCGGCGAAGCACTCCTGCAGGGGATGAAGCCGTCCATCCTGGGCCAGGCCCTCGACCGTGGTGATCTGCCGGGCGTCGCACTCCACGGCCAGGACCAGGCACGAGAGCACCGGCTGGCCATCGACCAGCACCGCGCATGCGCCGCACTCGCCGAGCTCGCAGCCGTGCTTGGTGCCGGTCAGGCCGAGCTCCTCGCGCAGCACCTCGAGCAGGGTGTGGTGGACCGGAAAGGCCACCGTCCGGCCTTCGCCGTTGACGGTCAGGGATTTGGTGACGATCTCATCGCGCATGCGGTACCTGGGTTCCTCGCTGAAGGGGTCTGCCCGGCCAGGCGGGTCGAACGCCCCGGGCAGTCTCTCTGGAGGGGCTGTTTCCGTCAAGCGGTTGATCTGACGGGGCCGGATGGGGCCGGAGGGGCGCCGGGAGGGCGCCAGGAGGTTCGCGGAATGAAGGCGGGCGGGGGGCGGCCTCCGGCGCCCGCCAGATCCTCGACGCGGTCTGTACGTATAGTAGTCCTGAGGGCTTGCGGGGATGAGGCGGTGGACACTTTCGAGGATGGTCGCGCTGTTCGGCGCCGGGGCGCTTGCCTTCGCCCTGTTGTCGATCGTCGACATCCTCGTGCCGCGACCCTACGACGGCGTCGTCCTCGAAGCCGACCAGTGGGGCACGCTCTCGGTCCGTGAGGTGGTGCCCGGTTCGGGTGCCGACCTCGCAGGAGTCCTCCCAGGAGACCGGATCGTCGGCATCGACCGCACGCTCCTCTCCTCGAGCGCGCAAGCCGGAAGGATCCTGGCGCGCCACCAGATCGGCGACGAAGTGCCCTACCTGCTGCGCCGCGGGGAAGGTCTCGAGGAGGTTCGCGGAGTCCAGCTCGGACGACGGTTCATCGGCAGCGCAACCTACTTCTTCGCCTGCCTGCTCGGATTCGCCTTTTTCGGGGTCACCTTCTTCGTGCTGCGCCGGCAGCCGGAGCAGCGCGCCGCGCAGATCTTCCACCTCGTCGGCGCCCTCTTCCTGCTCTTCCTGGTTTGCCGTCTGCGGCCGGCCTCGTACGGCTGGATCGACGGACTCGTTCTCGAGGCGGGGGCGGTGGCGCTCCTCCTGCTGCCGGCCTGTTTTCTGCATTTCTTCCTCGTCTTCCCGCGGCCGATCGCGCTTCGGCCCACGCCAGGCGAGCCCGATTTCAGCCTCCGTCGGCGACGCTGGCTGCAGCTCCTGGTCGCCCTCTACCTCTTGCCGCTCGTGGTCTTCGTCGCGGCGCTCGTGCTGTGGCAGCGGGCGGGGGTCAAGCCGAATCTGATCACCGGTGCCCCGGAGGTGAGCTGGTGGGTGCTCGGGATCTACATGCTGGTGGGTCTTGCGACCCTGGCCTGGAACGCGCGCGCCACCCGCGACCCGCGCCAGCGGCGCGGCATCGCCCTGGTCTTCGGCGGCTCGCTCTTCGGCCTGCTGCCGTTCCTCGGCCTGGCAGTCGCGCGGCCGGCCTGGTTGCACACCGAGCCCCAGGCGTTCGCGCTGCTCGGCCCTCTGGCCCTGGTGCCGCTCACCTTCGCCTTCGCCATCATCCGCTTCGGCCTGCTCGACATTCGTGTCATGGTGCGCCGCAGTCTCGTCTACTCCGTGGTGACGGTCGGCGTCGCCGCGGTCTACGCGGTCGCCCTGGCGCTGGTGAACACCTTCGCGCTCGGCTCGCAGCTCTCGACGTCGCGGACGTTTCCGATCCTCTTCGCTCTCGGCGTGCTGTTGCTGCTCGAGCCGCTGCGCCATCGCGTGCAGGGAATGATCGACGCCTTCGTGCACGCCGACCGCCGTCGGCTGGAAGAGGCGATCCGCAACCTCGGACGCGCGGTGGCGGCCGAGCTCGACCCGCAGCCGGTTGTGCGCGACGTTGTCGAGCGCCTGCCGCAAATCCTCGGGCTGCACTTTGCGGCGCTCTACCTCGAAAAGGACGGCGCGCTCGAGCGCGCCGCCGGCCCGGACCAGCTGCCGGTGAGCCTGCCGCTGCTTTCACCGCTCCACGACGCCCTGGCGGCGAAGGGGGAGCCGGTGCCGCTCGCCGACCTCGTGCGCCTCGTGCCGGGATCGCGTGAGGTCCGCCATCTCGTCGACCGCCTCGAGCCGGCCGGGGTCGAGATCGTCGGCGACCTGACCTCGCCGCGGCGCAAGATCGGCCTGGTGCTGCTTTCCGGAACGACCGGTCAGGTCGAGATCGGCGACGAGATCCGGGCACTTCTGGGAAGTCTCTTCGGCCAGGCGGCGCTGGCGCTCGAGACCAGCCGGCTGGTCGCCGAGCGCACCCGGCAGGCGGAGCTCGAACGCGAGCTCGAGATCGCCTCGAGCGTGCAGGCGCAGCTCCTGCCGCGCGTCCTCCACTTCGGCTCCGGCTGGTCGGTGGCGGCGGTCTGTCGCGCGGCGCGCCATGTCGGCGGCGACTTCTACACCGAGCTGCCGGCGGGCCTGAACGGCAATCGCGCGATCGTCTTCGGCGACGTCGCGGGCAAGTCGGTGGCCGGCGCGCTGGTGATGATGGCGGCGCACGAGGCGCTGCAGACCCTGGCGCTATCGCATCGCGATCCCGAGACGCTGTTCGCGCTCGCCAACCGGAGGCTTTACGGTCTCGGCACGAAGAAGTCTTTCGTGGCGCTGGGTTGGGTGGCAGCGACCGACGACGGCGAGGGGATCGACTACATCATCGCCGGCCAGCCGCAGCTCCTCGTGCGCTCGTTCGCCGGCGGGGTGCGCGAGCTCCCGTTGCCACCGCACCGCCTGCCGCTGGGGGCGCTGCTCGACGGGCGCTACGTGGCGAGCCGCGCGGCGGTCGCGCCGGGCGACCTCATCCTCGGCTATTCGGACGGCGTCACCGAAGCTCAGGCCCCCGACGGTGAGCTCTTCGGCGACGAACGCCTGGTCCGGGTACTCTCCGCCGCCCGGGGCGGACCGGACGAGATCATTCAGCAGATTCTCGATGCGATCGCGGACTTCACCCGCGGCGCCGATCCATACGACGACATCACTCTCGTCGCCATCGCGCGGGACGGAGGAGGAGAAGCATGCGACGTCGCACTCTGAACATCGTGCTGGTCGCGGCCGCGGTGGCCGCGGTGGCGCTCGCGGTGCCGTATCTGCTGCGGCGGCAAGCACCCGCCTGGACGACGAGCTCGCCCGAGGCGCTGGCGGCGTTCGAGGCCGGACTCGACGCGCGGATGCGTTTCTATATCTTCGATGCCGCCGCGAGCTTCCGCAAGGCGCTCGAGCTCGACCCGCAGTTCGCGGCGGCCAAGGTCCAGCTTGCCGCGGTCACGGTCGACGGCGAGGAGCGCAAGCGCCTGCGCCAGGAGCTCGAGTCGATCGACGTCTCGCGGCTCAACGAGCGCGAACGATTCCTGGTCGAACTGGCACACGGCGAGCGCGAACAGCAGCCGGAGCTCTGCGCCCGCTATCTGGAACGCCATCCTCAGGATCCCTGGGCGCTGTACGTCGCCGCCGGACAGGCCTGGGATCGCGAGGACTGGACCGCCGCCGCGGATTTCTACCAGCGCCTTCTCCAGGTCGACCCGAACTGGGTTCTGGCGCGCAACAACCTGGGCTACCTGGCGATGGCGCAGGCGAAGTTCGCCGAGGCGGAGGAGCAGTTTCGCACCTACGCCTACGTGGCGCCCGACCAGGCCAACCCGCACGACTCGCTGGGCGAGCTGCTCTCGCTCGTCGGCAGGTACGAGGAGGCGCGCGCCGAGCTCGAGCGCGCGCTCTCGATTCGCCCCGACTTCTGCGCCTCGTACGAGCATCTGGCGGGGATCGCGATCTTCGAAGGCAAGCCGGAGGAGATTCCGCCGCTCGCCGAGCGCCTGGGAGCGCACTGCCTGCCCGAGATGAAGGCGGCGCTCGAGTGCGAGGCACGCTACTTCTCGGCCTTCATATCGAAAGACTTCGAAGCCCCCTGGCGTGACGGATTCGCCTCCTGCGCCGGCAAGCCGGGCTATCGCGGCAGCCTGTTCTATCGCCTGGCTCTGCTCGCCGGGAGGGAGGCGGAAGTCGCCGAGGAGGATGCCGCGCTGGCGAAGGCGGTCGAAGCGAGTCGCGAGGGCGGCTTCGGCAAGGGCAAGGCGCGGGTTCTCCAGGTGCAGGCGCTGCACAATCAGGGCCTGCGCAAGCTCGGCGCAGGCGATGCCAGGGCGGCAGCGGATCTCTTCCGTGCGGCCGACGACCGCGCCACATTCTGGGGCGTGGACGAGGGACGCACCAAGCTCTTCAACCAGCTCAATCTGGCGCTGGCGCTCGACCGCGCCGGCGAGGCGCAGGAGGCGGAGGCAGTTCTCGAGACCGTGCGCGCCGTCAATCCGGCGTTCGCACGCACCTATCCCGAGATTGCCGCGAGGTCGCCCGGGAAGGTCTGAAGCTCCAGAGACCTCGGGTTGTAGAGTTCCCTCTCGGTTCCAGCTCGAGAGGGAGTCCCCATATGTCGATCGATCGTCGCCGTCTGCTCGCTTCCATCGCCGCGGGATCCGCCGCCGCCTTGCTGCCTTGGCGCCCGGCCGCGGCCTCCAGCGCAGGTGAGGCGGCTGCCGGAGCGGCCACCGCCGCGCCACTGCCGCTCACCAGCCTCCAAGTGAGTGTGAGCTGGCAACGCGTCCGGGCTGAGTTCGATCTCGACCCCGACTGGATTCATCTTGGAGGTTTCTATCTCGTCTCGCATCCGCGGACGGTGCGCGACGCGGTAGAGCGTTATCGCCAGGCGCTGGACGCGAACCCGCTCTCGATCGAAGAGCTCTTCGATCCGGCGCACGCCGACGACAACCCGGTGACGAAGAGCCGGCTGGCGTTGGCGGAGTACCTCGGTGCCCGACGCGACGAGGTCGCCCTCACCCCGAACACCACGACCGGCCTGGCGCTGCTCTACAACGGCCTGCGGATCCGGGCCGATCAGGAGATCCTGACCACCGAGCACGATCACTACGTGCACCACGAGTCGATCCGCTACTCGGCAGAGCGCTCGGGCGCGGCGGTGCGTTTCGTCGCGCTGCACGAATTTCCGGCGGGCGCCGCGAAGGCGACTGCCGGGGAGATGGTCGAACGTCTGCGGCGGGCGATCACGCCGAAGACGCGCGCCGTCGGGTTGACCTGGGTGCACTCAGCGACCGGCCTGAAGCTGCCGATCGCCGCCCTGGCCGAGGTGGTGGCGAGCGCCAACTCCGGGCGCGCCGACGCCGATCGCTGCCTGCTGATCGTCGACGGCGTGCACGGATTCGGGGTCGAGAACGTGGACGCCGCGAGCCTCGGCGCCGACTTCTTCGTCGCCTCGTGCCACAAATGGCTCTTGGCGCCGCGCGGCACCGGAGTGGTGTGGGGGAGGGCGGACGCCTGGCCCGCCATACGGCCGACCATTCCGAACTTCGATCCCGACGGTGGAGCGGCATTCGGGGCCTGGATCGAGCGCTCTGCGCTGCCACCGACCCGCGCCGCCTTCGTCTCGCCCGGCGGCTTCATCGCCTACGAGCATCAGTTCGCGATCGCGGACGCGCTCCAGATCCATCGGCTGCTCGGCAGGGGGCGGATCACTTCGCGGATTCACAAGCTGAGCAGCCGCCTTCGCAGGGGGCTCACGAGAATTCCCGGCGTTACCCTGCATACGCCGGCCCAGACCAGCCTGGCCTCCGGCATCGTCTGCTTCGAGGTCGCCGGACTCACTCCGGAGGCGGTCGTCGCGAAGCTTGCCCAGCGCCGGATTCACGCCACCTCTTCGCCCTACAGAGTCTCCTACGCCCGCCTCGCCGCCGGCATCATGAACCAGGAGCAGGAGATCGACACCGCCATCGCGGCGGTGCGCAACCTCGCGCGCAGCTGAGGACGCCGGCGATCAGCGGCGAGCGTCTCCAACCCTATTCGCTTCGGCTGACCTTGAAGATGCGCCGCGGCCGCGCCTCGAGATTCTCGATCTTCACGGTGCCGTCGTCCTCGAGCTCGATCTTGGCGACGGCGAGCATCTCGCCACTGCCGTTGTCGTCGATCCCGGGGCCGTCCATGGCGAGCTCGACGAGGGTGTAGGGATAGTCCTTGGAGTGTCCGCCGCGGGCGAACTCTCTGTACGAGATCGGCCGCGAGATGATCAGGACGAGACGCCGGGTGTTGAGCTCCTTGTTGTCGTAGAACTGGGCGGTCGCAATCGGGTAGCTTTCGATGTCGCCGATCTGCAGGCGCCCGACTTCGAGCTTGCTCATCGCCATTTCGAGTCCGTGCTCGCCCTTCTCCCTCAGCACCTTGAGCAGGCGCTCGGTCTCCTCGGGGGGGGTGAACTGGTTGACGATGATCCTCACCAGGCGGGAGGCGCCGCCGCTCTCGGCGAGGACGTTCCCGGCATAGACCTCGCGCGCCTGGGCTGCGCCAGCCCAGCCCAGCACGAGCGCGGCAAGGACGCACAAGGTGCTCTTCGTTCCTTCACTCATCTCTCGATCTCCTCGCGGCCCGGGATGTGCGATGGGGCGGACCGACAGGGCTCCTTGCAACGCCTGTTCCAGGCCAGGTGGGCAGGCTATCCGAGAGTGCCGCCGGAGAAAGACCTAGGTAGTTAACCGCAGGATTCTACGGAGTCATTTCCGCGATTGGGCTGCTAGGATTTCAGGCAAGATGACTCACTTTCCTGCCAGGCAAGACGTGGTCGCGCTGCTCGTTGGGGCTGTCGTCCTGGCTTCCGCGGGTTGCGCAGCGAAGCCGGCGGGGCCACGCACTGGCGCGGACGTCGTCGCGCCTGCAGAGTCCGCTGCGGATGCGACGACCGCTGATGCCGGCGCGGGAGCCGAGCCGGTAGCCGAGCCCGGAGCCGAGATGGCCGCCAAGGCGCCGGCCGAGAGCACTCCGCCGGCGCAGCAGAAGAAGGAAAAGAAGAAGCACCCGCTCGGTCCATGCCGCGTGAGGACGGCGGAGGATGCACCGTTGATCGACGACGCCCACCGCAAGCTCTACGAGACGCTCTGCGGCGCGGCGCTGTGGTTCGATGGTCTGTTCGGGGAGCGCAACAACGCCACCATCGCCTCGGCGCGGGGAGTCAGCGGCCGGCTCGAGATCTCGGGTTTGAGCTCCGAGTACGAGGGCTCGAAGTTCCGCGCGCGCGGCCACGTGCGCTTCGATTTCCCCAACCTCGACAAGCGCTGGAACGCCTTCATCGGACGCGACGAGCCGGACGACTTCATCCGCGACCGCACCGAGGGGCTGGCCCTGCGCTCGCAGTTCATCAACTTCGCGGACGAGAACCGCTGGCTCGCCGGGCTAGGCTACTCGCTGCCGGGGACGTACAAACAACGTACCGATTTCCGGATCGGCGGCAAGCTCGGCTCGGAACCGGAGATCTTCGTTCAGGGGCGCTTCCGGCGAAACTGGTTCATCAATGACCGCAACCTCTTCCACTTTCGCGAGACCGGCTTCTGGACCAACCGCGACGGCTTCGGTGCCACGACGAGCTTCGACTTCGACCATGTCGTGAAGCGCACGATGCTGCTGCGCTGGGGAAGCATCGGAACGGTTTCGGAAGCGACGGACGGTCTCGAATGGCGATCCGCGCTGCTGCTCTACCAGAGCCTCCATAACGCCAAGGCCCTCGCTTACGAGGTGTTCATCCGCGGCGAGAGCGCCTGGGAAGTCCCGCTCAAGGAGTGGGGCGTCCGGGGCGTCTACCGCCAGCCGCTGCTGCGTCGCGACTGGCTGGCCGGCGAGTTCGTCCTCGGCTACAGCTGGCCGCGCTTCGAGCTCGAAGACGAGCGCGAAGGCTCGCTCACCGTCGGCCTCGGCGTCGAGATCCTGGTCGGGGGCTGGATCTAGGCCGGACCGGCGCGCTCCTATTTCACCTTCGGCATCTCGGTGCCGAAGACGTAGAGCTCGAACCAGGGCTGCCAGTCCTTGCCGGTGATCTGGTTCAGGATTCCGACCAGGTGGCGGGTCTCGCCGGTCTTGAAGGTGAAGTTCTGGGCGTAGGCGCGCATCCAGGTGAGGAAGGCGGATTCGCCCTTGACGTCGCCCAGCTCCTTCTTGAGCTCCTCGCGAAGGGCGTGGATGACCAGCGGACCCTTCGAGTAGAGCAGGGCGCGGTAGGCGACGAAATCCTTTTCGCGTTCACCGGAGAGGTGGCTGGCGAGGTAGACGCTCCCGCCGTCGCCGATCTCCTTGGCGCCGAACTTCCAGTCCTTGACCGCGCGTTGAAAGAAGTATTCACCCTGCTTCTCGTCCCGCATCGACTGTCGCAGGCACTCGATCGAGGCGTATTCGGCGAAACTCTCCGACAGCCAGTTCTCCTCATTCCGGCGAACCTTGGCGACGTGCGGAAACCAGCTGTGGGCGACTTCGTGAGCGATCCGTTCGTTCACTCCCCGGGTGTAGTAGGCCGCCTCTTCCGGATCGTCCATCTGCGCGCGCGCCGGCGTCATGAAGGCCTCCTGGGTGATGAAGATCACCCCCGGAGGAGCCTGGCCCCAACCCCAGTCCTTGATCTCCACGAGTTGCAGGTCCTGAAAAGGGAAAGGTACCTTGAGCCAGGCCTCGAGGCAGGCGCGAACGCCGAGGACGATGCCCGCCAGGCGCTCGGCCTCGATTTTCTTGGCGCTGGCGTATGTCGAAACATGCACCCGCGCGCCGCCGAGCTCGCGGTCGAAGGTTGTGTAGCGGCCGGCGATCGCCACCGCGTGCTCGGTCGGAACGTCGATTTTCGTGACGAGGCGCGTGCCTCCGGGAGTCTTTTCGCGGCTCACGATCTCGCCGGAGGCGAAGGGCACGAAGGGATCGGGAACCTCGATGTGCATGCGAAAGGTCGAGTGTTCCGCGCCGCCAGCGGCCGGTTTCGGATACCAGGACTGGGTCCGCAGGATCCAGTAGCTGTTGCCCTCCGGACGGTCGAGGATGTCGCCCTGGGTGCGAACTTCGAGCACGACGGTTTGGTTGGCGGAAAGCGCTGCGGGTAGCTCGATGAGCAGGCTTCCTTCGCTTTGTACGAAGACCGCCGGGGCGCCGTCGATTGTGACCGACTCGAGATCGAGCCTGCGGATGCGATTGTCGCCGTCGGTGAAGTCCTGCACCAAGGTGAACGGCAACAGACGGATGCCGCCGCGCAGCACTTGGACGCGGATTCGCGAGGTGATGGTGGCATGGTCCGCGCGGTCGTTGGTGAGCTCGATTTCGGTCGCGATCGAGACGAAATCGAGCGCCCGCGTGTCCCACCAGGTCGACTCGACCGGCTGTGTGACGAGCTCTTCCCAGGTCAGCCTCCCACCGTAAATATTGACGTCCTTATCGACCCGCCGCAGGCGCGCCAGGCTTTCGGTACGCACGGAGGGACGGGGATCGAAGTCGAGGAGGTAGTCGTCGCCCTGGCTGTGGAGGGCGGCCCAGCGGTAACCCGGTTCGCCGTTGCGCTCCGAAACCAGGGTGTCGTGGGACGGATTTTCGCCGATCCTCTTGGCGAGAATCTCGGTCAGCCAGGGGGGAAGCCGCGCTCCGGGGGCGACGCTCGAAGGCGCCTGGGCAAGTACCGGGTCAGGGCCCCAGATGGCGACGCCGGAGAGCGCAAGGGTGAAGGCGAAGCCCTGTCCCTCGGCTCGCGGCACGATCGCGGACTGCGGTTTGAGGTTTCGTCGGGCGACCGGCGCCGAGAAGGCGTCATCGACGAGGTAGTGGAGCGTGAGGTCGCCCTCGAGAAGCAGACCGCAGACGCGGCCGCCGGCAAGGAGCGCCCGGGGGCGGACACCGGCGGCCGGTTTGATCTCCGCCCTGCCGATGCGGATGATTCCCCCGGGAAGGTCGAAAAGCTCGCCGGGCACTGGCGTCGCAATCGCGCGATAGGCCTCGGCGAGTGGACTCGACGCCGCCTCGCCCGGCGCGTCGGCGAGCCCTGCGCTGGTGCCAGCGAGAAGCAGGAGAAACCAGACGAGGCAGATCGTTCGGATCACGACGGGCTCCTTGCTGCTGCAGCGCGTACAGCGGCTGAAAGCGTGCCCGCCAAGTCTAGCCTGCCGCCAGGACCTCTTCCGCACGGTGGGCGGCGGCCTCGATCTCGATCGCCAGTGACGCGTTGGCGACGCTGACCTTGACGACGCTGCCCTCCGCGGCTTCGCCGGCGATGAGCGCGCGGGCGATGCGGCTCTCCAGCTGCTTCTGCAGGAAACGCTTGAGCGGACGGGCGCCGTAGACCGGGTCGTAGCCGGAGCGGGCGACGAACTCGCGTGCCTCTGGCGTGAGCTCGAGCCCGACCTGGCGCTCGGCGAGGCGCTTGCGAAGCTCGGCGGTGAGCAGGTCGACGATCCGTTCGATCTCCGGCAGCGTCAGCGGCCGGAAGATCACGGTGTCGTCGAGCCGGTTCAGGAACTCGGGACGGAAGTGCAGGCGCAACTCGCGCAGCACCGCGTCGCGCGCATCCTCGCGGATCTCGCCGTGATCGGTCACCCCTTCGATGAGGAACTGCGATCCGATGTTGGAGGTCAGAATGACTACACTGTTCTTGAAGTCGACGGTGCGCCCCTGGGCGTCGGTCAGACGGCCGTCGTCGAGCAGCTGCAACAAGACGTTGAAGACGTCGTGGTGGGCCTTCTCGACCTCGTCGAAGAGGATGACGCAGTAGGGCTTGCGGCGCACCGCCTCGGTGAGCTGCCCGCCTTCCTCGTAGCCGACGTAGCCGGGTGGAGCGCCGATCAGCCGGGAAACCGTGTGCTTCTCCATGTACTCCGACATATCGATGCGCACCAGATTGTCCTCGCTGTCGAAGAGCGCCTGCGAAAGGGCCTTGGCGAGCTCGGTCTTGCCGACACCGGTGGGGCCCAGAAAGAGAAACGAGCCGATCGGCCGGCGCGGGTCCTTGATTCCCGACCGCGCGCGCAGCACCGCGTCGGCGACCGCCTGCACCGCTTCGTCCTGGCCGACGACGCGCTCGTGCAGGATCGCATCGAGGCGAAGAAGCTTCTCTTTTTCCCCCTCGACGAGCCGGGTGACCGGGATCCCCGTCCACCGCGAGACGATCTCGGCGATCTCGTTTTCCGTGACCTCTTCTCTCACCAGCCGCACCGGGGCGGGCCCGGCGGCGCCGGTGCCGGCGCCGCCGGTGGAGGCATTCTCGGCGTCCGCGAGCTTCTTTTCCAGTAAAGGTAGAAGCCCATGCCGGAGCTCGGCTGCCTTGTTCAGGTCGTAGGCGCGCTCCGCAGCTTCCACGTTCTGTTTCAACTGCTCGATCTCTTCGCGCGTCTTTCTTACTTTACTGATCGCTTCTCGCTCCGCATCCCACTGCGCCTTAAGAGCATCCTGCTGCTCTTTGGCGTTGGCGAGCTCCTCGCGTAGAGCGTGCAGCCGCTCTTTCGAGGCCTTGTCCTTTTCCTTCTTTAGTGCAGCTTCTTCTATTTCGAGCCGGAGTACCTTGCGCGTCAGTTCGTCGAGCTCCTGCGGCATCGAGTCGATCTCGGTGCGGATCATGGCGCTCGCCTCGTCCATCAGGTCGATCGCCTTGTCGGGCAGAAAGCGGTCGGAGATGTAGCGGTTGGAGAGTGTCGCCGCCGCCACCAGAGCATTGTCCTGGATCTTCACGCCGTGGTGGATCTCGAAGCGCTCCTTCAGTCCACGTAGGATCGAGACTGTGTCTTCGACGCTCGGGGCCTCGACCATCACCGGCTGGAAGCGGCGCTCGAGCGCGGCGTCTTTTTCGATGTTCGTGCGGGACTCGTCGAGGGTGGTCGCGCCGATGCAGTGCAGCTCGCCGCGGGCGAGCATCGGCTTGAGGAGGTTCCCGGCGTCGGGGCTGCCCTCGGCCTTGCCGGCGCCGACGATGGTGTGCAGCTCGTCGATGAACAGCAGAATCCGCCCTTCGCTCTGCTTGATCTCGTTCAAGACCGCCTTGAGGCGCTCCTCGAACTCGCCGCGGAACTTCGCGCCCGCCAGGAGGGAGCCCATGTCGAGCGAGAAGAGGACGCGGTTCTGCAGCCATTCCGGCACATCGCCGCGCACGATCCGCTGGGCGAGGCCCTCGACGATCGCGGTCTTGCCGACGCCCGGCTCGCCGATCAGCACCGGGTTGTTCTTGGTCTTGCGCGACAGGATGCGGATCACTCGCCGGATCTCGGCGTCGCGTCCGATCACCGGATCGAGCTTGCCGGAGCGCGCCTGCTGCACGAGGTCGACGCCGTACTTCTCGAGCGCCTCGTAAGCGGCTTCCGGCTCGGCGGAAGTGACCCGCTGGCTGCCGCGCACGGCGGTGAGCGCGTGGAGGAAGTTCTCGCGCGTCACCCCGAGCTGCTGCAGCAGCTTCGCCGAGGCGCCCGCCGGGCGCTCGTCGAGAATGGCGAGCACGAGGTGCTCGACCGAGACGTACTCGTCCTTGAGCCGCTTGGCTTCGCTCTCGGCCGCGCCGAGGACTTTCTGTAGCCGTTGGGTGATGTAGATCTTACCCGCCTCGACGCCGCTGCCTCCGACCTGTGGCCGCTTGGCGAGCTCGGCCTCGACGCCCGCCGCGAGGCTCGCCGGATCGAGCTCGAGCCGGGTCAGCAGTCGTGGAACGAGGCCCTCCGGCTGGGCGAGCAGGGCGGCAAGCAGGTGCTCAACATCGACTTGCTGATGTCCGCGCTCGGCCGCGCGGGCCTGCGCGGTGGCCAGGGCTTCCTGGCTCTTCTGGGTCAGGCGGTTCAAGTCCATGCTCAGACTCCTTCTCCTCGGGGATGAAAGCTCGAAGCGCTGCGCAGCTCGGAAAAAAGCTCTTTCTCTCGTTCACTCGGGCTCTCCGGGACGACGATCCGGACCTCCGCATAGAGGTCGCCCGGTTCGCTGGCTCCGGAGCCGCCGGAGCCAGCCGGGAAACCGCGTCCTTTGACCCGGATGCGACGCCCAGACGACGTGCCGGCCGGAACGCGCACCCGCACCTTGCCGTCGAGAGTTCGGATTTCGGCTTCGCCGCCGAGCACCGCCTCCCAGGGCGTGACCTCGAGGCTGGTCAGGAGGTCGCGCCCTTCGAGCCTGAAGCGGGGATGGGGGAGGATCTCGACCTTGAGGAAGAGATCGCCCGGCGCTCCGCCCGCGCGTCCCTCCTCGCCCTTGCCGGCAACCCGGACGGTCTGTCCGGAGCGCATACCGCGGGGCAGGTTGACCTTGATCCGCCGTGGCTCGCCGCCCGAGCCGTTGGACAAGGCGAGCTCGCGAACGCCACCAGCCAACGCCTCTTCGAGGCTGAGTGGGAAGGCGACCTCCTGATTGGCTCCCGGGCGGGCCCAGCCGCCGCGGCCCTCGTTCTCCCAGGCGGCCCAGCCACTGCGGCCGCCAGGTCCGCTGCCGCCCACTCCGCCCGCCGATGGCCGGGCGCCCTGGCCGAAGAGCATCTCGAAGAAGTCCGAGAATCCCGAGGCGCTGCCGCCGAAGTTGGCACCGCGCCCGGCGAAGCCCTCGAAACCCTCGGCGCCAGGGAAGCCGGCGAAGCCGCCCGCGCCCGGAGGGTTCCCTCCGGCCTGTTCGCGCTGCTTCCAGGTGGTGCCGAACTGGTCGTACCTGGCGCGCTTCTCGGCGTCCTTGAGGACCTCGTTGGCTTCGGAGACCTCTTTGAAGCGCGCTTCGGCTCCCTTCTCCTTGCTGACGTCCGGGTGGTACTTGCGCGCCAGCTTCCGATACGCCTTCTGGATCTCCTCCTGCGACGCATCGCGAGCTACGCCCAGCACCTTATAGTAGTCCTTGAAGTCCACCCGGCCCCCTCTCCCTGTCCTCTAAGTTGAGTGCAAGAAGATCATATTTTGTAACCCAGGAGCCTTGTAGTTCATTCCGTGGAGACAAAAAAAGGGACGCGCCCCAGCGCGTCCCTTTTCTCGCCCCGCGCTGCGAGCGGGGTCAGGGGGCCTGAAGGCTGAAGTGCTCGTAGTTCTTGGCGATGAACTGCTTCCACTTGTCCGGAGTTTCTTCCACCGGAAAGATCGCCTGAACCGGGCAGGCGTCGACGCACAGGCCGCAGTCGATGCACTCCTCGGGGTGGATGTAGAGCATCTCGACGTCTTCGTTCTTGCCGTAAATGCAGTCGACCGGGCAGACGTCGACACAGGATGTGTCCTTCACTCCGATGCAGGGCTCAGCGATGATGTGCGGCATTCCCCCGGGTCCTTTCGGCGCAGCCATGAGAAGCGGTCATTGAGGACCGGACTTGTGCGCGCCGGTGCATTGTAACGACTCGCACGCGGGCGCTCAACCGCGCACTGGATTCCTGGGACGCTCGCCGGGGGGAGGCGGAGCGGTTATGCCGCACTGCGGCAGGACCTTCTTGACAGAATTGCCGCACTGCGGTATAAATGCCTTGCAGATGCCGCAATGCGGCAAAGCAACGAAGACGAAGGAGCCACGATGTACCGTCTGATCAAGCGCTACGAGAGCCGGAAGCTCTACGACACCGAGGAGAGCCGCTACGTCTCTCTCGATGAGTTGGCGGAGTGGATCCGCATCGGCAAGAACGTCAAAGTCGTCGACAACGGCACAGGCGCCGATGTCACCGCCCAGATGCTCACCCAGATCATCCTCGAGGAAGGGCGGCGCGGCACCGGCTTTCTGCCGACCGAGCTGCTGCACGAGCTCGTTCGCGCTGGACAGAAGGCGGTCGAGAGCGGCGTCGAACAGGTGCAGCAAAAGGTCGACCAGTTCTTCCAGGCCTCGATCGACAAGTTCGGACCGGTGCGGCAGGCGCGCGAGGAGATGGAGCGCTTGCGCGAACGGCTCGAAGAGCTCGAGGGTTCGTTGACCAAGCTGGAGAAGGAGCGCGGCGGCGCCAAGGCCGCCAACCCTCTTCCGGGTGCTGCGCACCCGGCCAGGACCAGATCCTCCATGAAACCAGGAACCGCGCGCCCTGTGCGGCGCGAGAAGGGAGAAGTCAAGTGAGAAAGAACCTCCAGAAGATGGCCACCAGTGTTGCCCAGTCCGGGCTCGAGACCGCAGGAGAGGGCGCCTTCGCTCTCGGACGGACCGCTTGGTTGCTCGGCCTCGGAATCGCCGCGACGGCGGGCGAGACCTCGGTCGACGTGTTCGATACGCTGGTCGAGAAGGGGCGCCGACGTCAGCGGTCGCCGGTGCAGAAGGCCCATAAGGCGATCACCGAGACCGGATCGACGATGATGAAGCTCGCCAACGACGCCACCCGTATCGCGCAGCAGCAGGCCGCCGAGATCATGGGCCAGCTCGGTCTGCCGACCCGCGACGACGTCCGCGAGCTCGTGCGCCGCGTCGACACGCTGCGCCAGAAGCTCATCTGACCCCGCAGGCAAGGCGAAGAGATTCGACAACTCCACGATTCGCGATCGACGAGGGATAAAGCGATGACGACCAAGAAGCAGACGGAAAAGGATTTCAAGGACGAGCTCAAGCAGAACGCGGAGAAAGTCTGGATGGCGGGGCTCGGAGCCCTGGCCACTGCGGAGCAAGAGGGCGGCAAGCTCTTCCGTGGCCTGGTCAAGAAGGGTGAGTCGTACGAAAAGAAGGGGCTCGCCCAGTTCGAGAAGTTGAGGGCAAAGGTCGAAGGCGTTGCCGAATCGGTCCAGGATCGCGCCGAGGAGGCCTGGGGGAAGGTCGAAGACAAGGTGGAGAATGTCGAGGACCGGCTCGACGATCGGATCGCCGTGGTACTGCGCAAGATTGGCGTGCCGAGCAAGAACGAGATCTCGACGCTGACTCGCAGAGTCGAAGAGCTGACCCTGCTGGTCGAGAAGAAGCTCAAGTCGGCCCGGCCGGCGAAGCGCACGACCGCCGCCAAGAGCGCGAAGACCGCCAAGCGCAAGCCCGCACCGGCCCGCCGGAAGCGCTGAACTTGGCCGCCCGGCGCAAGGGTCGCGGGGCCGCCAGGAAGCACTCGATCGGAATCGCGCTCGCCGGCGGAGGGCCGGCGGGCGCGGTCTACGAGATCGGTGCCCTGCGCGCGCTCGACGAGGCGGTCGAAGGACTGCACGTCAACGCCTTGGACGTCTATGTCGGCGTCTCGGCAGGCGCCTTCGTCGCGGCAAACCTTGCCAACCAGCTGAGCAGCGCCCAGATGTGCCGGGCAATCGTCAAGCACGAACCGGGCGAGCATCCTTTCGTTCCGGGGACTTTCTTTACGCCGGCGTTCGCCGAGTGGGCGCGGCGCGGCTTGTCCGTGCCGCGCCTGGCGCTCGAAGCGGCCTGGCACTTCGCGCGCAATCCGCGCGATCTCTCCCTGGCCGAGTCGCTCACCCGGCTCGGGCACGCCCTCCCGGTCGGTATCTTCGACAACGAGCCGATCCGCCATTTTCTGCGCAACATCTACACCATGAAGGGACGAACCGACGACTTCCGGGAGCTCGGACGCCGGCTCTACATCGTCGCCGCGGAGCTCGAGTCCGGGCGCTCGGTCGTCTTCGGCAAGCCAGGCCGGGACCATGTGCCGATCTCGCGCGCCGTTCAGGCCTCGAGCGCGCTGCCGGGCCTCTATCCGCCAGTCGACATCGACGGTCACTTCTACGTCGATGGCGTCCTCAATCGTACCGTTCACGCTTCGGTCGCGCTCGACGCCGGCGCGAAGCTCCTGTTCTGCATCAACCCGATCGTCCCGGTGGACGTCTCGACCGACAAGGCCGCTGGCCTCTATGCCGAGGGCGAGCTCCTGCGCCGCGGTCTGCCGTCGGTGCTGTCGCAGACTTTCCGCACCCTCATCCATTCTCGCCTCGACGTCGGGATGAAGCGCTACGACACGCTGTACGAGGACTCGGACGTGATCCTGCTCGAGCCGGACCGGGACGACTACGAGATGTTCTTCAGCAACATCTTCAGCTTCTCGGAGCGCAGCGCCGTCTGCGCTCACGCCTACGACTCGATTCGGCGCGATCTTCTGAACCGCTTTGACGTGCTGGCGCCGATCATCGCCCGCCACGGCCTGAAGTTGCGGCGCGATATCCTGGAGGACACCTCGCGCGAGCTCTGGCGCGGAGTCGGACTCGACAGCTCGGCTGCGGCTGCGTTGGCGAGAAACGGCGGCAGCCGGGAGTCCAGCCACGCGACGCTGGAGCGCCTCGACAGTGTTCTCGATCGGCTCCAGGCCTCTCTCGAACGCTGACCTCATCGCCTGGCGGCAGCGGCGAGAATGGACCGCCCCCGCCAATCCGGAGATGGTGGCTGATGACGGGTGATAGCGGGTGATAGCCTTTTCCCTTGCCGACCGAGAACCAGATCCGGCGCCTTGTTTGGGGCGCCGGATTTTTCTTGCTCAGCGGCTTCGCTGCTCCGGCCTGCGAGGCAGCGGACGCGGAGTCGAAGCGCCCGCCCGACATTCTGCTCGTCTCCATCGACACTCTGCGCGCCGACCTGCCGGGCTGCTATGGCGGGCCTGCGAGGACGCCACGGCTCGATGCGCTGGCGGAGAGCGGTCTGCTCTTCACTCGGGCCCTTACGCCGGTTCCGCTGACCTTGCCGGCGCACGCGACGCTCCTCACCGGGCTCGATCCCAACCAGCACGGGTTGCGCGACAACGGCCAGGGGGCGCTCGCGCCGGCGATCCCGACGCTGGCCGAGCTGTTGCGCGGTAGCGGCTATGCGACAGTGGCGGTCGTCGGCTCGCGGGTGCTCGATCGCCGCTTCGGACTCGGCCGTGGCTTCGATCTCTACGACGACCGCATGACCGCGGAGCGCACCGGCGAGTTCGGCTATCCCGAGCGCCCCGCGTCGGCTGTCGTCGACGCGGCGCTCGCGGCGGGCGCCGCCGTCGACTCCTCGCAACCGCTTTTCCTGTGGGTTCATTTCTACGATGCGCACTCGCCCTACGATGGGCCTGGCGACAGCCCGCGCAGGCGCTACCAGGGCGAGGTCGAAGCGATCGACCGCGAAATGGGCCGGCTGCTCGACAGTCTTCGTCCGGGAGCGGCGCGGCGGCTCCGCCGCCCCCGGGTGGTAGCGGTGGTCGGGGACCACGGCGAGAGCTTCGGCGAGCACGGCGAGACCGAGCACGGCTACCTGCTGCACACTTCGACGCTCGCCGTGCCGCTGGTCCTTGCCGGTCCGGGAGTGCCGCCGGCCCAAAGGCGGACGGAGGCGGTCGGTATCCGCCGCCTGGCCGCGACGCTGGCTCGCCTGGCGGGGGTGGACGCCGCGAAGCTCGGCGGCCCGGCGCTCGAGCTCACGGGTCCGACAGCGAGTACGGCGGTGGCGATCTATCACGAGACCGAGTTTCCGGCGTCGACCTTCGGCTGGAGTCCGCTCGCCGCGGTGACCGTTGGCACCTGGCGCTTCGTTTCCGGGCCGAGGCCTGCGCTCTACGATCTCGCCGCCGATCCCGGCGAGCTCGCGAACCGGCTGCGCCAATCGCCGGAGCGCGCGCGGGGGCTGAAGAAGGAGCTGGAACGGCTCGTGCAGCGCGCCCGGCTGGCGCCGCCGGCGCCCGCGCCGCTCGACGACGAGCTGCGACGCCAGCTCGAGAGCCTCGGATACCTCTCGGGAGCGAGCGCGCGGCGCGGCTCGATCGACCCCGCCGAAGGCGTTTTCTGGCTCCCCGACTTCGCCGACGCCAAGCACCGGCTGGCAAGCGGAGATCCTACGGGGGCGAGGCAGCTCCTGCGCCAGCTCGTCGGTCGCAGCCCCGAGAGCGTGCCGTTCCTCACTCAACTGGCGCAGGCCGAAGAGGAGCTCGGCGACGTCGTCGCGGCGCGCAGCGCGCTCTCCGCTGCCGCGGCGGTGAATCCACAGAGCGAGTTTCTGCAGACCAGCCTCGGGGAGCTAGAGCTGCGGGCCGGCCGACAGGCAGAAGGCGAGCGGGCGCTGCGCCGGGCGCTTGCAATCGAGCCGCGCTTCCTGCCGGCGGTGCTCGCGCTGGGGCAGCTTCTCGTGCGGTCCGGTCGCGCTGCGGAAGAGGAAGCTCTGGTGCGCGAGGTCGTCGCGGCCGGGGTGGAGAGCGGTGTCCTCTTGACCCGGCTCGGGGAGATCGAGCTCCGGCGCGGCGAGATCGCGCAGGCCGACAGGCATCTTGCCGAAGCCACCCGTGTGCTGCCGGAGTTCGCCACGGCCTGGCGTCTCTGGGCCGAGGTTGCCGGCCGACAGAACGACGCCGAAGCCGCAGCGGCGCGCGCCGCGCGGGCCGCTGCCCTCAAGTGAGTGCGAGGCCGCAGGCGCCTTGCGGCCTGCGGCGCGCGCGCCGCTAGGCGGCGTGCAGCTTGCCGGTGTGGATCTCGTTGTCGTAGACGAGCTCCACCTGTCCGTCCGCGGCATGGGCTTCGCAGAGGACCGTCAAGCGAGCGACCACCGCGCCCGGGAACAGAATTCCGGCCGCGAGCAGGTCGTCGAGCAGCGCCAGCGGATAAGACGGCCGGGCACGCACGTAGTCCTCGACCCGGCCGGTGAAGCGGTCCCTGGAGCCGGTGGTCCGTGTGGTCATCGAGGAGATCCTGCTGCGGTCCCCAGCAGACCCGACGGTTCCAGGAAGCCGGAGGATGCGGACCAGCGCATTGAACCGCCGGGTGAAGCTAGACTGCTGCCCGAGATGGCGAAGAAGCCGATGCATCCGCACGAGCGGCGCTACCGCCAGCCGCAGCCCCTGCGGCGCGGCGAGGAGGGCACGCCGCTCGCTGCAGTCGACATCGCCTGGCTGCGGATGGACGATGCGACGAACCTGATGCACGTTCACGGCGTTCTCCCGCTGGCTGGCGAGATCACCTGGGAGCAGGCCGCGAAGCCGTTCGCCGAACGCCTGGCGAAGGTCCGCCGCTTCGGGCAGCGCGTAGCGCGCGACGAGTCCAACTACGGAGCGCTGGTGTGGACGGACGACGCCCACTTCGATCTCCACCGGCACCTCGTCGAGGAGCGCGTACCTCCGCCCGGCGACGACGCGGCGCTCGCGGCGACGATCGAGAAGCACCTCTCGCAGGCGTTCGACCGGGCGCATCCGCTCTGGCAGTTCCATCTCCTGCACGGCCATCGCGGGGGGACGGTGCTCTTCGGTCGCGTGCACCATGCGATCGGTGACGGCGTAGCGCTGATGCTGGTCATCCTCGCGATGACCGATCTCACCCGCCACGGGGCGGGCGTCGGGCACATCGAGCATCCTGGGCACGGCGGTCCTCATGGCCACGGCGGCCACCGGACCGAGATCGTCAATCCGTTCCTCGAGCTCCTGCTGCGTCCGGCCGACGAGAGCTTCGGCGCAGTGAAGAAAGCGCTCGAAAAAGTGATGCCGGAGACTCTCCGTCTCATGCTCGCGCCGGTCGAGGCTTACGAGCGGGTGAACCCGGTGCTGCGCGCCCTGGGTTCGGCCAGCGCCTTCGCCGCCCTGCTCGCCAGCCCGAGCGAGCCGGAGACCCCGCTCCGCGGCGAACTTGGCGTGCGCAAGCGAGTCGCCTGGACCGCGTGCCTCGATCTCGAGGAGGTTCGCGACATCGGGCGACGGCTCGGCGGCACGATCAACGACGTGCTCAACACGGCGATGGCCGGGAGCCTGCGCCGCTACCTGCTGAAGTTCGGCACGCCGCCGGAGTCGCTCGGGTTGCGCGCCGCGATGCCGGTCAACCTGCGGCCGCTCTCCGAGATGGCCGAGCTGGGGAACCGCTTCGGGCTCATGTTTCTCAAGATGCCGGTCGGCATTGCCGATCCGGTGAAACGGCTCGAGGAGTTCCGGCGCCGCTCGGCGGCGCTCAAGCGCTCCGCCGAGCCGCTGGTGGTCTTCACGCTCCTGCAGGCCGCCGGCTACCTGCCGGAGTTCGTCCACGGAGCCATGGTGGCGATCTTCGGCACCAAGGCGACGGCGGTCTTCACCAACGTCCCCGGTCCGAAGCAGACGCTCTATTTCGCCGGTCAGGCGCTCACCGATTTCTATTTCTGGGTGCCGCAGGCCGGCCATCTGGGACTCGGAGTCTCGATCCTGTCGTACAACGGCGGCGTCCGCATGGGCGTCGGCACCGACGCCGGCCTGATCCCCGACCCCGAGCGCATCGTCGACGGCTTCCACGCCGAGTTCGAAGCCCTCAGCAAGGCCGCTTCGCGCAGCTAGCGGGGGTTGGCGCCGGCTACCGGCGGCCGCTAGGTCCGTCGCCAGAGCGCGAGGAGGAGGCCCAGCGCAAGCAAGGGGACGTGGTAGTACCAGGGCCGGTTGAAGGAGATGAGGATGGCGGCGGCGATGATGCAGGCACCGCTCAAGAGCGTGGTCTTCAGTCCGATGAAGGGGTTCTCACGTGGCTGGCGCTGCGCGGATTCGAGCAGACGCAGGCCTTCGGTGATGAGCATCGGCGCCTTGGAAAGCGCCTCGACGAGCTCGGGGGCGCCGCGCATGCCCTCCTTCGCGAGCCTGAATGGCGAGAACTGGTCCAGGAAGATCGCGTTGACGTGCTTCTGCGAGACCTCCTTGACGTCGAAGCCGGGGTTGAGGATCTGGCCGACCCCTTCGAAGGTCACCAGCGCCTTGACCATCAGGACCGTTTCGACGGGGAAGTACATGTCGTAGCGCGCGCCCTGCGCCACCGAGCGCAGGATCAGGTGCGCCAGCGGATATTCCTTGAAGTTCGAGGTCTTCGACCAGCGGCGGCAGATCTCCTCGACCTCGCGCCGGAAACCGGCGATGTCGCCCTTCCTTCCAGGCTGGGCGACCATCGAGAGGTAGCGCGCGGCGTTCTCGGAGTCGCCCATCACCAGACAGTAGTAGTAGTACATCAGCGACCGCTTGAGCTCCTCGGTGAAACGCCCCACCATGCCGAGGTCGATGAAGCCGATCTTGGGACCGGGAAGGATCATCAGGTTCCCCGGGTGAAGGTCGGCATGGAAGAAGCCGTCGCGGAAGAGCATCCGAATGATCGACGCGGCGCCGAGGTCGAGGAGGTGAGCGCGCTGTTCGAGCGAGAGCTCCTGTGTCGCGGCCGCGGTCGGCTTGTAGCCGTCGAGGAACTCCATGCACAGCACGTCGCGGCCGGAGAACTCACGGAAGATCCTGGGAAAGACGACGTCCGGCATGTCGCGAAAGTTGGCGGCGAAATTCTCGGCGTTGTCGGCTTCGCGAGTGAGATCGAGCTCGCGCAGGGTGTATTCGGCGAACTCCTTCAGGACCTTCCTTGGCTGAATCCTCTCCAGGAAAGTCTGCAGGAAGCGTCCGAGCAGATTGAGCAGAATCGTGTCGCGCTTCAACAGCTCGCGGTTGCCGGGCTTGACGACCTTGACGATGACCTCGCTGCCGTCGAGGAGCTTCGCCTTGTGCACCTGTCCGATCGACGCCGAACCGAGCGGATTGGGATCGATCCAGGAAAACATCGCGACCACCGGGCGCTTGAGGTCCTTCTCGATGATTTCCTTCAGCCGGTCGAGCGGCACCGCGGGCAGGCGGTCGAGGAGGTTCTTGAGCTCGTCGGTGATCTCGGCGGGCAGGATGTCCTCGCGCAGCGAGAGGACCTGCCCGAGCTTGATGTAGGTCGGCCCGAGGGTCTCCAGCCGCTTGCGCAGCTGCACCGGGAACGGCTGTGCCAGGAGCTCTTTGTCGAGGAACGGCCGGGTACAGGCAGAAGCGAAGCGGGCGATGCCGTAGCCGCGCGGAAAGGGAGCCTGGCGGCTCCGTACCCAGGCCGCGAGACCGCCGAAGATCAGGCCGAGGACGTGCTTCTGGGTACCGAAATAGCGGCCGACGAGGCCCGGCGGGGGGGTCTCGACGAGCAGCGGAAAATCACCGACCTGGTCTTCAGACATCGAACCGGCTGCCGGGAGGCGCCGCACGGGCGGATGGAGACCGGCGGGTGCTCTCCACTAGCGATTGCGTCCGTACTTCTCGTGCGAGGACACCCAGTCGAGCGAGGAGATCGCCGAAGCGAGCGAAATCTCGCCGGCGAGGACGACACCGGCGACGATCTCGGCGAACTTCCGCACCTTGCCGCGGCCGGTGCAGCCGAGGATCTCGAGGCACTCGCGCTGCGTCGGTAGCCCTGTGCCGCCGCCGTGCGTGGCGACGATCAGGGAGGGAATCGTGATCGAAATGTAGAGCGCGCCCTCCGGCGTGATCTCGGTGTAGGCGATTCCGGCCGACGATTCGGAGACGTTCGCGACGTCCTGGCCGGTGGCGATGAACATGGCGGTGATGCCGTTCGGCGAGTGCGCGCCGTTGTTGTTCGCTCCGGAGAGAAAGGCGCCGACGTTGGCGACCTGGGCGTGGTAATGGAGCTGCTCGGGCTCGACCCGCATGTTCTGGATCAGGACCTCGCGCGGGATCGTCGCCTCCGCCGTCACCCGCTTGCCGCGCGTTCGCATGACGTTGACGTGCGAGGCCTTCTTGTCGGTGGCGAGGTTCGACTCGAGGTAGAACTTGCGGCAGCGCTCCTTGAGGAACGGCTGCTCGAGGATCCAGGAGCAGGCGGCGAAGGTGGCGCGGCCGACCATGTTCTGGCCGGCGGCGTCGCCGGTCGAGTAGTTGAAGCGCAGGTAAGTGAACTTCGACGCCAGAAAGCTCTCGATGTAGAGGAGCTTGGCGACCGACGAGGTCGCCTCGGCATGCTCGCGGATGGCTATCAGGTTGTGGTTGATCCACTGCGCGAAATCGCGCGCGTCGCGGGCGTGGTCGAAGGCGAAGACGGGCGCGCGCTGCATGGCATCTTCGACCACCGTCGAGGTGACGCCCCCGGACTGGTTGAGCACCTTCATGCCGCGGCTGTAGGAGGCGACCAGCGTCCCCTCGGTGGTCGCGAGCGGGACCAGGAACTCGCCCTGGGCGTGCTCGCCGTTGACCAGCAGGGGTCCCGCGAGGCCGATCGGGATCTGCGCCACGCCGATGAAGTTCTCGACGTTGCCGCGCGTCACCGCCGGGTCGAAGGAGAAGCGATTGACGTGCTCGACCGCCTTGCCGCTGTATTCGGCCACGAAGCGCTGCCGCACCTCCGCCATGCGCTGATTGTGGTCGTCCTCCTTGTCGTAGGGGATCTGGACGCGCCTGGGGGTCTCCTCGGCGATGGCGTCGGTGACCTTGAGATCGAGCTCGCCGAACGGCGTGGCTTCGAACCTCACGGCCACTTCGTGGTTTCCCATGGCGAGCGGGCCGAATCCGACCAGATGGATGACGACCGACTTCTTGAGCGGGAAGTCGAGCGCGCTCGACTTCGAGATCGCCGCGGCGCGCAGGCGTTCCCCTTCGCCGAGATCGATCTCGATCCCCGGATGCGGCGCTTCCACGCCGTCGATCGCTATGCGCGCGATGCGCGTCACGGAGGCGTCGCTCAGCCGGTTCTTCAGCGTCAAGCTCACCCCCTCGGAGGTGTTCGCGAGGCTGCCGAAAGTGTAGAGCTGCTTCAGAATGAGCGAGGGGATCTTCAGGAACATGCCTATTCCTCCAGGGACTCTTGTTCCGCCAGCTTAACTCTTCACTGTTCAGCCGCGAGGTCGAAGACGATCCGCCCACCGACCACGGTAAGGACCGCGTGAACGGTCTCGAGCTTCTCGGGAGCGACAGCGAGCGGATCTTCCGACATCAGGACGAAGTCGGCCAGCTTTCCCGGCGCAAGACTCCCCTTGTCGTTTTCGGAGAAGGCCGCATAGGCCGAGCCGGAGGTGTAGGCGGCCAGCGCTTCGGCGACGGAGATCTTCTCCGCCGGATGCCACCCGCCGGGATTCTTGCCGTCGAGGGTTCGGCGGGTGACGGCGGCGGCGACGCCCAGCATCGGGTCGAGCGGCGCGATCGGCCAGTCGGTGCCGAAGGCGAGGCGCGCGCCGGCGTCGAGCAGCGAACGGAAGACGTAGGAGTCGCGCGAACGCTCCGCACCGAGGCGCTTGTCGGCCCAGCGGCCGTCGTCGGCGGCGTGGTACGGCTGCATGGAGGCCACCACGCCGAGACCGGCGAACCGGGCCGCGTCGGACCGGCGCAGGTGCTGCGCGTGCTCGATGCGCAACCGGCGGTCCCGCGGGCCGTTGGTCTTCGCTACGCGTTCGTAGATGTCGAGAATCGCGGCGTTGCCGCGCTCGCCGATGGCGTGGATGGAAGTCTGAAAGCCGGCGGCGTCGGCGGCGGCGATGCGGCGCTCCAACTCGCCCTCGGGGAACATGTCGCTGGCGAAGAGGCCGGAGGTCTCGGGGGCGTCGGAATAGGGTTCGAAGAAGATCGCGGTAGTGGAGCCGAGGGAGCCGTCGGCATAGCCCTTGAAGCCGCCGAGCGACAGCCACTCGTCGCCCCGCCCCTTCGCCTGGACGAGGTCGCGCTGTGCCTCCCAGAGCGAGATCGGAGTGCGGAACGAGACGCGTACCGTCAGCCTTCCGGCGGCGCGCGCTTTCTGGTAGACCGGCCATTCGGCGAACAGTGGCCATTCCGGCCAGTTGCCGAAGTCGACCACCGACGTGACGCCACGCCGTGCCGCCTCCGCCAGGGCGGCGTCGAGAGCGTCGGCGAGCTCGGCGTCCGAAGGCGGGGGAATGACGCGAAAGACGAGGTCCATCGCGCCGTCTTCCTTGAGGACGCCGGTCGGTTCGCCGGTAGCCGGGTCGCGCACGATCGCGCCGCCGCTGGGGTCCTTGGTGGTGCGGGTGATGCCGGCAGCCGCCAGGGCCCGCGAGTTGGCGAGCGCCATGTGCCCGTCGAGGCGGGCGATGAACACCGGATGGTCACCCGCTGCCGCGTCGATCCACTCCCGCGTCGGCAACGGGGCGCCGGGCCAGCGTTCGTGGTCCCAGGTGACGTTCGTGATCCAGCGCCCGGCGGGGACCTTGCGGGCGAATTCGCCGAATCGGGCGACGAACTCCTCGCGGCTCGCGGCGAGGCGCAAATCGGCGCCGAGGAGACTCTCGCCGCCGGAGAAGAAGTGGGTATGGCTGTCGATGAAGCCGGGGAGGAGACGTTTGCCGCCGGCGTCGAAGACCCGGGTCGCGGGGCCGACGAGCGGCGCGATCTCGGCGTCGGAACCGACCGCGATCAGGCGCTCGCCGCGCACGGCCAGGGAGGTGGGCTCTGGAGTGGCTGCGAGACCGGAGGCTCCGGTCCAGATCCGGGCGTGACGCACGACCAGGTCGGCGGCGACCGGCGATGCCGGGAGGGGGCCGGTCGCGGCGATGGCAGCGACGGACAAAAGAACGAAGAGAAGGCGGGGAGTCGGGCTCACGAGGCGCTCCTTGAGAGGGCTCTTGCGGTGGTTCCAGAGCCGGCCTGCGCTCGCCTGCATGCTAGCATTCGGCGGCTCGGCGGAGCAGCATCCCGCAGCACGGTTGCAAGGAGAAGCAGCGGTATGGCCAACGTCGTCGTGGTCGGTATGCAGTGGGGAGATGAAGGCAAGGGGAAGATCGTCGATCTTCTCTGTCCTGCCTTCGACGCCGTCGTACGGTACCAGGGCGGGCACAACGCCGGGCACACGGTGAAGTTCGGCGATCGCCACTTTGCGCTGCGCCTCATCCCGTCGGGGATTCTGCACTCCGGCATGCGCTGCGTGATGGGCAACGGCATGGTGGTCTCGCCGGAGGCGTTCTTCGACGAGCTCGAACAGCTCCATGCGGCGGGAGTCGAGACGCGCGGCCGGCTCTTCGTCTCCAATCGCGCCCAGGCGCTCCTGCCGCACCACGCGTTGCTCGACCAGGCGCGCGAGCAGGCGCTCGGCGAAGGCAAAGTGGGGACGACCGGGCGCGGGATCGGACCGGCCTACGAGATGAAGCTGGCGCGGACCGGCGTGCGGCTCGGTGAGCTCGCGGCGGTCGGGGTAGCGGACCGGCTCCGGGCGCAGCTCGCGCGGATCGAACCCGAGCTCAGTGCTCTGGGCGGCGACGGCGCGACGCTTGCGCGACCGCAGCGGGTGGAGGACGACTGCCGGGGCTGGTCCAAGCGCCTGGAGCCTTTCCTATGCGATACCGAGCATCTCCTGCACCGCTGGCTCGACGAGGGCAAGAGCCTGCTGTTCGAGGGCGCGCAGGGCTCGCTTCTCGACGTCGACCACGGCACCTACCCGTTCGTCACCAGCTCCAGCCCGACGGCCGGCGGCGCGGCGACGGGGACCGGCGTCCCGCCCACGGCATTCGACGGCGTGCTCGGGATCGTCAAGGCCTACACGACGCGCGTCGGAGGAGGTCCGTTTCCCGGCGAGCTCCTGGACGAGCAGGGCGAGTACCTGCGCAAGCGCGGCAACGAGTTCGGCACGGTCACCGGCCGTCCGCGGCGCTGCGGCTGGTTCGACACCGTCGCGGTGCGCTATGCGCAGCGCCTGAACGGCGCGAAGCTGGTCGCCCTCACCAAGCTCGATGTGCTCGACGAGCTGGCCGAAATTCCGGTTTGCGTCGGCTACCGGATCCACGGCGCGGTGACCCGCGAGCTGCCGTCGCGGCTCGATCATCTGGAGCACGCCGAGCCGGTTTACAAGACGCTCCCCGGGTGGCGGACGAACACGGTCGGGATTCTCGACCACGCGAAGTTGCCGCAGGCGGCGTGCGACTACATCGCCTTCCTGGAGGGGGAGATCGGCGCCGAGGCGGCGCTCATCTCGACCGGACCGCGGCGCGAGGAGACGATTCTCAAGCCTTGTGCGCTCCTCGAAAGCTGGACCTCGGGGCGGCTCGCCCAGGTGATCGAACAGCGCGGCGCCTGACGTCGCGCGAATCGTTCTTCGACAACGCCGTCCGTCGTCCGATAGAATGCCCGAACCGGAGGGCCCTTAGCTCAGTCGGTAGAGCAACTGGCTTTTAACCAGATGGTCGGGGGTTCGATCCCCTCAGGGCCCACCAAAGATCGAACCCGCAGGCGCGCGAGCGCCCGCAGCAAGCGAATCACCTGAAGTTGCCGCACCCGCAGCGATTTGCAGGGCCCATCGTCTAGCCTGGTCAGGACACCGCCCTTTCAAGGCGATAACACGGGTTCGAATCCCGTTGGGCCTACCAATTCTTTTCCACTCCCCGAAACGGGGCTCAAACGCAACAGCGGCAAGGGTTTGGCGGGGTTTGAAACCCCGCCTTGCGCGCTCGCTTGCCTTTCCTGCGCCTGCACCGTCGAATCGGCCTCAAACGGCAGTCGCAGCAGGGAGTTGGCCGGGGTTTGAAACTCGCCGCCGGCGAGGGTCAGACCCTCGGCGAAAACGCGGTCGGCGAAGATCGCTCGCGCGTTTCCGGGCAGCTCGCGCCAGACCTCTGCCGGCTTGCTGAGGAAGCGACGCGCCCACACGCTGCTCTCTCCGGTCAGGCCGTCGAGGGGCGCTGTGAGCTCCGCGAGCTCGGCCAGGGAGGCGTTGCGCTCCTCGGTCAGGCGCGCTCTGCCGGCGGCGTACTCTTCGGCTGAGATCTCTCCGTCGGTTCGCATCTCGAGGAGGCGGGCGAGGCGCTGGTCAGCGGCAGCCAGGCGCCGCTGGCCGCCTGCAAGTCGCTCCTGCATCTCCTGCGCGCGCTCCTGCACCGCGCGGGAGATGGCAGCCTCTACCTGGTGCACGATCTCCTCTGGCGTCGCCATGCGCCCGAGGAGGCGTTCGAAGGCATCCTCCAGCCGATGCAAGGGCAGCTGGATCGCGCAGCGCTGGCAGCGGTAGTACGGCCAGTGCCGGCCACTCTTGCCGCGGGCGTTGAACGCCGCAAGGCGCCGGCCGCAGGTGCACCGGGCAACGCCACGGAGCGGGAAGGTCGCGAGGCTCGCAGTCTCCCTGCGGACCGGGGCGCGACCGTCGAGCGCCTGCCGCGCTCTGGCAAACAGCTCCTCGGAGACGATCGCCGGGGCCTCTGAGGCCGTGGCGATCTCCCAGCCCGGCACCTCCAGGCGACCGCAGTAGATCGGTTTGTCGAAGATGGAGTAGAACGTGGTTCGCCCCACCGGCTTGCCGGCGGGGTTGCGCAGTCCGGCGGCGATCAACTCGCGATAGGCCGCGTCGGCCGGAGCTCCGCCCGCGACGCGTTCGAAGGCGCGAGCGACCAGCGGCGCCTGCGCCGGATCGAGCTCGAGGCCGGTCGGGCGCCCGTTGACGTGTGCAGCGTGGCGATAGCCGATCGGCGCTTTCCAAACCCAGCGCCCGCGGCGCGCGGCCTCCGTCATGCCGGTCTTGGCGCGGCCCGCGCGGATCAGATTGTCGACCTGCGCCTGCAGGACCGAGAACGTCTCGACGATCATGGAGCTGATCGAGTCGGCGCCGTCGATCTCCTCGCGCGCGCTCACCAGCCGGACGCCATGCTTTTCGAACGCCTGGCGCAGGAAGTAGAAATCGACCTGGTTCCTCGAGAGGCGGTCGATCCGGAAGACGACGACATGATCGACTGCTGGCCTGGCCTTCCCGAGAAACGCGAGCATCCGGCGTATCTCGGGGCGCTCGAGCGTCTTGGCGCTTTCGCCTTCCTCCCGGAAAGTGGCAACGATCTTCCATCCCTTGCGCGCGCACAGCTCGCGGCACTCGGCCTCCTGCGTGTCGAGCGAGAGATTCGAGACCTGCTCCTTGGTCGAGACTCTGAGATAGAGCGCCGCGGTGATCACCGTGCGAATCCTACGCCGATTTCCGGAGGTCGGCGACGGCGCGCGCCGCCCTGGCTGCGAGCGTCTGCTCGATCGCGAAGCGGGCGAACCACTCGACCTGATCCTGCAGGTGCAGGAGCTCGGCGTCCGTCTTGCCGTCCGCGGCTTGGCCGAGCTCGCGGCGGAACTCCTCCAGCGTGGGGCGCGCGGCCTTCATGGGCGGCGCTCGGTCTCAGGCATCGGCGGTGCCGGGGTAGGGCGAGCCGTGGGCATGCTGCCCGCCAAGCTCGGCGAAGATCGCCTTCAGTGCGCCCCCAAAGGGCAGCGTCGCCCGCTTCTTTCCTTCGAGGGGATCATTCCTCCGCAGGTATCGCGCGAGCTTGGCCTCCGAGGTGTGAAGGTAGGTCGCCGTGACTGCAAGGGAGCGATGCCGCAGCATGGTCTGCACGGCGCGAATGTCCCAACCCGCCTCGAGGAGGTGCGTCGCGCGGGAGTGCCGGAGCGAGTGAGGAGAGAGCCTGCGGCCTCGCGGCTCGACCTCGCGCTCGCGCATCGCGCGGGCGAACAGCGAGTGCACCTGGCGCGAGCTCAGCGGCCCAACGCGGCGGTGAGCGGGGAAGAGGTACGGCGACTTTCCAGCGTGCTCAGGGAGAATCGTGAGGTAGGCCCCAAGCAGTCGAGAGGCTCCAGGCGGCAGCGGAAGGCGAACGTCGCCGCGGCTGTGCTTGGCTCGCGCAACCAGCACGGAGAATGCGCCGTCGGCGTCGTTCCAGACAACATCGGCGGCGCGGAGCTTTCCGATCTCTCCGGCTCTCAGGGCGAGCGAATAGGCGACGGACCAGAGCACGCGATCGCGGAGCTCGAGGAAGGTGCGCGGCAGTTGCCCGGGCTTCGCCTGCCCGTGAATGAGGCTCTTCACCTCCAGCACCGTGAGAATCGACCGCTCGCGGCGGTAGGCGCGCGGCGAACGGATCTCCAGCGCGGGATTGGTCCCGAGGTGCCCGTGCGCGACCAGGTACTTGCAGAAGCCGCGAATCGCCTGAATCGCGCGGGTGCGCGTTGACTCGCCCAATCCAGCGTAGCTCTGCCGCTTCGCGTAGCGCTCGATCGCCGCTCGGTCGATCTCCTTCGGTTGCGAAATCTGCGCATCCGCGAGGAATCGCTCGACGGCGCGCCGGTAGGCGAGGGTCGAGCGTGGAGAGAGACCCTCGACGAGCTCGAGGTAGGCGATCCACTCGTCGAGCGCTTCGCGCACCTAGAGCGTGCCCCCCAGCAGCCTGTCTCGAATTTCATCCGCCAACGCGTCCGTCTCGCTTCCGGGCAGGCGGTCGTTGATCTGCTGTGCGAGGGCCGCGATTCGCTCCAGGGATCCCTTCCCGGCCTTGTACGCCTCGACCGCCTTGGCGAGCTCCAGCGCGTAGACGTTGTACTGCTCGTTCAGTTTCTCGATGAGCGCGCCGATATCTGCATCCACCAGCTGCTTGCGCAGCTCTTCGATCCGCGCTGCGACCTGGCCGGTCGTCGGCAAAAACTTCAACAGCAAGGTGTCGGCGTGGACGAGCTGCCCTTCGAACAGGACGAGTCCGTCGCCGAATTTGTTGATCGCCTGGTCCGCGCGGATTGTCCCTTGCTCCACCTGGTTGATCGAGTCGAGAAGCATCTCAGCCCAGCGGTTGCCTTCCTCAATCAACGATTCGAGATCTCGCTTGAAGTCCGCGAGCCGCGGATTCCCCTGAGCCGCAACGCTATCGAGCTTGCCAAGGATCTGATCGCCGCCGGAAGCGACGGCGGCATTTGCCGCGTCCATCGTTGTGCTGACACTCGCCGCGAAAGCCTCTAGGTGCGCAGTCAGCTCATTGAGCGCTGCAATTCGATTCGCGAAGTTGGGCATCATGTCCCCTGTGGTCTCGGCTGCGGGCCGGAAAGTGTCGGAATGTCAGCACGTGGCGTGGGCCCAGCACGTGGCGTGGGCTGGGCGCGGGGAGTAGGTGGCCACACAAGGAACCTCGGGTCTGCGCGCGGCGTCGGTCCGGCACGCGGCGTAGGTCCGGCACGCGGCGTAGGTCTAGCGCGCGGCGTCCCCAGGAACCGCCGCATCGCGGTTTCGTAGGCGATGCGCGCTCGTGTCGCGGAGACAGCGACGAGGACCAGAGCGTTTCGAAGATCGGCGAGGGAGCGGATGGTCTGTGGAAACGCGGGGGGCATCAGAAGCCCCCGCCCCCACCGCCGCCGCTGTCGCCGTCGCCGTCGCTTCCTGTCGGAGCGGCTGTGCCGCCGGTGCCGTCGATCGCGTCCACCGCGGCTTGCGTGGCCCTCGCCTGAGTCTCGACTGCCTTCAGCGCCGCGATGAAACCGGGGAACTTCATGCCATCAAGCGCGGTGGCCGCGGTCTGAATTGCGGTTAGAGCCGTGGCCGCGCCCTCAGCCGGGGTTTTCACCTGCTCCAGCGGAACTTTCAGGCCCTCGACGCCTGACTTGGCGGTGGTCGCCGCCGGGCCGAGCCCAGCAGCCCCCGTCGTCGCGGTAGCGAGGCCGGTACCGGCCTCGCCGGCTGCCTTTCCGGTCTCCTTCAGAGCCGTGACACCCTGGCCGGCGGTGTCGGCACCAGCCTTGATATCGCCACCGGCCGTCTTAGAAGAGCTCCCGGCCCCGCGCAGGCCGTCGACCAGCTTTTGGACTTCGGCGGTGACGTTTCGAACAGGCTCGTAGCCCTCACCGGCCGTGTCGGCGCCCTCCTTTATTTGTGCGCCAGCAGTCTTCGCTGCGGCGCCAGCCTGATTGGTGATCGTGCTGAGGCGAGACAGCTCCTGCCCTTGCCTGTTAAAGGTCTGCGAGGTGCCGATCACAACCTCGTTGAGCTCAGCCTCGGTCCCGCGGAGACCGGTGTTGGCCGTGCTCGCAACCTCCATCGCGTTGACGAGGATGCCCAGCGAAGCCGCCTGATCGGCGATGTTCTTTGGGATCTGCTGCCCAGCGATGCGCGAGGTGTCGATGAACTGCTGCATGATTCCTCGCGCTCGCTCGAGCTGCTCGGGATTGAGGGCGCTGAAATTGATCTTCCCCAGGGCCTCAGAGAGGGTCTTGCTCAGCTCCTGCAACGGAGGCCCGACCTTCGCCGGAATGCCCGTGATCTCGGAAACGATGCCCTGCACGGCGGCCTTGTGAGCTTCGCCGGCGGCCTTCGCGTCATCGGCGGACTTCTTTTCCGCGGCGCTGAGAATTCCGAGGGAAGCCGCGGCGGCGGCGAGCGGCGCCGGGATCGAGCCATAGGCGGCCACGTTCGCCTTGATCGCCTCGGCGGTTGCCTTCGAAATCTCGCCCGCGCTCTTCTCGACGGCGGCCTGGCGAGCGAGCGCTTCCGCCGTGAGCTCGAGTTTCTCGACGCGCTCGCGCTCGCGCTCGACCGCCACCAGCTCCTTCTGGATCTTGATTACCGCCTGGAGGTGCTCGCGCTGCTCGGCACCCTGCGAGATGAGCTCCGCGTTGACTACGACGTTGCTCTTCGTCGCGGCCGTGAGATAGTTGAAAATGTTGCCGAGGGTCTGGCCGAGAGCAGCGCCAGTACCCATCACGTCGAGGCTGCTGAGCGACCTGCCGAGCTCGCCGACCGAATCCACCAACGTGTTGGTTTCGTCGTCGAGTCCACCGTAGGCCTCGCCGAGCACTCGCGCGCCAGCAGCCGCGGTCCCGAGGATCGCCCCGGCGGCTGCCATTCCAGTCAGGACCTTGGCGGTCGCCAGAGCGACCCGCTCTACTTGCTGGCTTGCGCCGCTCGAGCTGTCGCCGAGCTTTTCGAGTTGCGGCGCCGTGCTCTCGGCAGCTTCGCCGAGATCCTGGACCTCCTCGGCAGTTTCCTTGAAAGCGCCGGTCTCGCCGGTCTTGGCGATCTCGAGGTCGACGGAGACTTTCCGCTCTTCAACCATGCGCGGTCTCCTTCGACTGCAGCGCACTTGCAGTTGCGCCTACCTGCTCGAGTGCGGCGCGCGCTGTGTTGGTCTTCAATCGAGCCTCGGCGACCTGGACGGCAATTTGCGCGAGCTCACTCTCGAGTCGATCGAGCGCTCTGATTCCGTCTGCGGCGACCTGCAGCGCCGTTGCCACGACTTCTGCCCGGCCCGTGGCGGCGGGAGTTCTCTTCACTTCTGCATTCATGGCGGCTCCTCGAGCTGTCGCTCAGGCTGCTGCGGTTGCGCGCTGCTTGGCGGTCCCGAGAACGATAATCTGCCAGTCCCCCGCGAGCTCGGCCGGAAGGGTCTGCGCTTCGATGATCGTCTGCTCCTTGTTGCCGGGCCGGAGGGTGAGGCCGCACCGGCGGCGCTCCTTCGCCACCGACCAGAGAGCGAAGCGCCACCCTTTCGACGGAACCTCCTCCCCGGTGGGGACCCGCGACGCGGAGAGCGCCGCCGCAAGCCCAGCGAGGCGCGGGTCGAAGGTCGCGAGCTCTCTCAAGACTGCACCGTCGCCCGTGCGGTGGGCGGCGTAGAGCGCGTAGTGGCCGAAGTGCGAGCGCGAGCCGGCGAGCGCGAAAGAGCTCGACGATTCAGCCAGCCGCCGCCGCGCTTCGGTGAAATCCGCCGACATGGCTTCGGCGTAGTGCCGTCCCTCGAGAAGTGCATCCAACTCTCGGGCGGTTGCCTCGTCGGTGTAGACCGGTGCAATGGCCCCGATGCTCGGGCCCTTGAGGGAGACCACGAATCGACCATGGAGCGGTTCGAAGGTCCCACTCGGAAGCGCGATCGGGGCATTGGGATTGGGCGCTGGCGGCTCCGGCGGCGGTGTAGGCCTCCCGCCGTCGACCAGCTTGAAGCCTGAAGTGGTTTGCGGATTCATGTGTCGGTTCTCCTAGTCGATGCAGCGACGGTGCGAAGCGAAACGGGGCTCGGCGTTCGGCTGCCAAGTGGCGCGGAGGGATCGGTAGGCGCAACCCACCGCGCTGGACACACGCCAGCAACATCCGTACACCACTGAGAAGTCGGCGCCGAGCCCCGAAGTGAGACGAGCGAAGCGAGAGTGCATTGGTCCCGGCGGTGTGGCTGCGCCTCGCAGGCGGCCCGCCGCGGCGAGAGTTCCGCTCTGGGTGAGGCCACGCGCACCACCCAGAAGAGCCGGCCTGAGGATGCAGGCGCCGCCGAGACCCCAACCACCGGCGAAAGCAAGAAAGTGAAACGGTCGAGCGGAAGGCGATCCGGGCGATCGGCCCGAGTTCACCTGGCGCCCACCAGAGCGATGGAGGGGCCAACCCGGCCCAGCCCCAAGGCAGGTAGGCGATGAAACTGCCCATTTGCCAACGTCGAGCCAATGGGCGGATATCTACGGGCTGCACGGCGGCCGAAATCACTGGACCACCTCCGCATGGGTGGGTGGCTCGGCCGGAATTCGGAGGATCTCCCTCGCGATCTCGTGCGCTGCTGAGATCTCCAGAACAGCATGGCCGATGCCTTGCCAGTCGGTGCCCACGCGCTGAAAGACTTCGAGCCGGGCGTACGCGCGGCCCGCGAAGCTCTCGGCGGTCAAGCGCGCGACGGCGGGGTGGGCGCAGGCTTCGGTCGCGTAGGCTCGCACCGCCGCGCAGGTGCTCGGCACTCGCGAAGTCTGGTCGGTGGGCTGCTCGAGCTCGAGCCAGAGCGCCAGGCAGGGATCGAGCCCTCCGCAGCACGCCGCGCCGGCGACAGTCTCCCGCGCCGTTTCGGCAGCTCCTCGCGCGAGCTGGTCATTGAGGCGAGCATGGATCTCAGCCGAGAGCAGATCTTGGAGCGGGGCCTTCCTCGAGCGCGTCACCTGCTGGCTCCCGACGTCGAGACCGCGCCGACCAAGAGCCACGAGCTCGAAACGCTCAAGGCTCGCGCCAGGCGCGCTATCTCGTCGCGACGGTAGTAGGGCGGACCTTGGCCCAGCTCGAGCTGCTTCAGCCGCGCCTCATCAACACCGGTGAGGCGGCTCAGAAAATTGCGACTCATGCGGCGAGATTTACGGAGCGTTTGAAGTCTGACGCCGACTGCGGAAGGCGAAGTGTCACGCGGCCACTGGCGCGCATCGGCGCTCCGTTCGCTAGATCCCGCGGGTCTGCTCTCGCTGGATCTCCTCACTCTTCACCTTCGCCGGAGTTGGGCTCCCAATCGGATCCGTTCCACCGCCACCGACCGGACATGTCGAGCTGACCGATCGGCCACTCCGCGCGCACCTGGCGCGGGCCGAACTCGCCCCGCTCGACTCCCGCGATCAGCACGGCTGCCGTGTAGTTGACGTTCTTCAGGAGCCCGCGCAAGGCCATCGCGGAAAGGTCTTCGAGGAGCTTCTCTCCGTCGCCGCAGTAGAGCTCCTTCCGCCAGAGGCCGATCTGACCGGCTGAGGGGAGCTCCGCTTCCACCTCGCGAAACTTCTGCCAGACGGCGGAAATGAGCTTCTGCTGCTCCGAGTACACCCTCGCCTTCGGTTCGCTGGCGGGAGCTCCCGGCTGGCTTGGAAAGCGTAGGTGCTTGCTCAAGTATTTCCTCCTTGGGAGTCGCTCGCCGTACGGGAACCAGCCCGGGCGCGAAAGCGCCTCTGGCGTTCGGCGTTCTTCGCCATGCTGATCGTGCGGCGGTTCCTGTGTCGGAGATACGACAGCACCAGAAAGCCGCCCTCAACACACCTGACCCGCCGCCCGTCAAAGTCTGGGTTTCTGCTGTCAGGGTCGGGCGCCATGAGGCGCTCAAGGCCTTTGATGCAGGCTTCACGGGAGATGCCTGCCGCGTGGGCCAAACCGCCGACGCTAGCGTGCACAACGCCTTGGCTGTCGGCGAAAAAAACGCAGGTCAGGAAGAGGATTTTGGTCTCGAGCGCCTCGAGCCAGAGGCTGCTCGTCAAGATGCCGATCGAAATTTTGACGAACGGCTCAGTGACGTACTGCACCTCACTTGCACAGCACGCGGGCTCGCTCCCCTCTACAAACGTGATCGGCGCCGCGGGCTCGCGCTGTTCATCTGGAGCTTTGCCTTCGCCCGGCATCGCCAAAGCGTGTAGGCGGCGAGCGCCGGCGGAAGTGCTCATGCAGCGCGCTCGAGCGCTTCGACATAGGCAATCGGAATTCGCCAGTTGTGTCCCGCCTTCGAGGCTGGAATCTTTCCTTTGGCAATGAGGCGGCGGACGGAACCGGGATGCAGACGAACACGCGCCGCGGTCTCTTTGACGGTCAGGAGAGTTTGAGGCGCCGGAGCAGCCACCAGGAGGGCGTGTCCGCTGTTGTTTGAAAGTGTTCGCATCGCAGGGCGGAATGTCGCACAAGAGCAATTTCTCGCTGGGGGTGTCATAATTACTGGAACATGCCAAAAACGAAGCGGAGCCCAATGAAGTCGGCCGAGTTGATTGCAGCATTTTTCTTTTTCGCAGCATGGGTCTGCATTGCGTAGGCCCGGCCGCTCCCTAGGTCGAGCGCACCTAGACCTGAGTTCCCTGGTCGCGGTTGCGTTCGACTGCGACCAGCGGCGCTTTCCGGAGTTGGCGTTGGAATGCCGCCTCAAGGAGGTTGCGCGCCGCTTGAAACTCGATGGC
>JANNGS010000042.1:0-126272 GCA_031403995.1 Thermoanaerobaculia bacterium
CATTGTGCCTCGGGAGTACAGGCCACTCGAGCTGGCGATCGAGAATGGCGCCGTCGTCATGGACCGGACCGACCCCGGAGTCGACCCGGTTCTCGAGCAGGAGCTGGGTGCGAATCGGTTTGCCGCCATCTCGGTCGGTGATGAAGATTACATCCTCAGCTTCGATGTCGCGGCCGACCTGAGCCGGGAGGACATCCTCTTCTCGTTGAACCTGGTCCGATACTCGATCAACCAGAAGCTGCGGGCTGACAAGTACCAGACCGTGCTCGCGGAGGCTCAGCGCATTCAGCAGTCGATCCTTCCGCAGCGCATCCCGAACTACAAGGGCTATGAGATCTACGGCCGGACTGTGCCGGCCGAGGTCATCAGCGGCGACTTCTACGACTACATTCCGATCACCGACAAGATCCTGGGGCTGGCGATAGCCGACGTCTCCGGGCACGGCCTGCCGGCGGCGCTGCAGGTGCGCGACATCTACATGGGTCTGCGCATGGGGATGGCGCGCGACTTCAAGATCGTGCGCACGGTCGAGCGCCTGAACCAGATCATCCACAAGTCGACGCTCACCAGCCGCTTCGTCTCGATGTTCTACGGCGAGCTCGAGCCGAACGGCGTCTTCATCTACGTCAACGCCGGCCATCCGGCGCCGTTCCATCTTTCGGCGACGGGCGAGGTGCGGAATCTGGACGAGGGCGGGCCGGTTCTCGGTCCGCTCGCCGAGGCGACCTACGAGCGTGGCTTCATCCGTCTCAACCCGGGCGACATGGTGGTGCTCTACACCGACGGCATGATCGAAGCGACGCCGGCGGAGAGCGACGGCGGCGAGGAGTTCGGCATCGAGCGCCTGGTCGAGATCGCCCGCCGCCTGCGCGGCAAGAGCTCGAAAGAGATCGGCGAAGCGATGATGAAAGCCGTCGAAACCTACCGCGGCGAAGCCGAACCCCAGGACGACCGCACCGTCGTCGTCGTCACCTACCCGCCGACTGCAGACGGAGCCTGACGCCGACCTAGCGGTCGAGCTGCGCGACCTCGACGATCGCGAGCTCCTGGCGGAGTTTGATCAGGGCGTCGGAGGGGTAGATGCCGCTGCGCAGCTGGACGCCGGTGTAGATCTGGGTGCGGGCGCCGACGATCGTGCCGGGGTTCAGCACTGAGTTGCAGCCGACGGCTACGTTGTCGCCCACGATGGCGCCGAGTTTTCGCTTGCCGGTGGCCAGCCGTTCGCCATTTCCTGTCGGGATCTCGATCTCTTTTCCGTCGTGGCGGAAGTTGGAGAGGATGACGCCGGCGCCGAGGTTCACGTCGCGGCCGAGGATCGAGTCGCCGACGTAGTTCAAGTGCGCGGCGTGCGCGCCGGGAAAGAGGATGGCGCGCTTCATCTCGACGTTGGCGCCGACGACGCAGTTGTCCCCCACCCAGCAGCCGCCGCGCAGGTAGGCGCCGACCCGGATCTCGACGTCTTCGCCGATCCAGGCCGGGCCTTCGACGACCGCACCCGGCGCGATGCGCGATCCTTTGCCGAGGACGATTCGGTCTCCCAGCAGGTGTCCGCCCGGATGGACCCGTCCCAGGATCTCCGCCGACGGCAGCGACGCGAGGAGCGCTTCGAGCGGCGCGTCGAGCAGCGTCCAGGGACACTTGGCGTCGTAGCTCCCCGCGAAAGCCGCCGGGAGCGTCGCGAAGAGCTCGGGGAGCCGTGTCATTTCACTTTGAGCGCGGCCGCTCGATCCTGATAGTAGGGGAGGGTCGATGCGAGGCCTTCGGCGATCCGGGTCTTGGGCGCTGAGCCGAGAGCGCGCTCGAGACGGCTGGCGTCGAGGCTGTTGCGGCGCAGCTCGGCCGAGACCGGCGGCTCGTGGCGCGGACGGATCGTCGAGCCCAGCTGGCGGGCGAGCCTGTCGTAGAGGGCGTTGACGGAGGTTTCGATCCCCGTGCCGACGTTGTAGATCCCCGGGGTCCACCTGTCGAGCGCCGCGCGGTGCGCTTTCACCAGATCGCCGACGAAGACGTAGTCGCGGGTCTGCTCGCCGTCGTCGAAGATCCGTGGCTGTTCGCCGGCGAGAAGCTTTTCCGCGAGAATCGCGACGATGCCGGCCTCCCCCTTCGGCTCCTGCCGCGGGCCGTAGATGTTGGCGTAGCGGAAGACGATCGGGTCGAGGTCGCCCATAACGCGGAAGGCGTCGAGGTAGAGCTCCACCGCGAGCTTGGCGCAGCCGTAAGGAGAAGTCGGGTGCAGCGAGTGTTCCTCGTCACACGGGTAGACCTTCTGCTCGCCGTAGACCGTGCCGCCGCTCGAGGCGAAGAGGAAGCGGCGCACGCCGGCCTTCTTGCAGGCGCCGATGAGGTCGAGCGTCGCGAGGATGTTCGTCCGCGCGTCGGCCGTCGGGTCGGCGATCGAAATGCGCACGTTCACCTGCGCGGCGTGGTGGCTGACGACATCGATCTTCTCGTCCCGCACCAGATCGTCGAGGCCGGGAGCGGAAATGTCGCGCTGATGGAAAGTCGCGCCGGCCGGCACGTTCTCACGCTTGCCGGTCGAGAGGTTGTCGAGTACGACGACGCGATCGCCGTGCGCCAAGGCATCTTCGGCGAGGTGACCGCCGATGAAGCCGGCGCCCCCCGTGATCAGAATGGTATTCGCCATGAGCGGATTATAGTGACCCGATGCGCGCCGACCGGACCCTGCCGGGCGATTTCTATCTCCGGGCCGCCGACGAAGTGGCCCGGGATCTTCTCGGGCGCTACCTGGTGCGCGAGCTGCCCGAAGGGCGCGTCGTCGCCCGGCTGGTAGAGACCGAGGCCTACGTCGGACCCCAGGACCGCGCCAGCCATGCCTTTGGCGGCCGCCGGACACCGCGCAACGAGTCGATGTACCTCCCCGGCGGGCACGCCTACGTCTACCGCATTTACGGCATCCACTTCTGCCTGAACGTGGTCACCGGCGCCGCCGGCGAAGGGATCGCCGTCCTTCTGCGGGCCGCCGAGATCGTCGAAGGCGAGGAGTGGGTGCGCGCCCGTCGCCCGGGCGCGATATCCGTCCACCGGCTGCTCACCGGGCCGGGCAATCTCACCCGCGGGCTGAGCGTCGACCACCTCGCCGATGCCGCCCGTCTCGACCGGGAAGAGCTGCGACTGGCAGAGGGGGAGACCCTGTCCGCGGGCCCGGTGGGAACCATTCTTGCCGGTCCGAGAGTGGGGGTCGCATCGGCCGGCGTGGCCGCCTCCTGGCCGCTGCGCTTCTGCGTTGCCGCGAGCGCGGCGGTCTCGCGCCCGCGCCCGCCGACGCCTAGCTCGGCGCCTTCTCGAGCCGGATGTGGCCTGCCTTGAGGAGCTTCCAGACCGCGAGCTGGGCGTCGAGCGGGTTCATCGAGCTGATGTTGCAGATCGCCTTCAGGTCGTAGACGCCGTTGAGGCGGGTGAGGAGGAAGCCCTCCTGGGGCGAGATCTTCAATTGCGTGAGCTCTTCCATCGTGCGGGCGAGGACCGGAATCGAAGTCGGCAGGACGCCGGACTTCTCGACTGCGGCGCGGATCTGCTCTTCGAGTTTCTGCGCCTCCACGGCGAGCTTGCGGCTGTCGGGGTCGAGGGCGCGCGCGGCCCGCATGTGACGGAGCGCCGTCTCGAACTCGCTCTTCTGCAGCGCCTGCTGGGCGATGACGACCAGCGCGTCGGGAGTGATCGCCGCCGGCACCGCCGGCGTCAAAGCGGCCGCCGGCTCAGCAGGAGCCGCTTCGCGCGGGCGAACGATCTTCAGCCGCTTCGACTTTACCTGGCGGAAGAGGATGCGGCAGACGTGAAACTCGCTGGAGTGCGTGAGCTTGCAGATCTCGGCCACTGTGCGGTCGTCGTCGATGAGCGAGAGGATCTGCGGTGCGCCTTCGGTGAAGACCCTGTCGTCGAAATCGGCGATCGCGACCGGGATCGAGTGCGACGAGGGGATGCTCTCGCGGATCCGCTTCCACTCGTCGAAGCGCTGCATGCCCTCGAGGACGAGGCCGGTGACGTCGATCGAGATCGGCACCATGGTGGCGTTGGGCAGCTGCAGATCGAGGAACCGGAAGTCTCCCTCCGGCCAGCTGAAGACGTCGTAGATCGACTCCTCGGCCTTGAGCCGCAGCATGCGATGCACGTTCTGCTCGGAGATCGCCCCGATCGTCGAGAGGATCTTGCCGAGAAGCATCTTGTTGCTCTCCTGCATGCGGATCGCCTGGCCGAGCTCGGCATCGGTGATGAAACCGTGGCTGACCAGAAAGGCGCCGAGATGCTCCTTCGGGTCGGTCGAGGCCGACGAGACGATCATCCCGTCGCGGAAGAAGATCTGCTTCGTGACCTTGCCGTTCTCGACCACGAGCGTACCGGTCTTCTGGGCTCCGGAGAGCCACTGAAGGAGCTCCGCGAGCTCCATGGTCTTGAGATTTCCCGTAATGCTCATCGCGTTCGCCGAAGCCCTTGATTATAGCCGCCGCGGAGAGGGTCGCGGCGTGGTGCCGGCTTCGGGTGGAAGCGCATCTCCGGCGGCAGGTGCGCGAACGACGGGGCTACTTGCGCGCGATCGTGGTGCCGCGCTGGCCCTGATAGTGCGATGACGAGCCTGGCTCGCCGTAGGCTACTTCCGGCTCCGACTCCATGGCGACGAAGATCAGCTGGGCAATCCGCCGGTTGGCATCGAGCACGAACGGCGTCGGACCGAGATTCTGGAGCTCCAGTGTGATGTTGCCCTGGAATCCCGGGTCGCACCAGCCGGCGAGCGAGTGGTTGATCCACAACCGGCCGAGGGTCGACTTGAGCTTGAGGTCGCAGGCGACCGTGCGGGGGATCCGCACGTACTCGAGTGTCGACGCCAGGACGACCTCGCCGGGGAAGAGCTTGATGTGCGGCGCGCGAAACTCCTCCGGGTCCCGGGTGGGGCAAATCCAGTGGTCCGAGAGCCGGACGTCGAACGATGCCGAGTTGATCTGCGACGGCTCGTAGGGCTCGACGCCTCCGCCCTCGGCCCAGGCGCGGATCCAGTGGTCGGGTTTGATCATCGGAGCGTCGGCTACTCTCTTCGGAAGCGGTCAGACGTCGAAATAGGCGGGCGTCGAAAGGTCTTCGCGGTGAATCGTGTCGACGAAGCGGATCATCTTGCGTGACAGCGACATGAAGAGCGTGTGCGTGCGCGAGCCGCCGCCGAAGAAGCGCACGCCGTGCAGAAGCTCGCCGTCGGTGACGCCGCTGCACGACAACAGGATCTGGTCTCCCGGCGCCAGGTCCTCCGTCTGGTAGATGCGGGAAAGGTCGTGATAGCCGAGTGCCGCGAGGCGCGCCTTCTGCGCGTCGTCGGAGGCCACCAGCCGCGCCTGGATCTCGCCGCCCAGGCAGCGCATGGCGGCGGCGGTGATCACGCCCTCGGGCGCGCCGCCGGTTCCGAACACGGCGTGCACGCCCGTGCCGCGGACCGCCGCGGCGATGCCGGCCGAGAGATCTCCGTCGCCGATCAGGCGAATGCGGGCGCCGGCCGCGCGGATGTCGGCGATCAACTGATCGTGGCGCGGACGGTCGAGCACGACGATCGTCAGATCTTCGATGTCCCTGGAGAAGGCCTTGGCGAGCGCGCGCAGGTTCTCGATCACCGGAGCGTCGATGTGGACCCGGCCCTTGGCGGTCGGCCCGACGATGATCTTCTGCATGTGGCTGTCGGGCGCATGCAGCAGGCCGCCGCGTTCGGCCGCGGCGAGCACCGCCGTGGCATCCGGCGCACCGGTGGCGCAGAGGTTGGTGCCTTCGAGCGGGTCGACCGCGATGTCGACGCCGACTCCGTCGGGACTGCCTTTCAGCGCTCCGACCTCTTCGCCGATGTAGAGCATCGGCGCCTCGTCGCGTTCGCCCTCGCCGATGACGATGCGACCGGCGATCGCCAGCCCGTCGAGCTCATGCCGCATCGCCTCGACGGCGACCCGGTCCGACTTCTTGCGGTCGCCGAGCCCCATGGTGCGCGCGGCGGCGATCGCCGCCTGCTCGGTGACCCGGATGAAGTCCTGTTCGAGATTGCGGTCGATCGCCATCAGCCCGGCGCTCCGGAGGTGCCCTTGGTTCCGGCGGGCTGCGCCGCCTGCGGCTTCTTTTCGGTCACCATCGGCGGATTGTAGGCGGCGATTCCAGTTACCGCTTCGCCGATCACCAGGCCATGAATGTCGTGCGTGCCTTCATAGGTGAAGACCGATTCGATGTTCAGCATGTGGCGGATGACCGGATAGTCGTCCACGATGCCGTTCGCGCCCAGAATCTCCCGCGAAATGCGGGCGCATTCGCGCGCCACCCAGACGTTGTTGCGCTTGCCCATCGAAACATGGTGCGGCTTGAGCTTTCCGGCGTCCTTGAGCTTGCCCATCTGCAGGGCGAGGAACTGCCCTTTGGTGATCTCGGTGATCATCCAGGCGAGCTTCTCCTGCACGAGTTGGTGGCTGGCGATCGGCTGCCCCATGAACTGAATCCGCTGCTTCGAATACTCGAGGGCGGTGTAGTAGCACTCCATCGCTGCGCCCAGGCCACCCCAGGCGATGCCGTAGCGCGCCTGCGTGAGGCAGGAGAGCGGCCCGCGCAGACCCTTGGCGCCGGGCAGGATGGCGTCGTCAGGAACATGGCAGTCGTGCAGGCCGAGCTCGGAGGTCGTCGAGGCGCGCAGCGAGAACTTGCCGTGCTGGTCCGAGGAGGTGTATCCCGGAGCGCCCTTTTCGACCAGGAAGCCGCGGATGCCGCCGACGGAGTCGTCGGTCTGCGCCCAGACCACCGCGACGTCGGCCAAGGTGCCGTTGGTGATCCACTGCTTGGCGCCGTTCAGGACCCAGCCGTCGGCGACTTTCTTCGCCGTGGTGCGCATGCCGCCGGGATTCGATCCGAAATCGGGCTCGGTGAGGCCGAAGCAGCCGATCGCCTCGCCGGTGGCCATCTTCGGGATCCAGCGGTCTTTCTGGGCTTTGGATCCGTAGGTGAAGATCGGGTACATGACGAGCGACGACTGCACCGAGACGAAGCTGCGCAGGCCCGAATCGCCGCGCTCGAGCTCGGTCATGATGAGTCCGTAGGCGACGTTGTCCAGCCCCGGAAGGCCGTACTCGTCGATTGTCGCGCCGAACAGGTTCATCCGCCCCATCTCCGGCACCAGTTCGAGCGGCGTGCGGCCGTCGCGGTGACACTCCTCGATGATCGGTTTGACCTTTTCGTCCACGAAGGCGCGGACGGAGTCACGCACCAGGCGCTGCTCTTCGGTGAGCAGCGCGTCGAAATCCATGTAGTCGACGCCGGGAAAACGGTTCACTGGGACCTCCTCGAGCCTCCAGATGGGCGGGTGAAACGGGGCCGGATTTGGAGCCGGCCGGACGGCGGAATACTAACACGCGGGTCCGCTATGATCCGGCGGTGCCCAACTTCTCCGGCGGCAGCGCGTTCGCGATGGCGAAGGACATTGCCGAGGGTTATCTCCTGGTGACCGAGCGCACCTTTCAGCGCTTCGAACCGGCGCAGCTCGAGCAGTTGGCGTTCGAGCTCGAGCGCGCGCAGCGCGACATTCGCGGTGTTCTGTCGGCTACCGACGACATGGCGACGATCCAGCAGCGCAACCGCAAGCTGCAACGGCTGACCCAGGCGATCTCGATGTTGCGTGGCGTCCAGACGCGCACCCGGTCGCGGCTGGTGCGGAAGAAGGACTGACAGCTTCCGTGGAGGCGGTGCGGACGATCGGGCCGGTGGTCGCGGCGCTCGGCGCCGTGCTGCTGTTCGACCACATGACGCGGCGCCGGGGGCTCGACCCGCCGGGGTTCGCCGAACCACTCCGGCGGATCGCGGCCACGGCGTTGTTGGCCTTCTGTTTCTATGTCGGTGTGTTCGCCGCGCTGGGATCGATTGGCAGGCAGGGCGAGGTCGACTTGAGCCAGCTCGCCAGCTGGCAGCTCTTCACGCTGCACGCGCTCTTCGCCCTGACGATCGTCGGCTGGTGGGCCAGCGGATTCCTCGCTCTGTCGCCGATTCGAACGGTCTCCGGAGGCCCGCCGGGCGACACCGGCGCCACCATCGTTGCGCCCTCCGCGTGGACGAGTTTCTCCGAGCAGCTAGGGCTGCGGGTGGCGAACCTGCGCCGCGAGCTCGCCATCGGCGCGGTTGCGGGTGTCGGCGCCTGGCTCGCCGTCCTCGCTGCCGTCTTCGTTTTCGCGCTGGCGCTCTCCGCGCTCTCGGGGGAGGAGTTGCTGCCCCAGTCACCGCCGGCGGTCATCCCCTGGCTCGCCGGGCGTCCGATCCTCCTGCGGCTGGCTATCGCCGCCTCGGCAGGCCTGGTCGAGGAGCTCTTCTTTCGCGGGTTCCTGCAGCCCCGTATCGGGATCGGCCTCTCGACGCTTTTCTTCGCTCTCGCGCACCTCTCCTACGATCAACCGATCATGCTCGTGGGCGTGACGCTCCTGTCGGTGCTGTACGGACTCCTGACTCTCTGGCGGCAGAACATCTGGCCGGCGATCGTGGCGCATTTCCTCTTCGACGCCATCCAACTCCTGGTCGTCATCCCGGCGGTCCTCGAGCTCTTCCGACCCGGCGGTCGATGAAGATTCGAGGGACTTTTCGCCGCCGGACGTTCTGCTAGACTTCGCGCGGTTTCTACCCATGACTTCGACCGCGGGACGGGAGCTTCACCTGACGATTGGCAGCCGGTTCGAGAACATCGAGCTGGTGCAGGCGGTCGTGGACGATGCGCTGCGCGAGGGCGGCGCCACCGAAGACGCCCGACACTGGATCGGGCTCGCGCTGCGCGAGGCGGTGGCCAACGCCATCAAGCACGGCAACCTCCAGGACCCCGAGAAGCAGGTGGAGATTCAGGCCAACTTCGCGCCGGAGGAGGTCGAGATCCGGATCGACGACGAGGGCGCCGGCTTCGATCCGCAGGGAGTAGTCGATCCCCTGGCTCCCGAGAATCTCTTCCGCGCCAGCGGCCGGGGCATTTTCTACATGCGAAAGTTCATGGACGAAGTCGAGTTCGAATCAGGTCCATCCGGCGGAACGAGATTGCGCCTGCGCAAGCGGCTCGTTCCGGTCACCAACGCCACCAACGAACGATAGGAGGAGTGGAGTCATGAAGATCACCAAGCGGGAAAAGAATGGCGTGACGATTCTCGAGGTCGAGGGCAAGGTCACGATCGGCAAGGGCGACGTCGTCTTGCGTGAAGCGGTGCTCCAGGCGATCGGCGAGGGTCCGGCGAAGCTGCTGATCAACCTCGGCGAGGTCACCACGATCGACTCCTCGGGCGTGGGCGAACTGGTCAGCGCCTACACGACGGTCACCAATCGCGGTGGCAAGCTGAAGCTCGTCAACATGCCGCCGAAGGTCAGCGACATCCTGCAGATCACCCAGTTGATCACGGTGTTCGAGGTGTTCGAGACCGAAGACGAAGCAGTTCAGTCCTTCTGACCTGACGACAACCTCGGACCCGCCTTTCTCGCGCCTCGACCCGCGCCTCGCCGGTTTTTCGGCGCAGGTGGAGGCGCGTCTGCCTGCGCTGCTGCCGGCGGAAGACCTGCGCCCGGAGCAGGTGCATCGTGCGATGCGCTACGCGGTGCTTTCACCGGGCAAGCGCGTCCGCCCGATGCTGGCCCTGGCCGCGGCCGAGATGCTCGGCGGAGTACCCGATGACGCCCTGGATGTAGGCTGCGCGGTGGAGCTGGTGCACTGCTGCTCGCTGGTGCTCGACGACCTGCCGGCGATGGACGATGCCCACCTGCGCCGCGGGCGGCCCGCGGTGCACCGCGAGTTCGGCGAGGACGTCGCGCTGCTCGCCGCCTTCGCTCTGCTCAACCGCGGATATGGACTCGTCGCCGAAGCGTCGCAGCGACTTCGCCTCTCGCGCTACAGCCCGGAAGAGCTGCTGCATCACCTGGCGCAGGCGATCGGAACCGCCGGTCTCATCGGCGGCCAGGCGCTCGACCTGTCGAGCGGCCTCGGTTCCCCGGCGCTCTCCGACCTCGAGTACATCCACAGCCACAAGACCGGCGCACTGTTCCTCGCGGCGGCGGAGCTCGGGGCGATGGCGGTCGACGCTCGTCGCCGCGATCTCGAGGCCGTCGGCGCCTTCGCCAAGAACCTCGGGCTCGCCTTCCAGATCGAGGACGATCTGCTGGACGTCCTGGCGACGAGCGCGGAGACCGGCAAGGATGCCGGACAGGACGCCGACAAGGCGACGTTCGTGAAGCTGCTGGGGGTAGAAGGCGCGCGCGCTTTGGCCGACGAGCTGCTCGAGTTCGCGCTCGCCTCGGTGGCGCCCTTCGGGCGCAAGGCCGATGTGCTGCGCGCGCTGGTAGAGCTCGTCCGCGATCATGGACGTCATGCGAGCGAGGGGATCCAGGGGAGCCCGGCCCGCCAGCACCGCCGCGCCGCCGATGAGTGATCCGCGCGCACTCGAGATCGCGCGGCGCGAGCTGCAGCGGCTCGGATACCTGTCTCATCGAGTCGAGAGATTCCTGCTGCGCGACGCGCTCGAGCCGGTCGGAGAGCCTCGGGCCGTCGCGCTTCTCGCGGCGAAGGTCGGGCTGCTGGCGGGAGTGCTGCTGGCGCTCGCAAATACCCTGGCTCTCGCCTCGGCCAACAGCCTCTTCGCGACCTCGCCGGTCGATCTGCTGCCGCTTTTTCTGCACCTCCTGCCGCCGCTGGTGGTGGCGGCGGCGGTCGGGTTCGTCGCCGTCGTAGCCGGATTTCTCTTCGCCCTCAAGCTCTTCCCCAGGCGCAGCCTCGAGTGGCTGATTCTCGGCGTGACCTTTCTGGCGACCTCCCTGCTTTTCGGCTGGGCGGTCTTGCGGGCGTCGGACCTGCTTCTCGAGCTTCCGCGATGGCAGCGGGTGGTCGCCGGATTGGCCTTGCCGCTGGTCGCCGCGGCGGTGGCGAAACTGCTCGCCAACGGCCTGCTGTCGATCGCCATCCGCCTGACGCGATTGACCCCCCGCGAACGCCTGGTCTCGCGAAAGACCATCGTGACCGTGACCTTCGCGACCCTGGCTCTCGTCTCCGCGGTGGCCGTCGTTCTGCCCCAGCGGGCTCCGGTGGCGGCTCCGACTTCGCTGCCAAGATCCGCGGGCGAGAGGGTCCTGCTCCTCGGCCTCGACGGCATTCTGGCGGAAGAGTTCGACTACCTCCTGGCGCGCGGCTCGCTGCGGACGATGGCACGCCTGGTCGAGGGCGGGGCAGTCGTGGCGAGCTACCGGCGCGCCGCCGACCTCGAGCCGGCCGAATTCTGGACGACGGTGGCGACGGGCGTCGGCGGCGCGCGCCACGGTGTCCGGGCCCTCGACAGCTTTCGCCCGCTGGGTCTCGAAACCGCCCTCGCGCGCAGTGGGCCATGGCGTTTGTGGTGGTCCGCGGTGGCCGTGCCGCTCGGCCTCGCCGAGCATCGGCCGCTGCTCGCGAACCGGCGGACGGCGTTCACCTTCTGGGAGCTCTCGGCGCGCGGCGGGGCGCCGGCGGCGGTCGTCGATTGGTGGGCCACCTTCCCACCCGAGCCGCTCGCCGGGCTGGTGGTTTCGCACGGCGCGTTTCAGCTGCTTCTCGACGGCCATCCAGGGGCCGTCGCGCCGGCCGACCGCGCGGCCGATCTGGCGCGCCTGGCGCGCGCGATCGAGCCCGGTCCTGCGGGCGCGACGCTCGCAGCCGCGCTGCCGACGGACCTGGCTCGCGAGCTCCTCCGCCGGGCGATCCTCCCGGACCGGTTCTATCGTGAGGTCGCGCGGATCGAGGCGGCGAAACGACCGCAGGCGATGGCGCTCTACCTACCGTCCATCGACCTGGTCGCCGAAGGGTGGATCGGGGGCGATGTCGCCCTCGCCGATCTGGTGCGCGCCGAGCTCGAAGAGACGGACGCTCTGGTCGGCGAACTGGCGGAAGGTCTCGGCACGATGATTGTCGTGCTCGATCCCGGGCGCCGGAACGGCAAGGAGGGGAGGGTGCTCATCGTCCGCTCTCCCGGCGCCGCAGTCCCCGACCCGGCGGTCTCCCGGCCCCCCGCGTGCCGCATGGCGGCCGGCCTGACGGTCGCCCCCGAGGAGCTGGCGTCGGCGCTGATTCGGTCGCTGGGCCTGCCGCAGAGCGCCGAGCTTCCCGAGCCGCCGGCGTTCTGCACCTGGACCGTGCCGCCGGCGCGCCTCGCCGGCTACGGCGAGCGCGCACCGAACTCCGAGATGCCGGGCGACAGCCGCGACTATCTCGAGAACCTGCGCTCGCTGGGATATCTCTAGTGGAAGAAGAAGTAAAGGCGAAGTCGGGCGGTCAGTTCGACCAGCTGGCGGTCGTGCCGCCTTCGAAGCTGTCGGCGAACACCGGCTCGACCTGACGCTGGGTCGCGCCGGCCACACTGGCCGAATCAAGATCCGGCTGGTGGAGCCCTTGCCGGAACTCAATGCCGAGGGCAGCCAGCAGAACGGCCGCTGCGGCGAAGCCCAGCCAGCGGCGTTCGAGCCTGGTGCGTGGAGCAAAGCGGTCTGTCGCAGGCGAGCGCTGTACCTGGTCGCGCAGAGCCAGAAGCTCGTCGAACTCGCGCTGCAGGGCCGGATCGCCGGCCAGCCGACTGGTGAACCGTTCGGCCTCCACCGGATCGAGTGTGCCGTCGACCGCCGCCTCGAGAAGCTCGTACGTCGGCGACTCCTCGTCGCGCTCACCGCGCGCCAGGAGACCGTCGAACACGGCCGTCAACTCAGCCTCGACCAAGGCAACTTCCGCCGGCGAGGTCTGGGGGGTGGGCAGGGAGCGGAGGTTAGAACGGTTCATGTCGGCTCTCGAGGGGGGAGATGCGGAAAAAGGCCGTCGGTTACCGGCAGCCGCGAAGGATTTGGCTCAGCCTCCGGCGGGCGAGCGCTGGGTCCGCAGGCGCCGGGCGAGCCGCGCACGGGCGCTCTTGCGCAGGTTGATCACCTGCCGGGGGGTCAAGTCGAAGCGCCGGGCGATCGTCCGGTCGTCCAGCGGCAGGTCGCCCCAGAGCGTCGCGAGCTCCTTCTCGGAAAGGTCGAGCAGGTGGGCCAGCTCGCTCCGGGTCGCCAGGCCGGTGAGTGTCAGGAGTGCCAGCCGATCGCGCCCCTGATCGTCGCGCAGGTTGAGCAACAGGGCCCGCCGCTGTCCGACCGGCAGCTCGCGAACCTCCAGCCAGAGGGCGGTCAGGAACTGGCGCCCTTCGAGCTCCCGATGGGCGCCGGCGCGGGTCTCGGGCGGGTCCAGGCGAGCCTGAGCCTCGGGACCCTCGCGCTCCCCCCCATGCCCGTCGCCCTCGCTGTCGCCCGAAAGCGAGAGCAGCGGTCGGTCGCGGATGCCCAGGAGGTCGGCGACGGCGGTCTGCAGGTCGCGGAAGGCCCACGGGCGCCCTCGCCAGAGCAGCAGGCGGCGCACGAGGTCCGGCAGGGGGATCGCCTGCGCTGGGCCCGCAAGGGCAAGATCGCGCGGCTGCGGCGTCGCGGAGACCCCGGTGGTCGTCTCCGGCCGATCGGCGCCCTCGAACGTCCGCTCGCGCCAGGTGGCGAGGCCGCACAGCATGCCGCCGTCGCGACCCTCCCAGAGGGCGAGATCCGGGTCATGGCGCAGCAGGTACCGCAACTGGTTCTGCAGCCGGGTTCTTTCGGGGTGGCGGGCGCGCAGCCAGGCGCGGCAACCGTTCGCGCCGGTTGCCGCGACATAGGCGCGGAAGCTCTCGATCTCGACCTCCGGGTCGCCGGCGGACCACTGCTGGAGCTTCTCGGTCAAGCGCAGCAGGGCGGCGGAGTGGACTTCCTCCTGATCGGCGGTCGGTACCCCCGAGAGCTGGCTGCGAATGGTCCGCCACAGCAGCGGCGCTGCCTCCTCGATCAGCAGCCGCCCCAGAGCCTCGCTGGCCTCGGCAGGGGTCCTGCCTGCTGCCGCACGAAGGCCGGCGAGCAGCGGATCGGAGACCGTTGCGCTCATGCGGTCCTGGCCTGCCTGCCGAGCCCGAAGAGGAGCACGATTGCCGCCGCGCCGGCGCAAGCGGCTCCGGCCAGGAAGGCCGCCGGAGCGCCGAAGAGGTGCCAGACGACGCCGAACCAGAGGCTGGCGAGAAAGGTCCCCATTCCGGCGGCGAGATGGAACGCCCCAAGCGCGCTGCCGGTACCCATCCCGGCCCCGGCTAGCTCGACCACCAGGGCCCGCTCGGCTCCTTCGGTGAGGCCGTAAAAGGCAGCGTAGAGGGCGACCAGAAGGCAGAGAGCGATCGGGCGCGTAGCAGAGGCGAAACCGGCATAGGCGGCCGCATAGAGCGCCCAGCCGAGCAGGATGGCTCGTCGCCGGCCGATGCGGTCCGCGAGCCTGCCGCCGGGAACCGAGGCTAGCCATTTCACGACGTGGAAGGCCGACCAGAGAAGGGTCAGGCCGACCGCGCCGAGGCCCAGGTCGGCGGCGCGCAAGAGCAGGAAGGCATCGCTCGCATTGCCGAGGGCAAAACAGAAGAACGCGACGAGCGCAGCGCGCAGCGGACGGGGCAGCGGTGTCGCCGGGCTGGTCCCGGACGGGCGGGCGCGAGATTCGCCCGATTGCGCCTGGGCTCGCAGCGCCGCCTCGCGCGGCAGGCCGAAGGCGACTGTCGCGAAGCCGACGAGCGCGGGCAGGGTCGCCAGCAGAAAGACGGTGCGGACGCCGTCCGGAAAGAAAAGCAGCAGGGCGGCCGCGAAGAGCGGACCGCAGGCCGCGCCGAGGTGATCGAGTCCGCGATGGTAGGAAAAGGCATAAGCGCGATCCGCCGGTGCGACGGCGTCGGCGATGAGGGCGTCGCGTGGAGCGGTGCGCAGGCCCTTGGCGAGCCGGTCCCAGAGGCGCAGCGCGACCACCTGGGAGGCGGTCGCCGCGAGGGCGAGAAGCGGCCGCGCGAGGGCAGAGCCGCCGTAGCCGGCAACCACGAACGGCTTCCTGCGCCCGAGCCGGTCGCTGGCGCGTCCTGCCCAGCCCTTGACCAGCGCGAGCACCCCGTCGGCGGCCGACTCCATCGCGCCGAGCACCGCCGCACCCCCGCCGAGCGCGGCGAGAAAGCCCGGCAGCAAGGGATAGACCATCTCGCTGGCGACATCCTGAAAGAAAGAGGCCGAGCCGAGCCGGCGCACCGTCGGCGGCAGGTCGCGCCCGCGGTAGGCGCGCAGGAATCCGGGCGCGGAGGGCTTCACTGGGCGGAGTTTATGTCGCGCTCCACCCGGAACGTGATTTCAGTACCACTCGAGGAGCGAGATGCCCAGGCCGATCCGGGTCGAGCTGGCGTTGTAGTCGATCAGGCTCTCGCCGTAGCCGTGGAAGATCTGCAGATAGCCCTTGAGATCGCGGCGGATCGGAAAGACCCAGCCGAGCTCGACGGCGCCGTGCGAGCGCTCGCCGCCGCGCAGCGAATGCCGGGCCATGAGGGAGAGCTCGTGGTCGCGCACGCGCCGCACGATCAGGAGGTCGCCCCGTCCGACGTAGTCCTCGATGTCGGGGTTGTCCTCTTCGCCCGCGACCTCGGGAAGTCGCCGCCACGGCCGGACCTGGAGTGTCCAGGCATGGCGTTCGAAGCCGATCATGCCGATGATCCGGTTCCAGCTGCGCGAGTAGGGGAGGTCCTTGCCGTTCGACTGGTGGTTCAGGCTGACACCGAGGAGCCGTCCGTCGAGCCCGAAGAGCCGGTAGCGGGTGCCGAAAACCAGCATCAGCTCCGGCTCGTAGTTGGTCTCGCGGAAGGGTCGGGAGTCGGCGCTGTTGTAGATCTGCCAGCGCGACGACTGCGTGTAGCCGAACCAGAGATCGCCCCTTTCGCCGAAGATCTCCTGCGCGACCTTGGTCTTGAAGCTGATCTGGAACTTCGCCTCCAAGTTGTCCTGACTCTCGGAGGTGTCGACCGAATGCCCGGGAATGGGGCTCGAAGGGAACTGGTTGGGTTTGTCGGTGTAGACGCCCGGAAGGAGGTACAGCGGCTTGTAGGCGCGCAGACCGAATGTACCGAGCTTGGCCTTCTTCGTCAGCTCCCAGCGCCCGTCGAGGAGCGAGCTCGCGACCGGCGGCTCCTCCGGGCCGCTTTCCGCGGCCTCCGGCCGGGTCATGAGCTCCGGGGTCTGCGGCGTCTCCTCGAGGCTGCCCGGGCGCCGGTCGCGGCCCAGCGCGCGGTCGTAGCAGGCCAGGCGCTCGGCGTCCGCGGCGATGCCGACGCAGCCTTCGGGAGAGATCGGAGCTTCATCCTGGCCGTGCGCCGGCGAGGCTGGAAAGGGAGCGAAGTTGCACAGCAGAGCGAGAGCAAGGCCCCGCAAGGCCTTTGGTAAGATGCTCGGATTCGCGCTCACTTGGCGCGGTCATGCTAACACTGCGATGTTCAGCCGCCTGTTTGTGCGGCGCTTTCCAAAGGAGCTCCCGAAGTGATTCGAAACCGCTCGCGCCGCGTGCTGCAGGCTACCGCTTCTCTCTCGCTTCTCTGGGCGCTCGTATCCGCCCCCCTGCCCGCGGCCGATGCACATGCAGGCCCCCGGGCCGTCGTTCTCGGCTTCGACGGCGCCGACGCCAAGCTCACCGAGAAGTGGATGAACGAGGGCAAGCTTCCGAACCTCGCCAGGCTACGCGACCAGGGGACCTTCTCGCCGCTGCGCTCGACGATTCCCTCGCAGACCCCGGTCTCCTGGTCGACCTTCTCGACCGGACTGAATCCCGGCCGGACCTCGATCTTCGATTTCCTGAAGCGCGACACCAAGACCTACCGTCCGAGTTTTGCGGCCTTCGACGAATCCTCCAAGCCTTTCCTGTTCGGCACCAGAAATGGGATGGCGGTCGCCGCCATCGCGGCGCTCGCCGTCTTTCTCGTCCTCTTCCTCCTGCTCAAGATCTTCCGTCTCAGCATGCGCGTCGCCGGACTCGTCGCGGGAGTCCTCGCGATCGCCGCCGGTGCCGGCGGCTTCTGGATTGGGAGCACGCTCCTGCCCGAGAAGGTGCCGTCGGTCATCAACCGGCGCCAGGGAGATCCGTTCTGGAAGGTTCTCGGCGATGCCGGCAAGCACGTGCGCGTGATGCGCATGCCGGTGACCTTCCCGCCGGAGCCGTTCCCGCACGGCGAGATGCTCTCCGGTCTCGGAACGCCCGATCTCTCCGGCCGGATCGGCAAGCCGTTCTACTTCACTTCCGAGCTCTTCTTTCAGCCGCGCGGCGGCAACGAGGTGTCGATCGAGATCGTCGAGCTCGAGGACAACAAGGGGACGCTCGAGACCGAGATCAAGGGCCCGCCGAACAAGCTCTTTCCGAAGCAATCGGACTACATCCGGATCCCGATGACAATCGAGGTCGCGGCCGACAAGTCGAAGGTCGAACTCGCGGTCTCGGACGCCAGGCTCGCGCTCAAGCCGGGGGAGTGGAGCCCCTGGGTGCGCTTCGTCTTTCCCTTCAATGCCCTGATCAAGGTCTCCGGCATCGGCCGCTTCCGGGTGCTGGCGATCGAGCCCGAAGTGCGGATCTATCTCTCGCCAATCCAGTTCGACCCCTCCGATCTGCCGGCGATCTTCGACGTCACGGCGCCGCGCGCCTTCGCGGGCGAGCTCGCATCGCGCTTCGGGCTCTTCAAGACGATCGGCTGGATGATCGACACCTGGTCGATCAAGGGCGGCACGATCGACGACCAGGTCTTCCACGAAGACACGGATTTCACCGTCGTCGAAGAGGAGAAGATTCTCGCCGGGCTCCTCGAGGACGACTGGGACGTCTACTTCCACTACTTCGAGTTCACCGACCGGGTGCAGCACGTGATGTGGCACCACACCGATCCGCAGCATCCGCTCCATACACCGGAAGGAGCCGCACGCTACGGCGATTCGATCCTCAAGTCCTACCAGCAGATGGACCGGATCGTCGGCAAGGTGATGGAAAAGGTGGCCGGCATGCCGGCGGGAACGACGCTGATCATCGCCTCGGACCACGGTTTCGCGCCCTGGCGCCGGACGATGAACTACAACACCTGGCTCGCTACCGAGGGTTATCTCGTGCTCAAGGGTGCAAGCGGCGCGCAGGCGAACCTCGAGGATCTCTTCGACCAGGGTCAGTTCTTCCAGGACGTCGACTGGTCGAAGACGCGCGCCTACGCAATGGGGCTCGGCAACGTCTACGTCAACCTGAAGGGCCGCGAGGGCCAGGGGATCGTGAATCCGGGCGCCGAGTACGAGGCGCTCACCGCCGAGATTCGGGCCAAGCTGCCGCAGTACGTCGACCCCCAGAACGGCGAGCATCCGGTCGCCTACGTCTTCACGCGCGACGAGGCTTACGGCACCTACGACCCGGCGCTCATTCCGGACCTCTTCCCGTCGAACGCCTCGGGCTACCGCGTCGGGTGGCAGGATTCCCTTGGCATCGTCGCCAAGTCGATCGTCGAGCCGAATCTCGATGTCTGGAGCGCCGATCACTGCTCGGTCTATCCGCCTCTCGTGGACGGCATCCTGTTCGCGAATCGCAAGCTCGACCTGTCGCAGAAGCCCTACATGGCCGACATCATGCCGACTCTGCTCGCCCTCTACGATGTGGCGCCGACAGTCGCGCTCGACGGCCGGAGCCTGGTCGCCGGAGACGCCGGAGACGCCGGAGACGCCGGAGCCGCCGGAGGTCGATGAGGACGTTCGCCGCGCTGCTCGCGCTGGCTCTCTCAGTCGCCGGAGCCGCGGGGGTTTCCGCCCAAGGCTCATCCTCCTCGCGTGAGCAGGAGTTGGAGGTGATCCGCGGCGAGATTGCGCGGCTCACGGCGCGCCTCGAGACGGTGAAGCGGTCCGCAGCAGGCATCGCCGGCGAGCTCGACCGGCTCGAGATCGAGCTCGAGCTGCAATCGCAGAAGGTGGCCGAGGCGGCATCCGCGAAAGCGATCGCCGAAGAGCGTGCCGCGGCCTCCGAAGCAGCGATCGCCGATCTCGAGCGGCGTCTCGCCGAAGAGCGCCGAAAACTGCGCGAACGGCTCACCGGCCTCTATCGCATGGGGCGTCACGGCTATCTGCGGCTGCTTCTCTCGCTCACCCCGGGCGAGGCGCTCCTGCCAGCGGTTCGTGCCTTGCGCTTTCTGGCGCGTCGCGATGCCGCCACAGTCGCGAGCTTCGAGGAGCTTGGCGCCAGGCTCGCGGTGGAGTATCGCGAGCTCGACGCCGAGCGCGAGGTGGCGCGCGGCTGGTTCGCGCGCGAGAACGACCGCCGCGAGCAGCTGGTGGGCCTCGAGCGCCGCAAGGCGCAGATGCTCGCCGGGACACGCCGCGAGAGCGAGCAGATCACCAGCGCCGCCCTCGAGCTCGGCCTTCGGGCGCGCAAGCTCTCGAGCCTCCTCGATGCCCTCTATGGCCGCAGCGAACCGGGACTCGCCGGCCTGCCGATCCTGGATTTCCGCGGCCTGCTCGACTGGCCGGTCGCGGGCCGGGTCACGGTCGAGTTCGGACCGCGTGTCGACCCGCGATACGGGACGCGAGTGCCGCACAACGGGCTCGACTTCGAGACCGTGCCGGGCAGCGAGGTGCGCGCGGTCTATCCCGGCAAGGTCCTCTTCGCGGCGCCGTTCGAGGGACTCGGGCAGATGGTCGTCGTGCAACATGCCGGACGTGTCTTCACGCTCTATGCCGGCCTCTCGGAGCTGCGGGTGCGCAAAGAGGATGTGTTACTTCTGCACTCGGTCGTGGGCCGCTCCGGGAGCTCGCTCTATTTCGAGATTCGCGTCGACAAGAGCCCCGAAGACCCGCGTGTCTGGCTCCGCTGACTGCGCGGCATCCGATCCCCGGGCCAGATAAGATGACTCCGATGAACCGATCCGTTCCGCCTTCGCCGTCCGACCTCCCGCCACGCGATCCGAATCGTTCGCGGCGACGCTTCCTCGCCCTGTCGCTCGTCGTGATGCTGCCGCTCGTCGTCGGCGTACTGTGGAGCGCCGCCGAGTCCGGCGACAAAGAGCCGGATCCCGACTCCCTCTACCGCTACCTCGCGATCTTCTCCGAGACCTTGAATCTGGTGCGGCAGACCTACGTCGAACCGACCGACATTTCGACCCTCCTCGCCGGCGCGATGGAGGGTTCGACCGACGCTCTCGATCCGTTTTCGATCTATCTGCCGTCCGCCGTGCCGGCGGCAAAGGAGATGGAGCTGGTTCCGGGGGCCCGCCACGCCGGTATGGTCGTCCTCAAGGACCGCGGAGTCGCCTACGTCGCCGGGGTGGAAGAGGGGAGCCCTGCGGTCGCCGCGGACATCCAGAGCGGCGACATCCTGTCGCGCATCGGCGGACGGACGACGCGCCAGATGCCGGTGTGGGAGATCAATCGCGAGTTCGTCCCCACCGACGGCCGGGATCTCGAGCTCGAAGTCGTCCGGCGCGGAGAAACCAAGACGATCCAGGTGAAACTCGCACCCTGGGAGCCGCCGCCGCCGAGCCTCGAGACAGTGCAGGGTTTCCTGCTGCTGCGGATCCCGCGCATCGACGTCGCCGCGGTGGAGGCGGCGCGGGGGCTGCTTTCCAGGGCCGCCGCCGAAGGGGCTGTCAAGCTCATTGTCGACCTGCGCGGGATTTCGGGAGGGGACCCCGAAGCCGCTTTTGCCCTCGCCGGGCTCTTTGCTGAAGGCGAACTGGGCACACTCCGCGAGAAGGAGAAAGTGGGCAGGAGCTTCGCCGGATTCGGCGCTGCCGGCTATCGCGGGCAACTCGTTGTGCTGGTCGACGGCTTTTCTGCCGGGGCGGCCGAGATTCTCGCCGCCGTGCTGCAGCAGAAGGCTGGCGCCAAGCTGGTCGGAGTTCCGACCTTCGGATGGGCTGGCGAGCGCTCGCGCATCGAGCTCGGAGGCGGCGCCCGCCTCTACCTCACCACCGCCTTCTTTGCTGGCCCGGACGGCAAGCCGCTGTCGCAGCGCCTGACCCCCGACCTGCTGGTCGACGAGATCTTCCGTCGGTTCGAGGAGCGCGAGAAGCCGCTCTCAGAGCTGATCCTGGAACGCGCGATCCGCTTCCTGAACGGTGAGCCGGAGCTTGTCGAGAAGCAAGCCGCCTAAGGCGCCGAAGGGCGGCCGCGGCGCCGCCAACTCCTCCAGAAGGCAGGGCACTCGCCGACGCAAGGCCGGTTCTGCCAGAGGGTGGACGTTGCTCCTCGCGGGGCTCGCCCTCTTCGCGTTCGGCGCCTTCTTCGGCGAGCGCCTCCTGCGCCGCCTCGCCGCCTGGCGAGCTCCGGCGCCCCACTCCGCAGCCTCATCCGGGGAGAAGCGTCCTCCGGCGAGCTCCACCGCGCCGCCCGTCCAGGCGGCGAAGCGGCTGCCGAACGCAGTTCCGCCGGCGAGCACCGACCCTTCTCCGGCTGCCCCGGCCGCGCCAGCTGCTCCTGCCGCTGCCGACGCGGTGTCGCGGCCGGTTCCCGCGCAGCCCAGGGCGCGCGTGGCGATCGTCATCGACGATCTCGGTCGCGACCCCGATGTGATCGCGATCCTGGGCGCGATCGCCGCCGGCGCGAGCCCGGCGGTGCAGCTCTCGTACGCGGTCCTGCCGTTCGAGGCGCGCACCGCGGAGGTCGTCGAAGCGCTGCGCCGCCATGGCGCCGAGGTGCTGGTGCATCTGCCGATGGATCCCGAAGGTGCGGAGGATCCCGGACCGGGTGCGCTCACCATGGAGATGTCGAAGCGAGAGCTCGCGGCGGCGACCGCAGCGGCGCTCGCTGCAGTGCCCGGCGCGGTTGGCGTCAACAATCACATGGGGTCGAAGTTGAGTCGCGATCGCTCGGCGATGGCGGCCATCCTGGGCGAGGTTCGGCGCGAGGGGCGGTACTTCCTCGACTCGAGAACCACCGCGGAGAGCGTCGGGTTCGAAGTCGCGCGCGAGCTCGGGATCCCGGCGGCGAATCGCGATCTCTTCCTCGACGACGACCCCGCGCGGAGCGCGATCGCCGCGCAGTTCGCTCAACTCCTGGAGCGCGCCCGCGCGCAAGGCGCGGCCATCGCCCTCGCGCATCCGCGGCCTGCGACACTGGCGGCGCTGGCCGAGGAGATTCCGCGCGCCGTGGCCCTGGGCTTCGAGTTCGTGCCGGTCTCCTACCTGCTGGAGCGCAGCGAAGAGCTTCCGGAATAGGCGCGCAGCGCTGCTTCTGGAGTTACGAAGCGCGCAGCGCCGGCACTTGAACTTACGAGGCGCGCAGCGCGGCTTCTGGACTTACGAGGCGCGCAGCGCCTCTATCGGCCGCTGCGCGAGCGGGCGGGCGCTGGCGGCGAGGCCGGCCGCGGCGGCGAAGACGGCCGCCAGGAGGATCGCCACGAGCGGCGGCACGACCTCGAGCTGGAACGGAATCTCCATCCCCTTCTCGAGCACGACAGCGGCGAGCGCCGTGCCGGCGACCGCGCCGATGGTGCCGGCAAGCAGCCCGACGATCGCCGACTCGGTGGCGAAGAGGCTAGCGACTTGCAGTCTCGTCATGCCGAGCGCCTTGCCGAGGGCGGCCTCGCGGCCGCGCTGCGCGGCTCCCGCCGCGACGGCTCCAGCCAGGATCGCGAGACCCGCGAGAACCGTGAATCCGCCGAGGAAGCGGACCCCGAGGGCGATCCGTTCGAGGACTGCGCTCACCTTTTCGAGCACCTCGCGGATGGCGAAGACGGTGACGTTGGGGGTGGTCGCGGCGAGCGCGTCCTGGAGCTGCTGCTCGCCGCCGGCAGGCAGCCGGACCGAGGCAATACGCATCTGCGGTGCCCGATCGAGCACGCCGGGTTCGACGACCCAGAAGAAGTTGATGTTGAAGCTCTCCCACCGCACCTTGCGCAGGCTCGTCACGGTGAGCGCTACGGGCACACCCTGAACATCGAAGACGATCTGCGTGCCGATCGCGAGGCCCAGATCGCGCGCGTACTCCTCCTCGACGCTCACTTCGGCGACCTCCGGCGTGCCCCAGAGCTTGCCTTCGAGCAGGGTGTTGTCCGCCGGCAACCGCTCGAGGGAGGTGAGGCGCTGCTCGCGGGTGAGCGCCCAGCGTCCCCGCTGGCCGCGTTCTTCGTCGGCGTCGTCGGCCTCGCGGGCCGCGGCGTCGCGCTCTTTCTCGCGGGCGCCGGCGAGCGCCGCGACCGCGGTTCCGTCGATCGCGGAGAGGCGCGCCATGACGACCGGGACCGAGTCGACCGAGGTCGCGCCGGCGCGCTCGATCTCGGCGCGCACCCCCGCCCACTGATCGGGCTGGATGTCGATGAGAAAGGCGGTCGGCGCGTTGGCGGGCAGGTCCGAGCGCAGGCGCGTGGTGAGGCCGTGTTCGACCGTGCGCATGCCGACCACCACCATCGCGCCGAGTCCCAGCGCGACGACACTGGCGACGGTCGGCGCCCCCGGCCGGCCGAGCGCGGCGAGGCCGTAGCGCAGCGCCAGCGGCAGCCGGAGGCGCGGCAGCCGACGCACGCCGAGGATGAGTCCGCGGGCGCCCAGCGCGAGCGCCGCAGCGGTGACGGCGAGGCCGCCGGCGAAGGCGGCTCCGAGCGCGAGCGACCGGGCTTGCACCCCGGCGACGAGCGTCAGGCCGGCGAGCAGGGCGACCGCGGTGGCGGCGATGGCCAGCCGCGAAGGCGGTAGCGGCTCGATCTCCCGGCGCAGGACGCGCGCCGCGGGCACCGCGAGCGCGGCGAGAAGCGGCGGCAACGCGAAGAGCAGCGAGATGCCGAGACCCAGCCCGAGACCGCGCAGGACCGCCAGCGGTTGCAGCTCGATCTGCGGCAGAACCGGCAGGAGGTCGCCGGCGAGCGTCGGGACGAGACGCTCGAGGGCCAGACCGAGCGCGGCGCCGGCAAGGCTCCCGGCGGCCGCCAGCAGGATCGTCTGGCCGAGATAGATCGCCAGGATCTCCCGCGGTCGAGCTCCGAGCGCTTTCCACACGGCGATCGAGTCGAGGCGGCTGGCGAGCCAGGCGCGCACCGTCTGGGCCACGCCGACGCCGCCGACGACGAGGGAGAGGAGGGCGACGAGACCGAGGAAGCGTTCGGTCCGGTCGACGCCCCGCCGCATCTCGGGCTGCCCCTCGGCGGCGGTCTCGATGCGGTAGAAGGCAGGGTCGCCGAGCGCGCTGCGCAACCGGGAGGCGAACGCCGCGGTTGCCGGGGTCGCCGCGGTCGGCGTGGCCGCGGGCAGTTTTACCAGCAGCCGATGGGTGACCCGGCTGCCCAGAGCGATGAGGCCGGTCGCGCGCAGACTCTCACCGGAGAGGAAAAGACGCGGACCGAGGGTGAAGGCGTTGCCGAGCCGGTCGGGCTCCGCGAGGACCGTGCCGCGCAGCGTGAAGAGCTTGCCGCCGATGGCGATCGGGTCGCCGATGCGCAGCCCGAGCCGCGCCAGGAGCTCCGGCGCGACGACGACGCCGCCGTCGGCGAGGAGCGCGGCAAGCGGGCGCTGCGGGGAGAGGGAGAGCGTGCCGTAGAACGGGAACTCGCCGTCGACCGCCTTGAGCTCGACGAGCTGGCTGCGACCGGCGCCGGCGCTCGTCCGGGGAGCCGCGGCGACGGTCACCATCTCGGTCAGCCGGGTCGAGCGCACTCCCGCCGACGCCTCGGCCGCGAGGAGCTCGTCCACCGCGGCAGGGACCGGCTTCTGTCCGCGCACGCGCAGGTCGGCGGCGAGCAGTTGCCGCGCCTCGCGCGCCAGCGTCGCGCGGAGACTGGCGGAAAAGCCGGCAACCGCGACCACCGCCCCGACGCCGATCGCCAGGCAGAGAATGAAGAAGATCACCCGGCCGCGCGCACCTCGCGCCTCGCGGGCGATCTGGCGGAGGAGGGTTCTAGCCCGCATCGTTCACCTGTGCCCTCACCGTGATTCCACGCGCTCCACCCGGCCGTCGCGGAGGAAGATCCGCCGGTCGGCGCGTGAGGCGATCTCCGGATCGTGCGTCACCAGGACGAGGGTGGCGTGGACATCGGCGCGCAGCTCGTCGAGGACGTCGAGGATCCGCGCTCCGGTGGCGCCGTCGAGATTGCCGGTGGGCTCATCGGCGAAAAGGATCTGCGGCCGGGGGGCGAAGGCGCGCGCGAGGGCGACGCGCTGCTGCTCACCGCCGGAGAGCTGGGCGGGATAGTGATGGCCGCGCTCGCCGAGCCCGACGCGGTCGAGGAGCGTTCGCGCGCGCTCGAGCGGCCGCTCGCTCCCGGCGAGCTCGAGCGGCAGCAGGACGTTTTCGAGCGCCGTCATGTTGGAAAGCAGCTGGAAGGATTGGAAGACGAAGCCGATCTTGCGCCGTCGCAACCGCGCGAGGGCATCTTCGGAAAGGTCCTGGATCGCCAGGCCGTCGATCCTCACCTCGCCGCTCGTCGGCCGGTCGAGACCGGCGGCGAGTCCGAGGAGAGTCGACTTCCCGCTGCCGGAGGGGCCCAGCACGGCGACGAACTCGCCGGTTGCGATCGAGAGGTCGACGGCGTCGAGAATGGTCAGTATGCGGTCGCCCGACGGCAGGCGCTTGGTCAGCTGGCAGAGCTCGATGGCGGGAGCGGTCGTGGTCATGTCCTGGGAGCGGGGCAGGTTAGCATGGGGGCATGAAGGCGCACGTCGTTGAATGTACGTCGGTGAAGAGCGAAAAGATCTTTCTGGCAAAGAAGAAAAGGATCAGTAGAGAAATGAAAAAGACCGGTAAAGGGGGTGTGGGGTCGCGGTGTGCCCATTGGACCCTGCGCCCGTTGCTGGGGTTGGCGTTCATCTCCTTGCTACCTTTTCTGGGTGGTTGTCGGGGCGAGGTGGCACCGCGTGCGGCGGCGCCTGCGACGGCAAGTGTCGCGGCCGCGCCAGCGGGAGTTGCGTCCGAGGCGGCGCCCGGTGCGCCGCGGGTGGTCTTTCTCGGCGACAGCCTGACGGCGGGGCTGGGGTTGGGGGAGGAGGAGGCCTATCCGGCGCTGGTCGGCGAGCTCCTCGCCCAGCGCGGCATCGCGGTGAGAGTGGTCAACGCCGGGGTCTCGGGGGACACCAGCGCCGGTGGCCTCGCCCGCGTCGACTGGGTGCTTTCGCTGCAGCCCGAAGTTCTCGTCGTCGCGCTCGGGGCGAACGACGGTCTGCGCGGCCAGCCGGTCGAGTCGATCGCCTCGAATCTGCGCGCGATCGTGCGCCGGGCGCGCGCCGCGGGGGCGCGCGTCCTCCTCGCCGGCATGAAGATGCCGCCCAACTACGGCCCCGAGTACACCCGCGACTTCGAGGCGCTCTATGGACGGCTGGCGCGCGAGCTCGACCTGCCGTTCATCCCCTTCCTGCTTGAAGGCGTGGCCACGATTCCGCAGCTCAACCAGCCCGACGGCATCCACCCTACCGCCGAAGGTCAGCGCAAGATCGCCGGCCTCGTCGCCGAAGCCCTCCAGCCCCTGCTGCGTCCCAGTGCGGCCTCCGCGAACTAGAAACTTGGAAGTCCTGGGGGCAATGTGCGGGGGCACAGACGGCCGCGAAGCGCGAGCTCTTTCGGCCCCCGCTCGGTGTCCCCTGTCGTAGCTTCTGCCCTCGGTTGAGTCCCTGGGCGAGGTGCTGCCAGCCGTTTTTTGTCGGTCGCTAGATGAACGGATTCCGGGCGCGCACGCCCGGGAATCGCGCAAAGTCGCGGTCGGCCGTGAGCAGCTCGCTGACGCCATGCTCGACGATGAGTGCTGCGATGTGGGCGTCGTGGGCGAGATTCCCGGATGCGGACCCGCCACGCAGCTGTTCGCCCATCTGGCGCACGTGGCCAGGCCCCTCGCCTAGCAAGGTCAACGAAGGCGATGCCAACAGCGACTCGAGGTCGCGAAGCACCGCGTCGAGTGGCGAGGGCGGATCGAACACGCGCGGGTGCGTGACCACGCGGACGAACTCGTAAACGACCGGCCAAGGCAGCGCCCACGGCGCAGATCCTTCGGCGAGCCCAGCCAAGAGCGCCCTGGCTGCGCCGTGATTTGGGCTCTCGGCTCGGCGCGCGTAGATCAGCACGTTGGTGTCGACGGCAATCATCGGCGCCCGTCCATGATGTCGAACAGCGCGTCGCGATCAGTCAGGTCAACTCCGGGCTGTAGACGGCCAGACTCTGTCTGCCACCGCAGCGTGTAACCAGCCGCGCCCTTCGCTTTTCCCAGGTGCAGCCGCAGCGCGGTTTCGACGACCTCGCGCAGGCTTGTGCCGCGCGCGGCTGCCTGGCGCTTGGCCGCGCGGAACAGCACGTCGTTGATGTCGATGGTCGTACGCATACACAAAAGAATACCACGATGTGCATATTTGTGTATCGACGAGTCTTGATGCCGCGCCGACTCCGTTTCGTGCCGGCCAGCGGGGCGCTGTGAAGCTCCACCCAAGGAACTGATCCTGACCTGCGTCGTCGATCTCGTCGTCACCTACCCACAGCCGGGGCGCCGCAGACGGGCTGTACGGGCAGCCGCCCTACGGGCAGCCGCCGCCCACCGCCGCGCTCCAGGCGCAGGCATCGCCGACCTCGAAGCCATCGGCGAGGATCGAGGCCACCAATCGCTGCCCGAACACGCCGTAGCTCGGGCCGTCCTGGAGGTTGCTCTCCCAGACGACGACGAAGTTGCCCGAGTCGTCCGCTGCCACTGCGGGCGCAGCCTGGTTACTCGTCGTGTAGCTGTTGACTTGGAACTCCGGCCCCAGGAACTGAGCCGTCGCGGGGGGGCAGCCCGGGCCCGAGGAGCAACAACGAGGCCGCGAGACAAAGCCGATGCGCAATGCGGCGAGTCTTCATGGCTGACCCTCCAAGCTCGCCCAAGAATTCAGGGCAGTATTCGCCTGCAGGGCAAGACAACGGCACACCTGTCTGGGTAGCTCGGACTGGCGCTGGCTACGCTCGACGCATCCTGCGCACGGCTGGCCCAGCTGTGCGTCCTCATCACGTGCCCTGGGGACACAATCCGGGGGCGAGGAGCTTCGCGCACCGCGCACCAGGGTGCCCACGGTTGTGTCCCCGCCGGAAGGGTTCGCCCCCGCGTTGCGTCTGTCAGAGGCTCGGGCCCGCTCGACGACTTGAGTGCCACACTGACAAGACAACGAGCTCGTCGCCCTTCATTCGGTAGTCGATGAAGTACCGGATGCGACCGACGTGGAGCCCTACGTACGCTGGCGAGTCGCGTGTTGGCCACCTTGACGCCGACGCCTGGCTGACGCAGCAGCAGAGCAAAACGCAGCCTTGAGGTCTTCCCGCACTGCGAGGGGCGCGGAGGTCCTGTTCTCAACCCACCAGTCTTCCGCGCGCTCAGCTTCAGCCGCGGCGCGGTTCGTGACTCGGAGAAGCAATTCCACGTTCAGCGAGCACGATCAAGGCGCGCGAAGAGTTCCTCAGCGGAGATTGTCTGGCCGCGATCGGCTTCAGCAACGGCTTCGAGGAGTTGTGCCTCATCTTCTGGAGACAGGTGAACCTCCTGCTCGGACTCCTGAGTGAGGACGGTGACGTTCTCGCCTTCACGGAGATCGAGGCCTTCGACGACAACCTTGCCGCCGACTACGGTTCCAGTGGCCACTTGCATACCTGAATCGTACTCCGTTCCGGGGGCGTTCGGTGTCGCGACGCCCAACGACATCATGGCCGAACGTCCAAGGCTGTCGAGCTTTCAAGGAAACATGCAGCAGAAGGGCGAAATGACTCGCCCGCAGTCAGTCTTCGAGCGCCTCGAGGAGCCGGCGGCAGACGGCGGCGGGCGCGAGGCGCGCGCGCCAGTGGGCGGCGATCGCTCCGGCGTTGCGGCGCCCCGCGTCCCAGGCCGCGAGCTCGTCGCCGAGGGCCTGAGCCAGCGCGTTCGGTGAACGGCTGCCGGCGAGCGTTCCGAAACTTCCGCTGTCGATCATGCCCATGAGGTTGGGCATCGGCGCCGAGACCAGCGTCGCGCCGAGGGCCAGGGCCTCGGTCGCGGCGTGCGGGCCGGTCTCCCAGCGCGAAGAAAACAGCGCCACTCGACTCGCCGCCAGAGTCTCTGCGACCCGATGCGGCTCCTGAATGCCGGCGAGCCGCAGACGGGGCTCGCGGCGGGCGAGCTCGCCGAAGACGCTCTCCGAGTCGGCGCCGAAAACGACCACCTCTGTGGCACGGCGCCGGACGAAAAACGCCGAGAGCGCCGCCGCCAGGAGCGCGGCGTCCTTCTGCGGGTCGCTCCACCTGCCGATGGCGGCGACGCGGTCCGCCTTGGGCGCGAGTGGGCGGGTGCAGAACGAGTCCGGCACTGCGAACGGCACCTCGCAGAGGCGCGTCGCAAGCTCGCCGGCGCTCTGCTGGCGCAGGAATCGCGTGAAGCAGGCGATCGCCGGAGCGCTGCCGAGCACCACCCGGTCCGAAGCGCGCGTGCTGGCGACGAACTCGAGCTCCTCCGGGTCGCGGCGGGCGGCGCTGGCGGCGAAACGGCGGCAGAAGTAGCGCAGCGCCCGCAGTCGGCCGGAAAGGCTCTTCTGGTAGGCGCCGATGCGCAGCCAGGAGATGCGCGGGTGGGCGGCAAAGCCGACCTGGCCATCGGAGTCGGCGATCGCCACCACCCGAGTACCCGCGCCACGAATGGCCGCGAGCATGCCGGACATCCGGTGCCAGGTCACGGCGACGGCGACATCGGCGCCGACGCCCTTCCAGGTCTCGACCCGCTCGAGCTCTTCGCGGCGGTCGACAATATGGGTTGGACCGCTGAAGCTTCCGGCGAGATCCCGCGCGGTTACCAGGACGGCGTCGTGTCCGAGGGCGGTCCAGCCCGCCTGGTAGTTCTCGTGGCGAAAGGAGATGCGATCGAGCGAAATGGAGCCGTTCCAGACGAGGGCGATCTTCATGGGGCTGGAGACCCGCGCCGCTAGCCCGGCGCGTTTTCGCCGCGCTTCGCGGCCTGCCACTCAGCCTCCATCTCGTCGCGCGTCGCGTCGGCCAGGTTCTTGCCGCACCGGGCCAGGCCGGCCTCGATTGCCGCGAAGCGTCGCCGGAATTTCAGGTTGGCGGCAGCGAGCGCCCCTTCTGGGTCGATCTCGAGATGCCGGGCCAGGTTGGCGACCGTGAACAGCAGGTCGCCCACCTCTTCCGTCTGCCGCTGACGAAGCGCGGTCGCCCTTGCCGGTCCGGCCACCGCCATCGCCCCAAGCGCCAGCAACTCCTTGAGCTCGGCGATCTCCTCGTCGAGCTTGGCGACGACTTCGCCCGCCTCCCGCCAGTCGAAGCCGACCCCGGCGGCTTTCTGCGTCAACCGGTAGGCGGCGACCAGGGCGGGGAGTGTGGCCGAAGTCGCGCCGTCGAGAAGCGAGCGCTGCCCGCCATCTTGGGCGCGGACTTTGCGCCGCTCCCAGGCTTCTCGTACCGCCTTGGCGTCGGCCAGTGTCTCGCCGCCGAAGACATGCGGATGGCGGGCGATCATCTTCGCCTCTACCGCGTCGAGGGCGGCGCTCAAGGGGACTCCGCCGGACTCCTCGATGAGGCGAGCGATGAAAACGATCTGAAAAAGCAGATCGCCCATCTCGCTGGCGAGCTCGGAGCGGTCACCGCTGTCGAGCGCCGCAGCGACCTCATGGGCCTCTTCGAGCAAGTAGGCCCGCAAATCGGGTAAGGTCTGCTCACGGTCCCAGGGACATCCGTCGGGGGCGCGCAGCCGCGCGACCAGCGCGGTCAATCGGGCGAGGTCGGTCGCGGCGGTCGCGGCGGTTACGGGGGCGGTGGTTGGAGGAGAGGGTTCGGACATTCTCGGGACGCCGTCGTGGTCTCCCGGTGCGGGAGTTGCCGGTTGCTGATGCGAAAGCGCGCTTGTTAGCATAGTCGAAAAGAAATCACGGCCCGTGGGCGACATCAAAGTCACAGATCGGCGCATGTTCACTCCGGATGGGAGAGTGCGGGAGGAGTATGCCGCTCTGGAGGACCCTCGCCCGGCCGACCTCTCTCCGCCCGAGCCGCCCATCGAGCCGCCGCCCGAGCCGGCGATCGAGCTGCCGGTCGAGCCGCCGGTCGAGAGCGCGGCCGGCGCACCGCGTCTCGAGCTCCCCGGCAGCCCGGCCGGGCTCGGGCCGGGTTTTCTCGACCTCGTCGAGCTGATCACCGAGCCGGTGGCTTTCTATCTCGGGGACGAGGCGTTGCCCGATGGTCGGTTGATGGAGAATCTGGACATGGCGCGACTCCACATCGATCTGCTCGACGTGCTGCGTCAACGCACGGCCGGAAATCTCACGGCCCAGGAGCAGGCGGTGCTCGAGGATCTGCTCTACCGATTGCGCGTGCGCTATGTCCAGAAGCGCGGCTGACTCCCGCCGCCGCCCTTGGCGCCGGGCCGGGCCGGTCCTCGGCCTGCTGCTGGCGCTTTCGGGCAGCCTCTCGCCGCTCCCCGGACAGGGCACGGGCGGGGCGACCGCCAGTTTCGAGTTGACCGGCGGCACGCAGCACTCCCTGCATCGGCTGCAGGAGTCCTGGCTGCAGTGGGTGAGCAGTTTCTACCAGGACAATCCCGCGAAGGCCGAAGAGGCCCTGCGCGCCCTCACCGGCAATGCCCGTCAGATCGGTCTGGTCAGGCTGATCGACTACTCCCTCGGGGCTGCGGCGCTCGGCCTGCAGTCCGCTCGCGAAGGCAAGTTCGAGCGCGCGAGGTGGGCGCTTGCCGCGGCAGAGACACTGGATCCGGAGCGGCCCGAGATCGCCTTCGCCCGCGCCGGCCTGGCGCAGGCACGGGGCGCATATCTGGAGGCGATCTCGGCGACCGGATCGGGGTTGGTGCGACTCGTGAAGTCGACCGAGCGCACCGTCTTCCTCGCCAATCTCGTCTTCTGGATGCTCGCCGTCCTGCTGCTGGCGGCGGCGCTTTTCGTGCTCGTCGAGGTGGCGACGAAGGGCAGCGCGGTGATCTCCGATCTCAGGCAGGCGCTGGAGCGGAAGATGCCCCCGGCGAGCGCGACCCTCTGCGTCGCGCTGGTCCTGCTCTGGCCGCTCGCGCTGCCTTCGGGCCCGGTTTGGATCCTGCTTTATTGGTCGGCGCTGCTCTGGGGCTACGAAAGCCGAAGCGAGCGCGTCGCGACCGTCGTCGTCTGGCTGCTCGCCGGTCTCGCGCCGTGGATCGCCGCCGTCGCGCAGCAGCGCGTCGCGATCGCGCTCTCGCCGCCGATGCGGGCTCTGGCGAATCTCTCCGAAGGCCGACTCCACGGCGGTCTGTTCGCCGATCTGCAGGTCCTCAAGGCGGCCATCGGGGGCGATTCTGCGGTCATGGAGCTGGTCGCGGATGTCCACCGTACGCTCGGACAGTGGGACGAGGCGCGGACGATCTACCGCACTGTCCTGGATGCCGAGCCGCAGAACGTCTCGGTGTTGCTCAACCTCGGCGCCTATCACTTTCGCAAGGCCGACTTCGCGGTCGCCAACGAGTATTTCCTGCGCGCGGCACGCGCAGTTCCTCCCCCTGCCGGGGCCTTCTACGATCTATCCCTGAGTTACTCTGAGACCTACCAGTTCGAAGAGTCGCGCAAGGCGCTCGCGCAGGCCAAGGAGATCGACGCCGAGCTCGTCGATCAGTGGGTTCGGACGCCGAATGTCGATCGTGTGCTGACCTTCAACGGCGGGCTGGGGCGCCGGGACGAGATTCGGCGCAGCCTCCTGCGCGCCTGGGCGGAGTCACCGTCCGCCGGTCTCCCGACCGAGCGCGCGGTCTCCGGGTGGGCCTCGCTCGCGGGCGCCGGCCTCGCCGCGCTGCTCGCCGTCGCGCTGTTCCTGCTGCGGCGCAAGAAGGGGTTCGGTCAGCCCAGTGTCTGGCTCGCTTGGCGATCGGATCCCTTCTCCCGCTGGTTGCGTGCTCTCTTTCCGGCGCTCTCGCAGGCGGAGCTGGGCGAAGGCGCCAAGGTTGGACTGAGCGTTCTGGCCTTCGCGCTGGTGGCCATGCTGCCGCTGATCTTCTCGGTCGGCGTCGTACTGCCGTTGAGCGGTGGCCTCCCTTCGGCTGTGCCTTGGTTCCTTTTCGTCCTCGGTCTTCTGGTCTATGTCGGGCTCTGCGTTCGCAGCGAGCTCGGAGAGGGGGAATAGGGGTCCAGCCGTGGCGCTCGAGGGCGACCTGCGCGTTTTTCGCTTGCCCGACATCCTGCAGATGATCGCGCAGCAGCAGAAGACCGGCATTCTGACGGTGCAAGGCGAACACGACATTCTCGCCGTGTCGTTTCTGCGCGGCGAGATCGTCGCCGCCGACGCGCTCAACCAGAATTTCGAAGAGGGTCTGGGAGAGGTGCTGGCGAGCCAGGGGCTTGTCCGTCCCGAGGACTTCGCGCGGGTCGCTGAAGGGCACAAGAGCTCCGGCAAGCGACTTTCGGACTATCTCGTCGAGCGTGGCATTCTGTCGCGCCAGCAGCTGCTCGGTGCCTTGCGCCAACAGACCTACCGCCTGCTGCTGCAGGTGCTGCGCTGGACCGAAGGCGAATTCAAGTTCTACTCGGGCGAAGAGGTTTCGTTCGAGGATGGCGTGCAGCCGATCTCCGTCGAGGAAGTGCTCATGCGCTCGATCGGCGACCTCCTGGGGGAGGGCACGCTCTCCGGCACCTTGCCCCACGGCTTCGTCGCCTACGAGCGATTGCCTTCCGGCCCCGTCCTGCGCCTTCTCGGCCGCGACGGCGACCTGCCCGGAGACGACCCGGGCGAGGTCTGGATCAGCACCGACGAGGAGAAGGTGCTCGCCAGACTCGACGGTCGCGCCTCAGCGACCGAGATCGCCGAGGAGAGCGGCCTCGGCGAGTACAAGACCCTCTACAGCCTCTTCCGCCTGTTGCAGGCCGGGCTCGTGCGTCCGCGCGCGACCGCGGAGCCGGCGAGCCTCCGGCAAGCGGAGGCGGAGGATGGCGGCGCATCCGCGCTGGCTCCAGGGGCTCCGCTGGCTCCGGGGGCTCCCGGGGCTGCGGCGCGGCGCGGCGCGGCGGCGGCGATCGAGCTGCCTGCGGAGCCGGCGAGCGCGTCGCGAGGCGCTCGGACGGCACGCTGGCTTGCGGGCGGATGCGTCGCCGTGCTGGCGGCGCTGGTCTTCGTCGCCGCGGGACACCCTTCGAAGCTGCTTTTCCCCTTCCCCTGGTTGCGCCACGAGCGCTCCACTTTCGAGCGCCAGGTACGGGTCGCTCAGGCGCTGCGAATCGATCGGGCGGCGCGGACCTACTTCCTTCTCGAGGGTGACTACCCGACACGGTTGGAGGAGCTCGTCCTTCGCCAACTGCTTCCCGCCGACGCGCTTCGCGACCCCTCCGGCGGAACCCTGGGCTACCGCACCGAAGCGCTCTCCTACACCCTCTTGACGCAAGGCCCGGGCTCCGCCGCGAGCACTCTGGGGGTGACCGAGACGGTCCTGGGCGACTTCACGGTCGACCCCGAGTTCTTCCGCGGCCTACGCCAGGAAGCCGGCATCCCACTCGTCCTGCTCGACTGAGCCAGCTTCCCTCCCCGGCCTCGGGAATAAATCTAAGCGCTAGATTGTCAACAATACTGGATGCAGGGTTGACTCCCTGCGACTTAGATTTAGAATCTACCTGAGTCAGGGAGAGCCCTGGGAGGCCAAAATGAGCAAAATCATCGGAATCGACCTCGGCACCACGAACAGCGTGGTCGCCATTATGGAAGGCGGCGAGGCCAAGGTCATCGCCAACGCGGAGGGCAGCCGGACCACGCCGTCGGTGGTCGGCTTCACCAAGAGCGGCGAGCGCCTGGTCGGTCAGGTCGCCAAGCGCCAGTCGGTGACCAATCCGCGCAACACCGTCTTCTCGATCAAGCGCTTCATGGGCCGGCATTTCAACGAGGTCGGCGAAGAGTTGAAGATGGTCCCCTACAAGGTGGAGAGCGCCGAGAACGGGGACTGCCGGGTGGCGATCGACGGCAAGCTGTTTTCGCCGCCCGAGATCTCCGCGATGATCCTCGGCAAGCTGAAGCAGGCGGCCGAGGACTATCTCGGCGAGAAGGTCACCGAGGCGGTCATCACCGTACCGGCCTACTTCAACGATGCCCAGCGCCAGGCCACGAAGGACGCCGGCAAGATCGCCGGCCTCGACGTCAAGCGGCTGGTGAACGAGCCCACGGCGGCGGCGCTCGCCTACGGCCTGGACAAGAAGAAGGACCAGACGATCGCGGTCTACGACTTTGGCGGCGGCACCTTCGACATCTCGATTCTCGAGGTCGGCGACGGCGTCGTCGAGGTCAAGGCCACCAACGGTGACACCCACCTGGGCGGAGACAATATCGACCAGCGGGTGATCGAGTGGCTGCTCGAAGAGTTCAAGAAGCAGGAAGGGATCGACCTCGGCAAGGATCCGATGGCGATGCAGCGGCTGCGCGAGGCCGCCGAGAAAGCCAAAATCGAGCTCTCCTCCGCCATGGAGACCGAGGTCAACCTGCCGTTCATCACCGCGGATCAGAACGGCCCCAAGCACCTCAATCTCAAGCTGACCAGGGCCAAGCTCGAGCAGCTGGTCGAAGCGATCATCAAGCGCTCGGCCGGACCTTGCCGCCAGGCGCTCAAGGACTCCGGACTCGACGCGAGCCAGATCCACGAGGTCGTGCTGGTGGGCGGACAGACCCGGATGCCGGCGATCCAGGCGCTGGTCAAGGAGGTCTTCGGACGGGAGCCCTCGAAGGGCGTGAATCCGGACGAGGTGGTCGCGGTGGGCGCGGCGGTGCAGGGTGGCGTGCTCAAGGGCGACGTCAAGGACATGTTGCTCCTCGATGTCACGCCGCTGTCGCTCGGCATCGAGACGCTGGGCGGCGTCTTTACCAAGCTGATCGAGCGCAACACGACGATTCCGACGCGCAAGAGCGAGGTCTTCTCGACGGCGTCGGACAGTCAGACTCAGGTGGAAGTCCACGTGCTGCAGGGCGAGCGCGAGATGGCGGCGGGCAACCGGACACTGGGCCGGTTCCAGCTGGTGGGGATTCCGCCGGCGCCACGCGGCGTGCCGCAGGTCGAAGTCACTTTCGACATCGACGCCAACGGCATCGTCAACGTCTCGGCGAAGGATCGCGGCACCGGCAAGGAACAGAAGATCACCATAACGGCCTCTTCCGGACTGGCGGAGGACGAGATCAAGAAGATGGTCTATGACGCCGAGGCACACGCCGGCGAGGACAAGCAGCGGCGCAAGGCGGTCGAAGCGCGTAACCGGATCGACGGCCTGATCTACTCGACCGAGAAGAATCTCGGCGACCACAAGGACAAGCTCGCTGCCGGGGAACTGGGCGAGCTCGAAGCCGCCCTCGCGGATGCGAAGCAGGCGATGGAGAGCGAGGACGGTGCGGTGATCGAGGCAGCGGAGCAGCGCCTCACCCAGGCGTCGCACAAGCTGGCTGAGGCGATGTACAAGAACGCCGGGGACCCTCCCTCTGGAGGCGCCGGAGCCCCAGGAACGAGCGCTGCCGAGGGTGGCACGGGAGCGCAGGCCGGCGCCAGCGAAGATGTCATCGACGCCGAAGTCGTCGACGCCGAGTCGAAGTCCAACTGAACCGGTAGCGGACCGGGGGGCTCGCCCCTCCCGGCCCGAGGAGTCCTCGCGATGCCGCGCAAGAAGACGAACGGATCGCCGCGTTACGTCATGATCTCGGTGGTCGCCGAGCAGTACGGCATCCATCCGCAGACCTTGCGCCTCTACGAGCGTGAGGGGCTCATCGAGCCGGCGAGAAGCGCCGGGAACACGCGCCTCTACGATCAGCGGGCGATCGAGCGCCTGGAGGCGATCCTGACTCTCACCCGCGACCTCGGGGTGAACCTGGCGGGGGTCGAGGTCATTCTCAGTCTTCGCGACCAGCTGGCGAGCCTCGAGGCCGAGACGGTTCGTCTCGCGGCCGAGATCCGCCGCCAGGCCCGGTCGCGGCCGCCCGACATCGATCGCGCCCGCGCTCTCGTCCCTGCCGCCCCCCGCGCCCTGGTGCGGCGGTAGCCCGGACTTCTCACCAGCCTTCTGCTGCAGCCCCGCATCTGCCGGCGTCTGCTGCGTTGCGCTCACGACCCGTCCACAGGACGGGTGCCCCGCGTGCTCGACGGGCCGTAGGGCCTGCCTCCGCTCGCCTCGGTCGCGACGCCTTGCAGCCACCGGCATCTGCGACGCTTCGCGACGAAAGCTGGTGAGAAGTCCGGGCTGGCGCCGGCCATCGCCGCGCAGCCGGCCGGGAGCAGGAGTGCCGGCACGCTGCTACGATCTGCAACGTGACGGACGCGATCGCGAAACCCGACTGTCCGCAGTGTGAAGGACGGGGATGGCTCGTCGCCCCCGACGGCGGCGCCGGCACCGCCCGTCCTTGCCCCTGCCGCAAGGAGATGCTCGTTCCGAGGCTCCTCGAGAGTTCCGGCATTCCACCGCGCTACAAGGACTGCACCCTCGGGAGCTTCAACCTGGCGGGCCATTCTGCGGCCAAGGTCGTCCCGCTCCAGGAGGCGAAGGAGCGCTGCACGAGGTATGTCCACGAATTCCTGACTCCGGAGGGCACCTTCAAGCAGACGGGATTGCTGCTGGTCGGTCCGCCGGGCTCCGGGAAGACGCATCTGGCGGCCGCGGTCCTGGGAGCTCTGATCCGGCGCTACAGCCTGCGGGGGCGGTTCGTCGACTTCTCCTCTCTCATCAACCAGATTCAATCGACATTCGACCCTTCGTCGCCGGAGTCCAAGCACGACATCCTCGATCCCGTGATGGATGCGGAGTTGCTGGTCATCGACGAGTTGGGAGCGCAGAACCCGACCCCCTTCGTCAAGGACACGCTGTATCTGGTCCTCAACCATCGCTACACCCATCGCCTCCCTACCCTCTTCACCAGCAATTTTCGTCTGGAGCTCGCCCCGAACTCGAACCTGGCCCACACGGATCTGCTCGAGAAGAGGCTGACTGCCGCCCTCGTCTCGCGCCTCTTCGAGATGGCGGAGGTGATCTCGCTCGACGTGGACGATTTCCGCAGAGCACGCGGTATCCGCCAGCCCAGAGCCGAAGGCCTCCGGCCGTGACGCCGGTGCGCCTTTCGGCGTTGGACGCGCTCGGCCGCGGCTTTCTGAACGTGCGCGCCAACCGCGAGCTCATCGGAATCCAGGTCGCGGCCGGTCTCCTCCTCGCAGCCTCGATCGTCGTGCCACTTGCGCTCTTCGTCGTCCGCCTCGGCATCCCGCTCTCGGTCTTCACCGCGAGCGACCCGCAAGCCCTGGTCCGGGCCCTCGAAAAGGTGCAGCTCGACCTCGGCCAACTCGCGCCGATGCTCGGACTCGGCCTTCTGCTCCTGCTGGTCGTCGGTACTCTGGTCTTCATTCTCTATTGCTGGTTCCAGGCGGGGACCCTCGCGGTGCTGCTGGCGGGCGAGGCGCAGGCGCCGGCGAGCCGGCAGGTGCCGGCGGCGGTCTTCCGGACATTCTCCTGGTCGGGTTTCGTCGGCTGGGCGAGCCGCTACGGCCTGCGGATCTTCTGGGTCAACAATCTCTTCCTGCTCTTTCTGACTCTCCTGCTCTTGGCGCTCAGCCTGCCTTTCCTGCTGATGGCGGCGCTCTCCAAGGACCGGATTTCGGCGGCGGCCTGCGCGATGGGCTGCGGTCTGGCGCTGCCGATCGGATTCGCCGCGCTGGTGCTCGCGCTCGCCATGATTGTCGCCCAGATCTGCGCGGTCGAAGAGGGTGCCACGGTCCTCGGTGCCACCCGGCGGGCCTTTTCGATCACCGGCGGGCGCCTCGGCGGGCTTCTGCTCCTCTATCTCTTCCTCGTGGTGGGGTCGATCGCCGTGGCGACCTTCTTTGGCGGCCTGGGACTCATCGTCACGTTGGCGCTCGCGCGGGCGGCGATGCTGCAGTCCGTGCTTTCCATCGTCCTCGGAGCCGTCGAGTTCATCGTCAGCGCCGGTCTGACGCTCGCGATGACCGCGGCGATCGTCGCGCTCGTGCGCGCCGAGCTGCGGCTGCGATCCGCTGCACCGCGACTCGACGCGTGAGGCGGCTCGCGCGATCCGGTGCCGTCAGGATCGCCCTGATGGTGGTGCTCGTCGTCGGTGGCATGGGTGGCTCGTGCGCGCGGGCGGGCAGGAAGGCGAGCCTGCCGCCGCTGCCACCAGAGAAGGGCGCGGCGCAGCCGTTTCCGGCCCCTTCGCAGCCGCAGCCGCCGCTGCCCGAGACCCCCGTTCCGCCGGCGCCGCCGATGCCGCAGACACCGCAGGTTGCCGCTCCGGTTCCCGACCGCGCTTCTGCGAGGCCGCCGGCGCCTCTGCCCGGGGCGTTCCCGGGGCTGGTGCGAATCGGTCTCGCGAGCGATCTCGACAGTGTGACCCTGCCTTGCTGCGAAGGCGAGCTGTCGGTCGACGTCGGCGGCACGCGGCTCGATGTGGCCTCGCCGCTGCGGATTCGTCCGGCGACGACGAGCACCGGCGGCGCCTTCTTCCGGGTGCAGATCGCGGCGCTCAAGGACGAGGAGCAGGCGAAGGAGCTCGCTCGGCGTCTCGGGAAGCTCTCCGGCGAGCCGGCCGACGCCCGCTTCGATGCGCAGGCTGGAATCTATCGTGTGCGCCTGGGAAGATATGCGGAGCGGGTGGCGGCGGAGGAAGCGGGCCGCAGGCTGGCGCGTTTCGGAGTCGACAACTCGTGGATCGTCTCCGAGGGCGGAGCCCTCGTGGATGCGGCGCTCGAGCTTTCGCACCGCGGCAGAAGTTACCGCGTCGCCGGCCGGAGCTTCGTGCTCGAAGCCTCCGCGGACTCCGGCGTGCGTTGGGAGGGGCGGCGCTATCGCGGCCGCCTGGTGGTCTACCTGAACGACCGCGGCCGGCTGAATCTGGTGAACGAGCTGCCGATCGAGCAGTACCTGCGCGGCGTCGTGCCGCGCGAGCTCGGTCCGGGCGCCTACCCGGAGCTCGAGGCGCTCAAGGCGCAGGCGATCGCCGCCCGCAGCTACACCTTGCGCAACCTCGGTGAGTTCGCCGACGAGGGGTACGATCTCTGCGGCACGCCGCGCTGCCAGGTCTACGGCGGCATGGACGACGAGCATCCGCTGTCCGATCGCGCTGTCGCTCTCACCGCGGGCGAGATCCTGCTCTACGACGGACAGCCGATCGACGCTCTCTACAGCGCGACCTGCGGTGGACATACCGAAAACGTCGAGGTGATCTTTCCGCTCAAGCGGGCCGCCTATCTGCGCGGGGTGCCGTGCATCGAAGCGGGCGCGGTGACGCTTCGCGCGGCGTTGCGTGGACAAGTTCGAATGTCGCGGGTGCTCCTCGAGCGCGCGCTGCGGGGACCCGCTGGCGAGCTCGACAGCGCGCCAGGGCTGGAGCGCACGCTGGTCAGGCTGGCTGACGCCGCGGGCCTCGCGACGCCCGAAGATCACCTGGCGTCGCTCGAGCGCCGCGAAGTGCAGCGGTTTCTCGGCTCGCTGTTCGACCTCGCCGCTGACGCGCGGCTGTTCGTGCACCCCGAGGAGCTCCCCTATCTGGTGGCGAATCCGCCGCCAGACTGGAACCTGGAGGACCGCCGGCTGGCCGCTTTTCTGGTCCAGAGCGCCATGCTCGCGCCGCCGGCAGCGAACGCGGCGGCATCGCCCGGCGGCGCTCCGGCGCGGGTGACGGCGCGCGAGGTGGAGGACCTGGTGGTACAACTGGCGCTCTTCCTGCGCTTGCTCGAGCAGCGCGAAGCGGGCTTTTCGAGGATCGCCGAAGTCGCCGGCGTTGCCGGTGTCGCCAGCCGGGAGTTGGTGGCGCGCGATAACGGTGCCGAGCTCCATCTCGCAGTGCCGGGCGACCTCGCCACTTTCCGTATCGAGGCGGGAGAAACGCGCGCCGGAGATCTCCTGCTCGAAGCCGGCGATGGGATCCACCTCTACCTCGTCGAGGGAGGGCTCGTCGCCGTGGCGCAGGAGGTCGATCCGCGCGGCACGAGCTTCGATCGCACGCACAACCTGTCGCGCTGGACGCGCTTTCGCAGCGACGGGGAACTGCGCGCATCCGTGGCGGGACGTCTGCCGGGCTTCGACTTCCGCGGTTTCGAAGTCCTCATGCGCGGTGTCTCCGGACGGGTCGGGAAGATCCGTCTCCTCGGCGGCGGATCGGAGACGATCGACGTCGAAGGACTCGCGGTGCGCTGGACCCTCGACGTGCCCGACACCTTGTTCACCGCGCGGCGGCTCGCGCCGGCAAACGGCGAAGCGGGCTGGCAGTTCTCCGGCCGCGGCTGGGGGCACGGCGTCGGCATGTGCCAGGTCGGCGCCTACGGCATGGCGCGCCGCGGCCACGATTCCCGCGCCATCCTCGCGCACTACTACGGTGGCGCGACGCTGCACCAGGCTGTCTATTCTGCCGCTGCGCCCGTTCCGGTTCCCAGGAGTCTGCCGAGCCCGCCGACCTCGCCGATTGCCGCTCCAGGGGCGCCGCGGTAGCATCGTCGAGCTGCACAGGAGCCTAAATGGACTTTTCTCTGACCGAAGAACAGCGCGCCATTCGTGACATGGCGCGGAGGTTTGCGCTCGCGGAAATCGATCCGGTGGTCGACGAGATCGATGAGGCGCAGCGTTTCCCGATGGAACTGATGCACAAGGCGGCCGAGCTCGGCTTCCTCGGCATCATCTTCCCCGAGGAGTATGGCGGTGCCGGCCTCGGCTATCTCGAGTATGTCCTCGTGGTGACCGAGCTTTCCAAGGTAGATCCCTCGGTCGGCATCAGCATCGCGGCCCACAACTCGCTCGGCACCAATCACATCTACAAGTTCGGCAACGCCGAGCAGCGCAAGCGCTGGGTGACGCCGCTCGCCTCCGGCAAGAAGATTGCGGCCTGGGCCCTGACTGAGCCCGGCTCGGGTTCCGACGCCGCGGGCCTGCGGACTGCGGCGCGCAAGGTCGAAGGCGGCTGGGTGTTGAACGGCTCGAAGGCCTTCTGCACCCACGGCTCGGTGGGGGAGATCGCCGTCGTGCTGGCGGTCTCGGATCCGGAGGGCCGCAAGGGCCGCAACATCTCGGCCTTCGTGCTCGAGAAGGGCATGGCGGGCTTCCGCTCCGGCAAGAAGGAGAACAAGTTGGGCATTCGCGCCTCCGACACCAGCGAGCTCGTGCTGGAGGACTGCTTCGTCCCCGACGAGAATCTCCTGGGCGCTCCGGGCGAAGGATTCCGCCAGGCTCTCTCGGTGCTCGACGGCGGACGCATTTCGATCGCGGCGCTCGGGCTGGGCACGGCGATCGGCGCCTACGAAACCGCTCTCGAGTACTCGAAACAGCGCGAACAGTTCGGGCAACCGATCGCCGAGTTCCAGGCGATCCGCTTCGCGCTTGCCGAGATGGCGACGCGGATCGCCGCGGCCGAGGCTCTCACCTTCGCTGCCGCGACCGAGATGGACCGTACCGGCAAGGTGACGCTCAAGGCCTCCGAAGCCAAGCTGATGACCGGCGAAGCGGCGGTCTTCTGCAGTGAACGTGGGGTGCAGATCCACGGCGGCTACGGCTTCATCAAGGACTACCGCGCCGAGAAGTATTATCGCGATGCCAAGATCTGCACCATCGGCGAAGGCACCAGCGAGGTGCAGCGCCTGGTCATCGCCCGCGAGCTCCTTCAGGCATGAGCCGACAGCAGTCCCGGGACCTTACGGCCGAAGAGCTCGAGGATCTCCTCTCGCAACTGCGCCGACGGGAAACACGCGCCGTCGCCCGGGCGATCTCGATCGTCGAGCGCGGCGGCAGGGAACAGGCCGAGCTGCTGCGGCAGATTTATCCGTCGACCGGAAGAGCGCGGGTCATCGGAATCACCGGCCCGCCGGGCGCCGGCAAGAGCACGCTCGTCGACCGCTTGGCGCAGGAATGCCGCCGGCGCGGCGAGACCATCGGGATTCTCTGCGTCGATCCGACCTCGCCGTTCACCGGCGGCGCTCTGCTCGGTGATCGCATCCGTATGCAGGGCCTGGCGACCGACCCGCAAGTCTTCATCCGCTCGATGGCGACGCGCGGCGCGATGGGGGGTCTGGCGCGCGCGACGCGCGATGCGGCCGACGTGCTCGACGCCGCCGGCTTCGACTGGGTCATGGTCGAGACGGTGGGCGTCGGCCAGGACGAGGTCGACGTGGTGTCGAGCGTCGACACGGTGCTGGTCGTCGCCGTGCCCGGCCTGGGCGACGACATCCAGGCGATCAAGGCCGGGATTCTCGAGATCGCCGATGTCTTCGTGGTCAACAAGGCCGACCGCGAAGGCGCTGATCGCGTCGCGCACGATCTCGCGATGATGCTCTCCCTCGGTCATCACGGGCATCCGCCGGCGGCCCGCCACCAGGGATTCCATGGTGCCGACTCCGACGACCCGTCCGGGCACCACGGGCCGCAGGCGGACGATTCGAGCGCCGAGCAGCAGGCACCGTCGAGCTACTGGATGCCGCCGATCGTGCGCACCGTGGCGAGCCGGGGAGAGGGAATCGCCGAGCTGCTGGCCGCCGTCGAGAAGCATCGCGCCCATCTCGAAGCCTCAGGGGAGCTTGCGACGCGCCGGCGCGCCCAGTTGAAGCTCCGGGTCGCGACAATACTCAAAGAGCGCGTGCTCGCTGCCGCCCACCAGCACGCCGGTTTCGAGCACGCGATCGCGCGCGGGCACGCCGAACGCATCGATCCCTACGCCCTGTCGGCGGAGCTCTACTCAGGGGTCCTCAAAGCCGAGGCCGAACGTTCCGGAAAGCGGGAGGTCGAATGATCCAGCGCATCGATCACATCGGCATCGCGGTAGTCTCGATCGCCGCAGCGCGCGCGTTCTACGAGGCGATGGGTCTCATCGTGGAGGCGATCGAAGAGGTGCCGCAGGAGGGCGTGCGCGTCGCCATGATCACCTGCGGCGAATCAAAGATCGAGCTCCTCGAAGCCACCTCGCCCGACTCGCCGATCGCCCGATTCCTCGACAAGCGCGGACCCGGGATCCACCACCTCTGCTTCGCTTCGGACGACCTGCATCACGACGACCTGATGCTGCGCGACGCGGGGGTCGAGCTCCTCCGCCCGGAGCCGACTCCCGGAGCAGGCGGGTGCTGGGTGCAGTTCGTCCATCCGAAGAGCGCCGGCGGCGTCCTCGTCGAGCTCTCGCAGGGGGCGCACACGTGACCATCCGGCGCGGGGCGCTGGTGCTCGTTCACCTGGTGAATCCGAGCGAGAAGTTCTGGGGGACGCTCGATCGTCTGGAGACCGTCGGCGTGACCTTCCGCGGCATCAGCCTCGACAGCTTCGAAGTCTGGGTGACCGGGCTCGCCCGCCGGGAGTCTTCCGGGCTGGGTCTGGCGACGATGTTCGTGCCGCTCTTCCGGGTCGAACGGATCTTCCTCGACGAGGAGGTCGGCGAGGTCGAGAGCTACCGGCGGCGCTTCGAGCGCCGGGTCGGCGCCAGCGTCCTGAGCTTCGTCATCCCGGCGCCCGAACCGGAAGAGGCGGACGCTCCCGAACCGACCGACAGCGGGAGCGTCTTCTAGGGGGGTCTAGAACACGACGTTGCGGACGAAAAACGTCGGCAGGTCGACGCGGCCAGAAACGATGTCTTCGGCCTGGGCGAGCGTCAGCGTGAAGTGTCCGCCACGTCCGCCGGCGGGGCCGTCGCAGATCACCTCGAAGGCCTCGATCGTGCCGGGGCGCTTCTCGCGCACGGCGATCAGCGCGCCTGAGCTCGCCTGGAGCGCGCGAAAGACCTGAGTCTCGGTCGAGGTCTGGAACACCAGGCGCGGCCGGCGGCTGGCCGTCCCCTGCTGCACTTCGAGACTGGTGATGCCGCGTCCGAAGATGAAGGTGCGGATCTCGGTCGACAGAGCGACGTCGCGCAACGGCGCCTGGCCGGCGTGGTTGGTCTCCGCCCGCTGGCTGGCGGACTGCGCCCCGCTCGGATCGATCGCGACGGCGCCGGCGGTCGTCGAGCCCTGGGCGGCTGCACGCTGCTCCAGGAGCTCCTTGAGCGTCTGTTTGGCGCGCGGCGGCGGCGCGCTGTGGGTCAGGTCCGTCGCCTTGCCGTTCTCGATGACGATGGCGTTGCCCAGATCCGTGCGGTTGGCGGCTTCCGTCTTGAAGAAGTCGATCTCTGCCAAGGCCATGGTCGTCTCGGTGCCGCTCGGCAGCACGAGGATCGCCTTGTCGCCCTGGGCCGTGTATTTCTTCTTGGTGACGATCGAGGTGCCGTCCTTGAGGTGAACCGTGTAGGCCGCGAGGCTCCCGGCCGAGAGCACACCGAGAAGCGCGAGCCGGACGATGCGGGCGAGCATGGGAGTGCACCGGGTGAGTTGTCTTCGCATGGGCGTCCGCTCCTCTGCCATGAGAGCGATAGTATAAGAACCGAAGCCTTCGAGGAGGATCTGATCCGCTCATGACACCTGTCCGCCCCGCCCTGCTCGTGCTGGAAGACGGCTCGGTCTACGAAGGCCGCTCCGTGGCCCGCGGCACGCGCTTCGGGGAGGTGGTCTTCAACACCGCCATGAGCGGCTACCAGGAGATCCTCACCGACCCCTCCTACCGTGGCCAGATCGTGGTCATGACGCAGCCGCACATCGGCAACTACGGCATGAACCGCGCCAGCGCGGAGTCGGGCCGCATCTGGGTCGAAGGGTTCATTGCCCGCCAGTTCACCGCCGAGCCCTCGAGCTTCGACAGCGAGAGCGGCCTCGTCGCCGAGCTCCAGACGAGCGGCGTCCCGGCGCTCGACGGCATCGACACCCGGGCACTGGTGCGCAAACTCCGCGACCGCGGCGCCTTGCGCGGCGTGGTCACCTCGGAACGCAGCGATGTCGCCGCGCTCCTCGCCGAGGTGCGGGAGTTCCCGGTCATGACCGGGCGCGCCCTGGTCGACGAGGTCACCTGCGCCGCCCCCCATGACCTGGACGTCGACCCCGGCGTCGAGGAGGTCTGCCACCTGGCGGTCCTCGACTTCGGGATCAAGCGCAACATCCTGCGCTCGCTCACGGCACGCGGCGCGCGGCTCACGGTGCTGCCGGCCCGGACGCCGGCGGCGACGGTCTTCGCCCTGGGTGTCGACGGCGTCGTGCTTTCGAACGGACCGGGAGACCCGGAGCCGCTCCTCGACGTGATCGCGGCGGTGCGCGGGATCGTCGACGCCGGCCTCCCGACCTTCGGCATCTGCCTCGGACATCAGCTGCTCGGCCTGGCGATGGGCGGGCGGACGTTCAAGCTCAAATTCGGTCACCATGGCGGCAATCAGCCGGTCGTCGACCTCGCCACCCGGGCGGTGACGATCACCAGCCAGAACCACGGCTTCGCGGTCGATCCGGATTCGCTCCCCGACGGCTGCGTCGCCACCGAGATCAACCTGAACGACGGTACGCTCGAGGCGTTCGCGGTCCCCGGCCGGCCGATCCTCTCGGTGCAGTACCACCCCGAGGCGGCTCCCGGCCCGCACGACGCCAGCCCGCTCTTCGGCCGCTTCCTCGATCTCGTGGTGACTCGAGAGCACGGTGCCGACACCGCCGACACCGCCCGCACCGCCCGGGCGTGACCAGCCCACCGCAGGACACTCCGGCGCTGACACCGGATGCGTCGCCGCCACCGGCTCCGACACCGTTGGCGGGGCCGCTCCTCTACGCGCTGGCGCTGCGCTTCCTGCGCGGCCGGGGGAGCCGGCTGCTCTCTTCGACGGCAATGGCGGCACTCGCGGCCTCGACCCTCGGCGTCACCGCCATGGGCGTCGCGATGGCGCTGATGACCGGCTACCAGGGCGACCTGCAGAAGAAGCTGGTCGGCGCCAACGCCGCCGTCATGGTCTATCCGCCGCTCGAGCTCGAGCGCAGCACTCGCGGAGCTCGGCTGGCGGAGGCGATCGGCCGGCTGCCCGAAGTCACCCGGGTCGATCGCGTCGCTTACGTGCAGGGAGTCATGGCGACCGGTCGAAGCGAGGCGGAAGTGACGCTGCGCGGGGCCTCCCCGGACGCCGGCCTGCTGAGCGCGACGCCCGCCCAGTTGGCGGCCGACGCCGACGGCATCCCGGGCGTGGTGCTGGGGGTCGACCTGGCGCACGATCTCGGGGTCGCTCCCGGCGATCGCCTGCGGCTGGTAGTGGTCGCGGTCGGCGGAGGCGCGCCGAAGTTCGTCTACCGGACGTTGCGCTTCGCCGGGACCTTTTCGACCGGCTTCGCCGAGTTCGACCGCGAGTGGGCGGTGACCGCGCGCGAAACCGTCGCGGCACTCTCGCCGGACGGAATGGAGAGCCTGGAGGTGGTGATCGCCGACCTCGATCGCGGCCCCGCGGTCGCCGAGGCGATCCGGGCGCAGGCGCCCGACGGCACGCTGGTGACCGACTGGAAGGAGCTGAACCGCGAGCTCTTCGCGGCGCTCGCGCTGCAGAAGGCGGCGCTCTTTCTGCTCCTCGGCCTGATCGTCCTGGTCTCGACCTTCAACGTGGCGTCGAGTCTGGTGGTGCTGGTCCGCGAGCGGCGGCGGGACCTCGGGGTCCTGGCCGCCCTCGGCCTCGCGCCGGAGAGCATGCGCTGGGTCTTCCTGCTCTACGGCGGGGCTCTCGGGTTGGTCGGGACGCTGGCCGGACTGGCGCTCGCTGGGACGATCTCCTGGGTGGCCGACCGCTTCGAGCTGGTGAGCTTCGGGCCGGAGATCGCCGAGATTTACTTCCTGCGCGCGGTGCCGTTCAAACTGGCGCTCGCCGACGCCGCGCTCATCGGCGCCTTCACTCTCGGGGTGACGCTTCTTTCCTGCTGGCTGCCTTCGCGCCGCGCCCTCACCCTCGACCCCTCCGCCGCCCTGCGCTACGAGTAGCGGTCGCGCCGCTCTCACGCGGACAGACGGGCGTCGGGGGGGCCTTTGGGGCCCCCCCGGCTCGGGGGGATCGCGCGGCTCGATGCGAGCGCGGAGTGGGAGGACGGCGACGAACGGAACGGCTTCGTTCCGGCGGCGGGGATCCCGGATCCGGAAGCGGACGCTCCCGGTGGCTCCCCGGCGGGAAGAGCGGCTCGCAAGCCTCTCTTTTTCTACATCTAGTCATACGGAAGCGAGGCCGTTTGGGTTTGAACGGTCCCTGACTTGATACATTCCGCTGCTGCATGACTTCCTTCTGGTCCGAGATCGTCCGCCGGTTGCGCCGGCTCTTTCGGCGGGTCGAATTCCAGGTCTCGCGGCGGTTCGCCCTGTCGACGCGGGAGGACCGGATCTTCTTCGCCCTGGTGCCGACGGTGGGTCTGGTCGCGGGCGGGCTCGCGGTCATCGTCCAGCGGCTCTCCGAGGGGTTGCGGGTGCTGCTTTGGGGTTATACCCCGACTTTCGAGTTCGCCGTGCGGACGGGGCTCTCGGGCTGGCGAGTGCTTCTCGCCCTCGTTACCGGCGGCGTCCTGGTGGCGATTCTGCAGCGGCTCGCCAAGGCGCCGCTCGCCTCGCACGGGGTGTCGAGTCTGGTCGAGGCGGTCGCACTTCACGGCGGGCGGCTGTCGGTCAAGCCGGTGCTCTACTCGGCGGCGGCGGCGATCGCCACCGTCGGCTCCGGCGGTTCCCTCGGCCGCGAGGGGCCGATGCTGCGCCTGGGCGCCGCGGTTTCCTCCTGGCTCGGTCAGCGCTTCGGGCTGTCGTCGCGCCGGCTCAAGATCCTGTTGGGTTGCGGCACCGCGGCCGGCTTCGCGGCGGCGTTCAACGTGCCGATCGGCGGCTCGCTCTTCGCGATGGAGGTCGTCCTCGGGAGCTTCGCGCTCGAGATCTTCGGCCCGATCGTCGTCGCGGCGGTGCTCGCGACGCTGCTCTCGCGCGCCGCCGAGAGCGCCGCGCCGATCTATCCGCTCGAGGGTTACGCGCTCGCCAGCCCGTGGGAGATCGGCTTCCATTTCGGCCTCGGGCTGGTCGGCGCCGTGGCGGCGGTCGCCTTCGTCCTCGGCGTGCGGCTCTTCGCCCGCCTCTTCCGCAAGGTGGCGGTGGTGCCGGAGGGGCTGCTGCCGGTCGTTGGCCTCGCCCTCCTCGCTGGCCTCGGCTTCTTCTGGCCGGAGGTGCTCGGGAACGGCTTCTCGACCATCACCTCGGCGCTGCGAGAGCAGTTCCCCTGGCGGCTCCTGGCGCTCCTTGCCGGACTCAAGCTCATCGCCACCGCGCTCACCGCCGGCAGCGGCTGCCCGGGCGGCCACTTCACGCCCTCGCTCTGCTTCGGGGCCTTGGTCGGCGGGGCTTACGGCGAGCTCGTCCACACGGCCTTTCCGAACGCCACCGCCTCTTCGGGCTCGTATGCCGCCGTCGGGATGGCGGCGGTCGCCGCGGGAAGCTCGCACGCGCCGCTCTCGGCGATCCTGATCCTCTTCGAGCTCACCGGGAACTACGACCTCATCCTGCCGCTGATGATCGCCGCGATCGTCTCCAGCATGGTCGCCAAGCGCCTCTATCCGTACTCGATCTACACCGAGCCGCTCGAGCGCCGCGGCGTCGAGCTGTCGTGGCGGATGGAGGAGGCGGCGCTCGCCGGCCTGCGCGTCGAGGATCTGCTGCGCGAAGACGGCGAGACCCTGCTGCCGACCGCGACCTACGCCGAAGTGGTCGAGCGCTTCCTCGGTACCAAACGGCACCGCCTCTTCGTGGTCGATGCCGACCGCAGGCTCATGGGCCTCGTCTCGCTGCACGACATCAAGCATGCGCTGCGCGAGACCGAGTCGCTGGCGGTGAAGACGGCGAGCGACCTGATGACGCCGGCGACCACAACCCTCGGGGTCGCCGACCGCCTGCACCGCGTGGCGGAGGATTTCGCGCGCAGCGACTTCGAACGTCTGCCGGTGCTGGGGGAGGACGGCCGTTTCCGCGGCGTGGTCGCCAAGCGCGACCTGCTGGCGGTCTACGCCCAGGAGGTGCTGGGCCGGCCGGCGGTGCTGTCGACTTTCGTGGCGAGCGACGACCAGCCGGGCTCGCGCGGCACCGCGGTGGAGCTGCCCCCGGACTTCGCGCTGCGCTCGATCGCGGCGACCGAGGAGCTCGCCGGCCGCACGCTCGCCGAGTGCTCCCTGCCGCAGCGCTACGCCGTGCGGGTGATCGAGATCAAGCGCCCGGGGCCGGCCGGACCAGAGTGGATCGTCCCCGACGCCACGACCGTCGTCGGCTACGGCGACGAGCTCGTCGTGCTCGGACCGACCAAGCGCGTCGAGGCGCTCGCCGCCGGGCGCTTCGACCAGCCGATCGACCCGATCGGCTCCGGCGGCGGATGAGCGATCCGCCGCCAGCACCTGAGTCCCCGGAAGCCCCGATGCCTCCTGTGACTCCGATGACTCCGGACGTCACCCGGCTGCTGGCGGCGGCGGGACTCTGCGGCCGTTGCCGGCACGCCCAAGTGCTGCGCTCGAAGCGCAGCACCTTCCTGCGCTGCGCGCTCGCCGACCAGGACCCGCGCTTTGCGCGCTATCCTGGGCTGCCGGTGCTGCAATGTGCGGGATTCAAGACCACGACCGCCGGGCAGCCCTGAAACCGGGCTCCCAGCGCCTGAAGCGTTTGCGGGCCAGGGACCTGTGCGGGGCCCTCTACTCGGTGTCTTCGGGTAGATCGACCATGCGGTGGCGCAGGGCGTAGCCCACGGCTTCGGCACGGTTGTTCAGGTGGAGCTTCTCGAGGATGTTGCGCAGGTGGAACTTGACCGTGTTCTCGCTCACGTTCAACTCCTTGGCGAGCTTGCGGTTGGAGGTCACGCCGCGCACCAGGAGCTCGAGCACCTCGCGTTCGCGCTCGGTCAGGTCGTCGGGATGGCGCTCCTTCTCGGTCGTGCGCCGTGGCTGCGCGAACTCCGCCAGCACCCGGCGGGCGAGCCCCGGCGTGAGCGCCGGCTCGCCGCGGGTGACGCCGTCGAGCAGCGCGAAGAAGCTCGCCGACTCGAGGTTCTTCTGCATGTACCCCTGCGCCCCCGACTTGATCGCCTCGAACAGCGGCGCGTCGTCTTCGGAGGCGGTGAGCACCACCACCTTGACCTCGGGGGCCTCGGCCTTGAGCAGGCGGGTGGCGGCGATGCCGTCGAGCTCCGGCATCGACAGGTCCATGAGGACGACGTCCGGGCGCAGGCGCTTGGCGAGCTCGACAGCCTCCTTGCCGTTGCGCGCCTCGCCGACGACTTCGTGACCCCGGCTCTCGAGGAGGCTCTTCAGGCTGTCACGAAACAGGGCGTGATCGTCTGCGATGAGGATTCTCATGGTGCCTCCCGGGAGTCTATAGGAGTCGGAAGTCTAAACGTCCACTGGGTCCCCTGGCCAGGGGCGGTCCGGAGCTCGACTTTGGCGCCGATGCTCTCCGCCCGCTCGCGGATGGTCAGCAGCCCGAAGTGCGGGAACTCGCCGCGCGGAGGAATCGTCGGGTCGAAGCCGGCGCCGTCGTCGGCGACCCGGAGCTCGAGCCCGCTCGGCAGCTGGCGCAGGCGCACCTCGACCCGGCTGGCGCGAGAGTGCTTGCGGGCGTTGGCGAGCGCCTCCTGGGTCATGCGCAGCAGCTGCAGCTCGGCGCCGGGAGTGAGGATGGGCGCCCCTTCGGCGACGAAGGTGGCGTCGATGCCGGTCTCGGTCTCCCACTTCTCGACGAAGGTCGCGAGGGCCGCCCCGAAGTCGACGTCCGGATCGGCGGCCAGCCGGAGGCCGACGATGCCTTCGCGGACGTCGGAGTAGACCTCGCGCGCGGCCGCCGCGAGCTGGTCGAGCTGGGCGTCGGCCTCCGGGATCCGGCCCCCGCGCAGGTACCCCTGGACCGCCTGCGCCTTGGTGTTGACGTAGGCCAGTACCTGGGCGAGCCCGTCGTGCATCTCGTGCGCCAGGCGCAGGCGCTCCTCGGCGACGGCGAGCTCGCCGGTACGGCGATGCATCTCGGCGTTGTCGATGGCGATCGCCGCGCTCACCGCGAAGCGCTCCAGGGTCTCCTGGTCGTTCCTGTCGAAGGCGCCGCCGTCGAGCTTGTCGCTCAGGTAGAGGTTGCCGCGGAACGGCAGCTTGGACGGGATCGGCACGGCGAGGAGCGACTTCATCGGCGGATGGTGGGCCGGGAAGCCGGCGCTTTGCGGGTGCCCGGCGAGATCGGCGACGCGCAACGAGTGGCCGTGGTGGAGGGGGAGGCCGAGCAGACCCCGGCCGATCGGTGGAGCGCCGATCGCGCGGCGCTGCTGCGGTTCGATCCCCGAGGTGATGAACGACACAATGCCGCCGTTCTCGCTCATGACAGAGAGGGCGCCGTAGCGGGTGGCGATGAGCATCCGTGCCTGATCGACGACAACCTGCAGGACGACCTCCTCAGAAAGCTCGGAAAAGATCAGCAACCCGGCCTGACGGAGGGCGGCGAGCTCCCGGTTCCGGCGCTCGAGCTGGGAGTGGAAGCGCTCGATGACGTCGAAGACGCCGCCGAGGAGAAAAAGCGTGGTGATGAGGACGAAGGCGTCGAGCACAAGGTTGCCTCCCCACCCCGAAAGGTAGGGAAAGAGTGCATGCCGCGCCGACTCCAGAACGAGCACGAAGGCCACCGCAGCCGCCAGGGCGATCCACTTCAGGCGCCGGATCGTGAGCGGCCGTTGAACGTCGCTCTCGTCGAGCGCCGGAGGGGGCGGGGGGATGGGAGGGGGCGGGAAGGTCACTCGCGATGGGATCCGATACGCAGAAGAGCGTATATCGGATCCCAGCCGAGAGCGCCTGTCACCAGGGGTACCCAGGCGAATAGCAATAGAGCGACGCGGAAGATGCCGTCCACAGCGCCGGCGGAGGCGAAGAGAATCATCAGTATCCCGGTCAGGATGCGCAGGATTCGGTCCCAGCTGGCGAGGTTTTTCGAGGACATTGGGCGGTTGCGCCTCCCCGGGGAGCGGCGTAGGCGGACCTTGATGCAAGCGCGCCCGCATGAGAACCCCGGATCGGGTGGCCTACCGACCGCCCGCAGGGGTGGGAACTCCCAGGGCGCGGTAGACTCCAGGTGACATGTCCGGTCGAACGTCGGTCCGCTCTCCGGAAGGTGAATTTTCGTCCGCGCCGGACCCTCGCCGGACCCCACCGCCCCCACGGCCCCCTGCGCCCCGTGCGACCCCTGCAGTCGACGCGGTCGGAATCGAGGAGCGCGTCGCGGCGCTCGGCAAGCGATCGATCAAGAAAGAGTCCAAACGCGCCGGCATCCGTCTGGCGATCTCGATGATCGACTTGACCACCCTCGAAGGGAAGGACTCCGAGGGCAAAGTCCTGCAGCTCTGCCAGAAAGCGCGCCATCCGCTGCCGGGCGACGCCAGCGTTGGGCCGGTCGCTGCCGTCTGCGTCTACCCCAACTTCGTGGCGGTCGCCCGGCGGGGCCTCGCCGGAACCGCGATTCGGGTCGCCTCGGTGGCGACCGGCTTCCCGTCGGGGCTCGTGCCGCTGGCGATCAAGCTCGACGAAACGCGGCGGGCGGTCGAGGCCGGAGCCGACGAGGTCGACATGGTCATCGACCGCGGCGCCTTCCTCTCGGGGGAGTTCGCCCGGGTCTCCGAGGAGATTGCCGCCGTCAAGGAGGCCTGCGGGGGGGCGCACCTCAAGGTGATCCTCGAGACCGGCGAGCTCCTGACCTACGACAACGTCCGCCGGGCGTCGGACCTGGCGATTGCCGCGGGTGCGGACTTCATCAAGACCTCAACCGGCAAGATCCAGCCGGCAGCGACCCCGGCCGTCGTCCTGGTGATGCTCGAGGCGATCCGCGACCATTTTCTCGCCACCGGCCGCAGGATCGGCATGAAGCCCGCCGGGGGCGTGCGGACGACGAAGCAGGCGCTGCATATGCTCGTGCTGGTGAAGGAGACGCTGGGCGATGCCTGGCTCACCCCCGACCTCTTCCGCATCGGGGCGTCGACCCTGACCAACGACCTTCTCATGCAGCTGGTGAAGGAGTCGACCGGCGCCTACCAGAGCGCGGACTACTTCTCCAAAGACTGAGACAGTGGCGCTCTCGCGGCGCTATGATTCGCCTGCTGGCCCAAGTCCGACGACCTGTGTTTCGCCAACCCCACAGCGGTTTCAGCCGCGTCCCCTTCGTCCAGGCCTGCACCCTGTCGTGGGACGGTCTCGAAACCACCGGTCTGATCTGCAACCTGTCGATTCTCGGGGTCTACGTTCATATGGAGGTGGAGCTAGAGGTCCAGCGCGAGGTGACCCTGCGCTTTCGCCTGCCGGACGAAGGACCGGAGATCGAGGCCGCCGCAATCGTCACCTGGGCCAACGATGCCTCGCCCGACAACGCGACCGGTTTGCCCCAGGGCTGCGGGCTGCGCTTTCTGCGCGTCGAGCCGGACGCTCTGCGGCGGATCGCGGCGCTGGTGGCGCAGTATCTCGCCGCGCCCAGAGAGCAGGTTCAGCCGGGCGTCGGCCAGCCGTTCACCGCCAAAGTCCGGATTCCGTTCATCGCCGCCTGCAGGCTCACCGGCCGCTTCGGGACGCGCCGCGGCAGCGTTTGCAATCTGAGTGTCGTCGGCGTTTACGTCGCCCTCGAGCAGATTCCGGCGCCGGGCGCGCGCGGGCGGATCGCCTTCCGCCTGCCGCGGAGCGAGAGCGAGCTCGAGACTGATTTCAAGGTGACCTGGCAGAACCCCGACATCCCGAACCGCATGCTGGCGTTGCCGCCCGGCTGCGGCCTGCACTTCGAGAACCTCGGGGTGCGCGAGGAGAAGCTGCTCATCGAGCTCGTCAACGAGTATCAGCACGCGATCGCGGAATGAGCGACGCCTTCTCGCCTGCGCGCCCGCCCAGCTCGACTCCGGCCGCGGCGAGCGCCGCCTCGACCTGAGCCGCCCAGCCCCGGTTCGCCGCCGGGGAGGCCGGGCTGGGGTGGGGAATGCGCGCGATCGCGACTCCGTGCGCTTCGAGCCCCCAGCATCCAGGCGCTTGGCCAGACGCCCGGCGCACGGCCGCCTCGGCGAAGGCGCCGACTGCGATGACCTGGCGCACGCCGAGCGCGTGGACGACCTCGCCCAAGGCCGCGTCGCAAACCGACTCGAGCGCCGCGCGCTCGCCGCGCGGGAGCTTGTCGGGAGTCAGATTGCGGCCGCCTTCATCGAGGAATCCGAGCGGACACCAGTTCCAGACGAAGGCGCGGGCGAAGAAGTGCTCGGGGGTGCTGAAGCGGGCCCGCGCCCAGCCCCACAAGCGCGCCCCCGAGACCTCGCTGCGCTGGCAGGCGAAGCCCTCCACCGGTCGCTTCGGGTGTTCAGCGGGCGGTCGGGAGACCGCGCCTTCGATGCCGAGCCAGTCGCGTACCATGACGATCTCGCCGAACGGCACGCCGGTCTGCATCATGCCGAACGGACCGGGATTCATGCCGACGAAGAGGAGCTCCTTCGGACCGCTGCCCCAGCGCTCGAGATAGCACTCGAGCGGTTCGCGGGCGTAGACCAGCGGGTTGTAGACGTAGGCGACCGGCGGCGCGAAGGCGAGTTGCCCGGCAGCGGCGGCGAGCCGGCGCGAAATCGCGACGAGCGGCGACTGCGGACCGCTCGTAGCGTTCGAAACGTTCGGAACGATCTGAACGCCCCCCCGGGTCGCTGCGGCGGGCCGCGCGGCGTCTGGCATGGCACGGGAGCGTAACAGTCGCGACGGAAGATAGGATCGGTCGCGATCTTGAGCTACTCCGTTCTCACCGACTATCCCCGGCGGGCGCACTTCGAGTTTTACCGCGCGCATCCCTCGCCTTTCTACGCGGTGACTTTCGAGCTCGACGCCACTCGCCTGCGCGAGGTCCTCGCGGACGAAGGGGCGCCTGTCTACGCCGGCCTGTGCTGGCATTTCCATCGCGCGCTGGTGGCGCTCCCGGCCTTCCGCGTGCGCCTGCACGGGGAGGAGCTGGTGCGCTACGACACGCTGAAGATGGGCATGACGGTCCCCGCGCCGCAGCGGACTTTCACCTTCGCGACCTTCGAGTGGGAGGCGGACTGGCGCAGCTTCGCCGGCAGTGCCCGAGGTGTCCTCGCCAAGGCCTCGGAGAGGGTCGATCTCTCGGGCGGCAAGGCGCCCGACTTCGCTTACTACACCTCGCTGCCGAAGGTGCCTTTCACCGCCTTCGCGCACGTCGCACTTGCCGATCCGACGGCGGGCCAGCCGGAGACGGCGTTCGGCCGGATCGTGGATCGCTCGGATCGCGCGGAGCGCTCGAATCGCTCGGTGGTCCCGGTCGGGGTGCAGGTGAACCACCTGTTCATCGACGGCGGCGATCTGGGCGACCTCTTCGAGGCCGCCCAGGCGAGCTTCGACAACCCCGGCTGAGGCGACTCCCGGAGCGGCCGGAGTAGAATTCGCGCCATGGCGAAAGAATCGTCGGTCGTCCTCCAGGGTGTTGCGCGGGTGCAGGGCGAGCGTCCGGCGCTCGAGTTCGGTAGCGCCTGGGAGTACTCGCCGGCGCCTGAGTCGACCTCTCACGTTCGTCTCCAGAAGCGCTACGACCTGTTCATCGGCGGCAAGTTCGTCGCGCCAAAGTCGGGCCGGTACTTCGACACCGTGAATCCGGCGACGGAGGAGAAGCTCGCCGAGGTCGCCGAGGCCGGCGAGGCCGACGTCGAGGCCGCCGTCCGCGCCGCTGAAGTGGGACTGCGCGCCTGGTCGAAGTTGAAGCCGATCGAGCGCGGCAAGTACCTCTACCGCATCGCCCGCCTGCTGCAGGAGAAGGCGCGCGAGTTCGCGATTCTCGAGACGATGGACGGCGGCAAGCCGATCAAGGAGTCGCGCGACGTCGACATCCCGCTCGCCGCGGCGCACTTCTTCTACCACGCCGGGTGGGCGGACAAGCTGGCGTATGTCTTCCCGGGGAGCGGCGCCACGGGCCCGAGGGTGCCGCGACCGATCGGCGTCTGCGGCCAGATCATCCCGTGGAACTTCCCGCTCCTCATGGCGGCGTGGAAGATCGCCCCGGCGCTCGCCTGCGGCAACACGGTGGTGCTCAAGCCGGCCGAGACGACGCCGCTCACCGCGCTGCACCTGGCGAAGATCTTCGAGGAGGCCGAGCTCCCGGCGGGGGTCGTCAACATCCTGCCGGGTGCCGGCGAGACCGGCGCGCACCTCGTGAACCACCCGCGGGTGAAGAAGATCGCCTTCACCGGCTCGACCGAGGTCGGCAAACTCATCCAGCGCGCCACCGCGGCATCGGGCAAGCGCCTCACCCTCGAGCTCGGCGGCAAAGCGGCGAACATCGTCTTCGCCGACGCCGCGCTCGACCAGGCGGTCGAGGGCATCGTCAACGGCATCTACTTCAACCAGGGGCACGTCTGCTGCGCCGGCTCGCGGCTGCTGGTCGAAGAGTCGGTGGCCGATGCGGTCATCGCCAAGCTCGACTGGCGGATCCGCCAGCTCCGCGTCGGCGATCCGCTCGACAAGAACACCGACGTTGGCGCGATCAACTCGCGCGCCCAGCTCGAGAAGATCCGCGAGATGACCGCCTACGGCGTCGAAGAAGGCGCGCTCCTGCATCAGTCTTCCTGTGCGCTGCCGGAGCGCGGTTTCTTCTTCCCGCCGACCTACTTCACCGAGGTCGCGCAGTCGCACCGCATCGCCCGCGAGGAGATCTTCGGCCCGGTGCTGGCGGTGATGACCTTCCGCACCGCCGACGAGGCGATCGAGAAAGCGAACAACCTCGAATACGGCCTCTCGGCCGGGGTCTGGACCGACAAGGGCGCCAAGGTCTTCGCGATGACCAAGCGCCTGAAGGCCGGCGTCGTCTGGGCGAACACCTTCAACAAGTTCGACCCCACCAGCCCCTTCGGCGGCTACAAAGAGTCCGGCTTCGGCCGCGAAGGTGGCCTCCACGGTCTCGAGGCGTATCTGGACCTCGGCTAGTTCAGTGCTAGACGTTGAGCCTTCAGCAGCTTCCTGATCGCGTGCACCTGGAGCCAGTAGAGATGCCCTACGAGACTTTTAGAGTTCAGCGGGCAGCCCGTGAGCCAATCGCCAAGTGGATGATCGAGGCTCTGGAGCTCTCAGGTTGTCGCTTGCTCTTCGCCTCTGAACTGGACAAGGCCCCATTCAGGTATACGTTCGAGACTCCGATGGGAGAGCGCATTGGTATCGTCGCTTACGCGTTTCTGGCGAATTCGAGAGCGACAAAGAACCGACCGGCGGACGAACATCGGTTTCAGATCAAGTACGGCGGTAAAGACGATCGAACGCACGAGATCTTCCAAGATCCGTTTCAGCTCTACACAACAATATTTGTCGGAATCAATCCAGAGAGTGGGTTTTTCGTTGCCGCAGATCCCACGATACACAGCCCAACGCGGTTCTTCATCTCATTGGAGTTCAAGCAACATGACGTTGATCGCGCATTGAAGACCGGATGGGCAAGCTGGGAGCGATCGAGGTTAGGTACTAGAGTTGCCCGAATTGAAGAGCCGATCGAGGTTCTTGTTGCTGGCACAAAGAAGAACTTCTTACGCCTCATTCGGTTTGAGCGCGCTGCAGTCGGGCTAGATCCGGGCCACCGTCAGTTACTTGCCGAGAAGTTTGGAGAAGAATCGCTGCTCAGGCTCCCGAAGCTCGCGGCGAAACCCACGACCTCCAAAGGCTTGAAAGTTCCGCACTCGATTGCTCAAGAATTCCAGCTGGAGCAATCAGAGATTCTTGACCTCATTCAGAGCGCCCCTCGCCTCAAGATGGCAGTAAGAGGATGGGTGGCTGAAGAGCAGCTTCGGAGGAAGCTTGTGACCATTCCCGGTGTAGAGGACTGCGTCCGAATGGAAACAGAAGGTGGAGCGGACCTTCGACTGCGATATTTAGGGAGCCGAAAGCTAGAGGTGGAGTGCAAGAACGTACTCCGTCAAACGCTTGCCGACGGGACGATCCGGTTAGACTTTCAGCGCACACGAGCTTCGAAGAGCGATCCCTGTTCACGCTACTACGCGGCCAAGGATTTTGACATCGTTGCTGCGTGCCTTCACTCGCGCACCGAGCGATGGGAATTCCGTTATGTTCTCACCGGAGCGCTCGATGCCCACGCCGTTTGCAAGGGCAAGCTGGATCATCGTGTTCGGCTCGACGATCGCTGGACAAGCAATGTTCAGAAGGTCTTGGAGGCCGCAGCCTCGTCGACGTAAATCACCCTTCGTCGCGCTTCGAGCAGGATCACCCTATTGCGGTTTGGACAGGAGCCACAGGAGCATCGACACTTCGACGTCGAGATGCTCCAAAGCCCTTCCCCGTTCCAGGGTGAGCGTCGTGGACTCCGACCAAAGAGCGATACCTGGCAGGGACCCTTGAGACTGGCTCAGGCGCCGGGATCGGGCGATTCGGTTGGGGAAGGAGTGTGGCTTCCTGCGAGAGGGTGTCGGCAAGAAGCTGGGTGCGTATGGCGCGAGCCAGCACCTCTGCGAGTCCAGATGGGACTGCATTCCCAAGTTGGCGCTGAACCGAAGTGAGGTTTCCAGAGATTCGATAGCCCTCGGGAAATGTCTGTAGCCTGCATAGTTCTCGCGGTGAGAGCCGTCGGTTCTTCCAGTGGAACGGACCAACAGCAGGTCCTGGTTGAGCCTGTAGAGTCCAAGAAGGGCGGTTCTTCGCAAGCTTGAGGAGGAATGTCCAAAACCGGCGCCGCCACCCAAAGAGCGGGAGGCCGTGCCCGCGCTCCGTATGCCAGAGATAGTTTTCTCCCTCCGGGATCGTGGGGAGCAAGTCAGCCCACTTGCCTCGCGCTCCGAGATCTTCCGAAGCCACTTCCTCAAGGTCTCCGATTGCATCCCAAGCGGTCAAGTATGGAGCCCCACCGAGTAATGGAAATCCCTTTTCTGGATCGAAGTGAGTCGGGTCCGGGAACTCAAATCGGTGTCCGTCTCGTGAACCGACCACGAACACGCGCTCACGAGTCTGTGGAACACCGTAGTCGGCAGCGTTCAGTTGCGCAACTTGAATCGAGTAGTTCACACATCTTGCTCTATTGATCTCTTCGATGGTCCTGCGAACGAGCTCTAGGCCCTCACTCTTGCCCTTGAAAGCGAGTCCAGGGACGTTCTCGAGCAAGAATGCCCTCGGAAGAGTGTCTCGAAGTACTCGAAGATAGGCGCCAATAGTCCCTGCCCGTGCATCGTCGAGCCGAAGCGAATCGCCCGTCGACCAGTAACCTGCCTTTGAGAAGGGCTGACAGGGTGGCCCTCCGATCAGGATGTCCGCCTCGCCGATTGTGAGGCCAGCAGTAGCCAGCAGTTCCTCTGAGCCGATTGTGTGAATGTCCCGGTCAATTACAGGCCACTTGCGATTGGCGCGGAGGGTCTCTACAGCGTCGCGGTCAAGCTCTACAGCGACTCTCGTTTCGAAGCCGGCAGCCTCGAAGCCAAGATCCAGCCCACCTGCGCCGCTAAAGAGGCTGATCACCGAACGGGGGAGTTGATGGGCGGTCGGAGACTTCATGATTACGCCCTGTTTACGCCATTCTCGCGCCTTTGTCAAGTGGTGCGCCACATGCGCGGCTGCCGCAACCGGATCGCGCTTTATATCGGATTCCCACAAGCGCACAACGGTAAATCCCTGCAATCGCAGCTGCTTACTTACTCGTCGATCTCTCGCTCTATTCGCGGCAATCTTCGACACCCAATAGCTGGCGTTGTTGCCCTTTTCCAATAGCTTCCGCCGATGGTTCCAGTTGCGGCCATGCCAGAAGTCCCCGTCGCAGAAGACCGCGACCTTGAGGCGCGGGAACACGAAGTCCGGTTTTCCGGGGATCGATTCACTGTTCCGCGAAGGGCGTACGCGAATCCTCCGAAGCGCGAGCTCTAGGGCAGTCTCGCATTGCGTCCCTCGCTTTCGACTAGATCCACGTGCGGCCTTAGAGGCCTGCTCAGTGGACGGCAGTCGCCCTTTGAATCGAGGAGCCTTGGGAATCGGAGCCATGCCTTTCGAGCTTACCCTAGGAACTGGCGCGTGACTTTGAAGTAGTGGCGGTCGGTACTGGCTCAGTTTGAAATGGGCGCACTCCGTGGTGGTGCCAGCGTCATGCGGGCCGGCCGGCGTCTGAGATCAGAGCTGGCTCGCCGACCAGCGCGAGCTTCCCCCGCTGGCGAAGCCGTCGCAGAAGAGCGAGCCGCGCAGGACGATCTCGGCGCCGGCGGAATTGAGCCCCCCGATGTCCTCCTCCGGCGCCCCGACGGCGAGGTCGTCGTGGCCGTCGCCGTCGAAGTCCCCGGCGGCGAGCGCCCAGCCGAATGCGCTGGACTGATTGCCCGGCCCGGCAACGCCTTCCTGTCCCTCATAGAAGGTCCACGTGCGGGCCGCGGTCAGCCCTGAGCCGCCTCCCATCAGGATCGAGATCTGGCCGCTGTCGACCGCAGTCTGATCCTCGCGCGGCGTGCCGATCACCAGGTCGTCGCGCCCGTCGTTGTCGAAGTCGCCGGCAGCCAGGCTGAAGCCGAAGAGATCCTGCGCCTCGTCGTGCCCGGCGCCGATGACGTTGCCCTGCGCCAAGTACTGGGTGCGCGAGAGGTCGAAGCGGGACGGCGAGCCGTAGATGGTGAACGCCGCGCCAGTGTTGACGATCGAGTTGGCGGGACCGAGGTCTTCGAACGGGCTGCCGATCGCGAGGTCGTCGTGGCCGTCGCCATCGAAGTCGCCCGCCGCCAGGGCCTGGCCGAAGAGGTCTCCGCCCTCGCTCTGGCCGCCGATGCTCGTCTCCTGCCAAAGTTCGTTTTCCGCGAAGAGCAGGCCCCACTGGCTGCCGAAGACGATCTGGATCGCCCCCACGCCAGCCTCTCCCGGAACTCCGATGGCCAGGTCGTCGTAGCCGTTGGCGTCGAAGTCCCCGGTCGCGAGAGCGGCGCCGAAGCGATCGCCGGCGTCAGGTGCGCCGAAGAGCCCGTCGAGACCCTGGTACATCCAGTAGCCGTAGAACGGCATGACCCCACCGATGCCGCCGTGCAGGACGATCACGCTACCGGCATTGTCGATGTCGCCGGAGAAGTCTTCCGGGGCGCCGATCGCGAGGTCGTCGTAGCCGTCGCCGTCGAAGTCGCCCGCCGCCAGGGCAGTGCCGAAGTTGTCGCCGACCTCCGGGGCCCCGGGCAGCCCGTCCGCTCCCTGGCGGAGAAAATGTTCGCCCGTCGTCTCGATCCCACCCGGGAGACCGTAGTGGATCGACACGCCGCCCGACTGCGCGGCGCCGGTCTGGTTGTAAGGCACACCGACCGCGAGGTCGTCGCGTCCGTCGCCGTTGAAGTCGCCGACCGCCAGGCGCAAGCCGAAGCTGTCCTGGTTTTGCGCCGGATCGGTGCTGCCGGGGAACTGCTGACTCAGCACGGTCTGGGCGAGCCCGCCGGCCAGGCCGCTCCCCGCGACGCCCCAGCGCACGACGACCAGGCCGCAGGCGAAGCAGTTACTGCCGACGAGGCCGTTATGGGAGGGTATCCCGGTGGCCAGGTCGGCCACTCCGTCGCCGTTGAAGTCGCCGGCCGCGACTGCGTAGCCGAACGTGTCGAAGGCCCCGGGAACGAAGAAGAGCAGGTCCTCGTTGCCGTACCATCTGCTGCCCACGGCGGAGAGTCCGACGGAGAGCGGTTGCGCGCCAGCAGGGTCGGCCACCGGGAGAACGCAGAGGGCGCCGAGCGTGAGGACGAGAGCCTTCGCGCGAGCCGGGAGAGCGAGACGGAAGATGCGAATCCAGGTCTTCATGCTCACTACGCGCAGACCGGCACGCTCGCGGCTCACGGCGCAGGTCCCGCGGGTGGGCTACTGCGTCTTCTCGAGGATCACTGGCAGCGCCAGGCGGTAGAAGAACCAGGCGAGCGGCAGGGCGAGGGCGGTGGCGGCGGTCATCCAGAGGGCCCCACTCCAGTTGGTGGAGCTTCCGAGCGCGGCGAGGTCCCTGGTGAGGCCGAGGAGCGGGGTGACCGGGTTCCACGCGACGAGGGTGCGGAAAAGGCCGGTTTTGGGGACGGCGTAGAAGACCGGGGTCATGAAGAACCAGAAGGTGGTCACCGCCTGGAGGCCCTTGCCGACGTCGTGGTAGAGGGCGTGGAGCGGTGCGAGGACGAGGCCCAGCGCGGTGCCGAGGAGAGCCAGGACGACGAGCGGCAGCGGCGCCAGGACGACCGTCCACGGCACGCCCTGCCGCAGGAAGAGGAAGACCACCGCGACCACCAGGAGCTTCGGGGCGACATTGACCAGCACGCGCGCCAGTGCGGCGCCGATGAGGCTCTCCGGCGGCAGGTCGAGCTTGGCGAGCAGCGCGCGCTCGGAGGCGAGGGTCTCGATCTGCACCTGGATCGACTCGACGAAGGTCTGCCAGGCGACCAGGCCGAGCAGGACGAAGGCCGCGTAGGGGATGCCGGTGTCGCCGGCGTCGAGGATCTTCGCGCGGTCGGCGAGCACCGCCCAGAAGACCATGCCGAGCGCCGGCAGGAAGGCGAGGAAGCCCCCGAGCAGCGTCTGCCGGTACTCGGCGTGCAGCTGGCGCAGGAGCATCTGGCGCGCCATCCCCGCCGAGGCGGCGAGGTCGCGCCGCATCTGGACGAACAGCCGGCGATGGCGGTCGCGCCCGGCGTCGGGCTGGTAGACGATCTCGTTCACGATTCGGACTCCTGATCCTCGAGCCGGGTCTCGAGCCAGCGCCAGACCGCCCAGTCGCGGTCGCCCCAGTGGTGATAGACGTGCACGAGGTAGGGTCTCACGAAGCCCGGGCGGCCGGCGAAGCTGAAGCCGCGAACGGCATCGAAGCTCAATCCGGGCTTGTGGTAGTCGGCGAGGAAGTTGAACTCCCTGGGCAGCGTCGCCTGGTCCTGCAGGCCGTGCTTCCAGGCTGCGGCGACGAGTGTCCCCTGGTCGCGCGTCTTCCAGCGCGGCAGGTCGAAGCTCTGCAACGTGAGCTCGTGCCAGGTGTCGAGGAACCTCGCCGCTTCCGAGTCGGGCCGGGCGTCGAACAGGAAGACGCCGCCGTTCCAGTGCTGCCAGTCGGGATCCGTGATCGTGACTCCGAAGTCCTCCGCGATCGCTGCACGCAGATGGTCGCAGGGGCCGTGGAAGACCCGCTCGCCGGCGCCGTCGACCCACTCGTCGCGCGCCTCGTCGAAGCGGAACTCGCTCTGCTTCGCGACGTAGAACGGCACGTCGGTGAGCAGCAGGCGCCCCGCTTCGTCGTAGCCCCGCCGCTCGTCGAGGCGCCAGTCGAAGCCGAGCTCGCGCCGGATGAACTCCGGCAGGGTCCCCAGGGCATCGTCGATGACGGAGTTGGCGGCCTGGGTCGGATCGCCGCCACGCCAAAGGCGGCGCGTCAGACGCGCGCCGAACCTCGGCAGGACGAACGCGAGGAGCGCGGCCCGGCGTTGGAGCGGATGCCCGGCGGAGCGTTCGAGCAGCCGGCGCACCGTCTCGCGGCGCGCGGCGAGCTCCGGAGCGGGTGAGCGGTAGCGCGCGGAGTAGGCCTCGAGCTTCGTCTGCAGCCGGCGCCGCTTGTCCACGAGCTCCGGCGGGCAGGCGTCGAGCGGTTCGATCAGCGCGTTGAGCGCCTCCGCCTGGGCGAGACGGCGGTCCGACAGGCAGCCGCAGTCGACCGCCCACGGGCTGAAGTAGCGCATGCGGCAGTGGTCGGTGGCAAAGGTCACCGGGCCGAAGCGGTACATGAAGACCTGATCGACGCCGGGGCGCGCCGCAACTACGTCGGTGTCGAGGTAGCAGTAGCGCTGCTCCGGATCGAGGATGCGGTGCAGCGAGGTCTTGAGGAAGATCGCCGCCTGCGCGTCGGAGAGCGCCTCCGGCGCCGGCGAGTCGATCACCCGGTCGTGGGCGATCGGGAGCGCGTTGCGGCGCGCGTCGGTCACCACGACGATCGGGTTGTCGGCGAACTTCCGCAGGTGGCGGAGCGCGATCTCGAGCGCCTCGAGGTGCGCCGCCGCGCCGCAGGCGACGAAGACGAACCGTTCCTCGGTGCTCACGTCAGCCACTCCCGGTACCAGAGCTCGAGCACCGCGACCTTCCACAGACGCCAGTGATCCGCGGTGGCGAAGAGGGCCTCGACTGCCGGCCCCTGGAGGACGCCGTCGCGCACCAGCCGGGAGTCGCCGAGCAGCGCCCTGTACCAGGCGACGTTCTGGTAGTAGCTGTCCGGCCCGACGAAGCCCTGCTTGGTGCGCTGCAGGATCGACTCCGGGAGCCTGCCGGCGAGGTTCGCCCTGAGCAGCGGCTTCTGCTCCCCGGCCCGGAAGTAGACCTCCGGGTCGAAGCCGAAGAGCAGCTCGACCAGCTCGTGATCGAGGAACGGCACCCGCACCTCGAGGGAGTTGGCCATGCTCGCACGGTCCACTTTGGTCAGCACCAGCTCGCCCATGAACGCTTTGAGGTCGAGCCATTGGATGCGCTGCAGCGGCGGCAGCTCGGGCCGCACGAGGCCGCGGTAGAACCACCACGGGTCGTCCGGCAGGTGGGCGTGGAGATCGGGGTGGAGGAGGCCGGCGAGTCGGTCGCGGTCGAAGCTCCCCATCGCCATGGCCCCAGCGTAGAAGGCCACCAGGTCGTTCGTCGATGGGTTGCCGGCGGCCGGGGCTCCGAGCGTGGACATGAAGTCGCGCTGCCAGGTGTAGCCACAGAAGATCTCGTCGGCGCCCTCGCCCGAGAGCACCGCCTTGACCCGGCGCGCGGCGAGATGGGAGACCGCGAAGGTGGGCACAGTCGAGATGTCGGCGAGCGGCTCGTCATAAACCCGGGCGAGGCGATGCACGAGCGCCAGGCTCTCGGGGCCGAGCACCCGGCTGTGATGCTCGAGGCCGAACTGCGCCGCCACCAGCTCGGCGTAGCGGTGCTCGCTTCCCGGCCAGTCCGTGAAACCGATCGCGAAGGTCTCGGCGCGGTAGCCGATCCGGTCGAGATAGAGGACCAGCGCCGAGGAGTCGTAGCCGCCGGAGAGAAACGAGCCGAGGGCGACGTCGCTCTCCAGATGCCGGCGCACGGCGCTCTCGAGCTGGGCGTCGACCGCGGTGACGGCGTCGTCGAACGGCAGCTGCCGGTCGCCCGGGGGCAGCGTCCAGTACTCGCGGACCGTCAGTGTGCCCTCGCGTCCGAAGCGCAGCGAGCAGGCCGGCGGCAGCTTCGCCAGTCCTTTGAAGATGCACTTCGGGCTCGGCACGTAGCGGTAGACGAGGTAGTCGCAGACCGCCGTCCAGTCGACCTCGCGGGGGACCGCCGGATGCGCCAGCAGGGCCTTCGCCTCGGAGGCGAAGAGCAATCGGTCGCCATCCGCGAAGTAGTAGAGCGGCTTGATCCCGAAACGGTCGCGGGCGAGGAAGAGCTCCTGCTCCTGATCGTCCCAGAGTCCGAACGCGAACATGCCCGACAGCCGCTCGAGGACGCCGCGGCCCCACTCCTCGTAGCCGTGGAGCACGACCTCGGCATCGCAGGCCGAGCGGAAGCGGTGACCGCGCGCTTCGAGCTGCCGTCGCAGCTCGCGGTGGTTGTAGATCTCGCCGTTCAGCGTGAGCCAGAGACGTTGGTCTTCGGACGGCATCGGCTGGTGGCCGGCGGAGGAGAGGTCGAGAAACGACAGCCGGCGATGTCCGAGCCCCACCCGCCCGCTGGGCGAGAGCCAGCTGCCGGCGTCGTCCGGACCGCGGTGCTCGAGACTGTCGCGCATCGCCGCCAGGCGGTCGCGATCGACGCTCCCCCGCAGCTCGACCTGTCCCACGATGCCGCACACGGAAGCTCGCCTCAGTCCGCGGGCGGCTCAGAAATCGGCGGCATGGACGAAGTTCTCGCGCAGCACCGAGAGGTTGCGGGGAATCTTGGCGAGCCCCTTGGGGAACAGGGCGAAATGCAGCGGCAGGAGGGGCCAGAGCTCACCGTGACGTGCGACCGCGATGGCGAGCACGGTGGGCGGCAGCCACTCTTCGTAGAAGTCATTCAGGAAGTAGAGGAACTTGAAGCGCAGCTGGCGCCGCGGCAGATAGGGGAGCTTCCACGCCGAGAACATCAGCGCGGTGAAGGCGAGAAAGGCGACGAACCCCACCCAGACCGGCGCCGCCGGGGCGAGCAGCACCAGGGCTGCGGCGAGAGCGCCGACCTCGAGCGGCAGGAGGAGGCGGTTGATCAGGGCGAGTGCGCGCACCGGACCGCGGGCGAGGACGAAGGTGCGCAGGCCGGCGCGGCGGTCGTTCTCCCGGTCCGCGAGCTGATGCAGGAGGATGTTGCGCAGCCCCTTGCAGGTGAGGACGATCCCGGTCAGGGCGAGGATCGGCACGGCCGTCCGGGAGCCCCGGGCCGCCGCCAGACTCCGCAGGGGCTCGGGGAAGAAGGTGAAGAGTGCGATCGCCACCGGCAGGAGATGGCCGTAGAGTGTGTCCGCCAGGACGCCGGCGAGGCCGCGCTCCTTGAGCCTCAGGGGTCGCGCCGAGTAGATCGTCAGCATACCGATCTGCAGGGCGAGAAGAGTGAGATTGCCCGGATGGCGCGGCAGCAAGAGCCAGGGCGCGAGTCCGAACGCCAGCAGGCCGAGGAGGATCGCAGCGTGCGCCGCCGGCCCGCGTGCGGCGGCGGCGTTGGCCTTGCCGGCGGCACGATCGGCGGCGATGTCGCAGGCGTCGTTGAGGAAATAGCCGAAGCCCGCGATGCCGACGACGCTCGCCACGAAGGGCGGCAACAGCCCGACGAGCTCGCCGGGAGGCAGCGCTGCCACGGCGGTGGCGAGGTAGGCGGCGGCGAGGACCGGCGGCACGATGTGCTGCCACCAGAGAGAGAAGCGGAGGAGCCCCGGGCCAGGCATTGGGAGGCGGGAGTCTACGCGGTTTCGGCGCGGAGGGAGACCGCACCGTGCGGCGCGGGCTTGCGCGCCTTGAGCTCGAGCCAGTCGAGAAAGGTGACCGGCGGGCCCTCGTAGATGTCGATCGCGTTCGCCGTCACGAAGGCGTTGCCGAGGTCGTGGCCGGTCGCGAGCGGTGGTTCGCGCAGCCACTCAAGAGTGAATCCGGCGCCACGCAGCGCGGCGAGGAAGTCGTTCTGGTCCTTGACGTTCAGGCAGAAGTAGCGGTTGACGTTGGCGACGACCTTGCGGACACGAGCGCGTTCGGTTCGATCCGCGATGTGGGCGCGCTGGAAGAGGTCCTTGACGTAGAGCACGCCCCCGGGTTTGAGCACGCGGTAGGCCGAGGCGAGGGCTACCTGCGGATGATCCGAATGCACGAGCGACTCGAGGAAGAGCACGGCGTCGAAGGAGGCGAGCGGATAGAGCGCTTCGAGGCGATGGAAATCGCCCCGGCTGACCACCACGCGATCCCCGAGGCCGGCGGTCTCGACGCGGTCTCTTGCCTCGGCCACCTGCACACCCGAAATGTTGACCGCGGCGACGTTCACTCCGCGATGACGCGCCAGCCAGAGAGCCGGCCCCGCGATTCCGCAGCCGGCGTCGAGGACCCGCATGCCGGGGACGAGCTCGGCCTGATCGGCGATATGGGTGAAGAGCTCGCCGAGCTCGCCCGTGCGCTGCGACTGGAGGGTGTCGCCGAACGCCGCCATGTAGCGTTCGTGCCAATCGTCGTAGTAGCGCGCGACGCGCGCCGAACTGAGCTCGGTCTCCCCGCGCCAGCGCCGCAGGAAGGCGGGAAGGAACGCGCTCACCGACTCTCTCGCGGAAGGATGACGCTGCCCGCGCCGCTCTCGCCGTCATAGCGGCAGACTAGAATGCCCGCTGTGAAGGCCGGAAATCCGTGAGCGCGCCAGCGCTGATCGCCGTCGAGGCGGTGTCGAAGAAGTACTGCCGCGATCTCGAAAAGTCGTTGCGCTACGGCTTGCGGGACATCGCAAGCGCGCTGGTCGGCCGCAGTGGCGCTCCGGGCGCGTTGCGGGACGGCGAGTTCTGGGCGCTCTCGGAGGTCTCGCTGGCACTCGCGGCCGGCGAGTGCCTGGGAGTCATCGGCCCCAACGGTGCCGGCAAGAGCACGCTGCTCAAGCTGATCCAGGGACGGCTGCACCCCGATCGCGGCCGTATCGTGCTGCGTGGCAAGCTGGCGGCGATCTCGGAGCTCGGCATCGGATTCAATCCGGTACTTTCGGGCCGCGAGAACATCTTCCACAACGCCGCCCTGCTCGGCCTCTCCCGCGACGAGACGCTCGGGCTGCTCGGCCAGATCATCGACTTCTCGGAGCTCGAGGAGTTCATCGACGCCCCCGTTTTCACCTACAGCTCGGGCATGCGGGCGCGCCTCGGCTATGCGGTGGCCGCTCATCTCGACCCGGACGCCTTGCTGATCGACGAAGTTCTCACGGTCGGCGACCTCGCCTTCCGCCGCAAGTGCGTGCAGCACATGCAGCGCTTCCTCGCCCGCGGCAAAGCGGTGTTGCTGGTCTCGCACGAGATGTACAGCGTGCAGACGCTGTGCACGCGGGCGATCTACCTCGAGCGCGGCGAAGTGGTCTTCGCCGGCGCCAGCACGGAAGCGGTCAATCTCTATCTCAAGGCCCGCCGGGGCCTCGCTCCCCGGCCCGTGGCGCCACCCGCCAGCGGCTCGCCGGAAGCGCTCGAGGCCGGGGTCGACGACGGATCCGTTCCCGGGTCGACGGCGGTCGAGGCGCTCGCGACCCATGGAGCCGCCGGACGGCTGCTGCCGGGGCTGCCGACGTTGCCGCGGCTGCCCAGCGCCCGCGAACCGGTGATCGTCACCGGCGTCGCGATCGAAACCCTGGAACCCGGGGTGGGGGGCGAGCTGCGCAGCGGCTGCAGGGCGCGGGTGATCGTGCGCTACCACGCGCACGCCAGGCGGGAGAGGCTCTTCTGGGCCTTTCGCATTGCCACTGCCGACCTTCTGGTGCAGGTCACGTCCGGCATTCTGCCCGCCGAGAGCTTTCCGGAAAACCGCCTGGAGGCCGGCGAGGGGATGCTCTCCTGCATTCTTCCCCGTCTGACCCTGACCGCCGGCACCTACGCCATGCGTGTGGTCCTCGCCGAGCCCGAGGGCACGCTTCTCGCCATGTTCGGCTTCGAAGACGCGCCGCTCTACTTCAACGTCGCCTCCGGCGCGAGCGCGGTCGACAACCTGCACGAGATGTCGGGCGACCTGGTCACGCTCACCGTCGAAAGCGAATCCTGAAGCCCCTGGCGGAGCCTGCGGCGGGCTTGCCGAAAGCGCCGCGTCGCGATCGCGACGTCCCAGCTCGATCGCGGTGGCGACCGCGGCGCGGAGCTCGCGCCAGTCCTTGCCGGCGAGCGGGCCGAGCAACCGGACCCGCGCCAGGTCCAGCTCGAGTCGGGCGATGGTGCCGTCCCGGAGGTGCGCCGCGATGGGGAGCGCGCCGTGGCGAAAGGCCGCGCTCTTCGACTCTTCCGACAGAGGAAGAAGGAGCTCCCAGGCGACCGGTGTCCGCGGCGCACCGCCGAGGAGGTCCAGGGAAGTAGGCCTCAGCAACCCCGTTTCGATCTCGGCGGACGGTTCTCCCGGACGCAGCAGTTCCATCCCGGCAATTGGCGGCTTGAAGTGGGAGTCCCTGGCGGTGCCGCGAGCAAAAAGCAGGCCGCTGGCCGGCTGGAAGGTGATCTCGTCGACTTGGATTCGCACCCGGTCGGCGGGGGCGTCGGCGCGCGGATCGCCCGCGGCGCCGGATACCGGCGCGTGGCCGGAATCGATGCCCTCTCGGCCGGGTTCGTTCCAGAAGAAGATCTCGCCGATCGGCGTCACCGTGGCCGGGACCCCGGCGCGCCGGGCCCGAAGATAGGCATCGACGACCGGCACGCGCACGGCGTCGGGCAGGTCGAATTCGAACATGCCGCCGAAACCGCGCGGGCGCAGGAGCGCCTGCGGCGCTCGGGCGCGCAGCTCGCCGATCAACTCGAGCTGGCTCACCGGCGAGTAGGCGCGGGCGAGTGCGAAGTAGCGGGTGGGCGGGCGCTTTCGGTAGCGCACCCAATACCAGGGGGCTGAGTGGGCGATGGCAAGGTCGCTGACCCCGTGGCGGGCGAAGAGTTTTTCCACATCGCACGTCGCGGCGAGAAAGAGCCGGTTCTCGTCGAGGGCCGCTTCCGTCGTTGTGAAGCTCGCATCGTGGCATTCGCCCAGTGCAGGATTGGCCGTGAGGTGCTCGTCGAGCAGGCGCACCTGACTCGTGAGCAGCCGGGCGATCGCCGCCGGGGAGCGCACGGACGGCAACACCGGCGCGGGCCTTCCGATATCGACGAAGAGCAGCACGACGCCCACCGCGACCGAGGTTTGGAGGGCGCCCCAGCTTCTGCGCTCGGCGGCCCTGCACACCGCGAGGAGGAGGAGCGCGAGCGCCGGCAGGACGGCCCATTGTGCGACGTGCAGCGCGTCGACGCGGTCGAGCGCCGAGCGCGTGGCGAGGAGGGCGAAAACGGCGAAGAAGGTGAGCGGTGACTCGCGGTGGCCGCGGGCCGCATCGAGGTCGCCGCCGCGCGGCCGGACGAGCGCGGCGCCGACCGCGGTGACCAGCAGCCCGAGGACGAGCAGCAGCCAGGCGAGGACCTCGCTGGTGAGAGCCTCGCCGTCCGGGGCGGCTACGGTGCCGCTCGCCGGCCAGGAGAGAACGCGGCCGACCGCGTCGCGATGGTGGCGAGCGAGCTCCAGGAAGACGTACTCGAACCACGCCTTTCCCGGCCAGCCGAAGAGGCCGCGACAGAGGGCGAGCGCGCCAGCGAAGCCGGCGAGGAGGAAGCCGGCGTCGACGGCCAGCCCGCGCATGCGCTGGCGAAAGTCGGTCCGGCCGGTCGGCAGGTGGCGGTCGACCAGCGCGGCGGCCGCAGCGACGGCGGCGAAGACACCGGTCTCGAAGCGAAAGAGGTGGGCGAGTGCGAAGAGCGCGCCGGCGACGACGGTCGCGCCGGCGAAGCGTCCGCCGAGCGCCGCGAAGCCGAGCACGACGAAGAGCAGGATGCCGAGCGTCGAGAGCGGCGCAGGCGCATCCGCCTGCGCACCGCCGAAGAACAGCGGCAGCGCCACCAGGAGAGCCGCGACCGCCAGCGCCTGGGCACGCAGCATTCCGAGGCTCTTGGCGAGGACGAAGGCGGAAACGACTCCGAGCGCCGCGCAGGCGACCCGGGCGAGCGCCACGGGCGACGTCCCGATTTTGCCCGTCAAGGCGAGGAAGAGCGCCGCCAACCCTGAGTCGTGCAGACCGTGCGGCCAGATGAAGCTCTCGAATGGGCGCCCGCCGGCGACGAGATCGACGGCCGAAGCGAGCACCTCGCCATGATGGAAGACGTCGATGGAGAGCGCTTCGATCGCGAGCAGGACCTCGAACGCAGCCAAGCCCGCGAGGCCTCCCGCCGCCCCCCACCACGGGATACGATCCTGCGGCCGGGAAAGGCGTCGTGGATCACCCCGGTGAGCCGGGCTGGCGATCGTAAAGTCAGCGGCGCCCGGGGCTCCCGCCAGACTGGTCCCCAGGGCCGAGATCGCCGCGAAAAGGAGCGTGGCGAAGAGCAGGCGAGGCGCCATGGCGACGAGGCGAGGTCCACTGACGCCGACCGCGAGCAGGATGAAGCCGGCGAGCGCGATCCCGCCGGCGAGAAGGCGACCGCTGCGGCGGCCGGAGATCGCCCGGCTCGCGGCGCCGGCGACCAGGGCTGCAGCGACGGCGAGCGCCTCGACGTTTTTGCCGAAGCCGACGAGGTAAGGCAGGCCGGCGGCGCGCCATTGGGGGGCGACGATGCCCGCGACGGTGAGTCCCGCCGCGAGCGCGACGCCTGTCGGCAGGACGAGGTCGATGAGCAACCGACGCGCGATCCGGGAGAGAGCAGATGAGCGACCACGCGGCATTCGACGAATTCTATGCGGCCTACCTCGCCGCGCACCGCAGCCGGGCCAATCGCGCCCTGCATCTCACCGCCAAGCTTCTGGTGGCCGCCGTGCTGGCACTCGCCATCTGGCGGTGGAACGCGCTCTGGCTCCTCGCTGCACCCGTGGTCGCGGTCGTGCCCTGCTGGCTCGGGCACCTGCTGCTCGAAGGCAACCGGCCGACCTCCTGGACACGCCCGGGGGCGAGCCTTCTCGGATCGTTGAAGCTGCTCTTCGAGCCCCACAGCGAGGCCGGTCCACCGCGCGCTGGTCGCGCCTACTACAGCGTGCTCGCCGATCTCAGGATGTGCGCGGCGATGGTCGGGCTGATAGGCGTGGCGGATCGCGCGCCAGGTCGCTCAAAGGTCCGGCCGGGAGAATCGGCCACGGGTGGGAGCGATCCGACGTAGTCCTTGGCGGCACGCATCTGGTCGTGGAGATGGCTGTACCAGAAGCGGCCGTTGCGTCCCAGGAGATCGAGATTGGCGATCGCGCCGATCTCGCGCACGATGGTTTCGACCCGTTCGCGATAGTCGAGGGTGTAGACCGGGTAGGCGTTGGCGAGGAAGTGGTGGCGCCACTCGAGCACGTTCGACGGTGTCAACAGACGGGCCTCGGCGAGCTCGTCGACGACCCGCCGGGCGAGCTCGGCGTCGGCGAGCTGCGCGATCGCATCGGTGCTCCAGCAGGGGACCTCTGCGACCAGGCCGGTTTCGTTCTCCGGCGCGAGGGCGGCCGAGCGGTTTCTCGGCACCGAGACGCGCGACACTGCGAAGCGCTTCTCCGGCAGGTAGATGCTCGCATTGCGCGATCCCTGCGCCCTATCGAGGCGAAGAAAGATCAGGCGCACATGGCGGAAGCGCAGTCCGGATGCAGCCCCATGTGCGGCTCGGGTGAGCTCGTCGCCGAGCATCCGGACCGTGAGGGAGAGTGGCAGCGTGCTCGCCACCCGTCCCTCGACCGCCACGGCTTCGCCGTTGGCGAGTCGGAGAGCTGCGATGCGCCCCCGGAGGCACTCGAAGCCGGCGATCTCCGCATGGGTGCGCACACTCGACGCAGGCAGCCGCGCCGCGAGACCGTCGCAGATCGCGCCGTAGCCGGAGCGCGGGTAGAGGAATCGACCATCGAGATGGGCGCTCTTCGGCCGCGCGAACAAGACCTCGGCGAGCACGCTGCGGAGACTCAGGCCGGCGAGACGGCGCGTCGCGACCTCGGGTGCGAGCTCATCGCCAGGCAGGCCCCAGAGTTTCTCGGAATAGTCGAGCAACAGCGGCCGCCCGAGTCGCAGACCGTAGCGGTTGGCGACCAGATCGGTGAAGGTCTTCTCGGGCCGCGGCCGCAATCTCCGCCAGAGGAGCGCGGTAGCCGCGCGCGCGCCTTCGACGACACCGCAGTGGCGCAGCCAGTTGACCGGGCGGGGTGGAAAATCGATGTAGCGGCCGCGATGAAGGATCTGGCTCGGAGCGTCGACTTCGAGCAGCTCATCGCCCAGGAGCGCGCGCAGATCGCCGGTGATCTCGGGGTCGCGATCGTGGAAACGGTGGGCGCCCGAATCGTACCGGTGCGGTCCGCAGGAGTAGGTGCGGCAGAGTCCGCCGAGCTCGCCGGAGCGTTCGAAGAGGCGAAAGGGGAGGCCCGCCCTGGCGGCGTAGTGTGCCACCGCCAGGCCGGCGGGCCCGCCCCCCAGAATGTCGATCGACGTCTCTTCGCCGTTCCCGGACGCACGCATTTGTGTGCGAGAACCTAACCTGCCAGCGGCTCGCGGTCAAAGGGCCCCAGTGGTGGAGAAGAAAGCCGGTTTCACCAGGCGAGAGCGACAGTCTCACGGAGGTACTTCGTTCCGGCGAGCTGGTCGAGCAGGAAGTGGGCGACGTCGGCGCGCGCGATGCGCACCGTCCACAGCGGGTTCCCGATCCGCCGGCCCGCGCGCCATTTGCCGCGCGGCTTGCCGTTGGTCAGGGCGCCGGGGCGCACGAGCGTCCAGTCGAGGCCGCTCGCGCGCACGAGCTTCTCCTGCCGGTGCTTGTCCCAGAAGTAGAACTGCAGGATGACCGGCAGGACGAACAGAGTGTAATAGAGCCCCATCCTCCACCAGCTGTCGCCGACTCCGAGGGAGGTCATGCCGATGTAGCGCCGGACACCGTGGCGCTGCATCGCGGCGAGGAGGTTCCCGGTACCCGTGGAGAGGATCCGCGTCGGAATCATCCAGCGCTTGTGGCCGAGTGCCGAGATCACCGCCTCCTGCCCGGTGGCCGCCGCGTCGACCGCGGTGGGATCGAGCACGTCTCCCTGGATCACCCGGAGGTGCTCGTGGCGGACCGCGAGCCGGTCGGGGTTGCGGACCAGCGCCGTGACCTCGTGCCCGCGCGCGAGCGCCTGCGCGACGAGCGCGCGCCCCGTCGCGCCAGTGGCGCCGACGACCAGGATCCTCATGCTTCGAGCTTACTCCTACCCGCCGGCGATGGCGCCGACGACGAGGAGGGGCTCGGTGCCTTCCGCGACCGCGGCGGGAAGCGGCCGGTCGGTGGGGTCGTTGGAGAGGTCCTCCAGGCAGGCGAAGAAGCGCAGGAATGGCCGCCGCCGCCGGGTCACGTGATCGCGGATGGTGCCGCGGAGCACGGGGAACTCGGCCTCGAGCGCGTCGAGCACCGAGCTCACCGTGACCGGGTCCACGACCGCGAGGCCGACTTCGCCGCCGACGCCGGCGAGAGTCCGCAGGTGAGCGGGGAGCGCGACGCGGACCTGGCGTGCGGCCGGGCTCACGGCAGGGTCTGGACCTCGACCGAGAGCACCGCTGGCAGGTCGCGCGCGATCGCCATCCAGTGGTCGCCGGCATCCGCGGAGGCGTAAACCTGCCCTCCGGTCGTCCCGAAGTAGATGCCGCAGCTGTCCAGAGAGTCGACCGCCATCGCTTCGCGCAGCACGTTGACGTAGCAGTCGCGCTGCGGGAGTCCCTGGGTGAGCGCCTCCCATTCGTTGCCGCCGGTGCGGCTGCGATAGACGCGCAGCTTGCCTTCCGGGGGGTAGTGGAGGGAATCGCTCTCGATCGGGACGACGTAGATCGTCTCCGGTTCGTGGGCGTGGACGTCGATCGGGAAGCCGAAGTCGCTCGGCAGATTGCCGCTCACCTCGTGCCAGGAGTCGCCGGCGTCGTCGCTGCGCATCACGTCCCAATGCTTCTGCATGAACAGAACTTCCGGCCGTGAAGGATGCAGGGCGATGCGGTGCACGCAGTGGCCGACCTCAGCGTTCGGATCGGGCATGAACTCCGACTTCAGGCCGCGGTTCATCGGCCGCCAGGAGGTGCCGGCGTCGTCGCTGCGAAAGACTCCGGCGGCGGAGATGGCGATGAAGATCCTGTCCGGGTGGACGGGATCGAGGAGGATCGTGTGCAGCCCCATGCCGCCGGCGCCCGGTTGCCACAGGGGACCGGAGTCGTGACCGCGCAGTCCAGCGAGCTCCTGCCAGCTCTTTCCGCCGTCGGTCGAGCGGAAGAGTGCCGCGTCCTCGACCCCGGCGTAGACGGTGTCGGGATCGCCGAGCGCCGGCTCCAGGTGCCAGACGCGTTTGAACTCCCAGGGGTGCTGGGTGCCGTCGTACCAGAGGTGGGTGCCGGGAGTGCCGTCGTAGGTGAACTTGTTGTCCACCGCCTCCCAGCTCTTTCCGCCGTCGTCCGAGCGCTGGAGCATCTGCCCGAACCAGCCGCTCGTCTGCGAAGCGTAGAGGCGGTTCGGATCGGCCGGCGACGCTTTGAGGTGGTAGATCTCCCAGCCGCCGAAGAGGGGCCCGGCGATGTCCCACTTGTCGCGCTTGCCGTCGGCCGTCAGCACGAACGCGCCCTTCTTCGTCCCCACCAGCACCCGGACTCCGCTCATCGCGATCTCCTCGCAGTCTCAAAGAAGTCGGAAACAGTCGGGGAATTGTACGAGAAAGGTGCCCGCGAGGTTTGGCTCCTGGCCTCGCCGCGGTGCCTGATTCGGAACCGTTGGCACGCTCCGTGTACTCTCCCCGATGAGGGGGGCGGAGCGAGTCGCCGCCTCCTGATTTGGGGAGATCGGTCCCGAAAGCGACAGGCGGGCTCGGCTTCAGGGGGGGGCGGATGAGACTCGTTCAAAGAAAAGCTGCTGGTAAAGAGGTTCTCTGGGCGCTTGTCGGCCTGTGCGGAGCCCTGGTGGCGACCGGCGCCATCGCGCAACCTGCGCTGCCAGAGGGAGTGATCGGCGAGCGGGCGCGGGCGATGGTTGCCATTCTCACCGCAGCCGCTGGCGATGCCGCCAGCATCGAGCCGATCGTGGTGGCAAACTGGGCGGCCTCGGCGCTCGCCCAGCGCCCGGCCGCCGAGCGCGCGAAGGCGCTCGCCGGCGTGCGCATCGACCTCGGTCCTGCGGAGCTGGTGCGGGTCGCCCGCCGCAACGAGGACGAGCTTGCGCTGACCTTCCGGTCGGAGGCGCGGGGACTCTGGCTGACGGTCGGGATGAAGCTCGAGCCGCAGCCGCCGCGCGGGATTCTCGCGGCCTCGATGCAGCTCGACTCCAATCCGCCGGCCGATGCCGGAGCCGCCGCGGGCCCGAAGCTCTCGTCGGCGCAGGCGATCGCGCAGGCGGCGGTGCGCGTCGACGACCTCGCGGCGCAGGACGCCTTTTCCGGCATGGTCGTGATCGCCCGTCGCGGCGAGGTGCTGCTCGAGCGGGCGGCGGGGATGGCCGATCGCGAGCGCGGCGTCGCGAACGCTCCGGCGACCCGCTTCAACATCGGGTCGATCACCAAGGCGTTCACCCAGGTGCTGATCTCGCAGCTCGCGACGGAAAGGAAGCTCGCGCTCGACGACAAGCTCATTCGGCACCTGCCCGACTATCCGGATCGCGCGATCGCGGAGAAGATCACTCTGCAGCAGCTGCTCGCTCACCGCTCCGGGCTGGGCGACATCTTCAACGAGCGTTTCACGCCGGCGGCGGCCGCGGGGCTGCGCAACCTCGCCGACCACCTGCCGCTTTTCACCGGCAAGCCGCTCCAGTTCGAGCCCGGCACCGATCAGCGTTACTCGAACGCCGGCTACGTCGTCCTCGGACTGGTCGTCGAGCGGATTACCGGCAAGAGCTTCGCCGACGTCGCGCGCGAGCGGATTTTCGTCCCGGCGGGCATGTCGGCGTCGGGTTGGCTGCGGCGTGACGCGCTGCCGGGCGACGCCGCGATCGGCTACACCCGCGAGGGCTGGCAGAAGGAGCGCGAACGCCAAGGGCCGACGAAATCTCCAGCCGATCCGAAGCCCTCCGTGCTGCCGCGCCACCCGAACTCGCTCGAGCTGCCGGCGATTGGCAGCTCCGCCGGAGGGAGCTACTCGACGGCGCGCGATCTGCTCGCCTTCGCCGGCGCGCTGGCCGAGAACCGGCTCGGTGGGCCGGAGCGCTACGCGCAACAGGGCGGTCTCGGCATCGCTGGTGGCACGACCGGCGCCAACGCCGCGCTGGAAGCCGATTGGCAGAGCGGCTGGACGATCATCGTGCTCGAGAACCTCGATCCGCCGGCGGCCGAGGATCTGGCGCGCGAGCTCCGGGAGCTCGTCGCCCGCGTCGAAGGGATCGCCGGCGCCGGATCCGGCGCCGCGAACTGAAGGCACGCGACCACGCTGCGCTACCTGGAGATGCCGTAGTCCTCGCCGTGGTTGGAGGAACCGCTGCGCCCATCCTGCGGAGCTCCTCACGCACCGGCTCGGGGTCCGCGAGTCGACGATCAGCCGGCCTGGTCGCGAGGTGGGATCGCCGAATGCTAGGATCCCGCCCGTGCGAAAGTGGGCCTGGCTGGCGGTAGCGATCGTTGTGACCTTCACCGGCGCGACTTTCGTGGAGGATTGCTCGCTGGATGGCAGCGAGGAGTGTCCTCCCGTTTGCCATTTCGCCTGCCTCGACGGTTGTACCGTGGCGCCGATCGAGCGCTCGATGGTGGCGCCGGTGGCGACCGACGCCTGCCTTGAGCGCCGGGCGGAGCTCGCTTCAAGCCCGCTGGACCTCGACTTTCCCCCCGAGCTGATTCCGCCTCGAGCCTGAACCGTCGTCTCTCCGGCTCCGGTCGGAGAGGCCAGGGCCACGGGACCCCTGCGCGCGTGGCGCGCGGCCCCGCATGGCTCAGCATGGCTCAGCATGGCCGAGCAGGAGTCTTTTCCGGGGGATGCATGCGCCTTCCTTTACTGATTCTTCTCGCCACGGCGGCTCCCGCCGCGGCGGCCGACTGGACCCTCGACAGCGCGCTCGCGGCGGCGAGACCGTCGGCCGAAAGGCTGGCAGCGGAGGCTCTCCTCGCCACAGCGGCGCGCGATCTGGCGCTGTCTCGTAGCGTCGTACTCGATGGTGTGGCGTTGACGGTCGAGGCGGGTCCTCGCCGATCGGCGGAGGACGACGGGTCCGATCTCGCCGTCGGCGTCGAGATGCCGCTCGCGGGCGATCGCGCCGAGCGCCAGGCGGCGATCGATCTCTTCGCGGAGGCGGAGCAGGTGCTGCGCGCCGCGGCCGACCTCGAAGCCGGCCTGGCGTTGCGGCTCGCCTACGTCGATGCGTGGGAGGCGACGGAAGGACTCGCGCTTGCACGGCGCCAGGCTGCGGGCGCCGAGAGTTGGCGGGAGGTCGTGGAGGCGCGCGTCGCCGCAGGAGCGGAAGCGCCTTACGAGGCCTCGCTCGTCGTCGCGGAGCTGGGGCTCGCGCGTCTCGCACTCGCCGAAGCGCGCGAGCAGGCGCAGCTTGCCTGGAGCGAGCTCCTGGCGCGCGCCGCCGTCGGACCGGTGCCGACGAGAATCGCCGAGCCCCGGCTCTCGACTCTCCCTGTCCTCGTGCCCGCAGGGGACGAGCCTGGCATCGACAGCGGGCGCGTCGGCTCCCTCTTGGCGCGAGCTGTCGAGCTGCGCTTCGCGCTGGCGCGCGCGCTGGTGAGCCTCGATGCCGCGCGCCGCGGAAGTCGCTGGTCGCTCCTCGCCATTGCGGCGCAAGAGGGCGAAGAGGACGTCGCGAGACTCGGCGTCGGATATCGCCTGCCGCTCGCCGGGCAGAATGCCGCTCGGACGACGGCCCGGGATGCCGCTCTTGCCGAGCAGGCGCGCGCCGCCGAGCTCGAACGGGCGCGGCTGGAAGGGCGCTTGCGCGGCGCGAAGGAGCGTGCCGCGGCGCTCGAGGGAAGCGCGCCGCTCACCACCCAGGAGATCGAGGATGCGCTCACGGCCCTCGAGGCCCGGGTCACCACCGGTCGCGATCGCCCGTCGGTTGTCCTGCCTCTCCGCCGGCAGTTGGTCGGCGCCTTTCTCATCGAGCTCAGGGCGCGCGCCGCACTCGCGCGCGCCGCTTTCCAGATTCACACCCTCACGGCGGAGATTTCGCGATGACTTCGAACCCGGTTCGCGTTCTTGGGCTGCTCGTTGTTCTGTTGTCGACCCTGGCCTGCGGAGCGCAGGAGGACGAACGCGCTCATGAAGGCGAAAGCGACGATGGCCACGAGGACTCCACCCGGGAATCCGCGTCAGGTCACTCGGAAGGGGCGGAAGGGGCGGAAGGGGAGGGCGAGGTTCGAGTGCCGCTCGCGGGCCTTCGCGGGCTGGCCTTCGTGCGCGTCGGCGAGCCGCAGGAGGAGGGCGTCTGGGCTCCCGCCGAGGCGGTTTCGGATTCGACCTCCGTCGCTATCGTCTCGGCGCCTGCTTCCGGGATCGTCCGGCGGTTGCTGGTGCGTTCCGGCGAGACAGTGCGGGCAGGCCAGGCCGTGGCGGAGCTCGCGAGCGCCGAGGTGGCCGACCTCGCGGCACGGCATCGCTCGGCACAGGCGCAGCAGGCCCGCACACAGCTCGAGGTCGAGCGCGAAAGAACCCTGCTCGCCGCGAGCGCCACCTCACGGCACGAGCTCGAAGCCGCCGAGGCCGCGAGCGCCGCGGCGACCGCCGAGGTGCTGGCGGCGCGACAGTCGCTGGCGGCGCGGGGAGTCGATCCGGAGGAATTTTCCGGTACGGCACTCCTCAGGGCGCCGATTGCGGGCACTCTCGAGCGCTGGGAGATCGCTCTCGGCCAGGGAGTCGAAGCGGGTACCTCGCTGGCGACGATCCGGGATCGGCTGGCGTCGCGGGTGCGGGTCGAGCTCGCACCGCCCGGCCCGACGGACTGGGCGGTGGGCGCGACGACAGAGGTCCGGCGCGGCGACGGCACGCGCTGGCGGGCGGAGGTCGAAGGGCTTCCGGCCGGTCTGACCAGCGAAACTCGGCGCTATCCCTACATCCTGAGGCTCGAGGGCGGACCTCTTCCGGCGCCAGGCACCCCGCTGGAGGTGCGCGTGCCGCTGACTCGCGGCATCGTGTTGCCGCAGGAGGCCCTGCAGCTCGTCGAAGGGGACTGGGGTGTCTTCGTCCGCGAGAGCGGCGACGCCGTTTTCAGGAAGGTCAGGCGGGGAGCGGAGCTGGGAGGGGACGTTCTGGTGCTCGAGGGGCTAGAGCCGGGGCTCGAGGTGGCGACGGCGGGCGCCTATCTTCTGCGGCCGCTGTGGATGAAGCGCATGGGCGGAGGCGAGCACCATGCGCACTGAGCGGCCGCGAGACGAGCATCTGGTCGATGCGGAGGGCGGCCGGCCATCGATCTTCTTTCGCTGGTTTCGGACCATCCTGCCGCGTCGAGGCTGGGTCATCGCCCTCGCGCTCGTGTTCGGCGTGGTCGGCATGGTGGTCTATGGTGGCTTGCGTCGCGATCTCTTTCCCGACCTGACGCTGCCGACGCTGCAGCTCCTCATCCAGAGTCCAGGCCGATCGGCACCGGAGATCGAGCTTGCTGTCGCGCAGCCGGTCGAGCAGGCGATGCTCGGGCTTCCCGGCGTTCGGCGCGTGACCTCCACTCTCCAGCCCGGAATCGCCCAGATCGTCATCGCCTTCGAGAGCGACAGCGATCCGTGGCGCGCCCGTCAGCTGGTGGGCGAAAAGCTCGCGACCCTGGTGTCGAGTTTCCCCGCGGGCACCGAGGCACCTCTCGTGACCAGTGCTGCCGGGCGATTGCAGGAGATTCAGGAGCTCGTGCTCGAAGGCCCGGCGATCGACCCGATGACGCTCCGCGACCAGGCCGTGCGGGTGCTGGTACCGCGGCTGCAGTCGGTGCCCGGGGTAGCTCGCATCGAGCTCCTGGGCGGGGCGGAGCGCACGGTGGAGATCAGCCTCGTCGCCGAGCGCCTGCGCCTCGCCGGCGCCTCGTTGGGGCAGGTTCTCGAAGCGCTCGAAGGCAGCGAGCGCGATTCCGGGGCGGGGCTCCTCGAGGTGCGCGACAAGATGTGGCTGGTCAGCGTCGCGACGCTCACCGCGACCAACGAAGAGGTCCGCAGGGTCCCGGTGCACACCGCGCACGGGCTGGTGACGTTGGGCGATCTCGCCGAAGTACGGGATGCCCCGGGATTTCGTCTCGGACTGGCCCGCTTCGGCGGCTTCGAGGCGGTGTCGATGCGGGTCGTGAAGCAACCCGCCGCGGAGACGCTCTCGACCGCACGCCGGGTCCGCGCGCTGCTACCGGAGCTGCAGAAGGCGCTCCCGCAGGGAATGAAGCTGGAGCTGTTCTACGACCAGGGAGAGCTCGTCGACCGCGCGCTCTCGGGGGTCACCACGGCGCTCCTCATCGGTTCGGCCTTCGTCGCCATGGTCCTCGTCCTGCTGCTGGGAAGCCTGCGCGGCGCGCTGGTGGTGCTCGCGGTCCTGCCGCTTTCGACCGTCGGCGCGGCGATTCCGTTGATGCTCCTGGGTCACGGACTGAACGCGATGACTCTGGGAGGCTTGGCGATCGCTGTCGGCATCCTGGTCGACGCGAGCGTCATCATGGTCGAGAACCTCGTCCATCGCCTCGAAGCCCACCCGAACGAGGCGCGCGAGTCGACGTCGCGGCGGACGATCCTCTCGGCGGCGGCGGCGGAGGTGGCGGTGCCGATCGTCACCGCGGTCACCGTCATCCTCGCGGTTTTCGTCCCGCTCCTGGCTCTGCCTGGAGTCGCTGGCCGGCTCTACGCTCCACTAGCGGTGGCAGTGGCTTCCGCGATGACGATCAGCCTGGCGCTTTCGTTCACGCTTGTTCCGGTGCTGGTGGATCGATTCCTCCCCCCGGGAACTTCGCTCGCCGAACCGCGATTCGTCACCTGGATCAAGCGACTCTATCGGCCGGGGCTCGATTGGGCGTTGCATCATGGCGTTGCGGTCCAGGCCGTGGCGCTGCTCGTCGCTTTGCCGTCGTTCTGGCTCGCGACGCGTCTTGACACACAGTTCCTGCCCGAGCTCGACGAGGGGGCCTTGATGGTCCAGACACTCTTGCCCTCGGACGTCAGCGTCGCCGCGGTGGACGAAGCCAATGTCGACTTCGAAACCGCGATATCGGCGCTCGCCGGGGTACGCTCGGTCTATCGGCGCACCGGTCGGGGCGAGATTACCGAGGACCCGATGCCGCATTCGATCTCGGACATTCTCATCGTTCTCCAACCGGGGACCGACTCGGATGCGGTCAGCGCCGAGATCGAAGAGATGGGCGAAGCGGCTCCGTTCGGCGTCGAGGTGACGACGCCGATGGGGATGCGCATCGCCGAGGGGATCGGCGGCAGTCCGGCCGACATCGAGGTCGAGCTCTACGCCGCCGACCTCGAACCGCTGCGCGCACGCGAGGCGGAGATCCGGCGTGAGATTGCCGAGCTTCCGGGCGTCGTGTCGGTGATTCCGGACTCCGGCACTCCCTTGCCGGCCTGGCGCATCGTGCCCGACGAGGACGCCCTGCGGCGCCTCGACGTGCCGCGGACCTTGCTCGCCCTGACCGCGCGTGCCGCGCTGCAGGGGATCTCCCTGGCGCCCCGTTTCGAAGGGATCCAGCGGATCGACCGTATTGTGCGGTTTCCCAACGACGGTCGGCTCACGGGCGCGTCTCTGGCGCGGTTGCCTTTGATCGTGGAGGAGGGGCGAGTCGTCGAGCTCGGGCAAGTGGCGCGAGTGGAGGAGGGATCTTCTCCGGGACTGCTGCGACGCAAGAATGCCCAGCGCCGGCTCGGCTTTCGGGTTCAGACCGCGGGCGATCTCGGAGGTACGGCGGCGCGCATCGAGGCGCGGCTCTCCGCGATGGAGTTGCCAGCGGGAACCACCGTTGGCCTCTCGGGTCAGATCGAGGAGGCGCGCGCCACGCAACGTCGACTCCTCGCGGCCTCCTCGATCGCCCTGGCCCTGGTCTTCTTTCTCCTGCTCCTCGCGCTCGGCTCGGTGCGCGAAGTGGTGATCGTGTTCGCGACCCTGCCCTTGGCGTTCGCCGGCGGCTTGGTGGCGCTGGTGCTCGCGGGCGAGAGCTGGAATGCGAGCTCGATCGTCGGGGTCATCGGCCTCTTCGGCGTCGCAGTGCAGAACAGCCTGGTGCTGATTACCCAGACGAAGGGCTTCCTCGCCCACGGATTGCCACTCGAAGCCGCGGTTCGCGAGGCCTCGCTCGGACGGGTGCGTCCAAAACTGATGACCGCCGGGGCCGCGATCCTCGGCCTCACGCCCATGCTCTTCGGACTGGGTGGCTCCGAGCTCGAGCGTCCGCTCGCCGTCGTGATGGTGGGTGGCCTCGTAACGTCGACCCTCTTCACGCTGCTCGTGCTGCCGGCGGTCTATGCTCACTTCGGCGCCCCGCATCGGAAGTCGCGTGAGTTGGCAATCCCGGCCGGGAGCGCGCGATAGGATCTGGCACCGCCAGTCCGGCGGTTTCCTGGAGGCAGAGCGAATGGCGAACGACACTCAGTGGTACGTGGCCGTGAACGGCCAGCAAGAGGGACCGATTGCGGCGGAGGAGGTAGCGGGACGGGTGCGCGCCGGGCGGCTCGACCGCAACGCGCACGTCTTCGGTCCGGGGATGAAGGCCTGGGCGCCGATCGGCTCGGTATCGGAGTTCTCCGCCGCCTTCGGCGCGTCGCCCGTCGCGCCGCCGCCGCCGCCCTCGGGAATCGCCGGCAAGGGGCGGATGCACGAGATCGACTTCGAGGTCTTCGGCGAGGAGATGCAGTACGTCGAGATCACCCTGGATCCGCAGGAGGCCTGCGTCGCCGAGGCGGGCGCCTTCTTCTACATGGATCCGGCGATCCAGATGGAGACCATCTTCGGCGACGGCTCGCAACAGAGCGAAGGCAGCGACCTTCTCGGCAAGCTGTTCTCGGCCGGCAAGCGCGTCCTGACCGGCGAATCGCTCTTCACGACGGTGTTCTCCAACCAGGGGTCGTCGCGCCAGAAGGTCGCCTTCGCCGCTCCCTACCCGGGCAAGGTCGTGCCGTTCGACCTCGCGCAGTACGGCGGGCAGATGCTCTGCCAGAAGGACGCCTTTTTGTGCGCGGCGAAGGGAGTGTCCCTCGGCATCGCCTTCCAGAAGAAGCTCGGCGCCGGCCTCTTTGGCGGCGAGGGCTTCATTCTCCAGAAGCTCGACGGTGACGGTCTTGCCTTCCTCCACGCCTGCGGCACGATTCTCGAGCGCGACCTGGCGGCGGGGGAGACGCTACGCGTCGACACCGGCTGCCTGGTCGCCTTCGAGCCGCGCGTGCAGTACGACATCCAGATGGTCAAGGGGGTGAAGACCTTCCTCTTCGGCGGCGAAGGGCTGTTCTTCGCCACCGTCACCGGGCCCGGCAAGGTCTGGCTGCAGTCGCTGCCGTTCTCGCGTCTCGCGGCGCGCGTCGTCGCCGCCTCAGGGCTGGCCCGCGGTCGCCGGGAGGAGGGCTCTGTTCTCGGACCGCTGGGGAATCTGTTGGATGGAGACAGGTAGCGAGCTTTCGCCGAGTTTCCTTCCGCATTCAATCTGATCGACCGTCTGGCTTGAGCCCGGAGACGGCGACCCTGAGCTCGCCCCGGTCCAGGGTCGCGCTCGCTTCGCCTCCCCAGTGGCGCGCCATGGAACGAACGAGGCAGAGGCCCAGGCCGGCATGGTCGCCGGTCGAACGGGCCTTGCTCTTGCGCCAGAAACGGGCGAAGAGGTGTTCCAGATCGGACGCTTCGAGGTCCGGCGCGGGGTTTGTCCACAAGAGCGTTCCAGCGGTGGCGTCGAATCGGATCCGGACTTGGCTCTGCGGCGGGGCGTACAGCGCGGAATTGACCGCCAGGTTCGAAAGCACCAGCTCCAGCGCTTCGGGAGGAGCGAGCACGGCTTGGTCCCGGGCGACCCCGTTCTCAACCGAGATCGCACGCGCATCGAACCGACGTTGGGCTGCGCCAAGGGCTCGCTCGATGGCTGTGTAAAGGTCGACGAACTGCGGCCGGCTGAGCTCCGCGTCGGCGCCGGAACGGGCCAGTGCCAGCAGGTTCACGATCAACCCCTGCATCTGACTCTGGATCGATCCGGCTTCCTGAAGCGCCAGTGCCAGTTCGCGCGGGTCGTCCGGCCAACGAAGGGCGACGTCGACAATGGCGCGAAGCTCGGCGAGCGGCGTCCGCAGCTCGTGAGCCAGTTGCGTGGAGAAGGCGCGCTCGCGTTCGAAGGAGGCGTGCAGGCGGCGGAGCAGCTCTTCGACTCGAGCGGCGATCGGGGCCAGTTCCGCAGGCAAGCCGGTTGGCTCCAGGGGAGTATCGAGGCTTTCGGCATCGATCTGGGTAAGCTGCGCGGCAAAGGAACGTACCGGAGCCAGCTCGCGGCGCAGCGTCCAGGCGATAATCGCGGCAGTCGCGGCCAGCAGCATCACCACGATGAAGGTCGCCGCCGAGCGCACTCTGGCGACGAACGAGTCGAGCGATTCGCGCTCTCGCGCGACGATGAGTTCGACAGTCAGCGGCGCCGGTGGCATCGAGGTCGTGGGGTCAGGCGGGGAGGTAGGCGGGCCCTCGTCTTCGTCCGGCTGCTCGGCTCGGGGTTGAAATCTGAGCAGGATAGCTCGGCCTCGCCTACCATCTGGAAGATGGAGATTCCTGATGCCCGGGTGCTTCGCTGTGATCCGTGCTCCAGCAGGCAGTAGCGACTGTCCCGCAGCGGAATCGGAGAGGTAGAGAGTCCGGCCATCGGAGGTGCGAACCTCGAAGTAGTCGGCGGCGTTCTGGCGCAGAAACTCCGGATATTCCCTGGGCTCGAACTCGAGCAGCACCTGTCCCTCTTCCTGTTCGAGCATGCCGGCCAACGCCCGAGCCCTTTCCTCGAGGGCGGCGTCGAAGTCGCTCAGGGTGCGCCGTTCGATCTCCTGATCCACCAGAAGTCCCGCGACCAGGAGAAGCGCTCCCATCCCGGAGAGAAGGCCCCGATTCAGCCGGCCTTGCAGCGACTTCAAGCCGGGCCGCCGGGATCGAGAAGGTAGCCCTCGCCGCGTCGTGTGCGGATCAGGTCCGGCAGACCAGCGCCGGCGAGCTTGCGCCGCAGCGAGTAGACCATCACGTCGAGGACGTTGCTTTCGGCGCCACTTTCGAATTCATACATCCTCTCCCACAGCTCGCGGCGGGTGACGAGCTCTCCGGCGCGCCGGGTGAGGAGTTCCAGGAGCGCGTACTCGCGGGGCGAGAGGGCGATCTCCCGGGCGTCGGCGTAGACCCTGCGCGCCGCTGTTTCGAGGCGCAGAGCGCCGAAGGTCAAGACTGGGTTTTTCTGCGAGAAACCACGGCGCACCAGGGCGCGGAGGCGAGCCAGAAGCTCCTCGAAGGAGAACGGTTTCACCAGGTAGTCATCGGCGCCCAGGTCGAGGCCGTGGATGCGGTCTTCCACCAGGTCCCTTGCCGACAGGATCAGTACGTGGTGTTGGTTGCCTCGCTCACGCAGCTGCTGCAGGACCTCGAAGCCATCGATCCCGGGCAGCATCAGGTCCAGCAGCACGACGTCGTACTCGTTCTGCGTCGCCAGCCAGAGGCCGTCCTCACCGTTGGTCGCCGCATCGACGGCGAAGCCGAGCTTGCGAAAGCCGCGTTGCAGTGAGCGTTGAAGCTTCTCGGAATCCTCGATGAGCAAAAGCTTCACCACGCAATTATAGCGTTCCGACATGAAGCGCAGATGAGTGCTGCGCCGCGCGTTCGGACCTCCGGCCGGGATCCTCCGAAAGTCCTTCGATTCACGTCTCCTTCATGTGGCGGACCGTAGCCTTCCTCTCGCCGCACCTCCACGAGGGCAGAAACCTCCGCGAAGGGGAAACTGGAAATGTCATCGAATCAGGTTCACGGCAGGACGGGTCCGATGGCGTACTCGCGCTTCCGGGTCGTCGGTGCTCTGGCCCTCGCCTATCTGGCGGTCTGCTCTTTGACCCGCCTGGCGCTGCTGAGCTTTCATCCAGACTGGCTGGTGTCGTCGTCGCTGGCCGTCGTTCGCAGTCTGGTCTATGGTCTCGCATTCGACCTGCTGACTGCGGGCTGGTGGCTCCTCCCTTGGGCGCTCTATCTCGCGTTCCTTCCCGAAAGCTGGTTTGCTGCCGCCTGGCAGCGGCGCCTCCTGGCTGCTTTCGCCAGCGCGCTCGTCTTCGCCTGGCTCTTCATCGCCACCGCCGAGCTCTTCTTCTTCGCCGAGTTCGATGGCCGCTTCAATTTCGTCGCCGCCGACTACCTGCTGTATCCGACCGAGGTCGGCGAAAACATTTGGCAGAGCTATCCCATCGGTCTGATTCTTCTGGGTTTGGGCGTTTTGACCTGGCTGTCGGCTCGGTGGCTCCGACGACCGCTGGCGAGAGCGTGGGAGCAACCCGATTCGGGTCGTCGCCGTCTGGTCGGCCTGGCTATCTACATTGCGCTCCTGTCCGTGCTCGCTGTTGTCGTCCGTCCAGGACTGGCTCTCGTCTCGGAGGATCGCGCGCTCAACGAGGTGACCAGCAACGGCTCCTACAGTTTCTGGCGCGCTTTGCTCGGCAAGGACGCTCCATATGAGGGGTTGTACCCGACCCTGGCGCCCGCCGAGATCGAGCGCCGGCTCGAGAGCCTCTTCAGCGCCTCAGAGAGTCGAAACGTGGTTCTTTCGGGGGGCTCGACCCTGCGACGGGTCGAGAACCCGGGGACTCCGCGACGGCTCAACGTCGTCGTGGTCCTCGAAGAGAGTCTCGGATCCGAGTTCAGCGGGCTCCTCTCGGCGCGCGCGCCCACGCTCACGCCCGAGCTCGACCGCCTGGCGGCGGAGGGGACGCTGCTCACCCAGGCCTACGCCACAGGGAACCGGACGATCCGCGCGATCGAGGCGACCACGTCGTCGCTCCCGCCACTGCCCGGCGCTTCCATCGTCCGTCGGACGCAATCGAACGGTCTCTTCACCCTGCCGGCACTGCTGGCCAACGTCGGCTACCAGACCGCCTTCGTCTATGGGGGGCGGGCACTCTTCGACGGCATGGGCCGATATCTGTCGGCCAACGGCATCCAGCGGATCGTCGATCAGGGCGACATGCCGGAGGGAGCCTTCACCACGGCCTGGGGCGTCGCAGACGAGACGATCTTCGATCGCGCCCTGGTCGAGATGGACGAGCTTGCCGCGCAAGGGAAGCCGTTCTACACGCTGATCCTGACCGTCTCGAACCACCGTCCGTACACTTTTCCAACCGAGGTGCTCCAGCCTCTGCCCGGGCTCAAAGGGCGGGAGAACGCGGTGCGGTATGCCGACTACGCCCTCGGTCGCTTCCTGCGCCAGGCAAGGGCGCATCCCTTCTTTTCGGACACCTTGTTCGTGCTCATGGGGGATCATGGCGCCCGGGTCTACGGCGCGGCCGAGATACCGCTCGGCAGCTACGAGGTTCCCATCCTCTTCCTCGGCCCGGGGATCGAGGCCGGCCGCCGGATCGACACGCTCGCCTCCTCGCTCGACATACCGCCGACCATCCTCGCGCGGATGGGAATGTCCTACGACAGCAAGTTCTTCGGTCAAGACGTTTTTGCAGTCGATCCGGCGCTGGGCCGCGCCCTCGTCGGACACAACAACCAGGTCGCGCTGCTGCGCGGCGGCGAGATCGCCGTTCTCGGGCTACAGCGCAGCGTCGCGACGTTTCGTTACGACCGCGCGGCGAGGACGATGGAGCGCAACACATCTCGGAGTGTCGAGCGGGAGCTCGAAGGCGATGCGATCGCCTACTTCCACGGCGCCGACGTCGCCTATCGCGAGGGCCTCTACCAGGCCGCACCGTTCTCCTCCCTGGAGCGAACCGAATGAAGAGGAGAACCCGGATGAATTCGCTCGGTTGGGCTGTCGGTCTCGTCCTTCCGGTCGCCTCGCTCTCCGCCCAGAGTCTGCCCAAGGCGGACATCGCCTGGACCGCGGAGCACCTGCCGGAGAGCGTCCAGGACAGCCGCATGCTCACGCTGCCCTGGCCCGGGCACGAGCTCCGTGCCGGAGAGTGGCAGCGAACCGCGAGCCTCGGCTGGCAGTCCGTCGGTTCCGACCTCGCGGACGCGTCGGGCCTGCTGGCCGGCGTCGGCGCCACCTGGGCGAAGAGCGAGACTTTCGGCTGGGGAGGATTCGCCTTCTACGATCGCGTCCGCATCGCCGGAGACGGCTCGCGCGAGCTGCTGCGATCTTCGTTCTCGCGCGAGGTTCCTCTCTCCCTGCCGGCGTTCGCCGAGCTCACCGATCCGCGCGGCGAAGTGCGGCATTGGGGGGCCGGCGCCCAGGCAGTCTGGCAGGCGCGAAAACCGGGCACCATGTGGCGACGGACGATCGTGGCTGGCGTGTACCTCGAGGAGCTCGAGGTCATCGGATTCCGCATGCGCTACGAGGTCGCGACCGGCGCAGATGCGGGCGCGCGGGGGGAGCTCGACTGGAGCGCGAGCTACACCTTCGCGACTCCGTTCGCGGGAGTCGGTTGGACGCGCCCGCTCGGCCGCTCCTGGGCGATGACACCCCGGATCGTCGCCGGTCAGCCGCTTCCGCGACAGTCGGTCGCGGGCTCGATCCGCGGACCCGGCTTTTCGATCTCGGGAGAAGGGCGCGGCGCGGCGATGGGCGACGGCTACGTCGGCGCCGGCCTAGCCTTCGAGCACATGGCGAGCGGCATCGGAATAGACGTCGGGAGCAGCCTTTGGTACGGAGCGACAGAAGGCCTCACCCATGAAGGGCTGTCGCGCTCCCTTCTCGTGCACCTGACCTGGAGCCGCTGATGCCGGAGTCCTGTGTTCCTCGACGCCTCGCGAGGGGGGGATCGGTGCTGTTGTTGCTCGCCGCTTCCCCATCTATGGCGGAGACGCCGGTGCCGCAGGTCCTCGACTGCCGGCCGGCCGCGCAGCGCCTGCAGGGACTCGAGCTGGCGCCGACCGAGAACGCCGTGATCGGCGAAATCTACGTCCGCAACGGCGACGTCTTCGATCCGAGCCTTCCGGAGGAGGACCGCTGGGTGTTTCGCCTGGCGAACCGCCTTCATTGGACGACCCGGGTGCCGGCGATCTGCAGCGAGCTTCTTTTCGCACCCGGAGATCCTTACGATCCTCAGCGCCTCGCGGAGAGCGAGCGCCTGCTGCGCGGCAAGCGCTACCTGCACGATGCCGGGGTCGAGCCGATCGCTGTCCGGGAGATGCCCGGAGGTATCCAGAGGGTCGATGTGGGTGTCACGACGCGCGACGTCTGGACGCTCGCTCTGGGGGTCGGTGTGGGCCGATCGGGCGGCACGAACGAGACTCACTTCATGCTCCGCGATGCGAACTTCCTGGGAACGGGCCGATACGTCTCGCTCGCTCGCGACTCGAACGTGGACCGAACCGAGACCGCGCTGGCCTTTCTCGATGCCAACCTCTTCGGCCGCCACGGGCGTCTCAGCCTCGACTGGAGCGACAACAGCGACGGCCATGAGCGCGAGCTCGGCCTGGGACGCCCGTTCTTCGCCCTGGACAGCCGATGGGGCGCGGCTGCCCAGGTGCACGACCTCAGCCGCGTGGATCATCGCTACTCCCGCGGGCACAGCTATGACGATTTCCTCCATGAGCGTCGAGAGGGCGAGGTCTGGGGTGGCTGGTCGAAAGGTCTGAACGAGGCGGGCCGCGCGACACGCTACCGTTTCGGGTTCAGCTGGAGCGAGGAGACCTTCCGCGCCGTCGAGAGAACCCTCGAGCCGTTGCCGCCGTCGCAGGGCCTCGCCTATCCATGGGTGAGCGTCGAGCTCGCCGAGGAGGCCTTTCGCCAGGCGACGAACCTCGACCAGATGGGCCGGACGGAAGACATCTTTCTCGGGCTCCGTGCGAGCTTCCGCCTGGGCTTTACTGGCGGAGATCTGGGCGGCCTGTCGAGCTCGTGGCGCCCGTCGACCGTCGTCCTTCTCGCCGATGCCGACGGCGGGCGCGACCTCTCCGCGCGGACGACCCTCCTCTATTCCGCGGTCGGCTCCGGCCGATTCACGCGCTCCGGCGGCGAGAACGTTCGCTTCGGCGTGAGCTCTCGATTGCTCCATCGCAACTTCGGCCGCCATCTCCTGGTCGCCAGCCTCGCCTTCGATCTCGCGCGCGACCTGGATGCTGGGGAGCAACTCCTCTTGGGCGGCGACAACGGCCTGCGGGGTTACCCCCTGCGCTACCAGGACGGCAGCTCGAGGGCCCTGCTGACGGTCGAACAACGCTACTTCACGAGTTGGTATCCGCTCGAGCTCGCTCACGTCGGCTTCGCGGCGTTTGCCGATCTGGGGCGCACCTTCGGAGATCCCGCCGTCCCGGGAACGGAGCTGGGCTGGCTCAAGGACATCGGCGTCGGCCTCCGGCTGGCGCCGAGCCGTTCGGGGCTCGGCGCGGTCATTCACATCGACCTTGCCCTGCCGCTCGACGGCGATCCGTCGATCGCTTCGACGCAATGGCTCGTTCGCACGAAGGCTTCCTTCTGACCGCGAACCGCAGCCCGGGGAGAGTCCTCCGTGCGAGCGCGCGAGCCGCAGGACCGGTCGCGAGAATTCCAGATGCGAGCGGTCAGCTGTCCTCGCGCTGAGCGAGCACGCCGTCGGCGACCGGCCCGGAACGCCGGCAGAGAAACACGGGATGGTAGCGGGAGAGATCGCGCTTCTCGCAGGTCTGTCCCCACTCGGCGAGTCGCCGGGCGGCGTCGCCGGATGCACGCGTCGAAGTCAGCACGAGATGGGCATGGAGACGGCGCTGCAGGTGCCAGCCGGCTGGAGGTAGAATCGTCGCCTCATGGCTGCCCTGGAGATCCGCAAGACCTACAAGCTCTACGTCGGCGGGGAGTTCGTGCGCTCGGAATCGGGGCACTACGACGAGGCGCTCGATGCCAAGGGGCGGCACCGCGCCAACCTGTGCCGCGCCTCGCGCAAGGATCTGCGCGACGCGGTGGTGAAGGCGCGCGCCGTGCAGGAGAAGTGGGCCGGCCAGAGCGGCTACCTGCGCGGGCAGATCCTCTACCGCATGGCCGAGATGATGGAGAGCCGCGTCCCGGCGTTCGAGGCCGCGCTCCGCGGCGGGGGTGGAAGCGCAGCGGCGGCGCGCCGCGAGGTCCGCGCATCGATCGACCGCATCGTGCACTTCGCCGGCTGGTCGGACAAGTATCAGGCGCTGCTTTCCTCGGTCAATCCTGTGGCGTCCTCTTACTTCGACTTCTCGCTGCCGGAGCCGACCGGCGTCGTCGGCGTGGTGGCGCCCGAGAGTCCCGCGCTCCTCGGCCTGGTCTCGCACGTCCTGCCGGTCATCGTAAGCGGCAACAGCTGCGTGGTGCTGCTTTCTCCGAGCGATCCGATCCCGGGTCTCGAGTGGGCCGAAGTCCTGGCGACGAGCGACCTGCCGGGCGGCGTGGTCAACCTTCTCTCGGGTCCGCGCTCCGAGACCCTGACGCACCTCGCCCGGCACATGGACGTCAACGCCCTGGCGCTCGCCGGCCTGCCGCGCGAGGTCGAAATCGCGACCCGCCAGGACGCCGCGGTGAACGTCAAGCGGGTCACCTGCTACGCCCTCGGCGACTACGGCCCCGAGCAGGCCGAACGGCTCGACCTCATCCGCGCCTTCACCGAGACCAAGACCACCTGGCACCCGGTCGGCTGGTAGAAGGCGGCCGAAGGGCCGAGCACCCTGCTACTGCACCTGACAGTTCCCAACTGACCTGCGTTCGGGTGCGGCTGCTTGGCCAGCGCTGTCAGCTAGAGTCTCTCTGCTGGACTCCGCAGCGCGAGAGGTGAGAATGCAGGATTTGCAGGCGACGCTCGAAGGCTTTCGAGACCGAATGAGCGAGCTGTCGCAGCGCTTCGCGCGGCAGTCCGCCCGCTACCGCAGCTCCGCATACAACGAGGAGACCGCGCGCAGCGAGTTCATCTCGCCATTCTTCGAGGCTCTCGGTTGGGATATCGCCAACCGTCAGGGGCACGCTCTGCAGTATCGCGATGTCATCCACGAGGAGGGGATCAAGGTCGGCGACGCGACGAAGGCGCCCGACTACACCTTCCGGATCGGCGGCCAGCGCAAGTTCTTCGTCGAGGCGAAAAAGCCCGGTGTGGACCTCAAGAACGACGTCGCGCCTGCCTACCAACTCCGCCGCTACGCCTGGTCGGCGCACCTGCCGCTCTCGATCCTGACCGACTTCGAGGAGTTGGCTGTTTACGACACCCGAATCAAGCCCGGCGCAACGGACAAGGCATCGGTGGCGCGGGTCTTCTACTTCGGCCACGAGGAGTACCCAGCCAAAGCAGAGGAAATCTGGAACATCTTCTCGAAGCACGCGGTGCTCGAGGGCTCTTTCGACGTCTACGCCGAGGACAATCGGAAGAAGCGCGGCACGACTGAAGTTGACGCCGAGATCCTGAAGGAGATCGAGGGCTGGCGCGAAGAGTTGGCGAAGAACCTCGCTCTGCGTAACGAGGGTCTCACGGTCGACGAGTTGAACTATGCGGTACAAGCGACGATCGACCGGATTCTCTTCTTGCGCATCGCCGAAGGGCGCGGTGCCGAGGACTACGGGCGGTTGCTGGCTCTGACCGGCGGCCCGGAGATCTACGGCCGCTTGATCGAGCTCTACAGCAAGGCCGACGAGCGCTACAACTCCGGCGTCTTCGACTTCAAGGCCGACCGGCTGACCCTAAAGCTCGCGCTCGACGACAAGGTCTTGAAGCCGATCCTGAAAGGTCTCTACTACCCGGAGTCGCCGTACGAGTTCTCGGTACTGCCGGCCGAGATTCTGGGCAACGTTTACGAGCAGTTTCTCGGCAAGGTGATCCGCCTGACCGCCGGCGGGCGGGCGAAAGTCGAAGAGAAGCCGGAGGTCAAGAAGGCGGGCGGTGTCTACTACACGCCACGTTACATCGTGGACTACATCGTGGCCCACACGGTCGGCAAGCTCGCCGAGGGGAAGCCGCCGAAGGAGATGGCGAAGCTCCGGATCGTGGATCCAGCTTGCGGTTCGGGCTCGTTCCTGCTCGCCGCTTACCAGAAACTGCTCGACGTTCACCTCTCCTGGTACCGGGAGCACGAGCCCAAGAAGCACAAGAACGAGGTGTTTGAGGGTCAGGGGGGCGACTGGCGCCTCACTACCGCGAAGAAGCGCGAAATCCTCCTCAACTCGATCTACGGCGTCGACATCGACCGCCAAGCCGTCGAAGTGAGCAAACTCTCGCTGCTCCTGAAGTGCCTCGAAGGCGAGACCAACGAAACCCTGCGCCAGATGAACCTCTACGGCGAACGCGCCCTCCCCAGCCTCGAAAAGAACATCCAGTGCGGCAACTCCCTGATTTCACCGGAAGCCCTCCGACGAAGTGCCGGGTTATTCCCCGATCCGGACGAAGAGCGGCGCATCAACCCCTTTGATTGGCAGCAGGCTTTCCCGGAGGTCTTCGCAGTCGGGGGCTTTGACGCTGTAGTTGGAAATCCGCCCTACGCTTACCGCAACGCCACAGAGGACCTCCTTCGCCCCGTCTATGCGAAGGAGTACAGGACCGCCGAAGGAAACCTCGAGCTGTACAAGTTCTTCCTCGAGAAGAGCCTCGCCTTGGCTCGTCCGGGAGTCGGGCGAGTCGGAATGATTGTGTCGGCAACCTTCTTGGTTCAGCCGTCCTTCTTCAAGCTTCGGCAGTGTCTGCTGGCCTCCGCCGCCATCGAGATTTTGGCCCCCCTCGGGCCAGGAGCGTTCGAAAAGGCAACCGTCGACACTGTCGTCCTCGTTGCGGTTCGCGCGGATTCGCCGTCCTCGCACACAGTCTCAGTTGTCAGGCCGAAGAGACCGCGCGACCTTCCAACGACGGAAGGACTCGCGATTCGGCAGTCCCGGTTCGAGGCTAACGAAGGCCTGCTCTTCGACTACCGACTCGCTGACGAAGGCGCCTCCCTGGTAGGGCGGTTGATTTCATCCTTCCCGGTCCTTGAAAGCGGGTTCGAACTAGGAGTAGGAATCAATACTGGGTTCATACGCGACGAGTTGGTGGCCGATACGAAGGTCGACAGTCGCTATCACCGCATGGTCCCCGGAACTGGAATAAGTCGTTATGGTCCGGTCGAGACGTCGGGCTGGATCCTCTATGACGCCGCGTACGTCAAGAGTCAGGGGAAGTTGGGTCGGTCGCTCCCGCCAGAGAGGTTCTTCAAGTCCGAGAAGATCTTGGTCGTTCGAACAAGGAACCTCAGCTTGTCTCGGCGCATCGTGGCGACTCTGGATCGAGAACAGCACTACAACCTGAACCGACTTTCCAACATTATTGCGCGGCCGAATCGATCCCTTCTCGGCCTCCTCGCATTTGTTAACTCAGCTCTGTTCAATTGGCTGTACTCGACGAGATTCTTTGACTACGAGATCAAGCCGGTCTATCTCCGTTCAACCCCCATCGCAGACACAGAAGACAAGGAACTCTGCGTACGCGCTGGGCGCATGCTCTCCCTCCAAGAGAAGCTTGGGCAGGCGCGAACGGGCGCGGATCAGAAGTCTCTACAGCGACAGGTCGAAGCGTTGGACGCCGAGATCGACCGGCTGGTGTACGAGTTGTACGAGCTGTCGGCGGAGGAGATTGCGATCGTGGAGAAGGGGTAACCGCCCTCCGTGAAGCTGTGGCTAGGGGCGGGGGTTGACCGGGGCGGTGGATGTAATTACAGTGGTTACATGGCACCCATCGAGCTGAAGGTCGCGCGTATCGGCAATTCGCGGGGGGTGCGGTTGCCCGCTGCGGCGCTGCGGCGCTATGGCATCGGCGCCGCGGTCGTGATGGAGGAGCGTAGCGACGGCATCCTGCTGCGCCGGCCGGGGCCGGCGGTCGAGAAGCTCTCCTGGGAGGAGACCGCGCTGGCGATGAGCGCCGCGGCGGAGGACTGGCGCGACTTCGACGCCGTGAGCGCCGACGGCCTCGACGAAGTTCCCTGGCGGCCCATGCGGCCGTGAAGCGCTACGAGATCCGCTGGGCTGCGCTCGACCCGGCGCGGGGCTCGGAGTTGGCCAAGACTCGACCGGTGGTCATCGTCAGCCTGGACGTTCTCAACCAGCGCCTCGCGACCGTCACCGTCTGCCCCCTCACCAGCCAGCTCCACCCCACCTGGCGCTCCCGCCTGCCGGTGCGCTGCGGGAGGCAGCCGGCCGAGGTCGCCGTCGACCAGATTCGCACCATCAGCAAGGACCGGCTCGGTCGCAAGCTCGGCACGCTAACCGATGTCGAGGCCGCAACTTTGCGCCGGCTCCTCACGGAGATGTACGGCGAGTAACCGCACCGCGCAGGGGTCCAAGACCATGGCGAAAGAGACGCATTCGAAGCCGCCCAAGGAGCAGGAAGGCGAAAAGACCCCGCCCGGATGGCCGCTCGAGTTTCTCGAATTCTCGACGGAGCTCATGAAGCCCGGCGGAGTGCGCGACCGGGGATTCGGAGCTCGGGGGCAGAGGATCGCCACGCCGAAGATCCTGCGCGTGAAAGTCGCGCTGGCTGGAATCCGACCGCCCGTCTGGCGCCGGCTCGAGCTGCCGGGCGAGATGAGCCTCGCGAAGCTCCACGTTGTGCTCCAGATCGCATTCAGCTGGATCGACGACCACCTGCATCAGTTCGAACGCGGGCGCGAGCGCTGGGGTGTGCCGAGCAGCGCGGACTTCGAGGCGGTGAGCGACGAGCGGCGAGTCCGCCTGGGCGTGCTGCTGCGCCGCGCGGGCGACCATCTCGACTACGAGTACGACTTCGGCGACTCCTGGCGGCACCGGATCACGGTTGAGGCGGTCGTCGCGCCCGAGCCTGGCGTCGCCTACCCGCGCTGCACCGCCGGCCGGCGCGCGGCGCCGCCGGAAGACTGCGGCGGACCTTTCGCCTACCCCGGGCTCCTCGCCACCCTCGCCGATCCCGAACACGAGGGTCACGACGAGCTTCTCGAGTGGCTCGGCGATCCCTTCGACCCGGAGGCCTTCGACCTCGCCGCCGTCGAGCGCCGCCTCGCCCGCCCGGCCAAGGCTCGATGAGAACCCTGAATCCGGCCCGGTCTCCGAGTCTGCTCGACAACGCAATCGAGCCCAGCCTCGAGCCGGTCGGGGCTTGGGCGGCAGATTGTGACCCTGGGTGAAATCTGCCGCGGCAGATTTTGACTGTGGGTGAAACTTGCCGTAGACTCCCGGTGTGAGCGTGCGGCGGCGGTACCTCGCCCGACAGCTTTCCGCGGACCTCGAGCGGAAGATGGTCTTCCTTGCCGGTCCGCGGCAGGTGGGGAAGACCACCCTCGCCCGGAGCCTGCCCGGCGCCCGCGCCGGCTACCTCAACTGGGACATCGCCGAGCACCGGGAGCGCATACTCCGGCGCGAGCTGCCGAAGGGAGCGGTCTGGATCTTCGACGAGATCCACAAGTGGCGCGCCTGGCGCGGCTTCCTCAAGGGTCTCTACGACGGCCGGCCGTCGGGTCAGAAGATCCTCGCCACCGGCAGCGGACGGCTGGACTACTACCGCCACGGCGGCGACTCGCTCCAGGGCCGCTACCATCTGCTGCGGCTCCACCCGTTTTCCTTCGCCGAGCTCGGCGGCGGCAGGAAGACCCTCGACGACCTGCTCCGCTTCGGCGGTTTTCCCGAGCCTTTTCTCGGCCGCTCCGAGGTCGAAGCCCGCCGCTGGTCGCGCGAGTACCGGACGCGGCTGATCCGCGACGACGTCGCATCGCTCGAGCGTGTGCAGGATCTCGGCAGTCTGGAGCTTCTGGCCCTGCGACTCCCCGAGCTCGTCGGCTCGCCGCTGTCGATCAACGCGCTGCGCGAGGACCTGCAGGTCTCGCACAAGACAGCCGAGAGCTGGGTCACGATCCTGGAGCGACTCTACGCTGTCTTTCGTTTGAGTCCTTTCGGCCCGCCGCGGATGCGGGCCGTGCGCCAAGCGCGCAAGCTCTACCATTTCGACTGGTCCCTGGTTCCCGGAGAGCCCCAGCGCTTCGAAAACCTGGTCGCCGCGCACCTGCTCAAATGGGTTCACTTCCGGCAGGACACCGAAGGCCTCGACCTTGAGCTCACCTACTTCCGCGACCGCGACGGCCATGAGGTCGACTTCGTCGTCGTCGAAGGGCGGCGGCCCATCCTACTCGTCGAAGCCAAGTGGGGAGACGAGCCCGCCGACCACGGGCTCCGGCTGCTGCATGCCAAGTACCCGCAAGCGGCGGCCTGGCAGGTCAGCTTCACGGGTCGCCGTGACTTCCAGACTCCCGAGGGGATCCGTGTCGCCCCCGCCGCGATACTCCTCGGCGACTTGAACTGAGCTCTCAGGGATTGCGCGGAGGCGCGGGAGCGAACCAGACCATCACCGTCTGCTGACGCGGCCCTTCGACCCGCTTGACCCTGGAGTCCGCTCCAGGCTCTACACTCCGCACGTGGATGAGTTACGGCTGTCGATCGGAGAGCTCGCGCGCCGCGCTAGGGTCAGTGTCGACACGATCCGGTACTACGAGAAGCGCGGCCTCCTGCGCCGCGCCGAGCGGACACCCTCGGGCTATCGCGCCTTCGACGTCACCTTCGTCCGGCGGGTCCGCTTCGTCCGCGAAGCGCAGGGTCTCGGCTTCTCGCTAGATCAGATCCGGTCCCTGCTCGACCTGAGCTCGGCGCCCGCCGAGAGCTGCAACGTCGTGCGCTCAGCGGCAAGCGCGCGGCGCTCCGACATCGAGGCCCGGATCGAGCGTCTTTCGCGCATGCGCGCAGCGCTCGACGAGCTGGTTGCAACCTGCGCCCGGCGACGCCCAGGCGACCCCTGCCCGCTGCTCGACTCTCTCCAGGAGGAACCCCCCCATGCCCCCGGTCGTTGACCTCGTCTTCTTTGACGGCTGCCCGCATGTCGAGGCGGCGCGGGGCGCCCTCCGCCGCGCCTTCGCCGAAGCCGGACGCCAGGACGGTTGGAGCGAGTGGCGCAGCGATGACCCCAGTTTGCCTGCCTACGCGCGCGGCTTCGGCTCGCCTTCGATCTTCGTCGGCGGCCGTGAGGTGACCGGCGCCGATCCTGCTTGCAGCGGCGGCTCCTGCCGCGTCTACCAAGGCCAGGACGGCGCGCTCGCGGGCGCGCCCGACCCGGCGACTCTCGCCGCCGCCCTTGCCGGAGAGTCGGCGTGAGCCGAGCCCCCGGCCCGCCCGAGATGGCCACGGCGTCGGAGTCTCAGCCGGCTCCCTCGCCGGCCGCCGTGCTCGGTGCCGCTGGCGCCGCGGCTTCCGGTGCGGGCGCGGCGCTCCTCGCGACCGCCTCGGCGGCCTGTTGCGCCGCCCCGGGCCTCGCGGCGGTCGCTTTCTCCCTGCTCGGCGCCGGTGGGGCGGCCTGGGCCGCGCAGCTCGCGCCCTGGTCGCCCTGGCTGCTCGCGGGCTCGCTCGGCGCGATCGTCTTCGGTTTCGCGTCGATTCGCGGCTCTCGGAGGACCTGCTCGCCGGAAGGGCGAGGGCGGCGCGCGTCGCGTTGCGTTCGCGCCGCCCTCTGGCTCGCCGCGGCGCTGTGGATCGTCGCTGCGGCTACCCTGGCCGCGTCGGTCCTAGTCTGGTAAGATTTCCTTGTTTCCGTGAATTCGCACCATGACAACCCTCGCCAAGAAGACCTCGAAGAACCAGCTCACTCTGCCCAAGGCGGTGGTCGACCGCTTCCCCGGTGTCGATTACTTCGAGGTCAGCGCCGACGAGGATCGAATTCTGCTCAAGCCTGTGCGCCTCGGCCGGGGCGACGAGGTGCGGGAACGGCTCGCCGAGGCGGAGATAGGACCGGCGGACATCGCCGCGGCGATCCGCGCGGCCCGCCAGCGCCGCCAGTGATCCGGGCGGTCTTCGACACCGGCGTCGTCGTTTCAGCGCTCCTCTTTCGCTCCGGACCAGTGACGCGTCTGCGCGCGCACTGGCGTTCGGGCGAAGTCGAAGCGCTCGTCTGCCGCGAAACGGTGGGCGAGCTCGTTCGCGTCCTCGCCTACCCCAAGTTCGCGCTCGGCGTGGGTGAAGTGGAGCTCCTGCTCGCCGAGTACTTGCCCGGTACCCGATCTGTCCTGCTGCCGTCCGCACCTCGAGCGCGCCTGCCGCGCTGCAGCGACGCCGACGATCCGATCTTCCTCGAGCTCGCCCTCGCGGGTCGCGCCGAAGTCCTGGTGAGCGGCGACCGCGACCTCCTCGCCCTGTCCGGCCGGACGCCCTTCGCCATCGAGAAGGCTGCGATTTACCTGAGGCGCTTCGATCTGCACCGCTGAGCGACTGCCATCGTGCCAGCAGCTCGACTTCGCCGCCGGGGCCGGACTCGACGAGGCCGCCGTGGACGGGTTCGTGGGCGCCGGGCTGCCGTTCCGCTTGCTGCCGTAGGTCCCGCCGCCGGCACCCGGCGCGGGTCCTCTCCCTCCCGGCGATTGCGCCGCCGGACGGAGTGCTTCAAACTGCACTGCGGCAACCCCTGGACGCCGGAGCCTTCGAGCCTGCCGCTGGAGCGGTACGAAGGAATTCCGCACCTCGCGCATCCAATCCAGCGGATGCGTGGCGGCAGGATCGAAGGTCCTGGGGCGACGAGCTGCCTGTGCGGGGGAGAACTCATGTCCGGTCGATGGCTCGGAATGTCGCTTCTGATAGGTGCCGGCTGCTGGGCCGCGCCGGCCTCGGCGCAGGAAGGCCCGGTCACTTTCGAGTTCAGTTTCTCGAACCCGGGAGCGCGCAGCCTGGGGTTGGGCGGCGCCTTCGCGGCGCTGGCGGACGATGCCACCGCCGCCTACGCCAATCCGGCGGGACTCGGGCAGTTGATCGATCCCGAGATCTCGGTCGAAGGGCGCTACTCCTCGTTCGACATTCCCTTCGTCCGCAGCGGGCGCGGGTCGGGCGCCCCGACCGGGATCGGCATCGACACCGCACCCAACCTCGTCTACGGCAGCTCGTCGAGCGCCGACACCGACCTGCCGTTCGCCGCCTTCGTCTATCCGGCCGACCGGTGGTCTTTCGCGCTCTACCGCCAGACCTGGGCCGATTTCAAGCTCAGCAGCGAGATCAACGGTCTGTTCGCGGTGGAGGAGGGAGAGACCGCGCGATCGGAAGATGTGCGCTCGCAGTCCGCGGTGAAAGTGGTCAACACGGGGTTCTCCGCCAGTTTCGAGCTCACGGAGTCCTTCAGCCTGGGTCTCGGGCTGACCTATTTCGAAGGCGAAATGGACTCGTTCTCTGCAGAGTTCGGACAGGAGGAGGAGCTCTTCTTCGAGAGCGCCGGCTTCGAGTCCGAGTTTCTCGACACGACCTACCTGCACACCGCCAAGGACACCGGATTCACTCTCAACGCCGGCTTTCTCTGGCGCGTCTCGGAACACTGGTCGGCCGGGGGGTTCTACCGCGAAGGCCCCAGCCTGACGTTGCGTGTGGTCGAGGTCGTGGGACCCTTCGACGACGAGGCGGCGGAGGGCACCGTCCAACTCGACGACACGACCCCGGTGAATCTGCCCGATATCTACGGCCTCGGCCTCGCCTGGCGCTCCACCGACGGAGCCTGGACGACCAGCTTCGAGTGGAAGCGTATCGAGTACTCGTCGATCACCGGCGACCTCGATCCGGAGGTCTTCGAACCCGGAAACATCGAGATCTCCGACGGCGACGAATTTCACCTGGGAGTCGAGTACGTTCTCGACACGACCCATCCGATCCTCGCCTTTCGCCTCGGCGCCTGGCTCGATCCCGCACACAATGTCGCCGCAGGGCCATCGGCAGACACTTTCGAGTCGATCATCTTTCAGCCCGTCGATGACGAGATGCACTGGAGCGGCGGACTGGGCCTGGTCTTCGAGCACTTCCAGCTCGACCTCGGAGCCGATCTCTCGCAGCATTCCGACATTGCGTCCCTTTCGATCGTCTACCGCTTCTGAGGCGGGATGGGCGTATCCGCACTCCCTCTCCTGCCGTGGTGAAACGGATGACTCGGCGACAGAACGCGAGCGGGCGCGGCGCCTCGCGACGCAGTGCGCGCGCGGCAGGATTCAGCTTGCTGGCAGCGCTCTTTCTCCTCTCCGCGTCGCCTGCGATCGGCGCAACCTGGTACGAGTCCTACGAGAAGGCCGAGGAGGCTCTGCGCGAGGAGAAATGGGGCGAGGCCGTCGCACACTTGAACGGCGCCTTGGAGCAGAAGCCCAACTCGAGTGCCAATGCGCGCACGTACGGGATGCGTTTCATTCAGTATTTCCCCTATCTCCGGCTCGGAGTCGCCTATTTCCATCTCGGTCAGGCCGACGCCGCCCTGCAGGCATTCGAGACCGAGGAGCGCCAGAAAGAGATCGAGAAGTCCGCCGAGGGACGTGCCGAGCTCGCCGACTTCCGCGGCCGGATCGAGAACCGCCGCAACGAGGAGACCACGGCACGTCAGCAGCGAACTCCGCAGGTCATCGCCGAGAGCCTTGCCGCTGCTCGTGAGTTCGAGCTGCAGGGACGCAACGAGGATGCATTGGCGGCGCTCGCGCGCGCTCTAGCGGTGGCGCCGGAGCATCCTGAGGCCACCAAGGCTCGACTTAGGCTTCTCGCGGCGGCCGCCGACTTGCGCCGCGAACAGGATCGAACCGAGCGCCGCGCCGGGCTCGTGCAGGAAGGCAAGACGCAGCTTGCAGCAGGAAAGAGCCGCCAGGCCGCGGCGAGTTTCAGCTCGGCGCTCGAGCTCCGCCGGGATGCCGAGGTGGAGGGCCTGCTCGAGAAGGCGCAGGAGGATCTGCGGGCCGAGATCGGGGGCGGACTCGACGCAGCGGAGCGGACCCGGCTCCTCTCGGCCGGACTGGCGCGGGCGACCCGGTACGAGGAAGAAGGCAAGCACGACGAGGCGCTCGCCGAACTTCAGGCGGTGCTCGCACTCGACCCACGGAACCCGCAGGCGCAGGCCCTGTCCCATCGGGTGCTTCTCGCCCAGGCAGCGGCGCAAAAATCGGCCGCCGAGAGTACGACGGGCACCGCTCTGGAGGCTCTGCTCGTGGAGGGTGATCGCCTGCTGGCGTCCGGCGACTACGAACAGGCGCTGCGGTCGGCGAATCGCGTTCTGATGCTCGATGCCACCAACGAACGGGCGCTCCGCCAGACCTCCCAGGCCTATTCGCGACTCAGCGACTTCCTGCTCGCCCCCGACAAGGCGCCGCCTGCGATCCTTCTCGACGACGCTTCCGAGGTCGTGGATGAAAGCGGCGAAAGGCTGGTGCACTCGCCGGACCTCACTCTCCGCGGGACAGTCTATGACGGCACTCCGGTCGAGCTGCAGTTCCTCGCGGACGGAGTGCCGGTGGGTACGGTCACCTCTTCCCGGCGGGAAGTTCAGGGCCTTTGGATCACCGAGTTCAGGTGGCACTACCGCGCCCCCTCCCGGAGCCTGGCGCTGGAGATCATCGCGCTCGATCGCGCGGGCAACCGGGCGCGCGTGGAGTACCGGGTGCGGTACATAGCCCCGTTTCTGCGCTCGCCATGGTTTCCAGCAGCGGTGGCCTGCGGAATCGCGCTGGTGCCGGCGGGTTTCTTCGGGTACAGAAGGCTGCGCCGGGGACGGCTCCTGCGCCAGCGCTTCAACCCCTACATCGCGGGCGCACCGATCCTCGACCAACAGCGGTTTTTCGGCCGTCAACAGCTCCGTGAGTACGTGCTGCGCCGGATTCCGAACAACAGCGTCATGCTCTACGGCGAACGCCGCATCGGCAAGACCTCTTTCCAACACGAGCTCAAGCGATCGCTCACGCAGCTCGGCGATCCGGTGCACGAGTTTTTCCCGGTCTTCATCGATCTCCAGGGTACCCCACAGGAGAAGTTCTTCGGCACCCTGGCAGCCGAAATCTTCCATGAGCTGGCTCCGAAGCTGGGGGGAATTCAGCCTTCGGCGCCGCCGCGGGACGTGGGCTACGGATACGCCGAATTCGTACTCGACATTCAGCGAGTCCTCAAAGCCCTGAAGGAGCGCTCGAGTCGGAAGGTCAAGCTCGTGCTGTTGATCGACGAAGTCGATGAGCTCAACGACTACGACCCGCGCATCAACCAGAGACTGCGCAGCCTCTTCATGCGGGCGTTCGCGGACAACCTCGTATCGGTCGTTTCCGGCGTCTCGATCAAGAAGCACTGGGAGCGCGAGGGCAGTCCCTGGTACAACTTCTTCCAGGAGATCGAGATGAAGCCCCTGGATCCCGAAGAGGCGCGCGCGCTTATCGAGGCACCCGTGCGCGGCGTGTTCGCGTTCGACACCGGGGTCTCGGACGAGATCGTCCGCAGGACCGGAGGAAAGCCCTACCTGATTCAACGGCTCTGCTCGGGCCTCGTGGATCGCCTGCACAGCGAGAAGCGCAGGCGGGTGACCCTCGCGGACGTCGAGAGCGCCTGTCAGGTCGAAGGACTCTAGGAGTGCGAGCCCGATGCCGGTGACTCCTTACGTGGTTGGGCAGTGGGTTCGCGACGAGCGCTTCTATGGCCGGCGAGAGCTGATCGACGAAATCCTGCAGGGGAACCGCAACTGCATCTGGGTTCTGGGGACGCGGAGGATCGGCAAGACATCTCTCTTGAAGCAGCTTGAACATCTCACGTCGACGGCGCGAGAGCCGCGCTACTTCCCCGTCTACTGGGACTTCCAGGGCTCGGAAGAGGTGGAGGATCTGAATCAGGGTTTCGCCGACTCCCTGCTCGACGCCAACGACCGTCTCGCGGCCCTGGGCATCGCGCACGCGGAGGTCGCCGCCGACGATCTCTTCGTCGCCATGAGTCACCTCCGGCGGGAGCTCAAGACCAGGGGCCTTTCACTTCTGGTGCTGGGCGACGAAGTCGAGGAGCTGGTCCGCATTCACGAGCGGGACCCTCGATTCCTCCGCCGCCTGCGGCGGGCGCTGCAGTCCCCGGAGAACATCCGAACCGTCCTCGCTTCGAGCATCCGGCTGTGGAGCCTCGCTTCCGAGCAGGTGATGACTTCACCTTTCCTGCACGGCTTTACTCCACCGCTGGCGGTGCGTGGATTGACCGACACCGAGGCGCGCAACCTCATCCGCCAATCGCAGCTCCCGGCGAACTCCCGGCCGAAACTCGACGACGAGTCCGTCGAGGTGATCCGGACGCGCTGCAACAATCATCCCTACCTCCTTCAGCTCCTCGGCGAGCGTTTTCTGGAGCTTGGAACCCTGGAGGCGGCGATCGAGCACGTAGCCACGGATCAGATGGTGAGTTTCTTCTTCGGCTCGGATCTCGCGATGTTGACTGAGTCCGAGCGTCGAATCCTGCGCATCGTCCACGAACAGAGCACCGCCTCCAGCCACTCGATCCGGGAGAAGCTCGCCATGGACTCGGCGTCGCTCGAGAGTGGTCTGCAACGGCTCGAGCTTCTGGGGTTTGTCGAGCGCTCTGCCACCGGGACCTACCGGATCGTGAACGACTTCTTCCGCCGATGGTTCGCGGACCTGCCGGGCGATCGCCGCGGTGAGAGCCCCATCGGCGAAGGACCGACGGTGCAGAACCAGCGCTCGGGGGGAGATTCAGCCCAGGAAGCGGCGCCGCAGCGTGTCGACGGCCGCTACGACCTGCTGGCGCGCCTCGGCCGCGGCTCGAGCGGCGACGTCTACAAGGCGCACGATTCGCTGCTCCGGACGGTGATCGCGGTGAAGCTACTCAAGCGGGAGTACTCCCTCGACGACGAGGCTCTGGAACGCTTGCGCCGCGAAGTGGTGCTGGCGCGCGACCTCTCTCATCCGAACATCATCAAGATCTACCACCTGGGCGACGACGGCGGGCAGAAGTACATCACGATGCAGTTCGTCGAGGGTTCCGATCTCGCGCGGGTGATCTCGACGCAGGGTCCGCTGAGTCTGGAAAGAGCAACGCTGGTCGCCGCCAAGCTCGCCGCCGCCCTCGCCGCGCTCCATCGTGCCGACGTTCTCCACCGGGACATCAAGCCGTCCAACGTCTTGATCGATGGCGCGGGAGAGCCTCGCTTGACCGACTTCGGCCTGGCGCGCTTGAAGTGGGCTCCCGGTGTCACCGGGAGCGACATCTTCCTGGGCACGCCGGCCTACTCGTCGCCCGAGCAGGCTTCGGGTGAGAGTCTCGATGAACGGTCCGATCTCTATTCGCTGGGCATCGTGCTCTTTGAAATGGTCACCGGACGGCTTCCTTTCGTTGGCGATTCGATGCGCGACTTGCTGGCCGCGCGGCTGCACGGTCCGGCGCCGGACCCGCGCCGGATCGCGCCGCAGATTCCGGAGTCGCTCGCGATCCTGATCCTGCGTTGCCTGGAGCGCGATCGAGGCCGCCGCTTTCAGACGGCTCGGGAGCTCTTCGACGCCCTGCGGGCGCTGCGCACGGTCTGACCGTCGCGCTTTCGGTCGGCCACCGCTGCTAGGATCCCCGCAACATTTCCTCGGGGGATCGGATGAGCGACGAGCAGCAGCCTTACGTGCCGGCGGAGTCGACGATGGCCGAGCTGACGGTGAAAGCCGTCGTGCTCGGCGTGGTGCTGGCGGCCATCATGGGCGCGGCCAACGCCTACCTGGCGCTCAAGGCGGGGCAGACGGTCTCGGCGACCTTCCCGGCGGCGATCCTGGCCCTCGCGGCCTTCCGGCTGCCGTTCTTCCGCGGCACGATCCTCGAGCAGAACATCGCCCGTGCCGCCGGCACGGTCGGCGAGGCGCTCGCGGCCGGTGCGATCTTCACCATTCCGGCCTTCCTGCTGGTGACGGTGAACGGCCAGCGGCTATGGACCGAGTTCGACTACTGGCAGACCAGCCTCATCCTGCTCATCGGCGGCATCCTCGGGGTTCTGTTCATCACGCTCCTGCGGCGGACGCTGGCGGTCGAGGCCGCGCTGCCGTTCCCCGAGAGCAAGGCCTGCGCGGCGATCGTCCGCGCAGGACAGGCGGGGGCCACGGGCGCCAAGTACGTCTTCGGGGCGATGGGGCTCGGGATGCTCATCCAGATCTTCAAGGATGGCGCCGGGCTGCGCCTCTTCCGCGAGTCGGTCGAGGTCTTCAAGCAGTTGCCGGCGTCGGTCATTCACCACTTCGACTCTTCGCGCGTGCCGATGGGCGATGTGCAGCACCGGGGTGCGGTCGCCTTCGCGACGCCGTCGATCTCGCCGGCGCTCATCGGCGTCGGCTACATCATCGGCTTCGAGCTCTCGGCGATCAACTTCTCGGGGGGCGTCCTTGCCTGGCTGGTCTTCATCCCGCTCGCCTTCTTTCTCGATCCCGGTCTCGCCGCCAAGCTCTCGGTGGGCGGGGTCGCCCCGGCCGAAGGCGAGCTGATCTTCTCGGTCTGGTACAACATCGTGCGGCCGGTGGCGGTCGGTGCGATGCTCGTCGGCGCGGCGAACACCATGTGGGGAATGCGCTCCTCGATCGCCAAGGCGTTCGGCGGCGCCTTCAAGCGCAGTCACGCCGGGGCGGAGAAGTCGCGGCTCGATCGCGACCTCGATTCGCGCGGGATCCTGCTCGGCATCGTCGGGCTGACGATTCCGATGACCTGGATCTACTGGAACTTCACCCACAACCTCGTCGGCGCCGTCGTCGCTGCGGTGGTGATGCTGGTGCTCGGCTTCCTGCTCTCGGCGGTCGGCGGCTATCTCGTCGGGCTGGTGGGCGGTTCGAACCAGCCGGTCTCGGGCCTGACGCTCTCGGCGCTCATCCTCGCGGCGCTGCTGATGGTCGCCTTCGGCGTCACCGGTTTGCAGGGCGTCGGCGCGGTTCTCGGTGTTTCGGCGGTCGTCTGCTGCGCGATCTGCGTCTCCGGCAGCCTCATCCAGGACTTGAAGGTCGGGCACCTCCTCGGCGGCACGCCGAAGAAGATGGAGATCGCCGAGATCATCGCCACGATCACCACCGCCTTCGTGCTCGTCTTCCCGATGCTCTGGCTGCATCAGGCGAACATCAAGCAGGGCGGTATCGGTATCGGCGATCGCGAGCTCTCGGCCCCGCAGGCCGGCCTCATGGCGCAGCTCGCGCAGGGGATCGTCGGCGGCGAGATGCCCTGGGGCCTGATCGTCTTCGGGATGTGCTTCTCGTTGGCGCTCATCCTGATGAAGGCGCCGTCGCCGACCCTCATCGCGGTCGGCATGTACCTGCCGTTCGAAACCACCGGCGCGATCTTCGTCGGCGGCTGCATCAAGTGGGTGGCGGACAAGCTGGCGGCGCGCCGCGGCCTCGCCGGGGAGAGCTTCGACAGCTTCGGCTCGCTGGTGGCGTCGGGGTTGATCGCCGGCGAGTCGCTGACCGGCGTGATGATGGCCGGGGTCGTGCTGCTCTCGGAGAGCTTCAAATCGATCACCTACTCGCTCTTCGGCGTCGAGCAGTTCGCCTGGGTCAGCGGGCCGGCCGGCGCCTGGGCGTCCCTCGTGGCGCTCGGCGCGATCGTCTGGGTGCTGGTCAAGATCCCGCTCGACAACGCCCAGCGCAGCGCCGCCTGACCGCGGGTCCGTCGAAGCGGGCAGGCGCCGCTCGCGACGCCTGCGCCCGCGCCGCCGACCCTCAGGGGGCGGCGGCAGCCGGCCCGGTCTGGCGGGCAACGGCGAGGAGCTTGTACAACCCGACGCCGAGTCCGAGTGCTGCGCTGGCCAGAAGCCAATAGCCGATGTCCGGGGCGGAACGCAGGAGCTCCCCGAACGGCAGGCCTATCCAGCGCGGCACGAAGACGAGGACCAGGATCGGGAGACCCAACTCGGTACCGACGTCCCACCCGACCGACCGCCGCGCCCTGCCCGCCAGAGCTGCCCGCCAGCGGGCGAGCCTGGAGGCTCCCCAGAGCTGGTGAAGGCTGATCAGGGCGATGGCGATGGCGAGGTAGGCCTGCACCTTCTGGAAGCGGGACCCGGCATCGGGCAGTTTCTTCCCCGCCAGCATGGCGGCGATGTTGTCGGCCATGCGGTGGCTGGTGGGCGACAACGGCAGCACGCTGGAGGCGTTGGTGAGCACGGCCACCCCCCAGCGCCCCTCTGGAACCATCACCATCTTGCCGCGGAAGTGGGGCACGATGCCGCCGTGGTGGATGGCCGGCACGCCGCGCACGTCGCCGACGCGCCAGCCCATCGCATAGGAGAAACCCGCGCTCGGCGCAGCCGGCCGCAGCATCTCGGCCCGTCCGGAAGGAGACAGGATCGCGGCAGCGCCGGGTTCGCCGCCGAGAAGCGCCGCGAGGAAGCGTCCGAGATCCTCGGCGCTGCTGATGAGCGCCGCGGTCGGCAGGCGATCCGCTTCGTGGGCGAGGTCGACCGGGCGCGGGAAGCCGAACCAGTAACGATGCCCGCGCGCCATCGGGGTCTCCCCGGCTGTCGATGGCGAAGTCAAGCTGGACCGCATGCCGAGCGGAGCAAAGATCCCCTTCTGCACCTGCTCGGCGAAGGAGTTGCCGCTCGCCTGCTCGACGAGCGCACCGAGCACGAGGTAGTTCGGACTCGAATACTCATGCACCTCGCCGGGGGCATGGGCGAGCTCGACCGATTCGAGAGCGTGAATGAGGTCCTCGAGGGTCGCCGGATCGGTGCGCGCGCGTGGGGCGCCAGTCGGCAGCCCGCTCGTGTGGTGGAGCAGGTGCCGCACGGTGATCCGTTTCGACGCCTCGGGATCGGCGACCCTGAACCAGGGCAGATAGTTCTGCACCGGGGCGTCGAGCGCGAGCTTGCCCTGTTCCACCAGTTGCATCACCGCGAGGGCGGTGAACGCCTTGCTCATCGAGCCGAGGATGAATCCGGTCTGTGGGCTGACCGGCCGGCCCCTGCCGTCGTCGCCGTAGCCGCGCAGATAGACGGTCTCGCCACCGCGCACGACGGCGATCGCGACGCCGGGCACCCGGTCGGCGAGCATCTCCGCCTCGACGTAGGCATCGATGGCGGCGGTTTCCACGCTCCCGCCGGCGGAGGATGGCGGACTTGCGATGGCGGCCGGCGTCGACATGAGGAGGAATGCGCCTGCGCAGAACCGCGCGGCGGAGCTTCGCGGCCGAGTCGTGCGATTCGTGCGCGCGGCGGGAACGGGCGTCGAGCGGCTCACGGTCCCGGGACTATCGCATATCCGGATCGGCCGCAGAGAGGAGGCGGCGATCGCTGCCGGAGAAGGGGGGGCGGCCGAGTTTCCATCGCCGCGATTCGCCGACCGGACGTCGATTCCGCGGATGGCGCGAGCTCTGTACGCGAGCCTCCTGCCCTGGCTCGTCGGACCTCGATGCCGAGACTGAAGAGGGGTTGCGCTCGCTGGGCTACATCCAGTAGACAGTTTCCTGCCGGGGATCTCCCCTGGATGCTCTTCCGGCTATGATTCCGTCATTCAACTGCTGGCGGGAGAGCCCGGACGCACGATGCCTGCGACGAAATCGACAGCGAGGGCCGCGCACGGATTCACTTCGCGCGAGGCGGCGCGCATCAGCGGCGTGCCGTTCTTCACCGTCGACTACTGGGATCGCTCGAAGTTCCTCAAGCCCTCGATCGCGCAGTCGGCGGGCCGCGGTCGCGGCCGCGGGCGACTCTACTCTTACTCCGACATCCTCCGCCTGCGCATCGCCCGTGAGCTGCGCGAGCAGCACGTCTCGCTGCAGACGCTGCGCCACGTCGTCAAGCGCCTCGGCGAGATCGCCGCGGGGCTCGACAAGGCCCGCTACGTCTTCGTCGGCGAGAAGGTCGAGCTGGTGACCGATTTCGCTGCGCTCACCGAAGTCCTGCGCACCAAGGCGCGGACGTTCGGCTTCCTGCTCGATCTCTCCGAGATTCAGCAGGGTGTCGCCGCGCGGGCTGCGAAGGCGCGCTCGCCGCGCGCGCCCGCAGGTTCGCGCCTGGCCCACGACTGACCGCGCCGCCGGCCCGGCGCTTCTCAGAACCGGCTCGCGCCAGCGACTCGCCGGCGTTCAGGTCCCTTCGATGCGTCCCATGCTGGCGTGGTGCAGGCCGATCTCGAACTCGATCATGCCGGCACGGAAGCGGTCTCCGGGGTGGAGATGGACGGCGTCGATTCGACGCTCGCCGACCAGCACGCCGTTGGTCGAGCCGAGGTCGACGAGATAGACCTCTTCGTCGTCGAGCACCACGCGCAGGTGCTGGGTCGACATCGTCGGATCCTGGAAGGCGAGCGTGTTGAGCGTCGCATCGCGCCCGATATCGACGGCGCGGTCGGGGGGCAGGCGGAAAGAGCGCGGCTCCCGGCCCGGTTCCCTGACGGTCAGCACGACCTCCGCAGTCAGCACCAGAGTGCGCTCGATCGACTCCGCGAACGGCAAGCGCTGAAACTCGGCGGTCTCGTCGAGCGAAACCTCCATCAGGCCCAGTGGGCGGACCGACGGGCGCAGGCGGACGCGGGCGATCTGGACCTCGTCGATCGGCTGCGGGGCGGGAAAGGGCGAGGCGGCCGACGGGGCGGCAGCGACAGGGCTCACGGCTGCCGCAGGAGCCGCGTCGGGCCAATGCACTCCCGGCTGGGTGCCGCGCTCGAGCTCCCGCGACTCCTGCGCCGGGGAAGCGGTGCGGCGCCGCGCCAGCAGGAATCCGAGGACGATTCCGAACGCCGCTACCGCGGCGCCGACCGGCAGGAGCCAGCGCGCGGAAGGCCAGCCCGAGGCCGGCGACGCAAGCTCGACCGACGATCCCGGCAGAGCGGTTTCGTCTGTTTCCGTGGAGATTGCGGATGACGGCCCTGCCGGTTCCTGCGCCGGCACGGCGGGCGCCCGCGCCGCCCGTTCGGCCTCGACCTCGCGGCGCAGCGCCTCGATGCCCTGCAGGAGTGCTGCGTCGTCGAGCGTCCCGACCGGTCCAGCGTACAGGCCGCCAGTGAGCAGCGCCAACCGGCGGAGCGTCCGTTCGTCGGCCCTTCCGGAGGCGACGGTCACCAGCCGCACCCCGCGATCGCTGGCCAGCCGCGCCGCATCTTCCAGGGTCGTGGCCGAGTTTTCGTCGCGCCCGTCGGAGAGCAGGACGAGCACGCCACCCTTGTCCAGCGCCCGCACGCCTTCGATCAGGCCGTCGTTGAGCACCGTGAATCGGCCGGTCGGCGTCATCGCGTCGAGCGCCGCGGCGCCTCCGCTGGCGCCGCTGCCTACGGTCGCACCGGTCGCTCCCGGGCGGGCGAGCCAGCGCACCTCGTCGTCGAAGACCAGGATTCCGGGTGTCGCCGCCGCGGGAAGTCCCGCCAGGAGCTCCTTCGCGAGGTCGGCAGTAGCGCGGCTCTGCGCGGCGGAGAGCGAGCGGCTCGAGTCGAGCGCGAAGACGACCGGCGAGTCCGCCGCCAGTGCGGCCGGCGCACCGCCGGAGGCGAGCACCAGGGCGAGGCCCAGCGGGAACGATGCCCTGCGGAACGAGCTCATGTCCGAACCTCCATCGTCGCGAGCATAGTCCCTGAGCCGGGGAGGCCCAACCCCCGCCCGGGTGGGGCCTCCGGCGCCGGCCGGATCTGTAGCCGGCGGTTCAGCGCCGCGATGGAGGTGCGGAGCGGGCTCGCCGCAGGAGCGACAGGGCCAAAGCGGAGAGGATCAGGCCCATGGCTAGGAAACCGAACCGGTCCAGCGCCGGAATCTCGACGATCGAAGTCGGACTGGCGACGACGAACGTCGTCGGGTCGTCCGGCCCGCCGGCCGCGGGGTCGTCGGTCACTGCGTTCGACTCGTTGGTGCCGTTGCCGTCGGCGTCGAAGGCGATCGCGCCCTGGTTGGCGATCGTCGTCCCGGGGACGGGTCCGGCCTCGAGCGTGGCATCGATGACGATCGTCACCGAGCCACCGGCGGGGAGGGAGCCGTTCCACGTCACGATGCCGGCGATCGTATCGACCCCGACTGTGCCGGAGGTCGCCGAGGCGCCGACGAGCTCGAGTTCGGCCGGCAGCGTGTCGGTGAACTCGTCGCCCGGGTTGTCGCCCTGGACGCCCGGACCCGCATTCGTGATCACGACGGTATAGGTAACGGCCGAGCCCGGATTGCCCGAGGTCACGACCGACTTCGTCGCCGAGAGTCCGGAGGCCGAGAGCACGGTCGTCGTCGCGCTGCCGCTCTCGTTGCCGGGGGCGGGATCGGCGGTGGCGGAGGCCGCGGTCGCGGTGTTGGTGAGGACCGTGCCGCCGGCGACTGTGGGTGCGACCTGCACGATGAGGGTGAGGAGCGCGCTGCCCGGCGCGAAGGCGGCGTTCGAGCAGGAGACCGTACCGCCCGCCCCGACCGCCGGCGTGGTGCAGATCCACCCAGCGGGCGAAGTGAGCGAACCGAACGTCGTCCCCGCCGGCAGGGTGTCGGTGAGCGTCGTTGTCGCGGCGCTGCTCGGCCCGGCGTTCGCGACCGTGATCGCGTAGGTGAGACTGCTGCCTGCGTTCACCGGGTCGGGGGTGTCGACCTTGGTCACCGCGAGATCGGCTGAAGCGGCGACCGTGGTGGTCGCCGTGGCGCTCTCGTCGCCGGGATTCGGATCGCTCGTCGCCGAGCTCGCCGTCGCCGTATTCGAGATCACCGTCCCGGCGGGCGTCGCCGGAGCGACCTGGACCGTCAAAGTGAAAACCGAGCTGCTGACGGCGAACGAGGGGTTCGAGCACGAGACCGTGCCGCCGGAGCCGACCGGCGGGAAGTTACAGAACCAGCCGGCGGGGGTGACGAGCGAGACGAAGGTCGTGCCCGCCGGCAGGGTGTCGGAAAGCGTCGCCGTCGCCGCGTTGCTCGGCCCGGCGTTCGTCGCGGTGATGGTGTAGGTGATGTTTCCGCCCGCCGTCACCGGGTCAGGGGTGTCGACCTTGGTCACCGCGAGATCGGCGGCGGCCGCGACCGTGGTGGTCGCCGTGGCGCTCTCGTCGCCGGGATTCGGATCGCTCGTCGCCGAGCTCGCCGTCGCCGTGTTGGAGATCACTGTGCCCGCGGTGACCGACGGATCGATCTGGGCAGTGAGAGTGAAAAGAGCGCTACCGATCGCGAATGACGCATTGGAACAGGCGACCGTGCCTCCTGCTCCGACCGGCGGGGTGGTGCACGACCAGCCGGCGGGCGAAGCGAGCGCAACGAAGGTCGTGCCCGCCGGCAGGGTGTCGGAAAGCGTCGCCGTCGCCGCGTTGCTCGGCCCGGCGTTCGTCGCGGTGATGGTGTAGGTGATGTTTCCGCCCGCCGTCACCGGGTCGGGGGTGTCGACCTTGGTCACTGCGAGATCGGCGGCGGCCGCGACCGTGGTGGTCGCCGTGGCGCTCTCGTCGCCGGGATTCGGATCGCTCGTCGCCGAGCCCGCCGTCGCCGTGTTCGAGATCACCGTTCCGGCAGGCGTCGCCGGAGCGACCTGGACCGTCAAGGTGAAGACCGAGCTGCCGACGGCGAAAGCGCCGTTCGAGCACGCGACCGTGCCGCCGGAGCCGACCGGCGGGAAGGTGCAGGACCAGCCGGCAGGGGTGACGAGCGAGACGAAGGTGGTGCCCGCCGGCAGGATGTCGGAAAGCGTCGCACTCGCCGCGTTGCTCGGCCCGCCGTTGGTAGAGGTGATGGTGTAGACGATGTTTCCGCCCGCCGTCACCGGGTCGGGCGTGTCGACCTTGGTCACTGCGAGATCGGCGGCGGCCGCGACCGTGGTCGTCGCGGTGCCGCTGTTGTTCGTCGGATCGGGGTCGCCGTTCGTCGAGATGGCCGTCGCGGTGTTCGAGAGCACGGTGCCCGCCGTCACCGACGGCGCGACAGCGACGGTCAGCGTGAAGAATGCGCTGCCGACGGCGAACGAGGGGTTCGAGCACGAGACCGTACCGCCGGAGCCGACCGGCGGGGTCGTGCACGACCAGCCCGCCACTGCCGGCAGGGAGACGAAGGTCGTGCCGGCCGCCAGCGTGTCGCTCCAGGAGGCCGTCGCCGCGGCGTCGGGGCCATTGTTGGTGACCGTAACGGTGTAGGTCAGGTTGCTGCCTGCAGTGACCGGGTCGGGGGAGTCGGTCTTGGTCACCGCGAGGTCGGCGATCGGGAAGATTCCGACGACTACCGGGTCGTGGTCCGAGGCGCGATAGGGCGTCGCCGGCTGGAAGAGGACGCGCGGCGGGACCAGGGCGGAGCCGTCGGGCTTCTCCTCGAACGCCGCTTCGCCGACGTCCCGGATCTCGTCGTTGTAGTCGAGGAGGTCGGCTTCGTCGGCGTTGATGTGCCAGACGCCGACGCCGGTGACCTGCGGCGTCAGGCTGGCGCTCGACAGTGCGTAGTCGAGATGGCCGAGCTGGCCATCGAAGAGGTAGGAGTAAGCCGCAGCGCCGAGGAGCGCGGTCTCGAGATCGGTGAAGCCTTCGCCGGTGAGCGTGGTGATCGGGGTCTCCTGGGCGTACGAGTTGAAATCCCCCAGCAGGAGGACGTCGAGATCTGCCGCCGCCGGCAGCACGGTGCTGGAGATCCAGGCAAGGAGGCGTGTGGCCTGCAAGGTCCGCGTGGTGTTGGAAGCCCCCGCCCCGTCCCCGGCATCGTCGTCGCCGGGCAGGCCGGCGCTGGAGCCTTTCGACTTCAGGTGGTTGGGGATCACCGTGAAGCGCTGGCCGAAAGCCGGGTTCGCGGCATCCACCACGTCGAAGGTCTGGGCGGTCGGCGGGCGGCTATGGATCGGGTCGAGGTCGGAGAGCGGCGCGCCGACGGGCGACAGGATGCCGGTGCGGTAGATCAGCGCGACGCGGATGGCGTCGGTGCCGAGGGTGCCGCCGGTATTGACGAAGGCGTACGGATTCGCGCCGCCGCAGCGGGCATTCACCGCTCCGAGGAGGTCGGTGATGGTGTCGGAGGGCGTCGTGTTCTCGAGCTCGCCGAAACCGTAGACGTCGGCATTCAGGGTGCAGATGACGATCGCGGCGCGCTCGCGCTGGCGGTTGAGCTCGGCAACACTGTCGGCGCCGCGGCAGTCCAGCGTGCCGCCGGGCCCGCACGGGCCGGCGCCGCCCGCGGTCGTGTCGATAGTGGTGAAGTAGTTGAGCAGGTTCATGCCGACGGCGCGGATGGCGCCGCCCACCGCCGGCGGGGTCACCGGCCGCGGGTTGGCGACGGTGAAGGTCGGCGGGTTCGCCGCCGTCGGGCGGATCCGCCAGGCGTCGGTGCCGGTGACGCCGGCGAACGACCAGTCGAGGACGCCGGTCAGGCCGTTGACCAGGTCGCCGCCGCGGAAGAAGTCGATACCCTGCGTGCCGACCGAGAAGCCGCCGTTGGCCCGCGGGTGGAAGATGAACTGGCTGCCGTCAGGATCGAGGAGCGAGACGTTCTGGCTGTTGTCGTCGTCGTCGAGGATGACGCGGCTGCGCGACAGCGTGTCGAGGTGGGCGTTGTAGCCGGCGACGCTAGGCGGCGCGGTCTCGGTGAACTGGCGCGGCCGCCCACCCTCGAAGAGCTCGATCTGGCCGAAGCGCGCGAGCTCGAAGTACTCGGAAACCGTGAGCGTGTCGACGAAGGTGACCCGCATCCCCTCGTGCGGCTCGTAGAAGTCGTCGATCACGCCAGCGACCGGCAGATCGATCGCCGCCGGGGTCACTTCGGCGAGGTGGTTGCCGGCTTCGGTGACGACGACCGAACCGGCCGTGCTGGCGGTGATCTCGGTCGCGCCGAAGAACTCGGAGACTGTTCCTGTGACGCGCACCCGCTGGCCCTCGGCGACCGCCGTCGGGCAGGTGTTGCAGAAGACGAAGATGCCCTCGGAGGTGGCGGGATTCGCGTCGTGGTCGGCGTCCTCCTCCTGCAGGAAGAAGCCCCGCGTCTGGGCCGCCCCCTGGTAGTCGCCGATGACCACGCCCTCGACCGCAACCGTTGCGCCCGGAATCGGCGTCGCGGCGCCGCTGCCCTGAACGTCGTGAATGAAAGAGAGCGCGACGTCATCGTTGAGGATGGTGCCCAGGCCCTGGCTGTCGGTGACGGTGACGGTGAGGGGGAGGACGTTGGTGACGTTGACGAAGAAGGCTTCGTCCGGCTCCGACACGGAGTCGCCGTTGACGACTACGGTGAAGGTGTAGGTCGAGGCGGTGGCGAGGATGGTCTGGCCGGTCAAGCTCTGCGCCACGTAGTCGTTGTCCTCGGCAGGCGGGTTGTCGTCCTCGGCGCTGCCGTCGGCTGTCGCGATGTCGAAGGTGACGCCGCCGGCCGGTGCCGGCGCAGCGAGGCTCACGGTGAAGATGAAGCTCGTCGTCCCGGCGTTGCCTTCGCTCAGGGAGACGTCGTTGATCGAGAGGTTGAGCGGCGCGGTCGGAGCCGTGCACCCGGTGGAGGCCGAGGCGTTGGTCTCGCCAGGGGTGATGCAGCGGAGGGACAGGTCGACCGAGTTGTTGTTGGAATCGGTGCCATCGGGGAACCGGGAGAGGCCGATGAAAGCGACGGCGTTCGAGTCGGCTGCAGCGGTCCCGGTGGTCTCGGTGTAGGGGGCGCCGCTATTGCCTTCGTAGGAGACCGCGTCGACGAGGACACCGGAGAGCCGCAGTCCCAGCGCGTCAGGGCTGCCGTTCTGGATGAAATCGGTGTTCGGGGCGTCGTCGAGGTCGCAGTTCACGACGGTCGCGGCGTTGGCGCAGATGACGTAGTAGTCCCCGGCGGCCAGATTGACGTTCGGCAGGTCGATGGTGTCGTAGAGAACCGCCCCGCCAGCGTTGCCGTTGACGAATTCCACGGAGTAGTTGTCGAGGTTGACGACCGCGCCGCTGACGTTCTTGAGCTCGAGAAACTCGGCGCTGTCGGCGCCCACCTGGTCGTAGTCGATCTCGTTGATGACGATCTGAGCGGCTGCGGGAGTTGCGCCGAGGATCATGCCGGAGGCGGCGAGCGATGCGGTGCAGAGGTGAAAGGCGGCGCGGACGGACAGTCTCATCTCGGGGCTCCAGGGACCGGCGGGCGGTCCGTCAGGCGGACGGGAAACATGGAAAACCGGATCTTGCTGGATGTCGGTGAAACTGTTGCGGCTTGCGCGCAACGATAGCGCGACGGGCCGCCCGCGTCACCCATCCCCCGCCCGCGGCCCTGGACCGCGGAGTACTGCTCAGACTCTTGTGCAGTCGCCAGCGAGCTCCCGCTCCCGCGCCTGGGCGCGTGGGAAGAGGACGCTGTTTTCGAGATGGACGTGCAGATGCATCTCGGTCTCGAGGTGGGCCAGCCCGTCGTAGAGCGCCCGGAAGGTGTTGCAGGCGCCGGCCGGTGGGGTGAAACCTCCGGTCAGCTCGCGCAGATGTGTCAGCGCCGCGCCGGCCCCGTCGTGCTCCCCCTCCAGGGCCGCGATCAGAGCGGCGATCGACGAAATTCGCGCGCCGGTTGCGGCGCATGCAGTTTCGAGGGCCTCGATCGCGGGAAAGAGAACCGACTCCTCCTTCGCCATGTGCTCCTCGAGCTCGGCGCGGAAGCGCCGAAAGAGGCATACGAGCTCCGGCACGACTTTCGGATGCGCTCCGGCGTGCGCCTCGAGAACCCGTTCCGCCATGCGTCCAAGCCGCGGCAACTCCTCCCCCAGCGGCACGTGGAAGCGCTCGACGATGTACCGGGTGAGCGCGGCGAGCGGCGCCCCCGCCAGCGAGGTATCCGGCTCGTCGGCGACCGCCGCCAACTCCTGCTCGAGCTCCGCCAGCAGGTGGTCGGCGGGAAGGCCTTTCGCCTGGCAGGCCTCGGCGAGCGAACGTTTTCCGCCGCAGCAGAAATCGACACCGGCGCGATCGAAGATGCGGCTGGTGCCCGGATACCGGGCGACGATCTCGCCGACCGGGGTGGATAGATCGAATGCGCTCATGGGAGAAATCCTTTCCGCCTTCTCGGGAGCCGTGCGGGATTCGTTCCTGCTGTCCGGCAGCAAAGTACCAAGTGCGGGCCGGGGGAGGCATGACGAAGGTCATACCTCGACCCCGGCAGCGCTGCGCGCCAATGTTCGGTTACGATGTGCTCCATGAATCCCCAGGTCGAGCAGGCCATTGCCGCGCTGGCGTTGTACCGCCGTCTGCACGCCGAGGATCGTGCCAAGCTCGCCACCGTTTCGACGCTCGAGAGCTTTCCCCGCGCGAGCGTGATCTTTCGCGAGGGCGACCTGGCGCGTTCTGTCCACCTGGTCGTCGAAGGAAGGGTCAAGGTGGCGAAGCTGACCCCTGCCGGGCGCGAGGTGATTCTCGATATGCCCGGGCCCGGCGATCCGATCGGCGCGGTCGCTGCGTTCGAGGGTTTCGCCTATCCGGCGACGGCGACGGCGACGGTCGACTCGGTCTGCCTGGTGACCCGCCGTGACGCCTTCTTCTCCCTGCTGGAGGCCCATCCGTCGCTGGTGCGCGGTCTGCTTTCCGGTTTGACGCTGCGCCTCGTCGAGCTGACCAAGCGCATGGCGGAGCTCTCCGGCGGGCGGGTCGAGGCACGCATGGCGCGGCTCCTCTGCAAACTCGCCGACGAGCAGGGCGTCCGAAAGGCGGAAGGTGTCTTCGTTCCGGTGCGGCTGACGCGCCAGGAGCTGGCCGATCTCTGCGCGACGACCATCGAGACCGCCATTCGGGTGATGAGCCGCTGGGGCAAGGAGGGCCTGGTGCGCACCGAACGCGACGGATTCCAGATTCTCGACCTGGCGGCGCTCGAGCTCGTTGCCCTCTCCTGACCGCTGTGGAGAACCCGTCGCTCCTTTCGCGGCCCGGCCCGGCCGGACTCTCCCTGCGCTCTATGCCGCCTTCGCCCATGCCGCGCTCTGCGTGGCGCTCTGGCGCGCCCTGGTCTCCCCGGACGACCTCACGACCTTCCCGAGCTCACCGCGGTTCGTCGGCTACCTCCACCTGTTGACGCTCGGATTCCTCGCCTCGGCGGTTTACGGCGCGATCTACGCCTTCGCTCCCTCCGTCCTGCGCCTGCCGATCGCCGAGCGCCGGCTCGACCTGCTCGCCTTCGTCCTGCACGCCTTCGGGACGATGGCGATGGCGCACGGACTCGCCGCCGCCAGCCCCTGGAACGCCGTGGGCGGCGGAACCGCCGCCTTCCTCGGCGGCGTCTGGGTCGTCGGGCGGCTCACGCTCGGCCTCCCGGCCTGCCGTGTCCCCCTGGGGACGCGGGTCCTGATCGGCAGCGCCGCCGGCTTCTTCCTGCTCGCCGGTGCCGTGGGTCTCTTCTTTGCCTGGGCGCGGATCTACGGCCTGCCGGGTGGACTCGAGCGCTCGGCGGTGATCGCCGCGCACGCCCATCTCGCGGCCTTCGGCTGGCTCACCGGCACGCTCTTCGGCTTCGGCTCGCGGATGCTTCCGATGCTCTTCGCGGCGCGGCCCGGGCCGGGTCGCGACTTGCTCTGGATCGCGGCCCTGCACGGTAGCGGAGCGCTTGGACTGGGTGCGGCGCTCCTGTTCTTCCCGGCCGGGGTACCTCTATTTTCCCTCTTGGCGGCCCTCGCAGTCACCGGATTTCTCGGCCATGGCGCAGCGATGGCCCGGCGGCGCGTGCGCCCGGCGGCCTTCCGGAGCGGCTTCGACCCGACGCCCGTGCATGCAGGACTGGCGCTTGCGGCGCTGGCGCTCGCCACCGTCCTCGGGGTTGCGATCGCCTGCCGTCCCGAGGACCTGGCGCTGCGCCGCGCGATCGTGCCCTACGGCATTGTCGCCCTGCTCGGCTTTCTGGCGCAGATGGTCTTCGGCGTGACCGGCCTCCTGGCGCCGGCCTATGCCTGGATCCGCCGCCAGGGCGGCGGGAGCCCGGCGCAGAGGTCGCGGCAGCCAGCGCCATCGCCGTCGCCGCCGCTCGACTTTCGGACCTCGCTGCCTTACCTGCGAACGATCCTCGCCGGCTGGGGCCTCGGCGTGCCGGTGCTCGCCGCGGGGGCTTTCCTCGCCCGCAGCGCGCTCATCCAGGCCGGCGCCCTGCTCCTGCTGGTCGCGACTCTGACCAGCGCGGCGCACCTCGTCGCCCTCGCGGTTCCGCGCCCGGCGCGGCCGATCGGTCCCACCTGATCAGGGGGTGCCGCACTGCGGCAAAATAGTGGGAGAATTCCTGCGAAGGGAGGGTGGATGGCTTCGACGTCGAGGCTCGAATGGCGGGATCCGGTCCGGCGTGAATATCCCGACGTCTGGACAGCGGAGGCGGTTGCCGCCTGCGAAGCTCTGGCGCCGCTCAACCGGGAGCGCCTCCGCCGCATGGCGGAAAGGATCGATCGCCGCCGGAAACGGGCGCAGGAGCACCGCAGGATCGACTTCCTCGATCCTGACAGCGAGATTCCGGGGAGCGGAATCCGCGTCCAGGATGCCCGCGACGGGAAATTCACCGGTCCTGCGATCCCTCCCGACCTCGCGCGCCAGTGGATCCAGGGGACCGGGCCGGCCACCCGGCCGGGAGTCTCCGGGCGTGGGCGGGAGGGCACGGCGAGCGCCCTGCGCAACGTCGCCTATGCCCTGCTGTCCGGCGCCGACGGCTGGATGTTCGACGGCGAGGATGCCCTCGGGCAGGTGGCGACGATGGCGCTCGACAACCAGCGCAATCTGAAGCTCGCGATAGCCGCCGACCCGCTCTTCCTGGAGGTCGCCCGCGAGGTCGCCGGCGAGATGAACGTCTGGGCGCGCGGTTTCTTCGGCCGGGAGATCGTCTCCGACGGACGCGCCCAACTCGGCTTCACCACGAAGATCTTCCGCGCCCGCGGTCTGCACCTCGACGATCGCCATGTGCGCGAGAGCGACGGCACCGGCTTCTCGGCCTCGATCGTCGACCTCGTGCTCTACGTCGTCAACAACCAGCAGCGGCTGCGCGCCGGCGGCTCGTCGGTGGTGCTCTATCTGCCGAAGATTCAGACCGCGGGCGAAGCGGCACTGTGGAACAGGATCCTCCTGGCGCTCGAAGAGCATCTCGGCCTGGCTGCCGGCACGATTCTGGTCTACGTCCTCGTCGAACAGCTCGAGGCGGCCTTTCAGCTGATGGAGATCCGCGCCGCGCTCGGCGTTCATTTCGTCGGCTTCAACACCGGGCGCTGGGATTACATCAACAGCGTCTCGGACGCGCTCGCCTGGGATCCGGAGTTCGTCAATCCGAACATCGACGCGATCACGATGAGCTACGGCTACATGCGCCACTACGAGGACCGCGTACGGCGGGCGGTCAACACCCCCGACCTCGCAGGCCGCTCGGCCCTCTGGCAGGGCGGCATGGAGCCGAACATTCCCGTCGGCTCGAAGGAGGGCGTCGCGGCCGGGATGCGGCGCGCGGTCGCCGGCGCCGAACGTGAGCAGCGCGAAGGCGCGAGCGGGAAGTGGGTGGCGCACTGGAAGATGGTGCACATCGTGCGGCCGATATGGCAGCGCGCCGGCGCCGACAATCAGCTCGGACGGGAGTTTCCGCGCCTCGGCTACAGCGATGCCGATGCCGCGAAGCTCGTCGAGCTAGAGCCGGCGCCGCGCACCGTGCGCGGCGCGCGCGATCTGCTCTCCGTCGGTCTGCAGTACGGCAACGCCTTCGGCCAGGGATTTCAGGCGGCGGCGCTCAAACCGGCGGATTTCTTCGGCGACGACAATGTGCTGTACCTGATGGAGGACATGGCGACCGGCGAGATCCGCTTGAGCATCCTCTGGGAGTGGCTGCACAAGCAGGCGCGGCTCACCGAAGACGACGCGGCGACCGGCGTCCGTGCCGGCGACGCCTTCTCGGCCGGGCTCTTCGAGCGCCTGCTCGAAGAGGAATACGACAAGCTCCTCGCCGCCCGCGGCCGGGACGTGCACGACGACTCGAAGACGACGACGCTGCCGATCGCGCGCGCCATCGTCAAGGCCTACATCGCGGCGAAGGCCAAGGCCCCCTGGTACATCGACCTTCTGAACCTGAATCTCGACGAGCTCGACCTCGGTGTCGCGCGCCAGCGCATCGCGCAGTTTCTCGAGCTCTTCGAGCAGGACGGCACCCGCCTCACCGGCAACCTCGACTTCAACCGTCATCCGGCAGACTCGACCGAGAACAGGAACTCCTCATGACCACCATGACGACCTTCGATCAGCAGGTGGAAGCTCTGCAGCAATGGTTCGACAGCCCGCGTTTCGCGCGCGTCCTGCGCCTCTATTCGGCGCGCCAGGTGGCCGCGCAGCGCGGCGGAATCGCCGTCGACTACACGGTGGCGCGGGAGGCAGCCACCGCCTTCCACGCCCGGCTGCGCGAGCTCTTCGCCGAAAGGAAGAGCATCACGACTTTCGGGCCCTACTCGCCCGGCCAGGCGGTGACCATGCGGCGGCTGGGGATCGAGGGGATCTACCTCGGTGGCTGGGCGACCTCGGCGAAGGGCTCGGTGACCGAGGACCCGGGCTCCGATCTCGCGAGCTACCCGCTGTCGCAGGTGCCGGACGAGGCCGCGACCCTGGTGCGGGCGCTGCTCACCGCAGATCGCAACCAACACTTCCTGCGTTCGCGCCTCGGCGAGGCGCAGCGCGCGGCGACGCCACTCCACGACTTCCGGCCGTTCATCATCGCCGACGCCGACACCGGGCACGGCGGTGATCCGCACGTGCGCAACCTCGTCCGGCGCTTCGTCGAGGCGGGCGTGCCCGGGTACCACATCGAGGACCAGCGGCCGGGAACCAAGAAATGCGGCCACCAGGGCGGCAAGGTCCTGGTGCCCTCCGACGAGCAGATCAAGCGCCTGAACGCGGCGCGCTTCCAACTCGATGTCATGGGGGTCGAGGGCATCATCGTCGCCCGCACCGACGCCGAGGCGGCGACCCTCCTCGATGGCAGAAGCGACGAGCGCGACCAGCCGTTCATCCTCGGCGCGACCAACCGGGAGGTGCCGGCCTACAAGCTCTGCTTCCTCGCCTTGATGAAGCGCTTCCACGACCGGGGAGTGGGTGAGCTCAACGGTCACCGCCTCTATAAGGTCTCCGTCGAGGAGTACGCGGCCGCCGACCTCTGGCTCGATCGCACCGGATTGGGGAAGATGGCCGAGGAGGGCGGCGCGGCCTATGCCAAGGGTGGCGCGGCGAAGGTCGACGCCATCTTCGACGCCGCCGAGTCGCGTCTGGTGGAGCTCTGGGAGACCGAGGCGGGCCTGGAGACCTACGGCGAAGCGGTGGCCGAGGTCCTCGAGTTCCGCGCCGGCGAGGGCGAGACGCTCGAGATGAGCGCCGAGCAGTGGCGGAAGTTCGCCCGCCGGGCTTCGTTCTTCTCGGCCCGCGAGAAAGCGAAGGCGCTGGGCGTCGAGATCGGCTGGGACTGCGAGCACGCCAAGACCCCTGAGGGCTATTACCAGGTCCGCGGTGGCGTCGACTACGCGATCGCCAAATCGCTCGCGGCGGCGCCGTTCGCCGACATTCTCTGGATGGAGACCAAGACCGCCGACCTCGTCGACGCGCGCGAGTTCGCCGAGGCGGTCCACGTCGAGTTCCCCGAGGCGATGCTGGCCTACAACCTCTCGCCCTCCTTCAACTGGGACTCGACCGGCATGGGCGACGACGAGATGCGCCGCTTTCCGGAAGAGCTCGGCAAGATGGGTTTCGTGTTCAACTTCATCACCTACGGCGGCCATCAGGTCGACGGCGTCGCCGGCGAGGAGTTCGCCACCGCCCTGAAGCAGGACGGTATGCTCGCTTTGGCGCGCCTGCAGCGCAAGATCCGGCTCGTCGAGTCGCCCTACAGGACGCCGCAGACGCTGGTCGGCGGCCCGCGCTCCGACGCCGCCCTGCTCGCCTCGTCGGGGCGCACGGCGACCACCAAGGCGATGGGCAAGGGATCGACCCAGCATCAGCACCTCATCCAGACCGAGGTGCCGAAGAAGCTCCTCGAAGAGTGGCTCGGGCTGTGGAGCACTTACTACAAGCTGGATCTCGCTCTCGCCGTCGAGCTCAAGCCTCACCGCGCGGGGTCGGAGCTCCTCGAGCTCGCGATCGTCGGCAAGGGAGGAGAGAAAGAGGCCAACGTCGTCTTCGCGCCGATCCACGATCGCCGCGGCCGGGCCATTCTCTCGGTGCGAGACCAGAACACCTTCGACGGGAAGCTGCGCCAGAAGCGCCTGATGACTCTCATCCATCTCTTCCTGGTGCACCGCTACAAGGCCGATTCGGTGCACTACGTCTCGCCGACCGAAGACAACCAATACCAGGCGGCGAAGATGAAGTCGCACGGCATCTACTCGACGGTGAACACCGAGGTCGGCCAGATCATCGTCGCGGACGTGAACCACGCGCGCGTCGGCGAGCTGCTCGACGCGAACCGCGAGGTGTTAGGCAGGTTGATTCGACGAGAGGGGTAGCGTAGCGGCGTCATTGCCATCCGCCAGCAGGGATGCTGGCGGACCAGCCGGCAAGGATGCCGGCGCTCCGGATCGCGTGCCGAGCGACTTGGAGCGCCGCCTACCAGGCGGCTGTATCGCCGGCTTCCAGCCGGCGAAGTTCGATTTCTTCCGTGGCTGCGCTTCGGCACGGAGCGCTCCCCGGGGAATGCGATCTTGTTATCAGGGACAGACGATCGACGGCTCAGTCGCCGCGCGATCCAACCATTCCACTGGAGCTCTCATGAGCGAGCGATTCTACGAAACCTACCTCACGCCCGACGTGGTCGCCGCTCAGCAGCAGTACTACGGGAAGTCGCTGTCGCCGCCTTCGTCCTCGGAGCCCGCGCCGCTGGGCGTCGACGAGAAGGAGTTCATCGAGGCGAGAGACAGCTTTTATCTCGCGACCGTCTCAAGCGACGGCTGGCCATACATGCAGCATCGCGGCGGGCCGCGCGGGTTCCTCCGGGTGATCGACCCGCACACGCTCGGATTCGCAGACC